>CAKPMC010000005.1 GCA_934167875.1 uncultured Bacilli bacterium | reverse complement strand
CTCGCAATTTAATTATAATACATTTTTATTAAAATAAAAAGACTATTAACAAATTTTACTTTGTCAACAGTCTGAAATAAAGAGGCTGCCTAAGCAGCTTCTTTATTTTTATTTATTTCATTCAAATGAATTCTTAATTCTTGGATATAATAATCGTCTAGTATATTTCTTAATTGAGAAAAAATTGTTTTTTCTTCCATAATCTTTTTAACAATGTGTAAACCAACGCCATGATTTTTACCTTTAGTTGTATATCCATATGAATCAATTTTTTCTAAATCTATTTTACCACTATAACTGTTAGCTAATAAAAATACTATATCATTCTTCTCTTTATATATTTCTATACTAACTTCTTTTTTAGTACTGTTTTCAGCAGCTTGAATCATATTATCTAAATATACACCTATAATACTATATAAGTTATCTTTTTCTTTTAGTGATAAATCTCTTAATTTTGTTTTCATAACTTCTTTACTAACATTAATATTAATATTTAATTTTTTCTGTTCCATTTCCATTAATTTATAATTAATTAAACCTTTTAAGCCTGATATAGGTAAATGATTTAGCTGACCTAACCATGAATATCTTATTTTATCGCGTTTTTCTAATAGATCATCTATATAATCTATTAACTCTTTATCATTGGGATTAGCCATACTCCTAATTACTGATAGTTGGTTTTTATGTTCATGAGCAACTATTCTATAATCTTCTAGTAAATCATTAGTTACATCTGAATAATTAGCAAGTTGAAGATATTTAGAAGTCGTTTCTTCAATTTGAGCTTTTTGTTTTAGTAAAGTTAAACCAACAATACAAAAACCAATTATTATTAACATTGTTATTATAAATTCCAAATTAAATTCCCATTCATCATATGGTATTTTGAATAGCAATAATGCTAAAGTGATTAGAATAGTTATAATAACTATAATAGTACTTTTCTTTATTATGTTTTCATTTTTTATCATTGTCACTAGCTTGCTTTTAAATACTTTAATTATAGCTAAATTACTAACTACTATTAATAAATTAACAACTATATTATTTATAATAAAAGACATTGATGATTTGGTAAAAATGGTGATTATACTTGTAAATAATATAACTATTACTTCGGATAAAAATAAGCTTATGTACCAAATCAAAGCTAACAATATACTTGTTGATACTGGTTTTTTGAAAACAGCTTTATAAAATATACATTGTAAAGCATATACTAATACTATCTTAATTGGTCCACTTATTGTGTTAAAGTTCTGCATATTTAAGACTGATAAAATAATAGAAAAAATAATTATTATTATAGTCACTAGTATATACTTTGGTTTTTGTTTTTCCTCCAATAGTATTCTTCCTACTAAAACAGCAGTTGTCCATAAAATTATTGAATTTATAAAAGTTTCTATAAATTGCATTGTCCAATCCCCCTTTCTCTTTGTCTTTTGGTTGGTTCTTTCCCTAATCTTATTTTTAGTTCTGTTTTCTTATCCCTTGATAATAACGGGGTTTCTATATTACCAAAGTGGATAATACAATTTCTTAATTCTACCTTAGTTACTTTATCTAAGTTAACTATACAGCTACGATGTGTTCTAAAAAATCTAATATCTTTAGTTAATTCTTCTTCAATAGTACTAATAGGTAGTTTTATTTTTAATCTTTCATTTTTTGTTACTACAGTTGAATATAAATCATCTACATTCTTTTCAATAAAAAGAATATCACGATATGGAATTTGAACCAATTCTCCATTGTACTGAAAATTTAGCGATGGCGTTGATTTAATAATATCTAATGATATTTTTAAAGTATCTTTTAAATTTTCTTCACAATTATAAAATTTAGAAATAAAATCTAACATAAGCATACGACTAGTGAACGCTGCTGTTTTTAGTTGTTCATGAGTAGTGATTATCATCATTGGGCTTTCCCAATCACCACCATTTCTTATTTCTCTAGCTAAATCTAATCCTGATTTACCAGGTACTTCAATATCTAAAATAAAGATTTTTTTTCCAACAAGATTTTTAATTTGAGAAAGAGTATTTTTATCATAATGATCAATTTCTACAATTCTATAGGCTATTTTCATGCCACCAATTAGCTTTAATATAATCGAAATATATTTTTCTCTAAATTTCTTTTCATCCTCGTAAATAATAAAATTTAACATAAATCCTCCTACTACTAAAAAAGAAGCACTTATACTACTTCTTTTTTCTGTTATTAATTTTCTTTTTAATATCTTTTAGTTTTGGCGGCGTTTTTTCTGTAATAATATTTGTATAACAGACAAACCATACTACAATGACTGTTAATATAATATATATTATTGTTGCTGCTACCGGATCCTTTAAAACATAGAAAATAGAAGTTAAAGCAAATAATATATTAATAAAATAGATAATAATTACTGTAGTTCTTTGTGAAAAATTCATACCTAGTAGTTGATGATGAAAATGACATCTATCAGCACTAAATATTGGCTGTCCCTTTAACATTCTTCTAATAATAGCAAATAGAGTATCTAGTATTGGTAATCCTAATATAGCAATTGGTACAAATAACGATGTTAAGGCTGTTCCTTTAAAACCTAGTAAACAAATTATTGATATCATAAAGCCCATAAACATACTACATTGTCCAGCAAATATTTTAGCCGGATAAAAATTATGTACTAAGAACCCTAAGGTTGATCCTAACATTAATAAAGTTAATGTCATTTCTAGACTTCCAAGTCTACCTTGATAAAAACAAATAATAGCTGTCGTTATATAAAATATCGATGTTACTCCACCACTTAAACCATCTAAGCCATCTGTGAAATTAATGATATTAATACATGCTACTATAAAGAAAATGGTTATTAAATCAGAAAATATTCCAAAATTAATATGAAGACTAAAAGCTGTTACTTCGGTAAGACTAATACCACCATAAAATACAATAATACCGGCCGCTAACAATTGAGCTATTAACTGTCTCGATGCTCGTAAATCATTTATATCATCAACTATGCCTGTTAATATAATTATAAAACTTCCTATTAGAATAGCATTCATTTTTATACTATGTTGACCAAACAACATATATCCAAATAGAAAAGCTAAAAAGATACCTACACCACCTAATTTAGGTATTGGTTTTTTATGAATGTGCCTGTTGCCTTCATCTTTCCTTGGTATATCTATCGCCCCTATATGATGAGCTACTTTTTTCATAATTGGCATAATACATACACTAGCTAAAAATGTTACTAAAATCATTTTTAATGATAGTCCAATGTCACTATTAAACATACTACCACCTCATATGTTAATTATAACATATTTTTTATTTGTTACAAAGAAAAAAGACTTATAAAATAAGTCTAATTATCAATTAAATATAGGTTATCTAGTAATATTCCAGTTCCTTCAGCAACATTAGTTAAAGGATTATCAGATATAAATACTGGTACTTTTAAATCTTTTCTTAATTTTTCTACTAAGCCTTTTATTAATGAACCACCACCAGTTAATATTATACCTTTATCAGATATATCTGCTGCTAACTCAGGAGGAGTTTTTTCTAAGACATTTTTAACAGCTGATACTATTTTTTTAATATCATCTTTAAGAGACTCCATAACATCTTCACCAGTAACCGTTATTGTTTCAGGAAGACCAGTTGATGTACTTCTACCGGTAATCTCTAGAGTTTCTTTTTTATTACTTTTTAAAACTGTTCCAATACTAGTTTTAATATTTTCAGCTGTTTTTTCGCCTATTATTACCTTATATTTATCTTTTATATATTTACTTATATCATCATCAAAAGTATTACCAGCTATTTTAATAGAATCACTAGTAACAATACCTCCTAGTGATAAAACAGCTATATCTGTAGTACCACCACCAATATCTATTACCATACTACCTGATGGCTTAGATATATCAATTCCTGCTCCTACTGCTGCTACTTTAGGTTCTTCTTCTAAAAATACTTTTTTTGCACCCATACGTTCAGCTATTTCTTTGATGGCGTTTTTTTCAACACCAGTAATGTTTGATGGACAGCAAATTAATATACGTGGTTTAGAAAATAGATTTCGTCCTATAGCTTTTTTCATAAAAAGATTAAGCATTTCTTCTGTAGTTTCAAAGTCAGCTATTACGCCATCTTTCATTGGTCTTATAGCCTTTACTTTTCCAGGAGTTCTACCTAACATTTCTTTTGCTTCAGTTCCTACGGCTAATACTTTTTTAGTGTTAGTATCAATACTTACAACACTGGGTTCATTTAAAACAATTCCTTTTCCTTTTACATATATTAATATATTGGTTGTTCCTAAATCTATTCCTATATCACGCACATTATCACCCTCCATTGTTTTTAATTTGTAAATATTTCAATTTAGTAGATTGTCCACCTAAAATATGTCTAGTCTCGATGTGTTGTTTAAAGATATCTTCTACTTCATAATATTTATTTATATCTATTTCTTTTAGTCGTTCACTTATATCTTTATGAACTGTACTTTTACTTATTTTAAATACTTTAGCTACTTCTCTAATAGTTCTTTTTGTTTTTATTATATAATCAGATATTTGATTTACTCTTTCTATTATTTCTTTATTCATAGAATAATCACCTAATAAATTATATTGGTGATTTTACTCTTTATGATAAAGTTTTAGAAGTCGCTTAATTTTTTATTATAGTATATTTCAGGATCAGCTATTGTACCATTTACATATAATTCAAAGTGTAAGTTATTTTGTGAATCAGTAATTAAGTCACAACTACCACTTTTACCAATAACTTGACCTGCTGTTACTTTGTCACCTTTGTTTACTGTTACATCTTTTAAACTTTGGTAAACACTTATTAGTTCATTGTCATGTCTTATAGTTACACTTTTACCAAGTAATTCTTTTTCTTCTACCTCTATTACTTCACCACTTAAGATACTAACTACATCAAATTCTTTATCTGACTTATAATTTATACCTGTATTTTGAATATAAGTATTTTCATGGTATAGAATAGAATTAGTTTGTTCCTCTTCTGATGCTTGATAGTCATAGTAATTTTTAGATATTGTTACACTACTATCTGCGAATGGTTGTTTAATCGTTTCTTCTACATTAACAACTGGTACATATTCATCTAAGATAGCACCATTAACATAAGTTAATTGCTCTTCTTCATCTATAACATCAATAGATAAGAATAAACTAACAATAACTGCTACTGCAAAAACAGTATACAAAGTTGGAATTACAAATGGTTTTAAAACTAATTTTTTTTTCATTTCTTTCACCTCATTAAGAGTTTTACCAAAATGAAAAGTTTTATACCTTTTTACATAAATTTTGTTGCTTCAAAAACATTATATAAGAAGGAAGTTAATAATTCTATCATACATAATGCTAATATAAAATAAAATATTTTAGCTTGAGTTTCTTTGTTTTTTTTAAAAATACGATTAATATTTATTGAATCTAGAGAATATATTACGATAATAGTTGAAAAAATATATATAAAAAATCTAACGCTCATTATTTTTCCTCATATTTTGATATTTTATCAATTCTTCTTTGATATCTTTCTTCTTTTTTATATTCTGTTTTTAAGAAAGTATCAATAATATCTTTAGCTTCAAAAACATGCATTTTTTCATTTAAAGCAATTATATTAGCATTATTATCTTGTCTACATAATTTAGCTTCTCTAGTATTATTGACTTTAGCACATCTTACACCTTTTACTTTATTGCAAGCTATAGAAATACCAATACCACTTCCACAAATAGCTATTCCATAATCAACTTCTTTATCTCTTACTTTTTCACCTATTAGAATACCATAATCAGGATAATCCACAGAAACAGTTGAATCTGTTCCATAATCTATTACCTCATAACCTTTCTTTTTTAAGTAATTAACAAGTTTTAATTTTAATTTATAACCACGATGGTCATTAGCTATACCTATTTTCATATTTTCACCTCTATTATTTTGGTATTATAACACATAATCCACAGTTTATGTGGAAAACACATTTTAAATGTAAAAAAAAGATAAATTAATTTATCTTTTAAAAGGGATCATCAGGATCTAACATAATTGGTTCTTGATCTAATAGTTTTAACTGTTTATCATTTAGATAATCTTTCTTGATAACGGCACTCATTACAAATTCATTAAAATAATTATCATTCATAATAAAATAGCCTTTATTATCTTGATCACCCCAACTATTTTCTACTTTCCAACGTATTGGTTTATCATCTATGATATGAACTCCAACAAAACTCATAGCATGTGCTAAAGTAATAGCATGTAAATTAAGATTTTCTTCTTGAGTTAATCTTTTAAAATTAAAAACAGATTCATAGTTATAAGCATTAGTATCTAATATTCCTTTTGTTTGATTACGCATTTTCTTAACTTCAGCTCCAAACCATACAGGTATACTATCCTTTAACTGTGATATAATTAAACTCTTAAATTCTGATAATGGTAAATTAATAAATTCCATTATTCCTTCATTATAGATATTATGTTCATATTTTCTTCGATACTTCTTATAATATTCTTTATTGTACATTTTAAGGCTTCCTATTTGAATAAAATCATCTAGGTTTAATGTTGAATAACGATGATAAAACTCTTGAGGAGTTAATTTTTTACTAGTTACATTGTTGTCTTTATTACGATATTCAAAATTAATTTCTAATGGTGGTTCGCCTAACATCTTAGATAGAATTATATAATTTTCTTCTAACATTTTACTAGTCATTTCTTCTAGTTTTTCTTTAGTTTTACCATCTTTCTTGGCTTTTAATAATTCGTATATATCTTTTTTTACTTTTTCATCGTAGACAATTAATAACTCACTACTATTTTCACTAGTAGCATTTTCTGGCATATAAGATGATGGAATAACACCATATTTTTTTACTAAAGACCTAAAATATTCAAAATAGCCTCCTTCTTCAATATTAGCTATTTTTAACTCATTTATAGTATCAAAATCATCTTTTTCTAAAGATATTATATTTTCATATATAGTATTAGATTTTTCTAATTTATCATAGAAAGTAAGATAATTTACTGATAAATCGATGTCTTCTAACTTTATATTTAAATTTTTTGCCATATCATGTTTTATCATATTTATACCAGCAAAGCACCAACAACGGCCACTTTTCTTTTGATTGGCTCTTTTACTATCTGGCAATTCAATATTAAAAACATTTTGATTTTCTGTTAATACTTTACTATTGAAACAAGTATTATTAATACCATTGGTTATGATTGAATCTGATATTATTTTATTCCATTTATTACTGTTAAACTCCTCATGATATTTCTTTATATTATCTAGTGATATTTCTTTCATATTTTTTCCTCCATTTTTATTATAACCATTTTTGCGAAAAAAAAAGATAAAACTAGTTAGCTTTATCTTCAGTTCCAAGACCATATTTTTGGTTGAATTTTTCAACACGTCCAGTTTTTGATGTTCTTGATTGTTTTCCAGTATAGAATGGATGACATTTTGAACAAACTTCTACATGAATTTCATCTTTTGTAGACATAACAGTAAATGTTTCTCCACAAGCACATTTTACAGTTGCTTCTTTCATTTCTGGATGGATTCCTTTTTTCATGATAATTCTCCTTTCGTATCTAGATCTTATCTAGAATATTCTAGAGCCTTCTCTTCGCCATAGCTACATTTAAAGCCATAGTAATTAAATGCGAGTTTATTATAGCAACTATTTTAAGTTTGTTCAAGACTTTTTTTAGTTTTTATGTAAAACATTTATTACTTCGTTAGAAATAGCTTTATATCCATCTAGGTTAGGATGAATATCAGCTGGATTAGGTAAATATGAAGAATTATTTTTAAACAACATGTAAAGTGATACATAATCACAATTATATTTATTGGCTATGTTTCTATACTCATCATCCATGTATGCAAATAAAATATCTAAATCATTACCATTGGTATTAAACAAAAAAGGAATGGGATTATAATAACCTACTATGATCATTTGATTTTTAGCATATTTTCTTACTTCCTTTATTGTTTCCTCTATGTTAGGAAAAACTACTGATATTTTATCTTTAATCTCTTTTATATTGTCTACACTCATTTCACCAATACTTATATTTTTTAAAAAATCATTTGCGCCAATAGATATAGTTACTAAATTAGATTCACGCAAATCTTTTTTTAATTCATTATTATTTTTTATATCATTAATAACATTTTCAGTTATATAGCCACTTTTGGTGTATTTCTTGGTATATGATGATAACTTTCTTTCTTTTTTTAAGTAGTCAGCTATATAATCAGTATAACTATAGCCTATTTCTCCATATGGATTCATACCTTCTGCTACTGAATCTCCTAAAGCTATATAGTTTAATTTATCCGTTTTAAAAATAGTATATATTAAATATACAACTAATAGTAAGATAATTAATATTAACAGTTTTAATATTTTTTTCATTTTTACCTCCAAAAAAAGAGTAGATTACTCTACTCTTAGTTTATTATTTTAAACTTTTTTTAGACTCGTTTCTGTTTATTTTTTACTCTTACTGCTAGTTGTTTAAAATCACTATTAATATCATCTAATGATCTTTCGGTATATAAATCAATTAAATGACTAGTTGTGGCATCGTGATAAATGGAATAAATAACTGCTATAATCTCATCTATTCCTGAAGATGGTGTTACTGCTTTCATAATATTATCAACAGTTTTAATATTTTCTAAGAAATCATAGCGATTACGATTATATGATAATCTAATTGAGTGAAATAGTATTTCAAGAATTTGATCATTACTAAGTTTAGTAGCATAATCTTTTATAGTTGATTCAATTAGATGCTTATAAAAATCTACATTATCTGTATTAACAGCTTGAATACAACTTTTTAAACTTTTATTCTCATATTCTATTAATTTAGCATATTCAGTTTCTTCGATTGGTGTATCTTCTTCTATTTCATCACCAGCTAATTCTTCAATAAACTTTAATGTATTTAAAGTAGATAAGGCTGTTTGATATTGGCAATATAAATTTTCAATATATTTAGTATTATCTTCTTTATCTGATAGACCACTATAAATATCTTGTATGTCAGTAGATAAATTTAGGGCATTTAACTTACTAAGTATTTTTAATTCTAGTGGCGTTATTCTAATTTTATTTTCTAAAACGCCATCTTTAAGACTATATTTATTAAAATTATGAATTGATAGGTATTTAGTGTTTCTATCTATAATTTGTTTAATATAATCACTATCTAGTTTTGATTGAAGTTCTAATTGCATAGTGTTAATTTCGGCGATTTTATCATTTATTTCTAACCAAGTCATTTTATACCTCTTATTCTTCTATTAATTTAATATCTGCTCCTACTTCATCTAATTTTTCTACTATATTTTCATAACCTCTTAAAACATGTTCAATATTAGTTATTGTAGTTGTACCTGATGCAAGTAAACCAGCTAAAACTAAGCAAGCTCCAGCTCTTAAATCTGTCGCTTCAACATTTTTACCAACCAAAGTAGTTGGACCATTTACCTTGATTGTTCTTTCAATAATTTCAATATTAGCACCCATGTCATTTAGATATGGAACGTTTTTAAAACGATTTTCGTATATAGTTTCCTCTAATGTTGAAGTACCATTACATTGTGTTAGTAATGTGGTAATTGGTTGTTGTAAGTCAGTTGCAAAGCCAGGATAGCCTTGGGTTTTAATATTAACTGGTTTTAAATTAGGATTTTTTGATACTATAACACTATCTGCTCCTACTTTAATAGGAATACCCATTTCTTTTAATTTTAATATTAACATTTCAATATGCTCAGGTATAATATTATCAATTTTTAACTTATTACCAACTAAAGCACCAGCTATGATGTAAGTCCCAGCTTCAATTCTATCAGGTATAACTTCGGTATAACATCCTTTTAAACTTTCAACACCGGTTATTCTAATTTCACTAGTACCAGCACCAGTTATCTTAGCACCCATGCTATTTAGAAAAACAGCTACATTTACTACTTCAGGTTCCTTGGCAGCATTTTCGATTATTGTTTCACCTTTAGCTTTTACTGATGCTAAAATAGCATTAATAGTAGCACCAACACTAGGCATATCTAAATAAATATGTGCACCCTTTAATTCTTCAGCATATATTTTATAGTGATTATCTTTTTCTTCGACGGTTGCACCTAAAGCTCTAAAACTTTTTAATGTTTGATCAATAGGACGTGCTCCAATAGAACATCCACCTGGAAAGTACATTTCTACATATTTATATTTTCCAAGCAAAGCTGACATAAAATAGTATGATGCTCTTAACTTTGTTGATAATTCTTTGGGTATTTCTTTATTTTCAATAGTTGCAGGATTAATTAAAATACTTTCACTGGCTCTTTTGACATCAGCACCTAAATATTCTAATATTTCAGTTAGAGCATCAGTATCAGTAATTTCTGGAACATTACAGATTGTTACATCATTGTCTGACAAAATAGCTGCTGGTATTAGAGCAACTGATGAATTTTTAGCACCACTAATACGAATAGTTCCTGTTAACTCTTTCCCACCATTAATTTTTAATACTTTCATACTTACCTCCAGTAACTTCTACTATATTGTATTTTTGTTTTAAACTTTCGTTCTTTATTTCTTATAACTAATATAACATAAATCTGGAAAATAAGCATTAAAAAATACTATTTTATATAAGATAACTAATTCCTAATATCATCAATATAACCGCACCTATTATGGTAGTAATATTACCGAAATGTTTTTTTAATTTAGTTCCTAACTTTACACCTGTATAAGTAAATATAGCACTAGTGAACATAAAAATAAGTGATGGTATTACTATTTTACTGTTGATAGCACCAAAACCTATTCCTATAGAAAAACTGTCTATACTTACAGTAAAGGCAAAAAAAACAACTGATAAAAAATTAGTTAAAGTTTTAACATTTTCCTCTTCCTTTATAGATATAATCATTTCTATTCCTAGGATAATAAAGATTATTCCCACTAGTATTTCTGGATTTATTTTTATTAATTTTAAAATTAACTCTCCAATTTGATAACCTATTATTGGCATGAAAAAGTGAAATATCCCAACAGTTATACTCATTAATTTCTGCATTTTTGAATCTAAATTTAAAGTTCCATAAATTAAAGCCAAAGAAAAAGCATCCATACTTAATCCTACTGCTAACATAAAAGTTACTAATATTGACATAAAAAAAGCCTCCTACATAAGGATATGTAAGAAACTTAAATAATTATTCTTTTTCTTTTTTGATAAATTACAGGTTTTAAGTCTAGGGTATTAATTATTTTATCAATATTATCTAAATTATCTGTTAGTTCACTGTATTGATGAGCATCTGTTCCAATAGTAACTTCATTATTACCAGATAATTTATAAGTACAAATTTTTTCTAAACTTGGAAATGTATCTTTGCCTATTCTTCTGGCTGCTGATGTATTTATTTCCATTATTTGATGATTTTCAGATATAGCTTTCATTATATCTGATATTTGATAGGCGAAACTATAGTCTTTATCGTAATATCTATTTATATAATCTATATGACCTATTACATCTACTGTTTGAGATTCTATCATCTTTAATAATTCAGAGTAATATAAATAACTAACATGAATTTTATCAGTAGGCGTTTTGGCATTTCTTATTATCTTATGAATACTACCCATTAGAAAATCTAAATCTAGTTCTTCTAAAGCTTTTACTTTATCAATATATAAATGTGGCGAAGATATTTCAGCTGCTTTTAATAAAGTTACTTTACCATCATAAATTTCATTAATTCTATCTATTTCTAAATTTCTTACTTTTAAACTAGTTAGTACATATGGTAATGGTTCTCTGTCAAACTCTACATGATCTGAAATAGCACCATATCTAATACCGTTTTCATATAATATTTTGGCTATTTCAGCTATTTCCATTTTGCCATATTTTACACAATCCCAAGAATATTTAGAATGTATATGCATATTTTCTTTTAGCATATTACCACCTCTGATTAGTTATTATATATAATTTAGAAATATTTGTCTATTAATTCTTTTATAAAAAATTTATACTCTACTTCAGTAGTTTCTTCTGTTTCTTCAGCTTCTAATAAACAAAGAGGTGGAAACATAACACACCACCAATTCTTACCTAAACCATCACCTAAAGTAATTACTAATGACTCATAATTACCAGCTTCATACGTAACACCCTTATATACCTTTTTGGGAAAATAATTCATACCATAATTAATATTAAAATCGCTGTTAATATTATTTTCCTGTAGTGTTTTTTCTATTAAATTATTATACTTGTTTAAATTACTGGCAATTAATATTCTTGCTTCTTCTATATTCTTAGTACTAGTTAAATCGTCAGTCATCTGCTTTTGGATACTATCTCTTACTATTAATTTATTCTGTTGATCTTTGCTAGAATTACTATTAGCAATAACTCTAAAACGTATAGCCTCTTTAGGAATAATAACTTCCGTTTCCTTATGACTCATATAAAAAATACCTACAAATAATGCTACTATTATTATAACTTTTTTCATATTATCACCTTTTCTATTTTAATAGTGATAATTTTTTATAAGTATTATACAAATATATTTAAAATTTACACATATAATTTTTTGAGGTGTAAATATGTTGAGTGATAATATTTATGGACAACAATCATTAATTAATCATTTATTCTATCTTAGAACGATAAGAGAATTTTGTGTTAATATTGAACTTTCTTTTTATTCTAATAATAAAAATTATAAAGAAGTTGCTAATAATTTTAAAACAAGCTGTGAAAAATTGGGAGCTAAAGCTATTGAACTTGCTGATAATAGATTACCTACTAAAATTTTTAAAAGTGGTTCTTTTGTTACTAACTATACTTTAGATACAGAGTTATTAACTGAAAAATTATTTGATATCAAACTTAATGCTGATTTAACAATTAAAGAAATGAATTTAAATACTACTAATAATACTGTTAGTTTTACTAGCGAAGAATTAAAAGATATATCAAGCTTAAATGATAAAGCAATAACTTTAGCCAATAATTTTATTGATTTTTGTACTGATATATTAAGTGGCTTAAAAAATAATGATTTATTTTCTTATTCATACCCACTTTTTTATAGTTATATGATTGATGAAACAACACTTTATATGAACGATTTAAAAAGAATTCAAAGCAAAGCTGGGGCAGATCCTACTTTTGTTACTAGTTATGAATACTGGTACTCTAATTCAATGATGCAAGCTTGTAAATTTATTATAGGATTATCTGATCCAGCACAGGAAGCACTAATAACTAATGCGGATAATTATAGAAAGATATTTTCTAAACAGATGGATTTATATAAAGATGTTTCTTCTCCTGAAAAAGAAAAATTATTAAATGATGAAACAATTGATTATATGACTAATTTTATTTCTTTTCTATCTAAGTTAATTGAAAGAATATTAAATAAACAACTTTACTTTATAGTAGAACCATTATTTTTTGACAACTTACTAACAGAAGCTAATTACTTCTTATATTTACTAAAGGGAGCTAATTATGGCATAAAAAAATAAAGGCAATGATGTCTTTATTTTTCATATATAAAAATCATTCTATCTCTATCTTGCATATCCTTTTTAGAAATGATTGTAGCTTGTGGAAAACTCATTTTTACTAAATTTATTATATCTTCTTTTTGGCTTTCACCAATTTCAAAAGCTATTAAATAGGGATGATTAAGATGATACTTAGCTTCTTTTATTATTTTACGATAACAATCAAGTCCATCTATTCCGGCATATAAAGCTAAATGGGGTTCATTGTTTTTAACTATATCTTCTATTACTTCGTTAGTTTTAATATATGGTGGATTAGAAATAATAACATCATAAGTACCTTCAATATTATCTAACATATCGTTTTGAATTAAAGTAACAGTTGCTTCTAAATTTTTAGCATTAGTAGATGCTACTTGTAATGCTTCTGGACTAATATCTAATAGGGTAACATCTAGTTGGGGTATTTTCTTTTTTAAAGTTATACCAATACAGCCAGAACCAGTTCCAAGATCAATGACTTTTAAATTGGTATTAGGAAAAATTTCACTAATATAATTTATAGTATTTTCTACCAATTCTTCGGTTTCAAATCGTGGAATTAATACTTTTTCATTTACTTGAAACTTATTACCATAAAAGTTAACATTACCAATTACATATTGAATTGGCTTATCACTTTGCATAGCTTCTATTCTTTTTTTAAATTCATTAATAATATCTTCTGATACTTCATTATCTAAACAATTTAGTAATTCTAAAGGATTCACATTTAATAAATCAGCAAGTAACATTTTTACATGGGTTGAATGAAGATATTTTTTTCCATAAATTATTAATTCTTCAACTGTCATAATTACTCCTAATTTAAATTATTCGTTATTATCAACCATTAATTTTCTTTTTTGATCTTCTGTTATTAAGGCTTCTATTATTTCATCTAGAGCACCATTCATAACTCTATCTAAATTATTAGTAGTATAACCAATACGGTGATCTGTTACTCTATTTTGTGGATAGTTGTAAGTTCTAATTTTTTCTGCTCTATCACCTGTACCAATTTTATTTCTTCTTTCATTACCTAAAGCTTCTTCTTGTTTTTGAAGTTCTTGTTCATAAAGACGAGCTTTTAATACTTTCATTGCTTGTTCCTTGTTTTGAATTTGACTTCTTTCATTTTGACAAGTAACTACTGTATTGGTTGGTAAATGGGTAATTCTAACTGCTGAATCGGTAGTATTTACTCCTTGTCCACCACAACCTGATGAACGATAAATATCTATTCTTAAATCACTAGGATTAATTTCAATATTAACATCTTCTGCTTCAGGCATTACAAGAACTGTTGCAGTTGAAGTTTGAATTCTACCTTGAGATTCAGTTTCAGGAACTCTTTGAACACGATGTGAACCACTTTCATATTTTAATTTTGAGTAAGCTCCATCACCTTTAACCATGAATTCAATTTGAGAAAAGCCTCCAGCTTCGCCTTCCTCAGCATCGATTAATTCAATTTTAAATCCTTGCTTTTCAGCATATCTTGAATACATTCTGTATAGATCACCAGCAAAGATATTGGCTTCATCTCCACCAGCTGCTCCACGAATTTCAACAATAACGTTTTTACCATCGTTAGGATCTTTTGGAATTAATAATATCTCTATTTTTTCCTCTAAACTAACTTTTTCTTGTTCTAAATTAGCTAATTCGTCCTTAGCTAGTTCTCCCATTTCAGGATCTTTTACCATTTCTTTAGTATCTTCGATTCCTGTTAATACTTTTTTATATTCATGATAAGTATTAACAGTTTCTTCTAAATCACTAGCTTCCTTAGATAATGATTTCATTTTATTCATATCACTATATATTTCTGGATTTGAAAGTTCTGTTTGAATATCCTGATATCTTTTTTCTATTACTTCTAATCTTTCTAACATATAAATCCTCCTCAAATTAATTATATTTATTAAGTACTAAATATTTCTGCATGTTATTATATCAATAAATTTAATAAATTACTAGTAATTTTGTGCTTGAACAGCAGTAATTGCAACAACACCCACAATATCATCAATGCTACAACCACGAGATAAATCATTTACTGGTTTTGCCATTCCTTGAGTAAGTGGTCCATATGCCTTAGCATGAGCGAATCGTTCTACTAGTTTATAGCCAATATTACCACTATCCAAATTAGGGAATATTAGAACATTTACATGGCCAACTACTTCACTATTTACACCCTTTAATTCAGCTATTTCTGGTATTATGGCAGTATCCAGTTGAAATTCACCATCTATTTTATATTCTTGATATTTTTCTTTAGCTATTTTAGTAGCATTTACTACTTTATCAACATCAGGATGATTAGCACTACCTTTAGTAGAATGTGAAAGCATAGCTACATATGGAGTATCTCCTACTAATTCCTGATAAGTTTTAGCACTATTATAAGCAATATATGCTAACTCTTCTTCGTTAGGATTTTGATTTAAACCACAATCTGCAAAGATAAATAAGCCATTATTACCGTAATTGCAGTTGGGAATATCCATTAAAAAGAAAGATGATACAAGCTTAGTATTAGAAGCTGTTTTTATAAGTTGTAGGGCTGGTCTTAAGGTATTACTACTAGAATGACAGGCACCACTAACTATTCCATCTGCCTTACTATCTAATACTAACATACATGCATAATACATATAATCTTCTAATAACAATTTAGTAGCTAACTCTTTAGTCATTCCTTTATCTTTTCTAAGTTCAGTTAACCTATTAATGTATTCTTCTGTTAATATACTTTTTTCTGGATCAATAATAATAGCTTTTTTAAGATAATTATCTTTATTAATAATTTCTTCTTTACCAATTAAAATAATATTAGCAATTTCTTCTTCTAAAATTATTTTAGCTGCTTTTAATACTCTGTTATCCATTGATTCCGGTAAAACGATTGTTTTTTTATTTTGTTTGGCTTTCAATTTTATTTTTTCTATAAAATCCATACTATCACCATTCCTACTAAGATTATAACATTTTATTATTTATTTAAAAAGCAAAAATGAATAGTGTTACTACTCATTAATGTTAATAAATATTTCTTGTCATTATTTTATTCAATCTATTTTTATATCTTATAGGATTGATTTTTTTAATATAACCATTCTCTTCGGTTATTATTTCTGGTATGTATATTCCGGTTTTAAGTTCAATATAATCTGCTAATAATCTTCTATGACAAAATTCTTCAACTGGTTCATGACATAATAATATAATATTATCACCAAATTTATTATATAAAGTAATTAATAATTCTTCTACATTAAGATTTTTTAGTCTTAAATTATAATAACTTTCTATATATTCATCCTCAATTTGTCTTCTAAGTTCTAAATATTCTTTTACTCTTAATACATCTGATCTTAACTCTATTAGTTTTTGATACTTTTCAGCGTAAGGAAGATATGTAACTAATTTGGGAGCTAATTTCTTGTATGCAGGACCAAAGTATCCCCAAGCATTTCCGCCATCTCCAGTTACAGAAAGGGTATTACCTGATTTAACACTGGCATAATTACCAGTTCCTAATATTATTTTTGATAGATTTTGGGACATAATATCACCTGTTTGTTATTATACCATTTCAAACATTATATTACTAACTTTTATTATTAATATTATTTCGTCATTATCTTTATAAACAAAAAGTACACAAGTTTTCCTTATGTACTTATATTTTATTCTGCATCCATTTCGTCTTCATCTAAGACAACTAAATCTTTTAAATCATCATCGTCATCATCAATGTCATCTTCATCGTTATCAATAGAATCAAAATCATCAGTTTCTTCTTCCTGTTCCTCTTCTTCTACTTCTTCAATATCTTCATCTTCGTCATCATCAACTTTTATTACTTTATCTGATGTATGTCTACTTCTTAAGTCCCATTTTCCATCTTCCAATAAAATAAATCTCTTATCAGTAGTTAATGAAGTATAATAATCACCTATTTTTTGATCAAAAGTACTTTCTGGTAAATCTAATAATTTTATGATTTTTTTAAATAAATCGGGGGTTGATTGTTTTCCTTTTTCCTCTAATAATAAATTAGTAATATCTTTATTAGATAATAATTCAAGATCTTCTTTAGTCATATTTTTAATACTCATGGTATTTCCTCCTAATATATTTAAACTAATTGATTTCTTTTTTTATCATTTAAACTTATATCATTATTCTATATAAAATGCAATATATTTTACATTTTTTCTGGAACTTCTATCGCTAAAATATTTAAAAGCAATAAATTGGTGTTTCTAACTAACTTTGATAAAGCTAACCAAGATTCTTTTTGAGCATTATCATCGCAGGTTAAAATATGATTTTCTGAATAAAATTTATTATAACTACTTGTTAGTCTATATAAATAATCAGTTATATCATTTACAGATTTTGATTCAAAAGAACTATTTAAGATAGTTGGTAATTCTAATAAAGTACGCATAACTTCTTTTTCTGTTTCAGTAGTTATTACCTTTAGTTTTAAATTAGATAAGTCTTCATTTGATTTTTCTAATAAAGATTTAATACGTACTGTTGAATATAATAAATATGGACCAGTTTTTCCATCTAAATCAGCAAATTTACTTACATCAAAAATAAAATCTTTACTTCTAAATGGTAGTAAATCAGCATATTTTAAGGCAGCTATAGATATTTTTTCGCTTGTTTCATCTTTGTCTTCTTCACGAACTAAGTCAGTATTAATTTTACTAGCCGTTATTTCTTTTACCATATTCATTAAATCAGTTAAGTTCATTACACCACCAGCACGGGTTTTAAATGGCTTACCATCACTACCATTCATAGTACCAAAACCAAAGAATTTTAACTTGGTTGTTGCTGGTACTAATCCAGCTTTTTTAGCTACACGAAATACTTGTTTAAAGTATAGTTCTTGACGATTATCAGTGAAATACCATATTTCATCGGGATGAAATCTTTCTTCTCTTGATAATAATGTAGCTAATTCTCTAGTTTGATAAACAGTTCCGCCATTTGCTTTTAGAACTACTAGTGGTGGCATTGGTTCGGTATCAGCTTCTTCTTTGACATCTACTACCATAGCACCTTCACTTTCATATAAAAGATGTTTATCTTTTAATATTTCAATTACTTTAGGAATGTATGGATAGCAGTCAGTTTCACCTTCATATAAATCAAAAGTAGTATTTAGTCTCTTATAGATACCTTTAATATCTTTAATTGATAATTCTTTAATCTTATTCCATAGCGCAGTATAACCTTTATGACCATTTTCAATTTGAATAGTAATTTCATGAACTTTTTCCATTATCTGTTCATTTTCTTTAGCTTTATTAGATGCACAAGGATATATTTCTTGAAGATCTTTTTCAGTGATAGGTAATTCTTCATCTTCACCATTATAATCTTCTTTAAAATATACTAAATCAGGGTATCTTTCATGCATTTCATAGATAACCATACCAGATTGCCTTCCAATATCACCAAAATGAACATCACTAATTACTTTATAACCCAAAGTAGTAGTAAGTCTTTTAACAGCTTCACCAATATCGGCACTTCTTAAATGTCCTACATGAAGAGTTTTAGCAATATTAGCTCCACCATAATCCATAAAAATTAATTTACTATTACTTTTGTCAATATTAGTTTCAATATTTTCTAACATTTTATTCATAGAAGTTAAATAAAATTCATCAGTAAAACTAATATTAATAAAACCAGGTCCAGCAATATTAATATTCTTAAAGTTAGAATCTGTTTCCAATTCCTTTACTATATTTTCAGCAACTAATCTAGGATTACAATGATTTTCTTTGCCTAGACTAAAAGCAGTGTTGATTTGATACTCACCTAAATCTTTTCTACTTGTAGGCTCTAAAATAACATTATCAACATTGTATCCAGCTTTTATAATATGATTTTTTATATTTGCTTCTACTTCTTTAACAATACTCATATTTCCTCCTAAAATTCTATTTTATAAGTAATTTTATCATTACTATCTAGAATTATATATACTATTTCAATACTATTTTCTGTTAAATTATAAGATTCTGTTTTTATTTTGACGGTTAAATACTTATTTAGTTCTTTAATAAATAATTCATTAGACGTTTCACCATTTTCAGCAAATAATAAATCTACTTTTAAATCCTTGTTATCTCTAGTTAAACTTCTACTATTTAAGTCTAATATTACTTTAGTCTGTAATTGTTTATTTTCATTATAAGTAATTATATTTTTAGATAAATCATATTTACCTAATAGATTATATTCTTCTTTAGTAGTATTGGTTATTAAAGTTACTTTTATTTTTCTTAATTCCATAATTCACCACATCAAAATTTCTAAGCCCAATTATAACATAAGATTAAATAAATGCAATAATATTTATAAAATTCAAGTAAAAAGCTCAAAATAAAAAGTGCAACATTAGTTTCACCCTTTATTATATTTTTTTAAGTTATTTTATTAATTTTTTAGTAGCTGAGTAATATTGAATTTTATCTGCATCTCCTACTAATGATAAAGCATAGTTGTATATACTACCATCGGAAGCATTACTGTTATCAACTAGTTTTACATCAGCGATATCTTTTAAAATAGTGGTACCGTTAGTTAATGTTAACTGAATTTTATCATCTTCATCGTAAGTTCTCCAAGTATCTATTTCAGCAATGGTAATGCAGTGTTCTGACTTTATTAAAGCATGGGTATAAGTGTATTGTAAGTCAAATAAATCTTTGTTCCATGCTGTTTCGGACATTTCTACATTCATACCTTGAAGTTCATCATAGCTATATACTTTGCTTTCGTCACCATTAGCTAATGACAAAGCATATTGTCTTACTAGACTATAATCATATTGACTTAATAGTTGTGTATCTATAGTTGAAGTTAAAACAACTAAATTATCCTGGGTTGTAAATTGAACTTGTGATCCATTATAATCATTGTAGCTAGTAATATTAGTAATTGAAATGGCATCATCATTTTCATCTATCGCAATATTAAATGACTTTTTAGTATCAATTATATCTGTATTTCCTCCAAGTACTGCACATGATTTTAATGCATAAGCCCCCATTACTCCAACCGCAACAACAATTCCTACTTTTTTCTTTATACTATCTGTATCACTAATAACCTTTCCCCTCCGAATTGCTACGTATTATATCATACTTTTTATATAAAATCAAATTTTTAGTATAAATTTCGATTATCAATTAGATATACTTTTTTATTTTTTATAATACATATTTCTTCTAATTCTTTTCATACTAAGACTAGAGTTAGGAGGTTGTCATGAAAAAATTTAAAAAATTAAGAATAGTATTAAAAGTTTTAGTTTTGGCAATTTCTTTAGGAATAGTTAGTTTTTTAGGACTTATATTATATATTAAAATGAGTCCTAAGTTAGAAATTAAATCTGCTAATGCTTTTTTAATGTATGATAGTAATACTGAATTATTCTTTCAAGGAAGTGGTTCTCAAGAATGGGTATCACTTGATAATATTTCTAATAATGTTATTATGGCTACTATTAATACTGAAGATCAACATTTTTATAAACATTTTGGTTTTGATCCCTTACGTATTATGAAAGCTTTATATGTTAATATAACTTCTGGCAGTACTAAAGAGGGTGCTAGTACTATATCTCAACAATATGCTAAAAATTTATTTTTGGATTTTGATAAAACTTGGGAACGTAAAATTAATGAAATGTGGCTTACTTTAAAACTAGAAGTTGGATATAGTAAGGATGAAATATTAGAAGGCTATTTAAATACTATTAATTATGGTCATGGTATGTATGGTATCCAAAATGCCAGTCAATTCTATTTTGATAAGAATGCCAGTGATTTGACTTTGGCTGAAGCTACGTTATTAGTAGGTATACCTAAATCTCCATCTAATTACTCACCACTCGTTAATTTTGATTTAGCTAAAAAAAGACAAGTAAATATCTTGTATAGTTTATATAAAAATAAAAAAATCACAGAAGATGAATATAATCAAGCTGTTAATGAAGAACTAAAAATAGTTGGCGAAAAAAACTATCAGCAATTATCTACTATTATGTATTATCAAGATGCTGTTATGAGAGAGTTAAAAACTATTAAATCAATTCCTGATACATATTTAGATACTGGTGGTATTAGAATATATACTAACTTAGACACTAATGCACAAAAAATACTTGAGGATAGTATTAATAATAATTTAAGTAAAAATAATGATTTACAAGCTTCAGGAGTTATGATGGATCCTAATACAGGAAAAATTATTGCATTAGTTGGAGGTAGGGATTACAGCACTAGTCAATATAATCGTGCTTATCAATCTGCTAGACAGGTAGGTTCAACTATGAAACCTTTTCTATATTATGCAGCTTTAGAAAATGGTTTTACTGCAAGTACTACTTTTATGAGTAGTGAAACAACATTTACTTTTGCTAATAATAAGACTTATTCTCCTCAAAATGCAGGTGGCAATTATGGTAATAAACCTATATCGTTAGCTACTGCTATTAGTTATTCTGATAATATTTATGCTGTTAAAACACATATGTTTTTAGGTGAAGATGCTTTGGTTAATATGTCAAGAAGGCTTGGTATAACAGCTAAGCTTGATGAAGTACCATCTTTACCACTTGGAACCGCTAGTATCAACATTATTGAAATGGCTAGTGCATATTCTAGTTTTGCTAATGAAGGATATAAAGTAGAAGGTTATTTAATTTCTAGAGTTGAAGATCTCAAGGGAAATGTTTTATATGAGAAAAAGAATAAGAAAGAAAATATTTTAAATAAGAGTCTAACATTTATTTTAAGTAACCTATTAACCAGTACTTATGACTCAAGCTTTATTGATTATAATTATCCAACAGCTTTGGGTATAGCTCCTAAAATTAAACATAAATTAGCTTTAAAAAGCGGTACTACTGATACTGATAGTTGGTCAATTGGATATAATAAAGAAATAACTACTGCTATCTGGGTTGGATATGATGATAATAAAAGTCTTAGTGTTAGTGATTTTAAATATTCTAAAAATATATGGGTAGATGCTACAGAAGGTTATCTAAAAGATCACGAAGATAGTTGGTATAAACAACCTAGCAATGTAGTTGGGGTACTTGTTAATCCTATTACAGGTAGACCAGCTAAAGAAAGTGATGAACACAAAAAAATAATGTATTATGTTCGTGGAACTGAACCTACTAATAGTGATCCTGTTTTTGATGAAATTATGGAAGATAATTAATTTACTACATAAATTCTTCTTTTCTTACATAAAGTTAGATAGAAAGAGGAGATATTATGAATCAAGGTTATAATAATTTGGGAATAAGTAATCCTACTTATATTCCTAATCAAAGTACTTATCCACCATATATGAATATTCCAGGATATACTACTACTAATCAGCAACAAACTACTCAACAAAACAGAGTAGATCCAGCATATGTTGAAAATATATTTAGTAAAAATCATGGTAAGATAGTTCATATCTATTTATCATATCCTGACTCACTAGAATGGAGAGATAGAGTATTTGATGGTACAATACTAGCCAGTGGCAGAGATTATGTACTACTTAGAGATATGGATGGTAAAAATATATTACTTTGGCTTATTTATATAAATTACGCAATATTTGATGAAGAAATTTCTTATTAAAGAGATTTCTTTTATTTACTAAAAATATAATTAATGATAAAATAACATATATAAGATAGGTGATTATATATGTATTATGTTATAGTAGCTATATGTGCTTTAGTTATGTTATTTATTATGTTTGAAATTAGTTTTTATAATAAATTCCAATTATTATTAATTAAAATTCATGAATCTTTAAATAATATCGATATATTGTTTGAAAAAAAATATAATTTGTTGGAAAGATCTGTAAATATTATTAAAGAAAGTGATAAAAAATATAAAGATATTGATGTATTAAACAATTTGGTTAAGAAAAAAAGTCAAAAAATTGACCGTTTTGAATTAAATCATGAATTAACGGTAGCATTACGTGAATATTATAGTCTTTTGGATTTAGATAAGAAATTGGCTGAAAATAGTGCTTTAAAAAATATTAATGAGGACTTAACTGATATTGATAATGACTTAAATGCTGCTAAGAAATACTATAATGATAATATCGTTTTATATAATAATTTAATTAGATCTATACCATCTAATTTAGTAGCTATAATATTTAATTATAAAAAGAAAGATTTTTTTAAAGAAGAAAAAATAGAAACTTTAGAAATATTAAAAGAAAATCACTAGGATTTTCTTTTTTATTTTATTTCCCAATTTATTGGTTTTAACCCTTTACTAACTAAAAAATTATTAGTCTTAGAAAAAGGTTTACTTCCAAAGAAACCATTATATGCTGAAAATGGTGATGGATGAGGTGATTCTACAATACCATGAATTGGGTTAGTTATTAGTTTCTTTTTACTTCTAGCAAAACTACCCCAAAGAATAAATACTATTGGTGTTTCTTTTTCATTTAGTTTTTTTATTACGGCATCGGTAAATGTTTCCCAACCTAAATCTTTGTGAGAAGCTGGTTTTGATGCTTCAACAGTTAAAACGGTATTTAGTAGTAATACCCCTTCCTCTGTCCATGAAACTAAACTACCATTTTTAGGTATTGCATAGCCTAAATCATCATGAAGTTCTTTAAAAATATTTTGAAGTGATGGTGGTTTTTGAATACCTAATTTAACAGAAAATGATAATCCTTCTGCTTGTCCTTCACCGTGATAAGGATCTTGCCCTAAAATTACTACTTTAGTATCCTTATAAGAAGTATTGCGAAAGGCTTTAAATATTTCAGTTTGTTTTGGATAAATTGTTTTTGTTTGATATTCTTTTTTAATAAAATTTAAGAGATTAATAAAATATTCTTTACTAATTTCATCTTTTAATATAATGTCCCAATCATTTCCTATCATACTATCACCTACTACTTTATTTTATCATTCTATAGTTCTTTGAACAATCTCTTATAATCTGATTTTAATATTTCCTCGTAATTTTCTTCTGTTAAAGTCTGTGTAGAAATAGACTTGTTACCATCTAATCCACTTTCTGTTTTTATAGTGATATTATCTAATAAGTTAACATTAGTCTTTTTAGTAGCTTCATTTATTTCATAGCGTGTGATGATTCCTTTACTGAATTCTATTTGTGCTAATTTGTTTGTACCTAACTGAATGTAAATGTTAAATATCTGTTTTTGATGAGGTAAAATTGACAGCAAGTTTTCTACATTTATTTTTTCAAGGTTTCTGACATTCTCTACTAATTTATCAAAACTTTCTAATAAAAACATATTATCTTCTTTTTTATTATTAAGATATACAAATAAATATGTCTTTCCTTTTTCTTCTACTGTTATCTTTGGAAAAGTAAATAATGGCAATTCTAATTTTATTACTCTTTCATCTGATAAAGACTGACTCACTTCTATCATTCTTAATTTTTCAGTAAAACCTGAATATATAGATTTATACGGTTTAAAATTATATTTGTAAATAAAATTACTAGTAGTTTTTCTCATTGTTACTTGATAGTTTTTTTCAAATCTTTTTAAACTCTTTGAATCGTGATCTAATCCAAAGTTATAAAACTCAAATGTAGTATTATCTAAATCTTTTACTGAATATATTATATCTAGAATATTGTCAGAAGTACGATACTCTGTGATTTCAATAGGTTTAGTTTTATCAAAGTTTCCTATTTTTCTTAATGTTCTTTCTAATAATTTCCATCTTGTTCTTACTATACTACCATCTTTTATATAATTATCTGATCGTGCTATTCCTTTAGGAAAAATTAACATATTATCACGTCCCTTGTTAAGTTATTATACTATTTTCTAGTTTTGTAATCAATAATTATCTCTCTACGCATTTTTAATAAAGCATACATGTTTATAATTGCGAGAATAGCTACTAATATATCAACCATATTCCATAGTATGGTGGGACTGGTAATACTTCCAATTAATAATAGTACTATAGTTACTATTTTTAATATACTTATCTGTAGTGATGATACATTTTTTAGTAGATATTTCAGACTGTTTTCTCCATAATAATAACCTGCAATGATGGTAGAATAAGCTAAAGATATAACAGATAATATTAGAATAATACTGCCTAAATTACCTAAGTGAAAATTAAGGGCATATTGAGTTAATTCTATACCATTCATATTAGTAAAACTTAAATTAGTATAATTGGAGGTTAAAATTAGTAGTGCTGTTGATGTACATACAATGAAAATAGTAAAATAGATACCTAAAATTTGGATTAGTCCCAAACCTATTTTATTATTAGAATGGGAACAAGATGATGCGATTGAACCTGTTCCAATACCAGCTTCAGTTGAAAATATACCTCTTTGCATACCGATAATAAAAGTAGACAATATTCCTGCTGATAGTGATTTAATATTAAAAGCACTGGTAACAATAGTTAATAATACTGATGGCATTTTATTTATATTTATAATAATAACACTAACACTTAATAAGACATAACCAATACCCATAACTGGCACTAATTTACTAGTTATATTTATTATTCTATCTAAGCCATTCATGATTGATAATCCTGATACTATAGCTAATATAATACCAATAATTATTGGTTCTATATGATAATATTCATGAACCAATTTAGTTATAGTATTGGCTTGAATAGTCATAAAACCTACTACATAAGCAAAGATTACTAATACTGCATATATAACGGCTAGACGATTATTTTTTAGACCTTTACTTATATAAAATGACGGACCTCCTTTATAGGCATTATTATCTTTTTCCTGATATTTTGCACCTAAATAACTTTCACAGAAAGCATTAACTGAAGTAATAATACCTGATACCCAAATCCAAAAAATGGTACCAGGACCACCAATATAAATAGCTAGAGCAATACCAGCTAAAGAGCCAACTCCTACTCTTGCAGCTAGAGACATAGTTAAACTCTTAAATGGTGATACCTTTTCTTTTTTATCACATTTAAATCCTGAAAATAGAGACATTATTTTTAACTGGGGAAAGTGTAATTTTAGGGTAAAATATAATCCCCCTCCTAATAAAAAAATAATAGCTACACTCCATAATACATCAGTTATAATTTTTAGCATATATTCACCTACTGTTAGTATATGGGAATTATTAGGTAAATAATGTCAAAAAAAATACTAAATTACTTAGTATTATTTTTTCAATTGATTAGATATGTCAGCTATAGCTCTATCTGGATCTGTTAGAAATTTTTCATATAATTTACTATCTTTTCTTAACGATTCTATTATTTTAACATCTTCTTCTGATAAGTTTATAATTCTATTATTTCTTTTAGGAAATTCTAATTCCATACCTATTAACCATAAAAAATCAACTTCTAAAAAATTAGCTATTCTAATTAATACGTCTATGGGTGGCGTTCTTTTACCACTTTCATATAAACAAACTTCTTGTTTACTAAGGTATATACCTTTACCAAGTTCTTCTTGTGTCATAGCACGATTTTCTCTAGTTTCTTTTAAATGTTTTTGAAATACTAACATATAATCCCCTTACCTTAAACTAAGTTAATTATATGTAAATTTTAATTTTTTATGTTAAAAGTTAACTTATTGTATACTTTACGAATAAAAAAAAGATCTCTTGCGAGACCTTTATTAAATATTTTCTTCTCTTATAGCTTCTAAGATATTTTCATGTCTCATTTTACGAGTTGCATAAAGAGTAGATATAATAATTATTAAGAATACAGCTATTATAGATATTATAATACTGTTATATGGAATTAATATTCCATCGAAATCAGTAATATTTTTAAATGATTGATATAATAAATAGATGATACCCATACTAACTGGTAGAGCATAAATAAGAGATTTTAAACCAAAGAACAAGCTTTCAAATAATAAAATTTTATTAAATCCATGACTAGATAATCCTACACTTCTTAACATAGCAAATTCTTTTCTTCTTAAGTGAATACTTGTGTTAATGGTATTAAAGACACTTGTTACACCTATTAGAGTTACTAAGGTTATAAAGCCATATACTAATAACTTAACACATAATACTAAGTTGATCATCAATCTATTTGACTCTTTAATATTATTATAAGTATGGCTAATTTTGTATTGCTGAGTTAGTTTTTCAATATCTTCTTCTAGACTAGTATCAGTATCAACTTTAAATAATATTCCAGAATCTATTCCATCATTAAAATCAATAATATTACCAAAATAATTAGTTGGAACAATTATAGTTATCATGTTACTATATTTTACTATTTCGTTACCGAAGAAACTAAAATCAGATACATAATAATCATCTATTTGATATCTACAATCATAACTTCCGCTAGAATCACCTTTGATAATTGTTTCACATAATTTAATACTAGTATTTAATTTAGAAGTATATTTAGGTATACTGTAACTCTTACGAGTGTTTCTACTATATCTTACTGTTTCATAGTGATTATATATAATTGGTTTTGTTTGGGTTTCATTAATAGCCTTTAACATTTCCTTATATTCTTTTTCATCAACTTCTAATAATAATACACTTTGAATATCATTACCTGTTATATTATTTTTTTCTAAATTATAATATTTTTCAGTATAATATGATTTATCTATTATTGGAGTTGTAGTTACTAAATTACTAATTCTATAATTTAAATATTTTATAATATCTTTATTTTTAACAATTTCACTACGGAACTTAGCAATATTGGTGCTGTGTTCTTGATTTTCATCTTCATAGATATTCAACATAATATCGTATGATGGTAAAGTAGTATAATTGTTAACTTCAGAAAAAATATAATTCATATAACCTGAGAATGATATAAATAAAACAATACTGATAAATAAAGATAATACAGTGATGCGATATTTTTTCTTATTTCGTTTCATATTTTTTAAGGCAATTTCGCCTTCCATACCAAATATTTTTCTAATTAAACGTGGCGTTTTTACTTTTTTTCCTTTAATTTTGATATCATCATTGAGGCGAATTGCTTCTATTGGAGTAATTTTACTAGCACTTCTTGCTGGTAGAAAAGCTGATACTATTATAGTTATTATCATAAAAATAATTGGGATAATTATAAATATTGGATAAGTTACTAGCTTTAACTCACAACCATTGCCAAACATACCTGGTAATAGTTTATTAATTATTAGTAATACACAACCAATACCAATGTAAGCACTAATAGTTCCTAAAATTATACCGATACTTCCAACTATAAATGCTTCAAAAAATACAGTTTTTCTTATTTGTTTTTTTGTTGTTCCAACACTTGATAATAAACCAAATTGTTTTTTTCTTTCCATTACACTTATAGCAAAAGAATTATATATAACTATAATACAGCCTATTGATAATACTACTAAAACTATTATTAGTGAATTTATAACAGTACTCATAAGATTACTATAACGACTGGATCCATATAGTTCTAGTAATGTATTGTTAATATTAACCTGATTTTCATCTAAATTTAATTCATTTGTCCATTTATCAATAGTACTTCTTACTTTTTTTACATTATTAAAGTAGATATAGGCATCAACTGTATTGGTTAAATTTTCTTGATAAGTATAGCTGAATAAGCCAATATCATATGATGATTGATAACAGTCATAATCAATGATGCCAACTACTTTATACTCTTTTTTAGTTTGATTAGTTAGTACTATATCTTTTTCATCATCAATTGCTAGTATATCATCATTAATAGGATTACCATTTAGTGTTCTAGTACCAATGTTTAAAGTTATGGTATCACCTAGTTTAATATTTAAATCTTCAGGATTTGATATTATTATTTCCTTATCATTTGCTGGTAATCTACCATTTCTTAATTTAATAGTACTTAAAAATTTACTATTAGAAGCTATTACTTTAAGATATTGATAAGCATAATCAATGTCTAAATCCAATTTAGAATAACCTAATGTTTCGGTTGTTAGAACTTTATTTACATTATTATTATTTTTGATATGTGATAAATCGTCTTGACTTAAATTATAAATTATAGCATGTTGAGTTCCATTTTCTTGTTTTACCATGTCAATCATATTTTCACGAACAGTTGACATAAGTAAACCAATTCCTACCATTAAAGCAGTTGATAATATTATACCTATAATAGTAACAACAGTTCTTTTTTTATTCATTTTTAAATGCTTAATCGTTAATTTATTTAAAATATTCATATTATTTTACCTTCTCATCTGATACTATTTTTCCATCTTCAATAGTAATGATACGATCAGCATTTAAGGCTAAGTTATAATCATGAGTAATCATAATAATTGTTTGCTTATATTTCTCGTTAGACATTTTTAATAATTCAATGATATCATGACTAGCTTTAGAATCTAGGTTACCAGTTGGTTCATCAGCTAGAAGTAAAGCTGGTCTATTCATTAATGCTCTACCTATAGATACACGTTGTTGTTGTCCTCCTGATAATTCATTTGGTAAATGATTGATTCTATTTTTTAAGCCGAGTATATCTATTAATTCCTTTAAATAATCCTTATCAGGAGTTCTACCATCTAAAAGAATTGGTAAAGTTATATTTTCTTCAACATTTAATATAGGTATTAAGTTATAAAACTGATAAATTAATCCTACTTGTCTTCTTCTAAAAATAGCTAAGTTATTTTCATTTAGCTTATAAACATTTTCTCCATCAATAATAATTTCACCACTAGTTGGATGATCTACACCACCAAGTAAGTGAAGTAATGTACTTTTTCCACTTCCTGATGAACCAACTATAGCTACAAATTCTCCTTTCTCTACGGAAAAACTAACATTATCTAAAGCTTTTACTAAAGTATTACCTTTTCCATATGTTTTACATAAGTTTTTAACTTTTAAAATTTCCATAATTTCCTCCTTGCACCATTAAGTATAGTTATTATCTATTACTAATAAGTGACTTTTTTTCTTACAAATTAGTCACTATATATTTTGTTTATAGAACTTAATATTGAAAGTTGTTCCTTCTTTAGTAGAGGTAGCTTTAATATCACCTTTTTCTAAATTAATTACTTTTTTAGCCATGTTTAATCCTATACCAATGCTTTCTTTATTACTTTTCCCTTTATAAAAGCGTTCAAAAATATGAGGTAAATCCTTTGGATCAATTCCTTCGCCATTATCAATTATTTCAATTTCAGTATAAATTGGAGTATCGTTACTACGAATAATAATAGTTCCATTTTCTTTGGTATGTTCATGGGCATTTTTTAAAATATTTATAAAAGCTTCAGTAGTCCAATTTAAATCAATATTAACAATAATTTCAGGATCATACTCTAAGACTAAGTTTTGGCTTTTTAATTCAATAGGTATTTCTAATGGTTCCAGCACTCTTTTAAATAGAGTTTTTAGGCTGATACTAGTTGTTTTTATCTGCTCACTACCACTATCTAAACGTGACATTTTTAAAAGTGTTGTTACTAACCATTCAATTCTTTCTAGTTCCCTACGATTCTTAATTAAGAATTCTTGTTTCTTTTCAGGGGTTATTTTCTTATCGGATATTAAGACATCATTTATTACATACATACTAGTAAGAGGTGTTTTTAATTGATGAGAAATATCAGATAATATTTCTTCTAAATATTTTTTATCTTTTTGACTTAAGTCTGATTGTTCTTTTAGTTTAACAGTCATTTTATAAATATCATTTTTTAAATTACTTAAATCGCCTTCTTCATATTCTCTAATATCTAATGAGTAATTATTATTTAAAATATTATTCATATACTTAGATAAATTTTTAATTCTATTTGATTGTTTATATAAATATATCCAAGTAACTATATAACTAATTAGTAGAGATGAAGTAAGTAGTAATAGAGTTTTAGTTGGTAGTGATAATACTTTTACTAAAATAATACTTATAAAAACAATTATTAACTGAAAAGTAAGTAACTTTTTATTTTGATTATCTCTAAACATTATCATCACCTAGTTTATATCCTAAACCTCTTACTGTTATTATTATTTTAGGATCAGTAGGATCTTCTTCTAATTTTTCTCTTATTCTTTTAATATAAACAGTTAAAGTATTATCATTTACATATTCTTCATTGACATCCCAAATATCTGCTAATATTTTTTCTCTAGTGAAAACGACATTAGGATTTAGAAAGAAAGTTAAGACTATTTTATATTCTAGTGCTGTTAGAAAAACATCCTTATTATCTTTTAAAACTCTAGCACCATTTAAATCTACCGTTATATTCTTAAAATGAATAATATTAGTTTCTTTACCTTTTTTCCTTAAGGCATTATTTATTCTGGAAATTAATTCTCTAGCTTTAAAAGGTTTAGTTACATAATCATCAGCGCCCATGTCTAAGCCCATAACGATTGATGTTTCTAAATCGTTTGCTGTTAGAAAAATAATAGGAATATCCTTTATTTTTTTCATAGCTTTAAACAAGTCAAAACCGTTATAATCTGGTAAATTTATATCTAGTAGGCAGATTGAAATATTATTGTCTTGATAATATTTTAAGGCATCTTTACCATTATCTGTTTCTATTACTTCAAAGTTTTCTTGTTCTAAGTAATACTTTAAGCCAGTACGAATTGCTTCATCATCTTCAATCATAAGTATTTTCATAGTTTTTCCTCCTTCTTTTATTATACACTATTATTAATAAGTATTTTATGACAAAACAGTAAGAAAAAAGTACCATATTACTTATGATACTTTTCATTATTCAATATTTTATAACTACGAAATAACTGTTCTAATAGTAAAATTCTAAATAACTGATGAGGAAAAGTCATCTTAGAAAATGATAACTTGAAGTTTGATTTAGCTTTTATATCTGGATGAATTCCATATGAACCACCTATTAAAAATGTTATATTACTGTTAGTAATTAAAGTTTTATCTATTTTATCAGCTAATTCAGGTGATGATAATTCTTTTCCTTCTATTTCTAAAGTAATTAAATAGTCTTTACTGTTAAGATGTTTTTCAATTAATTCTTTTTCTTTTTCTAAAGCTATAGTTTCAACATCTATATTAGAATCTTGTAGTTCTATTAGTTCAATATTTGTATATTTTTTTAATCTTTTTAGATATTCCTGTTCTGCATCTTTTAGATAATTTTCTTTCAATTTACCTATGCATATTATTTTTATCATATTAGACCTCTATTTCATCAAGTGGTTCATATTGTTTAGCTAAGATAATTGGCTTGTAAATATTATTTTCGGCAAGTAAATCTTTGGTAGTATTTAAAGCTAGTTCTTCAGTATTATTGTTTTCACTAATGTGAGCAAGGATGATTTGTTTAGTATTATTACCTACAGTTTCTAATAAATATTCTGCTGTTGTATGGTTAGAAAGATGGCCCTTATCACTTAGAACTCTTTGTTTTAATATATAAGGATAAGGCCCTTCCATTACCATTTCTTCATCATGGTTACTTTCTATTATATACAAGTCTTTATTTTTCATTAATGGTATATATTTACGATTAATATATCCGGTATCAGTAATATATACTAAAGAATGACCGTTATGTTCTATTATAAATCCTACCCCTGCAACATCATGGGATATTCGGATTAAGTTAATAGTTAAATCTTCTAACATCAAGGGATTACTATATAAATGAAGATTATTTTCTGGTATTTTTTTAATTAATTCAGGTTCCATTTCTTCTAGCATATAAACTTTTAAATTAGTCTTTTTTACTAGGGTTGGTAAACCTTTTATGTGATCACTATGGGTATGAGTTATTAGGATTGCATCTATATTTTGCGGTTCTAGATTTATTTTTTCTAATTCACTAGCTAATTGCTGATAACCTATTCCGATATCTATAAGAATTTTTATTTTATTAGTTTGAATTAGAGTGCAGTTACCTTTAGAACCGCTAGCTATTACTTTTACTTTCATTAGTAGAAGATATATGGATTTACTGCTTGACTTCCTGAACGGAAAGGATATCCTCTATATAATCCAAAATGTAAATGTACGCCAGTAGCAAATCCAGTTTTACCCATTGCACCTATTTGATCTCCTGCCATGACAACGTCACCTACTTGTTTACTTCTGGATGACATATGAGCATAAGCAGTATAATAACCATTACTATGTTTTATAAAAATATAATTACCGTTATAATTATTATATGATGATTCTACAACTATACCATTGTTGGCTGCTTTTATTGCATCGCCATAACTACCCCCAATATCTACACCATCATGATGTTTCCCCCAACGCCATGAGAATGGGCTATTAATAGTAGTAGATCTTGTAGGCCAAACCCAGCTACCAACTGATACCGGAACATCAGGATCATATCCCCAGTGTGTTACTTCATAACGTTTAGTTCCTCTTATGATAATTTTATTTATTGCTGGTGATAATTCAACTTCTTCTACTGGTAATGTGTCTTGAATTTCACCATTTACTAAATTAACTTTTTTAGTTACCAGTACCAAACCATCTTGACCATCTTGTTCTACTTTTTCTGTTCCAACATATTGTGTATTATCATCTTTATAAATAACTTCCATTTTTTTAACTTCTTTTGATACAACATGTTGAACTTCTGCCAAATCAAATTGTGGTGAAATTAAACCTAGTTTTACTACTTGTCCTGGATATAATAGATCTTGAGCTGATTTTAAACTATTATTAGCTATTAAAAATTCCTCTGTAGACAATTTATTGGCATTAGATATATCCTCTATTGTATCTCCAGCTTGTACAATATAAGTTTCTTGATCTTCTATTGTTCCAAATAGTAAAAACTTGCTTAGTTCATCTTCACTTAGATAAATATTAGCACCTGCTGGGATATGCTCCTTGCTTATAGAAATTTTATTTTTTATATATAAATTTTCTATAATCATACCTGTGTCATTTTCTTTGATTTCTGCTTGGGTATTATTTATATAATTATTATAGGTATCTTTATCAACAAAAGCAGTGATAGTTCTATTAACAGAATTAGTAAAAATATTTTTATCTAATACATAAATAGTGATATCATCTGTTTTTATATTTCCATCTTCGGTTGTTTTTTCAATACTATTTATTTTTATTCTGTAACCATCAATTGTAAATGATGATTCACCCATTATTTTTTCTATTTTATTGTAGGTTTCTTCTACTGTTGATATCTTTTCATTATAAGTTATTTCTTTTACAATGTCTAAATCATTGGGTGCATAAACTTTATTTACTTGATATTTTTCTTTTAATAACTGCTGCTTATTATCAATGTAGTCTTCCAATTCTTTTTTAGATTCTATAACGCCAATTGATTTTCCTGCAAGATAAACTCTATATAACTGCCTTGGATTATTTCTATTTTCTGTGAATCCTAATATTTTAGCTGAAAGTGTATTGGGATTACTACCTATCAATAGAATAAGACATGATACTATAAAAGCAATTACTGTTATTATAAATTGTTTCTTATTCATTATTTTCACCCTTATTATCTTTTATAAAATTTAAGAAAGTACTGGTACTTTTTCTAAATAATAAATCTATTTTACCAGTTGGACCATTACGATGTTTTCCAATTATTAGTTCACTTAGGCTTGGATCAGGGGCTTCGCCTATTTCTTTAGCTGTTTGATAATAGTCATCTCTATATAATAGTGCTACAATATCAGCATCTTGTTCAATTGATCCTGATTCACGTAAATCGCTCATCTTAGGTCTTTTATCTTCTCTTTGTTCAACGCCACGAGATAACTGTGCTAAAGCAATTACAGGAACTTTTAATTCCATGGCCATTTTCTTTAAGCTTCTAGAAATATCTGTTATTTCAGCTTGACGATTATTTCCATAATTACCACCCATAGTTAATAACTGCAAGTGGTCAATTATTACTAAATCCAATCCACTTTCACCAGTTGCTAAACGACGACATTTAGATTTTATGTCACCAACAGTTACACCAGCATCGTCTGATATAAATAATTTAGCTCCGGCTAGTTGGCTTTTAGCTTCTGTAATTCTTTTCCAATCTTCATTTACTATATTACCACTAGTTAATTTAGTTCCTTCTATTTGACCAAGTGAAGAAATCATACGGGCTGCTAACTGTTCAGCACCCATTTCTAGTGAAAAGATAGCTACTGTTTTATCAGTATGAGTAGTTACATAGGTAGCTAAATTAAGAGCAAAAGCAGTTTTACCCATGGCTGGACGAGCTGCTAGTATTATTAATTGATTTTCATGTAGACCTGATGTTAGTTTATCTAATTCATACCATCCTGTTGGAATTCCAGTTATTTCTCCTTTAGATGTAGCTAATTTTTCTAAATTAGTTTGAACTTCATTTAAAATTTCTTGAATTGATTTAAACTCTGATGAACGTCTATTTCTAATGATACCAACGATTTTACTCTCAACTTGGTCTAATATATCAGATACTTCTCCATCATGTTCGTAAGCTAGAGTAGCTATTTCTGTTGATGTATCAATTACACTTCTTAGCATATAATTATCTTCTACTATTTTAATATAGTATTCTACATTAGCTGCTGTTGGTACCATATTTATTAACTCAGTTAAATATTCAACTCCACCAACATCATTTAATTTATTAGTTTGATTTAGTTCTGCTGTAATGGTGGTTATATCTATTGGTACTTTTTTGTCGTGTAAATCTACAATAGCTTGAAAAATTATTTGATGCTTATCTAGATAAAATGACTTGGCAAATAGTTTATCCGTAGCTTTTTCAATTGCTAATGGAGATAAAAACATTGCACCTAACACAGATTGTTCTGCTACAATATCGTTGGGAATTGTTTTTACTGCCATGTTATCACCTACTTTACTTTACTAATTGAACTTTTAATTCAGCTTTTACTTCCTTATATAAAGTTATTACCACTTTATGAAAACCTAATGATTGAAGTGAGGTAACTAACTCTATTTGTTTTTTATCTATTTTATATCCTTTTTTTAATAATTCTTCTTTTATTTGTTTAGGACTTATGCTTCCAAATACTTTATCTTTATCGCCTGTTTTTACTTTGAACACTAATGTTAACTTTTCTAGTTCTTTTTTAAGTTGTTCAGCTTCTTTAGTTAATATTAATTCTTCTTCTTTTTTAGCTTCAGTTTCTTTTTTTACTGTTTCCATGTTTTTTTCAGTTACTTGAATAGCATAACCATTTTTTATTAAGAAGTTTTGAGCATAACCATCCTTTACTTCTTTAATATCACCTTTTTTTGCTTGCTTTTTTAGATCTTTTACAAATATAACTTTCATAATATTCCTCCTAATCTAATAATTCTAGTAATTCTTTGGATACCTCTTCTAGTGATTTATCATTAATTTGGGCAGCAGCATCATATTTGTCACCACCACCACCTAGTTTTTCAGCTAAGGCACCAACATCAAATGTTCCATCACTTCTAGCACTTAAGCCAACACAACCATCAATACGATTACCAATAACAAATGATGCTTCTATTTTATTAAATTGTAGTAAAGTATCAGCTATCTTAGCTAATTCTTCACGCTTATATTTTAATTGCTCTGGAGCTACTGACAAAGCATATTTGTTATTAATTACTTTTACTTCAGTAATAACTTTTTGTCTTATTATATAATCTTTAATGTCCTGTTTCAAGAAATATTGAACTTTTTTAGGATTTGCTCCTTGGCTTGCTAAATAATAGGCTGCTTTATATGTTTTGGCACTCGTTTTTACAACAAAATTATTAGTATCTAATACAATACCTGCCAGGATAAAAGTGGCTAATTGAGCACTAATCTTTACTTTGAATTTATCTATAAGATTTGTAACTATTTCACAGGCACTAGAAGCATTTTCATTAATAATACGAATACTTTCTTTGATTGTTTGATCAGTTTCTTGGTGATGGTCTAAAATAATTACCTTATTAAATAGTTTTAGTATTTTACTATTTTGAAGGAGTTCTCTTTTATTAGTATCAACTATTACTAGTATGCTCTTATTATAATGGTATTTAGATATTTCACTACTTGATATTATTTTGATACTATTAGTTATTTCTTTTAATACTCTACCAACAGCTGGTTCATGTTTCTTATCATCAACTATTATGTAGCTTTGTTTCTTAAAATTACTAGCTATAGCTGATACACCAATACATGCGCCAAGAGCATCTAAATCTAGATTTTTATGAGCCATAACAAAAATATTTTTGCTTCTCTTTAATTCTCTTTTTATTTTACTTGCTAATCTCATAATTTTCTCCAATCCATAAGGTAATTATACTACAAAATAAAGTATCTGTCATTTTTTAATAGATAATTCAAAAAGAAAAAGACGACTATTAGCCATCTTATTTAGTATAAGGTAATAAAGCAATTGCACGAGCACGTTTAATTTGTTCTGCTATATGTCTTTGATGTTTAGCACAAGCTCCTGTAATTCTTCTAGGTAAGATTTTACCTTTGTCATTTATATATTTTTTTAAAGTATCTACATCTTTATAGTTGATATCTTTACCTGTACACATGTAACATACTTTTTTCTTTTTTCTATAAAATTCTGCCATTTACTTTTCCTCCTTCTTTAGAATGGTAATTCATCATCACTAATCTCGATGGAAGATCCAAAGTCTGCAAATGGATCACTTGATACATCTGTAGTTGCAGGCTCTTTAGATGAAGCAAAATCATATGGAGTAGCATTATCATTAAATGCAGGTTGTGCACTTGATGTGCCGCCATTAGATCTTGAACCTAAGAATTGAACATTATCAGCAACTACTTCTGTTACATATCTTTTTTGTCCATCTTGGCCATCATAACTTCTTGTTTGAATACGTCCTTCAATTGCTACTTGGCTACCTTTAGTTAAATAGTTTTTACAATTTTCAGCTTGTTTTCTCCAAACAACAATGTTAATAAAATCAGCTTCTCTTTCTCCACTTTGATTAGTAAAAGTTCTATCAACAGCAATACTGAATGATGCTGTTGGGATATTACTACTAGTATATCTTAGTTCTGGGTCTCTTGTTAATCTTCCGATTAAAATAACTTTATTCATATTATTACCTCTCTTAGTCTTCTACTCTTACTATTAAGTGACGAAGAATATTTTCATTGATTAATGATAAACGATCAAATTCTTTAGTTGCTGTTAAATCTTCAGTCTCAATAGTAAATAAGAAATAATAACCAGTCTTATACTTATTAATTTCATAAGCTAAGTCACGTTGTCCCATCTCTTTTATTTCTAATACTTTAGCATTATTAGATTCTAATACTGATTTCATATCGTTAGCTACTTGTTTAATAGCAGTTTCTTCTAAATCAGGTTTTACGATGAACATAATTTCATACTTTCTCATTTTCTACACCTCCTCTTGGTCATTTGGCTATTTCTAGCAAGGAGTATTAAAATACTCGTTAGTAATATATCAAAAAAAAGCATTATTGTAAATGCTTTTTATTCATTTTATTTAATTTTGATTGTAAACTATTAATTGATGTTGACATCTAGTACATGCTACATAATATAAGTGTTTTTCTTCTTTAGTATATCTATTATTTTTATCTGTATAAATAATAACAGAGTCAAATTCTAATCCTTTAGCAGTGTAGGCTGGAACTACTATCAAATTTCTGTTAAATTTCTCAGTATTTGATTCTAATAAACTTAATTCAGGATTGGTATCTGTTAATAAATTATATATTTTACTGGCTTCTTCATCTGTTTTAGTAATAATAGCGATTGATTTATAATTTTCCTTTAACTTAGAAATATCGTTATTTAGATCCTCTTTTAAGTTTTGTTCCTCTTTAATTAATACTGGTAAATGATTTTCTTTACGGATTGCAGTAACATAATTAAGTCCTAATATTTTATTTGTATATTCTATAATCTCTTTGCTAGAACGGTAAGTCTTAGTTAGTTCTAGAAATTTAGTATCTTCATTAAAAATTTCCTCTAATTCCTTTAATGATTCATATTTATAATATGGATTTATAGTTTGGTTGACATCACCTAGAATAGTAAAGCCTGCAGTTGGAAAAATACTTTTAATTACTTTATACTGTAGTTTATTATAATCTTGGGCTTCATCTATTACTACTTGCTTAATTGCCCCTTGATAGTTAAAACCTTGTAGTAAGCCTTTTATGTAAATAAATAAACAAGCATCTTCATATGAGATATCTTTACTATTAATAAATGATTTTATTTCACTAGCTGTGATAGTTTTGTGATAATTGTTTAAAAAATAATTACTGGAATAAAAATTTTTATATATTTCTTTTAGATTTATCTTTTTATTTAGTCTTTTATATAATTCTGATATTAATTTTTTATGATTAGTTTTTTTACCATTATAGTATGTGTCACATATCTTTGTGGCTATAATTGGAATAATATCATAAAATTTAAGATGATTATAACGTTCATGTAAAAAGTAATTTAATTCATCTTTGGTATAAGTAAAATCTCTAGTATCTAAATCATCAATAAATTTTATTTCAGTTTTTAAATTATCTATATAGTTTTTGATATCGATGGCTGCTTGATTACTCTGTTTATATTTGATTAGTTCCTTATTTACTGTCTTATCTTTATAAAATCTTTCAATAAACTTGGTGAATTCTTCTACATGGCGGTATTCTTTTATATTTGATTCCATAAATTTATTAAATGTTGTTTGAAGAGTATTATCTTCTCCTAGTTCAGGAAGTACATTTGAAATATATTCAGAAAAGACCTGGTTTGGTGAAAAGATTAAAACATTTTTTGAAGATAGATTTTTAATTTTATAAAGAAGAAAGGCTATTCTATGCAAGGCTACACTTGTTTTTCCACTTCCAGCTATTCCTTGAACAATAAGATTTTTATCTTCTACATTTCTAATTACTTTATTTTGTTCTTGTTGAATGGTATTAACTATATTCTTCATCTTATCATTGGAATCTTCTGCTAGAACCTGTTGCAGTACGTCATCTTCAATGTTGATGCTAGTATCAAAAATTCCTTTTAGAATTCCATTTTCTATTTTATATTGTCTTTTTACTTTTAAATCTCCATTTATGATACCATCTGGTGAATTATAACTAGCTGGGCCTACTTCATAATCATAAAATAAGCTACATATGGGACTTCGCCAATCATGAACATAGTATTTTAAATCATTTTCAACGTGAGTTATGCCAATATAGATTTCCTCTTTATCAATATTATCTTCAAAAATTATTTTTCCAAAGTATGGATTACCCTGAATCCTGAATAAAGTCTGAAAATACTTGCTTTTTTTCTCAACCCTTATTACTTCTTCGTCAGATTGAGCCATCATAAAACGCATTTCAGCTGGATCCATATCATGTTTTGAATCCCATATTAGTTCTTTGAATTCCTGAATTTTTTCTTCTTTATCATAGAATTCTTGACCTAACTCTGATATTTTTTTACGAATAACTTTGATTGTTTCATCTAGGTGGTTAGTCTCATATGACTTTTCTTTTTGACTTAATTCCATTTTAACCTCCTTTAAACGCCAAAAAAACGATATTTTTCAATCGTCTATCTTTATCCGTAAATACTGGGTGTAATTTGATAATAACACTTTTAATTATTATTGTCCACAAAAAAATATCCTAATTTAGGATATTTTTAGTTGTTTGAAAACTTATTTAAATCAGATTGAATTAAACAGTAGTTTACTATAGTTAAACTTAATAATGATAAGACAAGATATAAAACTGAATTATCTGATATTGATTTATTATATTTTCTACCAGCTAGATTTAACTTTTGACCCATTTTATAGTTCCAATAAAATGAATATATACCACAAGTAACTAGTGTTAGTAATACTGCCATACCACCTGAAGCTGTTTTTTCATCTGATAAGACATTAGATTCATCAGTCATTGTTATGAACCAATAAAGTCCGTATATACCACAAGTTAAGATAGATAATATAACTTGCATAGCTATATTTCTGTTTTTAATAAGTGGCATGTTAGTATTGTACACTTGTTGTTGATATTGATTTTGTTGTTGAGGTTGATCTTGACTTATTTGAGCTCCACAACTGGGACAAAAATTTAATCCTTCAGATAACTGATTTCCACATTTAGAACAAAACTTCATTTTCACTCCTCCTACTATCTATATAGTATCTTTATATTAAAAATTTGTCAATAAAAAAGCAGATTAGTCATCTGCTTTTCCAAATAATCTTAATAGATCTATAAAAATATTAATAAAATCTAAGTACAATTCAAATGCTCCTATTACAGCAAGATTATCTTCTGTAATCAAACCGTTCAATTTTTTAATTTTTTGAACATCATAAGCAATATAACCTAAGAAAACTACAATACTTATACATGAAATTACAATATCAAATGTTGAGCTTTTTAAAAAGATATTTACAATACTACAAATAATAATTCCTAATAACATCATTAGTAAGTATGTACTTAATTTACTTAAATCAATATTTGTGGTTTTACCAATAATAGCAAATATTAAAAATAATAAAGATGTAATTCCAAAAACTAATAATATTGATTCTAATTTATAAACTATAAATATTGATGAAAAGGTTAAACCTGTTAAAAATGTATATAATAAGTAGCAAATTCTAGCTGTTGTTGCACTCATTTTGTGAATTCTTGCTGAGAGAAAAATGGCTAAACCTAATTCTACTATAACTAATATCCAGTAAAATCCACCACTGAATATTACTGTTAATGCTGACTCATTAGTAGTTGTATAAATACCAGTTAAAAATGTTACTAACATTCCTATAAATAGCCATAAAAATACTTTTGAATATATTTTATTTTCCATTTTATCCTCCTTTTATAACTTATGTTTACCATTTTATTTTTATTTAAACATTAAATCTAAAATAGCAAATATCTCCATCTTGCATTAAATAATCTTTTCCTTCTAATCTAGCACGTCCTGCTTCTTTTACCTTTAATTCACTACCACATGAAACTAGATCATCATAAGACATAACTTCAGCTCTTATAAATCCTTTTTCAAAATCAGTATGAATAATACCTGCACATTCTTTAGCATTCATCCCTTTTTTGAAAGTCCATGCTCTTACTTCATCTTTTCCTACTGTGAAGTAAGTTGCTAAACCTAGTAAATCATAAGTAGCTTTTATTAATTGATCTAAACCACTCATTTGTATTCCAAGTGCTGCTAACATATCTTGATGATCATCATCCTCTAACTGACTTAATTCTTCTTCAATTTTTGCACAAACTTTTATTACTTTGGCATTCTCTTTAGATGCATATTCTTTTACCTTTTTAACATATTCATTATCTTCAGTAGCTACTTCATCCTCATTTATATTAGCCATATAGATAATAGGTTTTAAAGTTAAGAAGTTATATGATTTAATGGCATGTAATTCTTCTTTAGTAAAATCTACTGTTCTTAGAGCTTCATTTTTTTCTAAGGCTGATTTAGCTTTAATTAATGCTTCTAATTCTTGAATATCATCTTTATCTTTACCAGCTTTTACTTTTTTTTCTATTTTTTCGATACGATTACCAATACTTTCTAAGTCAGCTAAGACTAATTCTAAATTTATTATTTCAATATCACGAATAGGATCTACTGCTCCTTCAACATGTATTATGTCTTTATTATCAAAACATCTTACTACTTCTACTATAGCATCTGTTTCTCTAATATGAGATAAAAATTTATTACCTAATCCTTCACCTTGACTAGCGCCTTTTACTAGGCCAGCAATATCAGTAAATTCAAATGCTGTTGGTATTAATCTTTCCGGATTATATAAATCATTTAATATTTCTAGCCTTTCATCCGGTACTGTTACAACGCCTACATTTGGTTCAATTGTAGCAAATGGATAATTTGCTGCTAGGATACTCTTTTTAGTAATTGCATTAAATAATGTTGATTTTCCTACGTTAGGAAGTCCTACTATTCCTGCTGTTAAGCCCATACTTATACCTCTTTTCTTGAATTATTATAACATTTATTTTATAAAAAGCATACATTTTTAAAAGATTCACACAAAATAACACAATGTAAGTAATAAAAATTAAAGAACAACTACAGTTGTTCTTATAATGTTGGATATACACCCATTCCTAATGGTAATCCTGTCAAATACCATAATAGTATTATAACTAACCATACTACACTTATAATTAAACAATATGGCATAATTAGCTTTAATGAATTACCGATTGTGATTGGTCTTTTTTTATTTGAATTATATATGTTCAAGTAACCAACAAATATCACAAAATATGTTAATAATGGGGTGATACCTTTAGTCATTGAATCAGCAGCTCTTAAAATAAATTGACCAAATTCTGGCGAAATATTAGCTTGCATTAATTTAGGAATTACTACTGGAGCTAAAATAGTCCATTTAGCTGTTGGTGTTGTGTTAAAAATATTAGTTATAGCAATTACAATAATTATTAATATGATTAAAGGAACACCACTAAATTCTAAACTATTTATTAAATTAGCACCCCATGCTGTAAATATAGTTGCAATATTCGTTTTTCTAAATACTGCTATAAATTGAGTAGCAAAGAAAACCATAGGTATTAGAATACCTACTTCTGACATTGATTTACTTACATCTATCAGTAATTCTTTATCATTTATAATAGTCTTTGCGCCTATTCCATAAGCTATTCCTGTTAGTATAAAAAATAGTGATACCATGTATGTGAAACCATCTTGAAAGTAGGAATTAGGACCAAAAGCTTGTCCTAAATAGGTAGTTTCATTCATATCAAGTAACATTCCTGAAAAAGGTAGATTTGGTATTAAAGAATAAATAAAGAATAAAGCAAATATTATTGCAACAATACTGGCATTTTTCATTCCCTTTTTTTCATGAATTTCTAATGCTAGTTTTCTTTGTTCTTCTTCTTCAACACTTTCTACTATTTTAATTTCACTAGTTTTAGCTAAATCATTAACATCTCTATATCTTCCTAATTTTGGAATAGTTATTTTCTCTATAATTAATGTTCCTATTATTGATAGAATTATTGATGATATTATTATTATTATTAAATTTGACGATAAAGCTACGTGGTAACTAGAGTCTATTAATCTAGCTGCTTGTTCAGTTGTTGAAACTAAATTTACTTCCATACTTCCAACAAATAATGTTACACCATAACCAAATGCTACGCCACAGAATGCAGCTATTATACCAGCTAGTGGATTACGATTATTTTTTAAGAAAATTAAGGCAGCTAATGGGATAATTATTACATAACCAATATCATTTATTAAACTAGAAATAGTAGCAAGAAAAATTATTATAAATGTTATTTTTTTATTATCTATTTTTACTAATACTCTTTTGATAAAAGCATCAAGTAAACCCGTTGCTTGAGTTACTGCTAAACCAATTAGTGCTATAAGCAAAGTACTTAAAGTAGTAAAACTCATAAAGTTTTTAGCAGCATTACTTATAATATACTTTAGACCACTAAAACCAAATAAATTTTCTACTGTAACTAAAGTTGTTTCTAATTCACCTGTTGTAGAATTTATTTTTGAATAAGTAGCCTGCATTTCAAAAAGAGAAAATATTCCACTTAATACCATTACTAAAAAAGTTAATAAAATAAATGCCGTTACTGGATGTAAGTAAAACTTTTTCAGTTTTAACTTCTTCTTTTCCTTCATACTACACATCCTCACTATTAATTACTTTTTTTAATTTACGATTAAACTCGATTCTTGGTATCATAACAACTCTTCCACAATTACAACATTCAATCTTTATATCAATACCTAATCTTATTATTTTCCATTCATTTGCTCCACATGGATGACCTTTTTTCATTATAACTCTATCATTTAGTTTATATTCTTTATTCTCCATGATGCACCTCTATTTGTGGGTAAGGAATCTTAATATTTTCCTTATCTAATCTATCTTTTATTTCTTTTCTAAGAATTCTTTCAACTTCATAGTGTTGCATAGCTACAGTAGGAGCAATTATTCTATATCTTACTGATGATGAGGCAAGTTCGTGAATACCTAATAATTCAACTTTTCCTTTTAAATTTGGTAGTGTTTTAGATAATTCAGCAGTTAGTTCTTTTAACACTTTTTCTACTTTATCATTGTTTTCCTCATAACTTACATCAATATCTACAATTGCTAAAGAATTTTCCATACTATAATTTATGACTTCACTTATATTACGATTGGCTATAATTTTAATTTGCCCCTCATAGCTTTTAATTCTAGTAGTTTTAAGGCCTAAATAGATTACTTCTCCTTTAAAATCACCAATTGATATTGTATCACCAATTGCATATTGATTTTCTAAAATGATAGTAAAACCTGCTATTAGATCTTTGGCTAAATCTTGTAGAGCTAATCCGACAATAATCCCAACTATTCCTAAACCCGTTAAAAATGATGTTACATTTATGCCGTACACTGTTAAAATAGCTAAAAGTAGAAAAATTATTATTAGATATTTAGTTAAATTTTTTAATAATACTTTAAAAGTTTCTGTTTTTTTATAATTATAACTACTTTTAGAAAAATCGGCTTGTTTTTTAGAAATTATTTTATCTATTATTCTTTTTAAAACACCATTTATTATAATGGCTATACATATATATACTATTGGTAAATAAATTTGAGGAATAAAATATTTTTCAAACATATTTCACCGTTAGTTATCTAGTCCAATAATTTCTAAAATTCTATTTAAATCATTAGGGTTTACAAAATGAATTTCAATTTTATTATTTTTAATTTTTACTTTGGTTCCAAATTTATCTGATAATTCTTCTTCTATTACTTTGTATTCGTTGCGATTAGTTTCATGTCTTACTTGTGTATTTTTCTTTTCATAAATATTTTCATGTGAAAGATCTTCAACCTCTCTTACACTTAAGCCTTCTACAACTATTTTTTCTGCTAATTGTTTAACTTTTTCACTATCTTCTATCTTACTTAGAACACGTGCATGACTCATAGATAATTTATTAGCCATTATCATATCTTTTACTTCTTCTGGTAATGATAATAATCCTAACATATTAGTAATATGGCTTCTACTTTTTCCTAATCTTTCAGCAAGTTTATCTTGTGTTAATGATAATTCATCTATTAACTTTTTATAAGCTATAGCTTCTTCTAAAGCATTAAGATTTTCTCTTTGTAAGTTTTCAAGTAAAGCAATTTCCATCATATCTTGATCTGAAAAATCTCTCAAAATAGCTGGAATAGTTTCTTTTCCTGCTAGAATTGAGGCTTTTACTCTACGCTCACCAGCTATTATTTCATAACCTTTTATACTCTTTTTAGCAATAATTGGTTGAAATACGCCATGTTCTTTAATAGAGTTAGCTAATTCTTGTAATGCTCCTTCATCAAAGTTCTTTCTTGGCTGATATGGATTGCTTCTTAATTCAGATAATGGTAATTCAACTATTTCTTCATTTGTAGATTCATCCATTATTTTTTCTTCAATTTTTTCATAATCCATTGGTTCATTATTAAATAATTCTTCTAGGCCTCTTCCTAAAGCCTTTCTTCTAGATGTCTCCATTTCGTGCAATCACTTCCTTTGCTAAATTTATATAAGCTTCTGTTGCCCTATGTTTTGGGTCATAAGCTAATATTGGTTTTCCATGTGAAGGTGCTTCGGTTAATTTTACTAATCTTGGAATTATAGTATTGTATACTCTTTCTTTAAAGAATCTTCTTATATCTTCTACTACTTCTAGTCCTAACAATGTTCTAGAATCAAGCATTGTTAATAAAACACCTTCTATATCTAGATTTGGATTTAAATTCTTTTGAGCTAACATAATAGTATTTAATAATTGAGTAATTCCTTCCAAAGCAAAAAATTCACATTGAACTGGGATAATAACTGAATCTGAAGCTGTTAGTGCATTAGTAGTTATTAATCCTAAAGAAGGGGGACAATCAATTATTATATAATTAAATAAGTCTTTAATTGGATCTAAAAATGTTTTTAATTGGGCATTCTTAGCGAAGCCTTGATTTACTTTACTTTTTTCAATTAATTCCATATCTAATCCTGCTAGATTAATAGTTGCAGGTAAAACATATAAATTTTTATACTTTGTTTTTATAATTGCTTCAGTAATTTCACATTTACCAGTTAAAACTTCATGAACACTATTTGTGATATCGCCTTTATTAATTCCTACACCAGTTGTTGTATTACCTTGTGGATCTAAGTCTATTAATAATACTTTTTTACCTAAATAAGCAAGTGATGCAGAAAGATTAATACTTGTTGTTGTTTTTCCTACTCCACCTTTTTGATTTACTAATGAAATTATCTTTCCCATACTACCACCTTTTCTTTGTACTATTCTATTTTAACAAAAATATATGAATTATGAAATGTTTTTCGAAAAAAAAAGTAGAAGTTCTACTTTTTAATTGTTTTTATCAATTTTAATAACTATTTGATAAGTATTTTCAAAATCCATATCATCAGTAGTAATCTTTATTCCTTTATTTTGAATTTTAGCTACTACACTTTTTATTTCATTCACAGCATCTTCCATTGTATACAATTTCGTTGATTTTAATAAATTATCAATAGCTTTAAAATCATCAGTATTTGATTTTTCTTCTATTGGTTCTGGTTCTTCAATATCAGATAAAGCTTCTAATACTTCTGGAGTATCATCTTTAGGAATAAAAGATAATGGTGAGAAATCATCATCTAATTCATTTGAAGGTGATTCTGGTAAATTTAATGTTGGCACTTCATGTGATTCATTATTATTTACTTCTACTTTTGGACCAGTTTCATTTACTATTGTAACACTATCATTGTTAATAGTTGATGGAATTGATGTTTCACCTTTTAGTTCTCTAATTTCATTATCTAATTCTCTTACTGTCATACGATTAGATATTATCTTTCTTAACATATTAATTTGTTCTTCTGGAGTATCTAAGTTTAATAAACTTCTAGCATGACGTTCTGATATTTGATCTTTTAATAAAGCCTCTTGTACTTCATCTGGTAATGATAATAATCTCATTTTATTAGCTATTGCTGCTTGAGATTTACCCATTGTACGACCTAATTCTTCTTGTGTCATTGAATCTAATTCAAGTATTTTTTGATATGTTCTTGCTTCTTCTATTGCTGTTAAATCTTTTCTTTGAAGATTCTCTAAAAGGGCAACTTTAGAAGCTTCTTTATCATCTAGGTTGCGAATTATGGCAGGAATTTTTGTTAGTCCTGCTAATGCTGATGCTTTATATCTTCTTTCACCAGCTATTATTTCATATTTGTCACCTATTTTTCTAACAATAATTGGTTGAATTACACCATGTTCTTTTATAGATGCTGATAATTCTCTTAGTGCCTCTTCATTAAATACTTCACGTGGTTGAAAACGGTTAGGAATTATGTCATCTAAATATAATTCAACTACTTCTTTATCCATAAATATACCCTCTTTTCATTCTTCTTACTCTTTTATTCTAGAAATATTATATCATATTTTTCATTTCATACAAGAAAAAAAGTCAAATTTAGGCATTTTGACTTTATATTTTAATTATTTATCTGTTTTTATTTTTTCTATTCTTCGTGGATACAAAGTATTAGTTGGTTTTAATTTTTCAATCAAAATAATATTACGAATACTATTTTCAATCGGTAAATAGAACGTTTCTATTTTTTCTATTTTACTATCTAATTTTTTTAATATTTCCGTACTATTTTCAATTTCTTCTTCAATATTTGCTTTCATTGCAATAAATAAACCGTTTACTTTTACCATTGGAATACATAATTCTGATAATATTTTAAGATTAGCTACTGCTCTTGCTGTTACAATATCAAACTTTTCACGATTTTGTTTGGCATATTCTTCTGCTCTTGTATGAATAGCTTCGATATCTTTTAAATCTAATTCTTTTATTATTTCATTTAAGTAATTTACTCTTTTTTGAAGTGAATCTAGTAAAGTTATTTTTAAATTAGGAAAACAGATTTTTAAAACAATTCCTGGAAATCCAGCACCACTACCAACATCACATAAAGTTAAGTCTTGGTTTAAATCTATTACTTTACTAAGTGTTAGACTATCATAGAAATGTTTTAAGTAAACATCTTCTTTTTCTGTTATTCTAGTTAGATTCATTTTTTGATTCCATGAAATTAATAATTCATAAAATTGATTTAATTTTTCTAGTTGTTGACTGGTTAATTCTATACCTAATTTTTTTGTTTCTTCTATAAATAAATCTAAATTCATATTCTTTTTTCCTTTTTTAAATAAACCATTAATATAGAAATATCAGCAGGATTAACACCACTAATACGAGAAGCTTGTGCAATAGTAGTTGGTCTTACTTGAGCTAATTTTTGTCTTGCTTCACTAGCTAGGTTATGAACATTATCATAGTTTATATCTTCTGGTATTTTTACTTTTTCTAAGTCTAACATTTTTTCTGCTTCTCTATTGGCTTTTACAATGTAACCTTCATACTTATCCATTATTTCAACTTGTTCTACTACTTCATCACTATAGTTAATATCTATAAAGTGTCTTATGTTAGTAAATGTTATTTCTGGTCTTTTTAATAGTTCATATAATGTAATACCATCTAATAACTTAGTAGAATTAATACTAGTTAAATACTCATTGGTATCTTTTGTAGGAGTGATTTTATTTTCTTTTAATAAATTAATTAATTCTTGAATTTGTGTCTTCTTTTCTACAAACTTTTGATATCTTTCTTCTGTTATTAAACCTATTTCATGTCCATATTCTCTTAATCTTAAATCAGCATTATCATGACGAAGTAATAAACGATATTCAGCACGAGATGTTAACATACGATATGGTTCTTTAGTCCCTTTTGTTACTAAATCATCAATTAATACACCAATATAGGCTTCATTTCTTTTAAGAATTAATGGTTCTTGGTTATGAATCTTGCGAGATGCATTGATACCAGCTATTAATCCTTGTCCTGCGGCTTCTTCGTAACCACTTGTACCGTTTATTTGTCCGGCTGTAAATAGATTTTCAAGTACTTTTGTTTCAAGTGACTGTTTTAATTGTAGAGGGTCTATAGCATCATATTCAATAGCATAGGCATATTTTAATATTTTGGCATGTTCTAAACCTGGCAAACTATGTACCATTAAATCTTGAATTTCTTCTGGCATACTAGTTGAAAAACCTTGAATGTAAATGTCATCATAATACAAGCTTTCTGGTTCTAGGAATAGTTGATGTCTTTCTTTATCTTTAAAACGAACGACTTTATCTTCTATAGAAGGACAATATCTAGGACCAATTCCTTCTACATAACCACCATACATACTTGATTTTTCTAGATTATCCATAATAATTTTATGAGTTTCTTTTGTTGTATATATTAGATGACAAGGCACTTGGTCTTCTACTTTATAAAGTGGATCATTATCAAATGAAAAAGTATGTGGAATGCTATCACCTGGTTCTAGGCTAGTTTTTGAATAATCAATACTATTTTTGTCTATTCTTTGAGGAGTTCCTGTTTTTAATCTTTGAATCGTAAATCCATACTCTCTTAGTTTATCACTTAAAAATTTAGATGGTCTTTCGCCGTGTGGACCACTAACTGTTTTTTTAGCTCCTCTTAGAATAACTGCTTTTAAGTATGTTCCTGTTGTTAGAACTACTGCTTTGGCATAAATCTTTTCTCCGTTTTCTAAAACTACACCTTTTACTTTATTATCTTCTACGATTAAGTCTTCTACTAGTGACTCTTTAATCTCTAGATTTTCTTGATTTTTCATAGTTTTTAGCATAGCTTTTGGATAAGTAATTTTATCACCTTGTGCTCTTAGTGCTCTTACAGCTGGACCTTTTTTTGTATTTAACATTTTGACTTGTAAGCAGCTATGATCAATATTATTAGCCATCTCACCACCTAAAGCATCTATTTCTCTTACAATAATTCCTTTAGCTGGTCCACCTATTGATGGATTACATGGCATATCAGCAATATTTTTAATATTTCCTGTTACTAATAAAGTTTTATTATGTAGACGAGCTGATGCTAGTGATGCTTCGCAACCAGCATGACCTCCACCTACAACGATAATATCATATTCCATTTTGATACACTTCCTCTTTTTTCTGGAATTATTATACACTATATTTTGAATTTTTTTACTAGAAATAGAAAAAAATTATTTCCCGGGAAATAATTTTTGATTTTAAATTACAATTTTTGTATTGATATAACATTTTTTTGATTTTATTTACCTAAACAGAACTGACTAAATAATTGGTCAATTAATTCTTCGGTATAAGTTTCACCTATTATTTCACCAAGTTTCTCCCAAGCACGCTTAATATCAATTTCTATCATATCGACTGGGACTTCATTTTTTATGCCATTATTTACTTCTTCTAAAATTTGATATGCCTCTTTTGCTAGTGAAATTTGTCTTACATTACTTAGATAAGTGTAATCTTGTTGTTCAAGTTCATTTAAATTAAATAATTCTACTATTTTTTCTTTTAAAGAATTTATACCATTTAAATCAATTGTATTTGTATAAACAATATTCTGATATTTAATATCATCTAAATTTATTTTTCTTTCTAAATCACTTTTGTTAATAACGACAATTACCTTTTTATCTTTGCAAGCAGTTAGTATTTTCTTATCTTCTTCTGATAATTCTTCATTATTATTTAAAACAATAATAATTAAATCAGCTTCATTAATTAAACTTAAACTCTTTTCTACTCCTATTTTTTCTACAATATCTTCTGTTTCACGAATACCAGCTGTATCGATAATATTTAAAGATACTCCATTAATCGTAATAGAACCTTCTACTGTATCACGAGTTGTTCCTTCAATATCGGTAACAATTGCTTTTTCTTCATCTAATAATCTATTTAAAATACTACTCTTTCCTACATTTGGTTTTCCAATAATGATAGTTTTAATACCACTAGTTAGAATCTTACCGTTTTCAGATTCATTAATAATGTTAGTTAATTTTTCTTTTATTTCAGTAATCTTTGGCTTTACGATATCATTAGTCATCACAATTGCATCTTCATATTCTGGGTAATCAATATTTACTTCAATTGATGCAAGTAACTCTAGTATTTCTTGTCTTAAATTTCTAATAATATTACTAACATAACCATTTAAGCCTTTGATGGCTACTTTTCTTTTAGATTCATTCTTCGAATTAATTAAATCCATTACAGATTCTGCTTGAGTTAAATCTATTCTGCCATTTAAAAAAGCTCTTTTTGTAAATTCACCAGGTTCTGCTAGTCTTGCCCCATTATTTAATACAAGTTCCAAAACTTTATTGGTAGTAGAAATACCTCCATGGCAATTAATTTCTACAACATCTTCTGTTGTGAAAGTTTTAGGAGATTTCATAACTGATACTAATACTTCATCAATTATTTCAGCTTTATCTACAATATGTCCATAGTTAATGGTATGCGTTTCTACTTTTTCTAAATTTTTACCTTTAAATATCTTATTTACTATTTTTATGGCATTATTTCCACTTACTCTAATAATAGAAATAGCACCTACTCCTAAAGTAGTTGAAATTGCAGCAATTGTATCATTCATAGTAACACCTCCTTTATATAGCATATACTATCATTTTTTTTAGAAAAAGAAAAGAAGATTATTCATCTTCCTTGGGTTTAATAACTACATAGCGATTAGGTTCCTCGCCTTCACTTTCTGTAATTACTTTTTTATTATCTGCTAAAACAGTATGAATAATTCTTCTTTCATAAGAATTCATTGGATCTAATTTTGCGGCTACTTTTGAAGAAGCAACTTCTCTAGCAGTACGCTTAGCAAGAGATTCTAATTTATGTTCACGAGCTAATTTATATTCACCAATATCTAAATTAAATGGAAAATATTCGCCTATTTCATTATATATTGTTTGTTTTAATACTAGATTTAAAGCTGTTAAAGTTCTACCATTTTTTCCAATTAAGATAGAATTATTATCAGAAATAACTGTAATATTTACACCATTTTCACGTTTTTTTACTTCTAAATTACAAGTAAGTCCCATATTAGTAATTAATTCTTTTAAATATTCTTTAATATATTCAATTACATCATCATGTCTAATTACTTCTATTTCAACTTTTTTATTAAATAAACCATTCTTTACTTCTACTTCTTTGATATATAAGTCTTTTTCTAACTCTTGAAGAGCTATTTTCGCATTATTTATTGCTTCTTCTCTAGTTTTACCACTATATCTATTTTTTACTAACATACTTCTTTACTCCTTTTTACAATTAAATTTTGAATTACAGTAAATAAGTTGGTTGTTATCCAATAAATACATAAAGCTGCTGGCATAAAGAATCCCATTACTATAATCATTATTGTCATAGTTGTTGACATATTTTTCATTGGACTACTGCTAGATTCAGCTGTTGTTTTATTAAGACTGAATGAGAAATAAGTAGTTAATCCTACTAATAAAATTAAGATGATATATAACCAATTTCCTTGACTTAACAATCCAACTGAAGGTGTTGTACCTAACTGTAAGCCTAAAAAGTTTTCTTCAAATAATGCAGGTACACGATTAATTGCTTCTAAGAAAGCTATGAATAATGGTAATTGGATAAATCCATATAAACATCCTGAAATTGGGTTTATATTATATTTTTTATAAATCATAGTCATTTCTTGACTTTTTCTCATTATAGATTCTTGATCAGTTTTATTTGCATATTTCTTTTCTAACTTTTCTAATTCTGGTTGCGCTTTCTTTAATAATTCTGATTGCATTGCGGTTTTTTTAGTTACTGGATATGCAATTAATCTAATAATAATACTTGTTATTATTAAGGCTAAAGCTGCACTTTTTACGTATTTAGCAAACCATAGTATTACAAAAGCTAATGGTTTTACAAAAATACTATCCCACAAACCTTCATAACCACCACTTGTAACTTTAAATTCACTACATTTTGGATATTTTGTTAAATCTACACCATTATCTTCGTATGCTTTAATAGTTTTTTCATTTTCTGGCCTACAAAGTATATTTTCAGTTAAACTTTGACCTGTTTCAGGATTAGTAACAACTTTTTTATCACTACCCTTTAATGTTTTTGTACATCCTGTTGTTAATAATAGTAATAAAACTGCTAATACTATTACTTTTTTATTATTTCTATTCATTTAAATCTCCTTATCTTATCTTCTTAATTATATCAATGAAGCTATTTTCTAGTTCTTGATAACTTGCTTCTAAACAACTTCTCTTCATTATTATAATATAATCTCGATCTTTTTGATAGATATTTTTATTATTATCAATGATACTTTTTAGCATTCTTTTTAGTTTATTCCTAACTACGGCTCTATTTGATATCTTTTTACCTACAGAAAGACCAAAACGATAATATTCTGACATTTTAGGAGCTGTATATATAATATAATAATTATTTTTAAGTAATCTGCCATTATGCATAATATATTCAAAATCTTGTGTTTTTTTTATGATATTTATTTTTTTCATATCATCACCTATTCTATTTCTATTAAAAAGCAAAAAAAACCACATAATTGTGGCATTTTTTATTTAGATAATCTTTTACGACCTTTTGCTCTTCTTTTCTTTAATACGTTACCTTTAACTCTTGAAAAAAATCCATGTGCTTTTTTCATCTTACGATTATTTGGTTGATAAGTTCTTTTCATAGTTTCCACCTCCAGACATAAAATCTACATTATTATAATAATAAATATTAGGTTTTGTCAATTATTTCATAAAAAAATATTCATTTTCCACATTATAAATGTAATTTTCCACTATTTCCACAGTCTTGTTTATAACTTTATTAACCTTGTGATTAGTTATTTTTTTAAATTTGTGGAAAAGTGTGATATATTCAATATATATAAGGTTTATATTTGTGGAAAAAACTGTTGATAAACTGTGAATTAAAAAAAAGATAAAAATAACTATTTATTTTTCCACAATTTTAAGTTAGAATAAGACTTGCAATTTGAAATTATCTTTAGTCAGGGGGGATAATAATAATGAATACAAAAATTATTTGGGCTAATTTTTTAAACGTTATTAAAAATGAATTAAACCCCTTATCGTTTGAAACCTGGTTTAAAAATACAGAATTATATGAATATAAAGATGGTGTATGCAAAATAATAGTGCCAATGGCTATGTATAAAAAACATTTGGCTACTAAATATTATGAATTAATAGTAGATAACCTAAGTAATGTTGTAGGTGATAATATTGATATTGAATTCTATACTAAAGAAGAAATAGATGAATTAGAAAATGAAAATACTAGTAATGATAATATAAATCCTATGTATATCCACAATAATGTTGATAACGATGGAAAGAGTATAGATAATAGTAATGTTATTAACAATTTCTGTTCAAATCTTAATAAAAATTATACTTTTGAAAATTTTATAGTAGGGAATACAAATAAATTTGCACAAGCTGCTGCACTTGAAGTTGCCGAAAATCCTGGTGTTTTATATAATCCTTTATTTATATATGGAAATAGTGGATTAGGGAAGACACATTTAATGCATGCAATTGGTAATTATATAACAGAACATTCTAATAAAAAGGTTTTATATGTATCAAGTGATCAATTTATAACTGATTTCTTAGGTATTAATAAAAAGGATGAAAATGGCAAAAACTTTGATTATGTTAGTTATTTTAAAAATAAATATAGGAGTATTGATGTATTAATAGTAGATGATATTCAATTTTTTCAAGGCGCACCGCAAACACAGAATGAGTTTTTTAATACATTTACTAAGCTTTACGATGAAAATAAACAAATAATTATTTCATCTGATCGTTCTCCAGATGACTTAAAACTATTAGAAGATAGGTTAAGAACTAGATTTTGTTGGGGATTAACCGCTGATATATTTCCACCGGATTTTGATTTAAGAGTAGCAATCATCAAGAAAAAGATAATAGGGGAGTCGTTGAATAAAAATATACCTGATGATGTTATTGAATATATTGCTTCTAATGTTGGTAGCGATGTTAGACATCTAGAAGGTTCAATTACAAGACTACTTGCTTATTCAACTATCATGGGTGGTGCAGAAATAACATTAGATCTGGCGGTTGATGTATTAAAAGACTTTGTAAATAAAGGATATAGTGAAAAAAATAGTGTTAATAGAATACAAAGAATTGTTGCTGAATACTTTCAGGTATCAGTTGAAGATATGAAGTCAAAGAAAAGAAGTGCTAATTTAGCATTTCCAAGACAAGTAGCAATGTATTTATGTAGGAAACTCACAAATGAGTCATTTCCTAAAATAGGAATTGAGTTTGGTGGTAAAGATCATTCAACAGTTATGCACTCCGTGGAAAAAATAGAAAATGAAATAGCAACTAATAAAGAATTAGCTAATATTATTGAAAAATTAAAGAAAGAAATAGTATAGTGTGGATAAAATGCAAATTTAAAACTTTTTTTCCACAGGTAAATTTTAGTAAAAATGTGATAAAATAAGGTTGGATGACACTTATACACAGTTTCCACAGTAATAATAATAATAATAACTATTTAAGAAAGAAGGAATATATATGAAATTAAAAATTAAAAAAGAAGTGTTATTAGATGGATTAAATAAAGTTTCAAAAGCTTTATCAAGTAGAAATTTAGTTCCTGTATTATCTGGAATTAAATTTGATTTGACAAGTAATGGTTTATTACTTACAGCGAGTGATAATGATATTACTATACAAGTATTTATTGATAAAACAGATGATATGGAAGTTGAAAAAGAAGGAAGTATTATTATTCAAGGTAAATATATTCTTGATATAGTACGTAAATTACCAGATGAATTTATTAATATTGAAGTAATTGATGAATTAAAAATAACTATTTACACAGATAATAGTGAATTTAATTTAAATGGTATTAATAAAAATGAATATCCAAGTATTAATTTAGATTTAAGCAAAAACCCATTAGCAATAGATAGTAGAACATTTAGAAGTATTATTTATCAAACTTCTTTTGCTTCTTCTAGTGATGAATCTAGACCTATTTTAACTGGGATTAATTTTAAGATAGTTGGTAACGTAATGGAATGTAATTCAACTGACTCATACCGTTTAGCTAGAAGAATAATAACATTAGATAATGCAGTAGAAGATAATTATAATATAGTAATACCTAGTAAAAATTTATTAGAATTTATTAAAATAATGGATGATAGTGATGAAAAAGTAGAGTTACATATATTTAATAATAAGGTATTAATAAAGTATCAAAATATATTATTTCAATCTAGATTAATTAGTGGTACTTATCCTAATACAGCTAATTTATTACCAGATGAATTCTTATTAGCTATTAAAGTTAATGTTAATGAGTTATATAATGTAATTGATCGTGCTAGTATTTTAACTAGTGATAAGGAAAAGAATATAGTTACATTTGAAATAGAAGGTAATAAATTATTTGTTAGAAGCAGTTCTGCTGAAATAGGTAGAGTAGAAGAAAAAATGAACATAGAAAAAGATAATGATGAAAATTTAAGAATATCATTTGTAGCTAAGTATATGATGGAAGCTTTAAAATCATTTAATGATGAACAAGTAAGTATTTCATTTGTTGGAGAAGTAAAACCTATTATCTTAAATTCAAGTAAAGATGAAGGATTAACACAATTAGTATTACCAATTAGAACATATTAAGATTAAAAAGTGAATTTTTTCACTTTTTATTTTTTTATATAATATGACATTTTTCGATTATTTTCGACTAATTATACTGTTATAGTATGACTTGCAATTTGATTGCAGGGGGAAATAATATGAAAGAGTATGAAGTAAATGATGAAACAATGGCAGTATTAGGAATTGATAAAAATAATTCAAAAGTTTATGAAAAAAATAATGAATATAAGTTATCAAACAGTAGTTATGAAGTAATGGATTATTCTTGTCAGTATTTTGGAAGCTCTTATTCTGGCAGAGTAGATGGAAGTAAAAGAATGTTAGGAGCAAATTATAAATTACCAATTATAGTAGAAGAAAGTTCAGAAATGATTTTTTTTCCAATTACTTCACCAGAAAACAGTGATTGTATATGGATAGCTTTAAAGTGGTATAAGAATGTTGAAAAAACTGATAATATTACATATATAGTTCTTAAAAATGGTCAAAAAATAAAGACAAATATGTCAAAAAAATCAATAGAAAATCAGGTTATGAGAGCTTCTAGACTTAATTTGATTTTAAATGAGAGAAAATTAACTAAAATATAGATAAAAAAAGAGATAAAATTCTCTTTTTTTGTGTTTTTAAGCCTGTATTATGTTATAATATATGTGTAGGTATAGGAGTACAAAAAGGTACAAAAGGTGATTATATGAGTTTTTTTGAGGTTTTTTATGTATTTATCAAAATTAGAAGTAAATCAATTTCGTAATTACAAAAAAGAAACAATAAAATTATGTGACAAAACAAATATTTTTATAGGAAATAATGCTCAAGGAAAAACAAATATAATAGAAAGTATTTATATACTTGCACTTACAAAATCACATCGTTTAGGTTTTGAAAATAATATTATTAAAGATGGTTATCAGTCAGGTGGTGTTAAAGGATTATTAAGAAATAGTAGTAAATTATTAGAATTAGAGGTTAAATTTCTTTTAGATAGTAAAAAAGTTTTTGTAAATAATAAAGAAATAAAAAAAATATCTTCTTATATTTCAAATATGAATGTAATTATGTTTAGTCCAACTGATTTGGATATAATAAATGGTTCTCCTCAAGTTAGAAGAAACTTATTAAATACACAAATTAGTCAATTATATCCTATGTATGTTACTTATTTAAATGAGTATAATAAAATTTTAAAAACTAGAAATGAATACTTAAAACAAATGTCTATTAATGGACTTACTGATAATAGATATTTAGATATAATAAATGAAAAACTAGTTGATAGGGCTGTTTTAATTTATAAATATAGAAAACAGTATTTAGATCAAGTAAATAATAGAATAGGTAATATATATAAAAATATAATGAATATTAATGGACTTAATATTTTATATGAAAATAGTTTAGAACTAGATAAATTTGATGAAGAAAGTATTAAAAATAAGTTTTATCATAAACTTAAAACTAATTTTAAAAGAGAATTATCACAGGGTATGACTTTATATGGACCACATCGAGATGATTTTTCATTCTATATAGATAAACAAAATATGAAATTTTATGCATCACAGGGTCAAAAACGATTAGCTATAATTGCTTTTAAACTATCAGAAGTTCAAATATTCATTGATGAAAAAAATGATAGTCCTATTTTATTACTAGATGATATTTTTAGTGAACTTGATATCGAAAAAAGAAATGCTTTAATAAAATATATACCTGATAATATACAAACTATTATTACTACGACTGATTTAAAAAATATTAATAAAAAAATTATTAAAAACTCTAAAATTTTTGTGGTTGACCATGGAACTATAAATGAAAAGGCGGGATAAAGATGGATATGGAAGAAAAAGTTACAAATCATTATGATGCTTCGGATATTCAAGTACTTGAAGGGTTAGAAGCAGTAAGAAAAAGACCTGGTATGTATATTGGTACTACTGATGTAAAAGGTCTACATCATTTGGTATGGGAAATTGTGGATAATGCTATAGATGAAGCATTAGCTGGTTATTGTCATAATATTGAAGTAGTTATTAATAAAGATAATTCAATAACTGTTAAAGATGATGGTCGTGGTATACCAGTTGATATTCACCCTAAAACAGGTATTTCTACAGTTGAAACAGTTTATACTGTACTTCATGCTGGTGGTAAATTTGGTGGTGGAGGATACAAAGTATCAGGTGGACTTCATGGTGTTGGTGCTAGTGTTGTTAATGCTCTTAGTAAATGGGTAGAAGTTACAGTTTATAAAAATGGTAAAATACATCAAATTCGTTTTGAAAATGGTGGACATACAGTACAGCCATTACATGTAATTGGTGAATGTAGTGAAGATAGAACTGGTACTACAGTTACATTTAAACCTGATCCTGAAATATTTGATACAGATATATATGATTATGAAACATTAAAAGTAAGAATTCGTGAATTAGCATTTTTAAATAGGGGATTATCTATTAATATAAGAGATGATCGTGACTTAGAAGATACTACTGGTGAAACTTTCCTTTATGAAGGTGGTATTAGTGAATATGTTAAATTCATTAATCAGGAAAAAACACCAATTCATCAAGATATTATTCACCTAAGTGGGGAAAAAGATGGTGTATTTTTTGAAGTAGCTATGCAGTATAACACTTCTTATAATACTAATATTTATTCTTTTGTTAATAATATTAACACTCATGATGGTGGAACACATGAAGATGGTGTTAAAAGAGCTTTATCAAGAGTAATTAATAATTATGCTAGAAAAAATAATATGTTAAAAGAAAAAGACGAAAACTTAAAAGAGGATGATGTTAAAGAAGGTCTTACTATGATTATTTCTTGTAAGCATCCAAATCCTCAATTTGAAGGACAAACTAAAGGAAGACTTGGTAATTCTGAAGTTAGAAGTTTAGCTGATAGTGTTTTTGCTGAAGGATTTGAAAGATTTTTATTAGAAAATCCTGAAGATGCTAAAATTATTGTTAATAAGGCATTATTAGCTAGAAATGCCAGAATGGCTGCTAAGAGAGCAAGAGAAGCTACTAGAAAGAGTGATTTAGCTGTTACTAATTTCTTTGGTAAATTATCTGACTGTAAGAGTAAAGATCCTAGCATTTCTGAAATATTTATAGTCGAAGGAGATAGTGCTGGTGGTTCTGCTAAAAAAGGTAGAGATTCAATGACTCAAGCAATATTACCACTAAGAGGTAAAATTTTAAATGTAGAAAAGGCTAGAGTAGATAAAGCACTTAGTAACGAAGAAATTAAGACTATTATTACAGCTTTTGGTACTGGAATTGGTGAATATTTTGATTTATCTAAACTTAGATATGACAAAATTATTATTATGACTGATGCCGATGTTGATGGTTCACATATACGTGTATTATTATTAACATTATTTTATCGTTTCTTTAGACCTATTGTTGAAGCTGGGCATGTTTATGCTGCTCAACCACCTTTATATAGAATTATGCATGGTAAAACTAGAAAATATGTACTTAATGATGATGAATTAGCTGCATATTTGAATTCATTACCAGAAAATGTTCGTTCTAAAGCTGAAATAGCTCGTATGAAAGGTTTAGGGGAAATGGATGCTGAAGAATTAAATGAAACAACTATGGATATTGAAAAGAGAGTTTTAAGAAAGATTACTGTTGATGATTGTGTAGCTGCTGATGCAATATTTGAAAAATTAATGGGTGATGAAGTAGATCCTAGAAGAAAATTTATAGAAGAAAATGCAGATTATGTTCAAAATCTTGATATTTAGGGAGGCGTAGTATGGATAACAAAGATGATTTAAATGAATTATTAGCTAGAGCTAGTGAAGAAGATAATAATACTGATAATGTTACTGATGATACTTCTAATACTAATGATAATAATTCTCAAGAAGATATTGATATAATTAAATCTAATGGTAATTTTAGTGGATATTTTCATGAAAGAGATAGATTAGATCATAATAACATTGTAGATGAAGTTAAAACTTCTTTTATGGAATATTCAATGAGTGTTATTAAGTCTCGTGCATTACCTGACCTTAGAGATGGTTTAAAGCCTGTTCACAGACGTATTTTATGGTCTATGTATGAATCTGGTTATACACCTGATAAACCTCACAGAAAGAGCGCTAAAACGGTCGGAGAAGTTATGGGTAATTATCACCCACATGGAGATAGTTCTATTTATGAAGCAATGGTACGTTTAGCGCAAGATTTTAACCAAAGATATATGTTAATTGATGGCCATGGTAATTTTGGTAATATTGAAGGAGATGGCGCAGCAGCAATGCGTTATACCGAGTCAAGGCTTGCTAAAATTTCATTGGAATTATTAAGGGATATTAATAAAGATACTGTTGATATGGATGACAACTTTGATGCTACAAGAAAAGAACCTAAAGTATTACCTTCTAGATTTCCTAATGTACTTGTTAATGGATCTATGGGTATTGCAGTTGGTATGGCTACTAATATTCCACCACATAATTTAGGAGAAGTTATAGATGGTTGTGTTGCGTATATTGATAATCCAGATATTGATACCATGGGATTGATGCAATATATTAAAGGACCAGATTTTCCTACAGGTGGTATTATTTTAGGTAATTCTGGTATTAAGAAAGCTTATGAAACAGGTCGAGGTTCCATTACTATTCGTAGTAAAGCTACTATTGAAGAAAATGGTAATCATCATCAAATAGTTATTACAGAAGTTCCTTACGGTGTTAATACTATGGAACTTAAAAATAAAGTTGCTGAACTTGTTCATAATAAAACTATTGAAGGTATTTCTGATTATCATACTGATTTAAAAGATGGTATTAAAATTACTATTACTTTAAAGAAAGATGCTAATGCACAAGTTATTTTGAATCAATTATATAAGCATACTAATTTTCAAATATCTTATGGTATTATTTTCTTAGTTCTTGATGGTCAAACTCCTAGAACTTTAGGTATAAAGGATATTATTTCTAAATATATAGATCATCAAAAGGAAGTAATTTTAAGAAGAACTCGTTATGATTTAGGAAAAGCTGAAGAAAGAGTTCATATTTTAGAAGGATTACGTATAGCACTTGATAATATCGATGAAGTTGTACATATTATTAGGGCTGCTGAAAGTGATGATGAGGCAAGAAATAATTTAATGTCTAGATTTGCTTTAGATGATATTCAAGCTAACAGTATTCTTGAGATGAGATTACGTCGTTTAACTGGATTAGAACGTGGAAAAGTAGAAGCTGAATTAAATGATTTACTTGTTAAGATAGCTGATTATAAGGATATTTTAGCTAATGGACAAAGAGTTCTAGATATTATTAAAGAGGAAATGCTAGAAATTAAGCGTAAGTACAGTGATGATCGTAGAACTCAAATTGATATGACAGCAATTGAATATATAGAGGATGAATCGTTGATACCTGTGGATAACATATTAATTACATTAACTAATAAAGGTTATATTAAGAGAATGCCAGTTGATGCTTATCGTACACAAAATCGTGGCGGAGTAGGAATTAAAGGTATGGCTACTAATGAAGAGGATTTTGTGGAAAAGATGATTAATATGGAAACTCATGATTATATATTCTTCTTTAGTAATAAAGGTAAGGTATACAGAATGAAAGGTTATGAGGTTCCAGAATTTAGCAGACAAAGTAAAGGACTGCCAATAGTTAATTTATTACCTGTGGAAAAAGGTGAAAGCATTAATTCTATTGTTTCATTGAGTGCTAAGGAACATGAATATAATTACTTTGTATTTGTTACTAAAAATGGTATTGTTAAACGTACTGATTTAAGTGAATTTGATAATATACGTAGTAGTGGAAAAATTGCTATAACGTTAAAAGAAGATGATGAACTTATATCTGTTCGTAAAACTACTGGAGAAAATGAAGTTATTATTGGTGCATCAAATGGAAGAATGGTAAGATTTGTGGAAAACGAAATTCGTGTCATGGGTCGTACTGCTTCTGGTGTTAAAGGTATTGAATTAGGTAATAGCACGGTTATAGGTGGCGAAATAATTACTTCTGATGAACAGGTATTAATAGTTACTGAAAAAGGTTATGGAAAGAAGACTCCAATTGACGAATATAGATTAACGCATCGTGGTAGTAAGGGTGTTAAGGCACTTAATGTTACTGAAAAGAATGGTATGTTAGTATCATTAAAGGCTGTTACTGGTGAAGAAGATTTAGTTATTATTACTGATAGTGGTATCGTAATGAGAATGGCAATGGATCAAATATCTACCTTAGGTCGTGCTACTCAAGGTGTTCGTTTAATTAAACTTAAAGATGATCAAAAGGTAGCAACTGTTTCTACCATTATTAAGGAAGATGAAGAATCAACTGAGTCTGCTACTGAACTTGATAATAGTGAAAGTGAAAATAATGAAAGTGTGTCTGAATAGACATACTTTTTTAGTTTCACGTGAAACTATATTTTGATTTATTTATTTGTGGATAATTTTATTAATTGTTAAAAGCTATTTTTTATAAATTATTTCCCGGGAAATAAATTTATCCACATGTTTCACGTGAAACATTGTTTTATTTATTTTAATGAAGTACTTAAAACAATTATTAATTTAAATTACATAATTTAAAATTAATTTTTACTGTAATGTAAATAAATATTAATATATTACTTACTTGTTACTTATGTGATTTGGTGTAAAAAACAGCTATTAATTTACATCACTATTTAATAATTTTGTTATTATATATTTATTTGAGTAATATACGATGTTTCAAATTATTTCCCGGGAAATAATTTATCCACAATGTTTCACGTGAAACATATATATTATTCTAAATATTTATATGATATTAGAAAATAATATAGCTTATAATAATTATATTTACTATATAAAATATTAACGTACTAAGATCATAATATTTTACTTTATATAGTACTGATTTTATTAGTTTTTTTGAAATGATTAAATTTTACATACTATTATTTTATTTATATATTATATTAATAAAATAATAGTTATTCACATGTTTCACGTGAAACATAGCAAAATTAGTTAATATTTGTATCAAAACACTATAATTTTAAATAATTTAATTATAAATATATGTATTTAAATTATATTTTCCACAATGTTTCACGTGAAACATAAAAAAAGTTGCTCTTTTTTATAAAATATAATATTATATTCATTGGTGCAATAAGTATTTATGGAACCAGGTCAGGATCGGAAGATAGCAGCCTTAACATATAATATTTATGTGCACCTTTTTTGTAGGTGAAATTATGGAAAATAAAAATATATATTATATGAAATTAGCCTTAGCTGAGGCTGAAAAGGCTTATATTAAGGGTGAAATCCCCGTTGGAGCCATTATTGTGCAAAATGGTAAAGTAATAGCTAGAGGTCATAATTTAAAAGAAAATAGTTGCTGCGCAGTTAAACATGCTGAAATTATAGCTATTGAAAAGGCATGTGCAAAACTTAAAAATTGGAGATTAATTGGTTGTACTATGTATGTCACTATGTTTCCATGTCCTATGTGTGCAAGTGCTATTAATCAATCAAGAATATCTAATATTTATTATGGTACTATTCCTGAATATGCTGAAAAAGAAGTTGTGGAAAAGATTTTAAATGATAAAAACTATGGTTTACCTGTAAATTTGTGTGGTTCTGTTTTAAATGATGATTGTGGAAAACTTTTAAAACAATTTTTTGCTGAAAAAAGGTGATTATAGTTAAAATTAATAGCTTTTAATGGTATAATATAAGTGTTTTGGAGGTGTATTATGTCTTATCAAGCTTTATATAGAAAATATAGACCGTCTACTTTAGAAGATGTAATTGGCCAAGATATTGTTATTAAAATATTGAAAAATGCAATTATTAATAATAAAGTTTGTCATGCTTATATGTTTTCTGGTCCGCGTGGAATTGGAAAAACTTCTATCGCTAAAATATTAGCAAAAACTGTTAATTGTTTGGAATTAAATGATGGCGATGCCTGTGGAAAATGCAAAAATTGTTTATCTATTAGTGATAATTCAAATTCTGATATTATAGAAATTGATGCTGCTTCTAATAATGGTGTTGATGAAATTCGTGAAATTAAAAGTAAGATTAATTTAGTACCTGGTCAATTAAAATATAAGGTATATATTATTGATGAGGTTCATATGCTATCAATTGGTGCTTTTAATGCACTATTAAAAACTTTAGAAGAACCACCAGAACATGTAATTTTTATTTTAGCTACAACTGATTTGCATAAAGTACCAGTCACTATTATATCTAGGTGTCAATGCCTTGAATTTCATCGCATTAGCTGTGAAGATATTACTAAGAGGTTAGAGTATATATGCGAAAAGGAAAATATTAAAGTAGAAAATGAAATTTTAAGTAGAATAGCTGAATTATCAGATGGTGGTATGCGTGATGCTGTTGGTATGTTGGATAAATTAAATGCTTATTCCAATTCTAATATTACAATTGAAGATTTTGAAAAGGTGAATGGAATTGTATCATTACCAGATCGTATGAAATTTTTAGATAATGTGATGAATGGTAACATAAATTATATTATTAGCTTTATTGATAGTATATATGATAATGGTAAAGATTTTGTTGTATTTATTCAAGATATGATAAATCTGTGTAAAAATTTATGTGTTTCGTATTATGTTAATAATGAAAATAAGTATAACATTGATTTATTATTAAGTTTTTTAAATTCATTAAATAATACATTGAAAAATGCTGAATTTTCTTCAAATATTAGAATTGCTTTAGAAATAGAATTATTATCATTTATTAATAAGAATATTCTAACAAAACAAAATATTAATGATAATGATTATCATAAATTACCAGATACAACAACTCCTGTGAAAGATAATCAAGAACTTCAAGTTAGTAATGCTGTTAATGATAATGATTATCAAAAAACAAATAATAATACCGATAAAATTATTTCCCGGGAAATAATTAGTCCACAATTATCTGATGAAACTTCAGAAAAATATGATGAAATTTTAGATATTATTATTAATAATTGCTTTGCTAGGGCAAATAAAAAAAATAAATTGGACTTTGAAAATAATTGGAATAAACTTAATGATTATGCATTAGATAATGAATTTGGTGCAGTTGCATGTTATATTTCAGATGGAGTAGTAAGAGTAGTTGGTGAGAATGAAGTACTGATTTCTTTTGCTTATGAGTCAATGGTTGATAGAGGTATTAAAATTATTGAAAAGATTTCCAAGCTATTTGAAAAAATATATAATAAGCATTATGATATTGCATTGGTAACTAATGATAGGTGGAATCACGAAAAGGAAAATTATATATTAAATATGAATAATAATATTAAATATGAATATAAAAAATTACCAGATATTTCAATTGCTAATAATATAGTAGATAAAAATAATGGGTCTATAACTGATGAAGCTATCGAATTATTTGGTGAAGATATGATATCAATAAATTAGAAAAGAGGAAAAAATATGAATATACAAGCATTAATGAAACAAGCTCAATCATTACAAAAAGATATGATGAAGACAAAGGAAGAAATAGACAATATGACTTTTACTGGTACAAGTTCTTTTGTTTCTGTTGAAGTAACAGGTAATAAAGAAGTAAAAAAGGTAACTATTAATAATGATGATATTACTTCTGATGATAAAGAAATAATTGAAGATATGTTAGTAGTAGCATTAAATGATGCTTTTAAACAAATTGATAAGGTTACTGAACAAAAAATGGGTAAATTTAGTAGTATGATGCCTGGTGGATTATTTTAGGTGTAGATTATGTATCCTAGTAGTTTAGAACAATTGATAGATTCTTTTAAATATTTACCTGGTATAGGTGAAAAGACAGCAGAACGACTTGCTTTTGCTATTATGGAAATGGATGAAGAAAGGGTTTCCCAGTTTTCTAATAGTTTAATGATGGTTAAAGAAAATATTCGTCGTTGTCCTGTTTGCAATGGTTTAACTGATAGCGATAAATGTTCAATATGTAGTGATGATATGCGTGATAATACTATTCTTTGTGTTGTTGAAGATCCTAAATCTGTTTTTCTTTTTGAAAAACTTGGCTTATATAAAGGAAAATATCATGTACTTAAAGGATTAATTTCACCTTTGGATGGAATAAACCCTGATGATATTGAATTAGAAAAATTGATAGAACGTGTAAAGAAAGAGTCCTTTAAAGAAATTATTTTAGCTTTTAAACCAAGTATTGAAGGTGAAACAACATCATTATACATTAAAAGAATTCTTGGCGATATGAATCTTTCTATTACTAAGATTGCCAGTGGTATTCCAATGGGGGCAGATATGGAATATATAGATGCTATGACATTAGAACGTGCTTTAATGGATCGTAAAAATGTAGAATAAAAATTTTATAAGTTCATATTTTTAATTAGGTGATACTATGAAGAAAATATGGAGTTTAATTAAAAAAATATTTTTTAGTTTTGTTATTTTGTATGGTTTTAATACAATTGGAAGTAATTTTAGTTTAGTAATACCTATTAATTTTATAACAGTTTTTTTAATAACGCTTTTAGGTTTTCCGGCTTTATTATCTTTAGTTTTGTTATTAGTAATAGCATTTTGAGGTGATTTATATGTTAGAAGTTTATAAGGACAAGCAGCCTTTATTTTATGAAGAAATAAAAAATAGTATTGCAAATAATAAAATAAGTCATGCTTATATGTTAGAGACAAATAACTATTCTTTAAAAGATGATTTAATTCTTTCTTTTATAAAAACATTATTTTGTAGTAATCATAAATTAAAAAAGGAAAATTGTTTAGAATGTAATATCTGTCATTTAATAGATAATAATAGCTTTTCTGATTTTAAAATTATTGAACCTGATGGTGCATGGATAAAAAAAGATCAAATTCTTGAAATAAAAGAAGAATTTAAAACTACTTCATTTGAAAATAGACCTAGAATTTATTGGATTAAACAAGCTGATAAATTAAATAAGCAAGCTGCTAATTCGCTATTAAAATTTTTAGAGGAACCTGAAGGTAAAATTATTGCTGTTTTGGAAGTTGATAATAGATATAAAGTTTTAGAAACTATTAGAAGTAGATGTCAGATATATTCATTTATTAATCATGAAAAAAATAGAGAAATTGGTAACTTGGATTTATTAGTAGAAATAATTAAGACTTTAGAAAGTAGAAAAAGACATGCCATTTCTTATCTACCAATTGTTTTAAATAATAATTATTATAATAAAGATTTTTGGAAAGAAATTTTTCTAAATATGATTGATATTTATGAAAATGCTATAAGGAAAATTAATGGCTTAAAAATTTCTGATTCTACTGATATTTTAGAAATAATTATTAATAATAATTCGATGTCAAGTTTAATTAATAAGATTAGTGTTTTATTTGAAATGGTTAACAATTTAAATTATAATTTAAATATGACTATGATGCTTGATCAATTTATTATTAAGTTTAATGGTGGTGAATAAAATGCTAAAAATAGTTGGAGTTATTTTCAATGATAAGGGTAAAAATTATTTCTTTTCTTGTAATAACATTGAATTGAGTAAAGATAATTACGTTATTGTTGAAACAGAAAGAGGTTTACAATATGGACAAGTTGTCATACCTCCATATGATGTAGAAGATAGTGATATAGGATTTCCATTAAAAGATGTTATTCGTATTGCTACTAAAAATGATATTAAGCAATATGAAAAAAACAAAAAAGATGCTACTCAAGCATTACTTAAATCAAGAGAATTAGTAGAAGAACTTAAATTAAATATGAGAATTATTGATGCCAGTTATACTTTTGATAGAAAACAACTTTTATTTAATTTTTTAGCTGATTCAAGAATTGATTTTAGAGAATTGGCTAAGAAACTTGCTCAAATTTATAAAACTCGTATTGAATTAAGACAAATTGGAGTAAGAGATAAAGCTAAGGAAATAGGTGGTATAGGTCCATGTGGACGTTTTTTATGTTGCAGTACCTTTTTGACAGATTTTAATAGTGTTTCTATTAATATGGCTAAAAATCAAATGTTAGCATTAAATCCAACTAAAATAAATGGTTTATGTGGAAGACTTTTGTGTTGTTTAAACTATGAAGATGATGTTTATACAGAAATGAAAAAGGGTATGCCTAATGTTGGCCAAAATTTCAAAAATGATGAAGTAGAAGGAAAGGTTATTTCCTTAAATTTATTGAAGAGAACAGCTACTATTGAAACTAAAAATAAGGCATTAGTTGAGGTTGAAATTAAATAATGGAAGTATTACATGATTTAGTTGGTTATAAAAATTTAAAAATATATCAAAATACAGATTGGTTTTTATTTTCATTGGACTCGGTATTGTTGGCTAATTTTGTTACTATTAATAAAAATGTTAAAAATATAATTGATTTAGGTTGTGGTAATGCACCTATACCTTTAATTCTTTCTACAAAAACAAATGCACATATTATTGGTGTTGAAATCCAAAAAGACAGTTATAATTTAGCTAAAAAAAGTGTTGTATATAATAAACTCGATAATCAGATTGAGTTGATTAATATTGATATGAAAGAATTAAAAAAAATTTATAACAGCGATAGTATTGATATTATTACATGTAATCCACCTTATTTTAAATACTCTTCTAATAGTAATATAAATGAAGATGAGCATAAAGTAATAGCTAGACATGAAAAAATGATTACTTTGGATGATATATTATTATTAGCTAGATATTTATTAAAAAATAATGGTTGTATTGCTATGGTACATCGTACTGATAGGCTAATAGAAATAATTAATACTTTTCAAAAATATGGTTTAGAGATAAAAAAAATAAGATTTGTATATCCTAAAGAGGGTTCTGAATCAAATATGGTTTTAATTGAGGGTAGAAAGAATGGTAAAGTTGGATTGAAATTATTGCCACCGCTTTATGTTCACAATACTAATGGTTATACTGATGAAGTTATGACTATGTTTGAATAATAAGGAGATGTTTTTTATGCGTCAAAAAAGCTATGATGATAGTCCTAGTCTATATTTAATTCCTACACCGGTTGGTAATATGGAAGATATAACACTAAGAGCTATTAATACTTTAAAGAAAGTTGATTTTTTATTATGTGAAGATACTCGTATTACTGCAGAATTACTTAATAAATTAGATATTAAGAAAAAGTTAGTACATTCTGATGATCATAATGAAGATTCGTTAAAAGAAATGGTTTTGTCTAAGTTGCAGGATGGTTTAAATATAGGATTAGTAACCGATAGGGGTACTCCTATTATAAGTGATCCTGGATATAAAATAGTAGAATATGTGACAAAAAATGGTTTTAATGTAATAAGTTTGCCTGGGCCTACAGCTTTTGTACCAGCTTTAACTATGTCAGGAATTAATCCAGCTCCATTTTTATTTTATGGTTTTTTAAATAGTAAAGAATCAAAACGTATAAAAGAACTTGAATCTTTAAAAAAATTACCATATACTATCATTTTGTATGAAGCTCCACATAGGATTACTGATATGTTAAAATCATTACTAACAGTATTTGGTAATCGCCAGATAGCTTTATGTAGAGAAATAAGTAAAAAATACGAAGAAGCAATTCGTGGTACTATTGAAGAAGTGTTAACTATTTCAGATACATTAAAGGGTGAAATGGTAATAGTTGTAGAAGGTAATTTAGATACAGAAGATTATTCATCACTTACTATTCTTGAACATATTAACTTATATTTAGAGGATGGTATGAGTGATAAAGAGGCTATCAAAAAAGTAGCTGTAGAAAGAGGAATTCCAAAGTCTGTTGTATATAAAGAATATCATATAGATAATTAAAATTATTTCCCGGGAAATAATTTTTGATATTTTAGTTGATAATAAGAGGTGATAATTATGAAATTAATAGTTGGATTGGGTAATCCTGGTAAAGAATATGAAAATACTCGTCATAATATTGGCTTTCAAACTATTGATAAGTATGCTAGTAAATTAGGAGTTAGTATTAACAAATTAAAGTTTAATGGTTTATATGTTGATACAGTAATTAATGGTGAAAAGGTCATATTGTTGAAACCCCAATCTTATATTAATTTAAGTGGTGAAGTTATTCACAAATTTGTGGATTTCTATAAAATTCCATTAGATAATATTTTAATTATTAATGATGATCTTGATTTACCTGTGGGAAATTTTAAGATAAAAAAACAAGGTTCTAGCGGAGGTCATAATGGACTTAAGAACATTGAATTACATTTGGGTACTCAAGTGTATAAAAGAATAAAAATTGGTATATCTAATAATAAGAGTATAGATACAAAAGATTATGTTTTAGGTAAGTTATCTACATCAGAAAAACAAAAGTTAGATGAGGTAATTGATATAGTTATTGATATACTTGATGATTATTTTAATTTACCTTTTGATACTTTAATGTCAAAGTATAATCATAAATAGAATAGGTGATAAAATGAATATTTTTGATGGCAATATTCCAATTAAAAATATTAATAATGTTGGCTTAGCTGGTCTTACAGATGAGCTTTTTTGTCGTTATATTAGTACTATTTATTGTGAAAATGATAAAAATATTTTGATAGTTACGGCTAGTTTATTTGAGGCTAATCAATTACATGATAGTTTACTTAATTATCAAGATAATGTTTTATTGTTTCCTATGGATGATTTTTTAACTAGTGAAGCTATTGCTGTTAGTCCAGATTTAATGGTTAATCGTTTGGAAACATTAAATACTTTATTAAATGGCGAAAAACAAATTATAATTACTAATTTAATGGGTTATTTGCGTTTTCTGCCAACTTTGGATACCTATAAAAGTAGTATTTTTAATATTAAAGTTGGACAAGATTATGACTTTAACAAATTTTCTTATCATTTAAATAATATTGGATATAAAAGAGAATCTATCGTTACTAAAACTGGTGAGTATGCAGTTCGTGGTTTTATTATTGATGTGTTTCCATTAGAATCTGATCATCCTGTACGTTTTGAGTTCTTTGGTGATACTATTGATTCAATTCGTATTTTTGATGAAGATACACAAAAATCAATTTCTGATATCAATAATGTTACTATTTATCCATATAGTGAATTTATTCTTGATAAAGTTGTAGATAATGTAATTAATAAGCAAAAATATTTAAAGCAGTATACTAGTGTTTCTTCGATATTAGACTACCTTAAAGAAGTAATTGTGTTTTATAAAGATTATCCGCAACTTAATGTTAGTTATCAAAATATTATTAAGGAAACTGTTGAATATAGAGAAGAAAAGGATATTGATTTCACTGGTGATTATATGTTTGATCTCAATGAATTACATCCTAAATTATTGAATCATTATTTGACTATTGATAATATATTAAATGATAAAGATATTAATATTTATTATTTTGATGCTAAAGAAATATCACCTTTTCATGAAAACATAGAAGCTATTAATAATTTTATTAGTGAACAATTATATCTAAATAAGTATGTTCTTATATACTTAAAGGAAATACAAATTAAGAATTTTGTTAAAGAACTTAGTAGTAATTACATTATTACTGATGAAAATGATATTAAAAAGAATGTTGTTAATATTATTATTAGACCTTTAAATAAAGGATTTATATATCAAGATTATGTTGTTTTAACTGAACATGAACTGTTTAATTATTCATCTGTTCGTAAAAAATATAAAACTAAATTTAAGTATGCTTCTAAAATAAGAGATATTAATAAATTACATGTTGGTGATTATGTAGTTCATGCTGTTAATGGAATTGGTATTTATAATGGTATTAAAACACTTAATCATGGAAATCTAGTAAAGGATTATATTGAAGTTATTTATGCTGGTAATGATAAGCTTTATATTCCTGTAGAAAAAATTGAATTGATAAGTAAATATTCTGGTAATGAAGGTGCTGTTCCTAAGGTTAATAAATTAGGTGGTTCTGATTGGAATAAAATAAAAGCTAGAGTTAAAAATAGGATTCATGATATTGCTGATAAATTATTGAAGTTATATGCTGAAAGAGAAATGAAAGAAGGATATGCCTTTTCTCATGATACAGATTTACAAAAGAGTTTTGATAATAGTTTTGAGTATACTGAAACTAAAGACCAATTGTTAGCGATAGAGCAAATAAAAAAAGATATGGAATCTAAACATCCTATGGATAGACTTCTTTGTGGGGATGTTGGATATGGCAAAACTGAAGTAGCTTTTAGGGCTATATTTAAAGCTGTAATGGATTCTAAACAAGTTTTATATTTATGTCCAACTACTATTCTTTCTAATCAACAGTATCAAAATGCTTTAGTTCGTTTTAGTAATTTTCCTATTAATATAGGTTTACTTAATAGATTTACTACACCTAAGGAAAAAAAGAGAATTATTGAAGGATTAAAGGATGGTACAATTGATTTTGTGATAGGAACACACAGGTTACTAAGTAATGATATTAAACCAAAAGACTTAGGTCTTTTAGTTATAGATGAGGAACAGAGATTTGGAGTAACACATAAGGAAAAAATTAAGGAATATAAAACTAATGTTGATGTTTTAACTTTAACTGCTACACCAATACCTAGGACTTTACAAATGTCAATGATTGGTATTAGAAGTTTATCTTTAATTGAAACACCACCAGTAGATCGTTATCCAGTACAAACATACGTTATTGAAGAAAATAATCAAATTATTAAAGATGCTATATATAAAGAGTTAAGTAGAAAAGGACAAGTATTTTTACTTTATAATAAAATTGATACTATTGAAAAAAAAGTTGCTCAAATTCAAAGTTTAGTACCTGAAGCTAGAATTGTTTATGCTCATGGTAGACTTACTAAAGAAGAACTTGAAGATAGAATGCAAGCATTTATTAATTATGAGTATGATGTTTTAATATGTACTACTATTATAGAAACGGGTATTGATATTCCTAATGCAAATACATTAATTATTTTAGATGCTGATCATTTTGGACTTAGTCAATTGTACCAAATTCGTGGTCGTGTTGGTCGTAGTAATAAGATTGCTTATGCATATTTTATGTATTCTGCTAGTAAAATGCTTAATGATGCTGCAGTTAAAAGACTTAATGCTATTAAAGATTTTACAGAATTAGGAAGTGGTTTTTCTATTGCTACACGTGATTTATCTATTCGTGGTGCTGGTGATATATTAGGTAGCGAACAAGCAGGTTTTATTGATACGGTTGGAATTGACTTATATTTAAAAATGCTTCAAGATGAAGTTGATAGATTAAAGGGGATTACACCTAAGGAAGAAATTATTCAAAATGAAAAACCTTTACTTGACGTATCTACTCATATTTCTAATACTTATACAGATGATGATGATTTAAAAATTTCTATTCATAAGGAAATTAATACTATTGATTCGTTTGATAAATTGAGGGAAGTACAAGCTGATTTAGAGGATAGATTTGGAAAACTTGATGATACTATTATTATTTATATGTATCAAGAATGGTTTGAAAAAATGGCTAAAAACTTAGAAATAGAAAAAGTTACCAATACAAGAAATTCTATTGAATTACTATTCAGTGAAAATATGAGTAAGAAAATAGATGGTGAAAAACTATTTATGGATGCATTTAATATTACGCCTATGTTTAGATTTAAAATGCTTCATGATAGATTAATTATAGTACTTGATACAATAAAACTTGAAAAGCATTATATTTATTACTTAGTTGATTTACTTAGTAAAATTGAATTAAAAAAATAACTATTGATTAGTTATTTTTTTTCATATAAATAATAAGTTCTTATATATTCTTCGTACTGTTGAGTATGACTATCTATTAGATTATAGTTATCATTTAATATTTTTAACTCTTCTGTTGATAATTCATTATTAATAATTACATAGTCAGTCTGTTTTTCTTTAATATATCTTATTTGTTCATTTGTATTATTTGGAAATAATTCATATATAATATTATTTCTTTGAAAATAATACTGATTTGGATATGTTTTAGTAGTAAAATAAAATCCTCCATCTAAAAATCCATAGTTTAGTATACTTGAATTAGGTTTAATACTATCTAAAAATGTATACTGAGCGTAATATGATTTATTTTTAGTTATATATTTTGTGTTTGGTGATCGATAGTATGATATTAATAGGCAAAGTGTTATAATTCCTGGTATTATATATTTAGTATTGTTAAGAATAATACTATTTATTTTTTTGTTTTTAATAATGGTGCTGATAAATATTAAACCAAAAATCATAAATGGTTGTATTGGCAAAGAATAATATCTAAAGTTAGTGCCACCTATAAATATTATTATTAAAAGTAGCATAGTAGATATTAATAAATATATATTGTTTTTTGTTTCTTTGAAGAATGTTTTTGTTTTAATAGATAGTATCATTGGTATAATGATTAATATTAGATATTGGTAATATTTAAAAATAACTCCTTTAATAGTGTTAAAACAATTAGTTATTTTTTGAATTAAAGTGTAATTATTGGCATAACTGTTTATGTTGAATAAGAAGTAGACGTCTATTAAACTTTTAATGCCATTTTTATGTAATCCAAAATATATAAGCCATGGAATAGTAGTAATGATAATTCCTAGTAAGAAATAGCCAACTTTATTTATTAATATTCTAAATTTTTTACTTGCTAATAATTTTATTAATACTGTTATACAGAAGCCGATACTAAATCCTATTAATGTATATTTCATCCAAAATAACATTCCTGTTAATATTCCTATTATTATTGTTTCCTTATTACTAATATCATCGTCTTTTAAATATTTAATGTATTTATATATTAAGATTGCTAGTATTGGAAAACAAAATTCTTCACAACTACCACCATGAGTAAAACTTCTAGTTGGTAACATCAGTAATGCCAGAATAGGTATTAGTATATAGCTATATTTTTTGTCTAAATAAATTTCTATTATTTTACTAATATAATATAAAAATATTGAGTATGAGATAACTTCTAAAATAAATACGCCAATAAAACTATTATTTGATATCAAAGATGCTATTCCATATATTAAGAATAATAATGGGCCTTTTTGTTCAAATAAATCAAGATATGGTACTTTTCCTTTTATCATTGATTTACCAACAGTAAAAAAGCATTCCGCATCATACCAATCATTTAATACATATAATGGAGATGATTTTGTACATATTAGTAAGAAAATAAAAGATATAAAAACACAGTACATAATTTTTTTCTTATTCATTGTATCACCACTTACTATTTATAATTATATATTATATCAATTTTTGGTTTATCGGCAAATATATTTCATAAATTACTTGACTTGTTTCTTAAAATATTATATTTTTAATAAGTCCCACTAATTTTAGTGGTATGTTGTAGGTGTAGTACATGATAAATTTATTTTTGTTTATCGTGTTTTTTTATTTGTGAATATAAAGAAAGGAGTATTATGTTAAATAACACTATAATAGTAAAAACATTTAATGACCACAATTATTTATTCTATTATATTAAGTATGGTAGTGAGAATTATATTAGATATGAAAATGATACAAAGCTTATTAAAAGAATAGTTTTAAAACCTAATTTGCTAATTTATTATGTAGATGGTAGTTATAAAACAGGGGTTGAATTATTTAATATTGATAATTATAATGATAATAGTGGATTAGTCAGTGATTGTATAATAGATTCCGATATATTTTATGATTTAATTGAACATGGATTAATATCTTATAGTAAGTTAGTAGCTGATTTATACAATTTACCAGTTACTTACTCATATGATGTTAAGCATCATCATAATGATTACAAAAGAACTGATTGTTTACAAAGGCAAAAAATACTTAGTAAGTTAAAAAGAGGTAATTTTAATTAGTTTGGAAGTTAGGAGAATTATAATGAATCAAGATAATTATTTAGAACGTAGAAAAAGTATTTGCAATTATGCAGAATTATATTTAGATACTTGTCATAATGATTTTATAAATATCAATGATGGTATGATGCAATCTCAAGGAATAGAGGCTAATAAATTTTTAGTTTTGTTGGCTCTTTTGTACCCTCGTGAAGAAACTAAAACAATTTATTCTATTGATATAAATTTAACTGAAAATGATATAAAAGAATTTGTTAATAAAGAATATACTAAAATTAAAAATAATATGAAACAGAAAGATCCTATTGAGATAGGTGAGACAATTTTAAATGATGCACAATGGTTTTATCAACGTAAATATGGTCAAGGTGATGATGGAAGCATAACTCAAGTTATAGAAAATTTACCTAAAGATTTGACTAATCATTTTTAAACTGATATTATTATCTTGATAATAAAGGAATGATATGATGGATAGAGATATCAAAGAAATGTTTCGTGAAAAAAATAAAGTAATTTTGTTAAATAACTTAAAATATGATTTAGATAAAAATATAAATAGTCTTTTAGAAACTATCATTAATATATTTAATTTAGAATTTGATACGGCTATTAAAAATATTTTGGCTATAAATGAAGATTCAGGAATTGTTAATAGTGATAAATTTATTACTAATTCTATCAATGAAATGAAACTTGCTAGTTATGAAGAAATAGAAAAATTATTAAATATAAAGAAAGAAACATTAGAAAAAAACATTAATCAGTTAGAATTTGAAGAAGAATCTTTAAACGATTATTATAATAAGATTTTTGATACAACTAGAATATTTAAGGACAGTTTTACTGAATATTCAATAACTAATATTCAGAATAAAGGTATTGAACTTCTTAATAAGTTTATTTTAGATAAAGTTGATGAAGAAAAAGAAGAACTAGCTTTGAGTCGTATTACTGATTATTTAAAAAATAGATTATATGGGAAATTAGAAACTAAAATTCATATGGAATTGATGCTTCGTGATAATAATTTGATTAATAAGGCTAAAGAAAGTTATTTGCGTTTTCAAGAAATTTCTAATAAAACAACTAAAGTAGCGTAAAAAAAATATAGATTTTTTTCTATATTTTTTTTGTATATTTTATTAAATTTTTCTAACACTATAGGTAGAAAGAGGGTTATTTATGAAAGCAACTGGTGTTGTTAGAAGAATTGATGATCTTGGACGTATAGTAATTCCTAAAGAAATACGTAGAAACTTTAAAATTAATGAGGGAGATAGTGTTGAAATATATGTAGATAATAATGGAATTATTATTAGAAAGTATTCCTTACTTGATGATATGTTAGAATTAGCTAATATGTTAACTAGTATGGTAGCTAATTTTTTTAATAAAGAAATTATTATTACTGATCGTGATAAAGTAATTTCTTGTAGTAAAAATATGAAAGAATATTTAAAATGTGAATTAAGTAGTACTTTAAGATCTAAAATAAATGAACGTATTGAGTTTGTTTCTACAGAAAAGATTTTGATATCTAATAAAAGTGATCTAGTAAGTTCTTGTTTTTTAGTGCCAATTTTGGTTGATAGTGATTCTTTAGGAAGCGTTATTTTAATTAGTGATGATATAAATGAAGAAGATAAAAATTTAGTTGGATTTATTGTTTCAATTTTAGCTAAAAGCGTTGAATAGTTAATTATTTTGTGTTATAATCCATTACATAAATGTTTTGAAGGAAAGAGTTATTGGAAATCTATTTGAGAGAGTCTAGTTAGGTGAAAGTAGATATAGAGGAACAATAATAAATGGTTCTGGAGCTGATAATTATAGTTATTCGTTACTCGCGTTAAGAGTTTAAGTGTATAGTGTTATGCTATAAATTAAGGTGGTACCGCGATTATTCGTCCTTATGGAAGAATAGTCGCTTTTTTTGGAGGTAATTATGGCAAGATATTTTGAAAAAATTAGTTTTGAACAATTTAAAAATGATGTAAGTGATGATAAAGAATTATATGAATCATATAATATTCCTAAGAGAAGTACGAAAGAAAGTGCTGGTTATGATTTTGAATCTTTATTTGATTTTACTTTGAAACCTGGTGAAATAAAAAAATTTCCACTTGGTGTTAAGGCTAATATGAATTCATCAGAAGTTTTACTAATAGTGGTAAGAAGTAGTCAAGGATTTAAATATAATGTTAGAATGTGCAATCAAGTTGGCGTTATTGATAGAGATTATTATAATAATCCTGATAACGAAGGTCATATGTGGATTAAACTGGAAAATCATGGAGATAAAGATTATGTAGTAAAAAAAGGTGATAAAATTTGCCAAGGTATTTTTATTCCATTTTTAACAGTTGATAATGAAGAAAATATAGATAATGTTAGAACGAGTGGTATTGGTTCTACAGGTAGATAGGAGAGATATTATGGAAAAATATTATATTTCAACAGCTATTGCTTATACATCAGGAAAACCTCATATTGGTAATACTTATGAGATAGTTTTGGCAGATAGTATTGCACGTTATAAAAGATTAAAAGGATTTGATGTTTATTTTCAAACAGGAACTGATGAACATGGTGAGAAAATTCAGATAAAAGCAGAAGAAAAAGGAATTACTCCTAAAGAATTTGTTGATGGTGTTGCCGCTGAAATCAAAAATATTTGGGATATTATGAACACAAGTTATGATAAATTTGTAAGAACTACTGATAAGCATCATGAAGAAATTGTACAGAAAATATTTAAAAAAATGTATGATAAAGGTGATATTTATTTAGGTAAATATGAAGGTCTTTATTGTACTCCTTGTGAATCATTCTTTACAGAAAGTCAGTTAGTTGATGGAAAGTGTCCTGATTGTGGTCGTGATGTGGAACCAAAAAGTGAAGAAGCTTACTTTTTTAGACTTTCTAAGTATCAAGATAGATTAATAGAGTATATTGAATCACACCCTGATTTTATTAAACCAGAGTCTAGAAAAAATGAAATGATTAATAATTTTATTAAGCCAGGTCTTCAAGATTTATGTGTTTCTCGTACTTCTTTTAATTGGGGAATTCCAGTTGATTTTGATCCTAAACATGTTGTTTATGTATGGCTTGATGCTCTAACAAATTATATTACTAATATTGGTTATGATCCAGATGGAAGTAGTGAAATGTTTAGTAAATATTGGCCTGCTGACTTACATTTAATAGGAAAAGATATTATTCGTTTTCATACTATTTATTGGCCTTGTTTCTTAATGAGTCTTGATTTACCACTTCCAAAACAAGTATTTGGTCACCCATGGTTATTAGTAGGTGATGGTAAAATGAGTAAGTCTAAAGGAAACGTTATTTATGCTGATGATTTAGTAAATGAGTTTGGAGTAGACGCAATTCGTTATTATTTACTTCATGAAATTCCTTATCAACAAGATGGTAGTTTAACTTATGATTTATTAATTGAAAGAATTAATAGTGATTTAGCTAATGTTTTAGGTAATTTGGTTAATCGTACTATTTCTATGGTTAATAAATATTTTGATGGAAAAGTTAGTAATAAAAATGTTTTAGACACTTATGATAATGAGTTAATTTCTATGATTCAAAATCTTGATAGTAAAATTGAAAAGAAAATGGACAATTTAGAAATAGGTGCATCACTTGATGAAATATTTGATGTATTAAGAAGAAGCAATAAATATATCGACGAAGCTGAACCTTGGGTTTTAGCAAAAGATGAAAGTAAAAAAGATAGATTAGAAACAGTTTTATATAACTTATTGGAGTCTATTCGTGTATGTGGTATTTTCTTAAGACCATATTTACCTGATACAAGTGAAAAAATAAAGACGCAGATTAATAATTCTAGAAGTGAATTAACTTACTTAAGTGATAATTCTTATGAAGTTGGTTGCCCTGAAGCTTTATTTATGAGAATTGATAAAGAGAAAAAACTAGCAGAATTAGGTAAAAAATAATATTTTGAGTTATAATTAAAACATTTATATTATATTAGAAAAAAATTATACAAAGTAGTTATCATAATAGCTACTTTTTTTATGTTATAATTATTTTTGGAGGTTTTACTATGTTTATAGATACACATATGCACATTGGAGATGATTTTGGGGTAGAACCTGATTTATATGTTAAAAATGCAAGTGATGCTCATGTGGAAGTGTTGATTGCTTCTTTTTGTGAGAAAGATGATGTTATGTTATCAACTAAATTTGTGGAAAAATATAAAAATTTATATGCTTGTATTGGTTATCACCCTGAAGTTAGTAACAAAATTGTGGAAAAAGATTACGAGATATTAGAAGAAATGGTTAAAAATAATCCTAAAATAGTAGCAATTGGGGAAATTGGACTTGATTATTATTGGGATAAAGATAACAAGGCCAAACAAAGAGAAGTATTTTGTAAGCAATTAGAAATAGCTGAAAAATTAAAAGTACCAGTCGTTATTCATAGCCGTGATTCTATCAATGAGACCTATGAAATTCTTAAAAAATATAAAGTATCTGGCGTGATTCACTGTTTCAGTGGTAGTTTAGAAATGGCGAAAAAATTTATTAGTTTAGGTTTTTTACTTGGAATAGGGGGAGTAGTAACTTTTAAAAACAGTAAACTTTTTGAAGTCATAGAAAAATTGAAACTTACGAATATCGTTTTAGAAACAGATAGTCCTTATTTAACTCCAGAACCAAATAGGGGAAAAACTAATGAATCTAGTAATATTCCTTATATAGCTCAAAAAATAGCGGAAATAAAAAACATTTCTTTAGAAAAAGTCGCAAAAATAACTACTGAAAACGCTATTAGGGTATTTGACTTAGATGTAGAAGTGTGATATATTTACCTTAATAGATAATCGTGCCGGTAGGTGATTTAATATGAAAAATAAGTCAACATCTTTTTATAGGGTTATTGGAACTCGTTTTTTAGTAGTTAGTGCTTTTTTTGGCTTGTTTTGTGTAATGACTTCTCAGGTTGATCATAATAAAAATACTATTCATAATATGAATGGGGTTAAATCAATAGAAGCTATTCATATTATTACTAAATATGATAGTCGTAGTAAAATTATTAATGTTCGTGAAGTTAGTAATATGCAAGAAGTTTCTTTGTATGGTTCAAGTACTCCAGTTGCTTTTGTTGGTCAAATGACTGCATATAATCCTGTTTGTGTTGGTTGTACTGGTAAAGTTGCTTGTCCACCACGACAAGATGTTAGAAATGGAAATATTTATTTTAATGATTCAACTTATGGTAAGATACGTATACTTGCTGCCGATCCTGCCATTCCATGTGGTTCTATAGTTAAAATAACTAATGTTAGTTTTTCTAATGAACCAATTATTGGTATTGTTTTAGATAGAGGCGGTGCTATTAAGGGTAATATAATGGACTTCTTAGTTACTGAAACAGATGATATGGATATAGTAGGAAGACAAAGAAATGTTAGGTATGAGATAATTCGTTGGGGTTGGTAGAAAGGGGTTACTATGGATAATAATTTAAATGGTTCTGTTAATAGTACCACTTCTAAAGAAAATAAAAAGAGTAATTATTTTATATATTTATTTATATTTACTATTCTTTTATTTTTTTGTGTGTTTGGTATTACTTATTCAATTTATAAATCAGATTCAACAGATAACAGTGTAGATACTGGTAAAATTGTGTTTTCATATTCAGATGTTGGTCAAGCTGGAAATGGAATATCTTTAACAAATGCGGTTCCTATATCAGATAGTATTGGAAAAGTTATGGTTGGTAATGGTCAATATTTTGATTTTAGTACTACTGCTAGTACTAAAAGTTCTAAAGTTCATTATAAGTTATTAATTAATAAAGATTCTAGTTCAACTTTGGCTAATAATAAAGTAAAAGTGTACTTAACTCAATTACTTGGTGGTCATGAAGAAGAATTGGTTTTTGATAAATTTTCTAATTTAAAAGAAGAAACTATTAATAATAAGGGTTATTATGTTTTATATGAAAAAACTTTAGAAAAAGGATTAGAAAACTATAATGATTTATATCGACTTAGAATGTGGGTTGCAGCTGATGCTACTAACTACAATGATCAATTTTTTTCTATTAAAGTTGATGTTTATGCTTATCAAGTAGAGGAGTAGAAAGTATGATGAAAAATAAATATAAATTTTTAGCTTGTATAGTTTTATTACTGTCTTTGATTTGTATTTTTAGTGGTATTAGTTATGCGATATTTAATTATTTTGGTACAGGTATGACTAATAATGTTATTCAAACTGGTAGGGTTGTTTTTTCTTATTCAGATGCTAATGGTGGTGGAAATGGAATTCTTATAGAAGATGCTGAACCTATACCAGATGATATGGGTAAGTTGTTATCAGGTGATGGTGAATACTTTGATTTTAGTGTTTCAGCTAGTACTACTACTTCTAATTTATCATATGAAATAACTGTTAATAAAGATGAAAAATCTACATTACCAGATGAGTATGTAAAAATTTATTTAACATCATTTGATGGTAATCGCGAAATGGAAACGCCTTTAACTGTTATTGATAATAATGTTATTACATATAGTGAATTAAAAAATACAGATAATAAAGCATTAACTGGAAAAACTATATATTATGGAAGAGTTCAATCTGGCGAAGTTGCGTATGGTCAAAAATTTAGATTGAGGATGTGGCTTAAGTTACCTGAAGATTCTCAATTTGATTATTCAACTATTAATGATAAGGCTTTTTCTTTAAAAGTTAATGTTGCAGCAAGTAGTGTATACTAGTTTATATTGTGTAAAGAAGAACTATTGTTTTTCTTTTTTGTTTTACTTCCATTTTTTTCTGTGATATTATTAGTGTAGTAATAATAAGAATAGGGGTGATAGTGTGAGTCAATTCCGTAAAGTTATTCACTTTTTGTCGTCAGTACTTTTCTATTCTATTATGGCTTTACTTGTAGTAGTAGTTTTTATGTTCTTAGCTTACTTTATTGATCAAAAAATTGGTATGAAACAAGGACAGAAAAGACAACCATTATTTGGAGCTTATATTATTATGAGTAATAGTATGGTTCCTAGTATTAATGTTAGAGATGCTGTTGTTACAATGAGAGTTAGTCAAAATAAAATTGAAATGAATGATATAATTACATTTATTTCTAAAAATATAGAGACAAATGGAACTCCTATTACACACCGTGTTATAGGTATAGTTGAAACAGAAAGCGGTATAAAATACAGAACTAAAGGAGATCACAATAACACAGCTGATTTTGCACTTATTTCACCTGATGAAGTAATTGGTAAAGTATATTTAAAAATACCAATGATAGGTTATATTCAGTATTTTCTTACTAAACCCATTGGTTGGTTATTAATTATAGTTATACCATGTTTATTTATTATTGGTGGCGATGTATTAAAATTATTTAAATCTACTAAACAACAACCTAATAATATCAATATTGAAAATGAACAGACTACGGTAGTTAATAATAATAGTAATAATAATATTGTTAATAATATAGATAATAGTCAATCTGTAGTTGTTAATAACAATAATATTTATAATCAAAATAATAATTATTATCAAACTGATAATACTAGTAATATAAATAGTCAACAATCTGATACTCAAAATCAAGATGATAATGATATTTTATAGGAGGAATTATGGATTTTTTTAAGCAATATATTAGTTTTATTAATTATGCATTAATTGGTTTAGTTTTTGGCTTTGCTAGTTTTTATTTATTAGCTAATGCATACCATTATTTGGAAATAAGAAAGGATTTTATTGTTGATTTTGATAGTCAACCTTTAGTACTTGATATTGAAAATAAACTTAATAAGATTAACAGTAATATTTCTGTTTTTGATGCTAATACTTATTCTGGTAATATTCCTACTGCTAAGATGATAGTTATTTCGTCAAATTTAAAAACTTGTGTAGCTAGTTTTAATAACGATACTATTCAAAGTATGAGAGGTAAGCAACAATTAAATATAATTGATGTTTATAATTTGAGAGAATCTTATGAAAATAATATTCTTAGTGATTGTATCGTTAATAGTTTATATTGGACTACTTCTATAACACCTGATACATTTAATAGTTCTTATTTACTTGATAATCGTGATATGATGAAATTATATGTTGATACTTTATTAAATGAAACTTCATATTTGAAAAAGGATTTAATAAATAATAGTAGTTATTATTTTAATACTTCAATTGCTTCTGCATCTATTAAGAATAATACTAAAGATGGTTTTTACGAAGTTATAGATGCTTATAGTAGAGCTGCTAACTTTGTTGAATTTATTTCAGAATGGTTTATGAATGAGGTGAATGGTAACTATGAATAAAATTGTTAATTGGTTTTTATGTTTTCTAAAGATGTTATTATTACTTATTTCTTTTGTTTTTACTTTCTATATTATTGTTAATATGTATAATCGATTAGAAAAAGATATGATTGGGGCTATTTATAACTTTATTCCTTTTGTATTATTATTTATTTTATTTGCAATTAATTTGATATTTAAACAAAAAAATGTTATTGAAAGTACATTTTATAATATAACTTGCTGTTTAGTATTTATTATGATTTTATTTTCTGTATATAGAACTTTCTTTGATCGTAATATGATAGCTATGATTAGATTAGGGTATGATATTAATTTTAATTACTTTGCAGATATGATTGCACCTATTAAGGCTATGTTGTATATATTATGTTTATCTAATGTATTATTAATTTTTATTGGCATTGATTTTAATAAAATAAAGAAACAAGAAATTAAGGATGATACTTTAAAAGTAAAAAAAGATGATAAATTATTAGATGAGTTTATTGAAAAGATGCCTTTACCAGCTGATAGTAATGCATCTTTAGAATAAATTGAAGTATGTATTTATACTTCTTTTTTTTTATGTTATATTATTAGTGGTGAATTTAATGAAACAAGAACAGTTTAATTTTAAGAAAAAATATGGACAAAACTTTTTAAAAGATGATTCTATACCTAGAAAGATAGTAGAAGCTGCTAATATTCCGGATGATACTTTAGTAATTGAAATAGGCCCTGGAGCTGGTGCATTAACTAAATTTTTGGCTACTAGAGCTAAACAGGTACTTGCTTATGAGATTGATGATAGTCTAGAAGAAATATTGGATACTAATTTAATTGGATTAGATAATGTGTGCGTTATTTATGATGATTTTTTAAAACGGAATATTTTAAAAGATTTAAGTAATTATAGTTATTCACATTTATATGTAGTAGCTAACTTACCATATTATATTACTACACCAATTATTACTGGTTTAGTAGAATCGGGTTTAGATATAGAAAAAATAGTAGTTATGATACAAAAAGAAGTAGCTGATCGTTATGCGGCTAGGGTTGGTACTAGAGAGTATGGTTCTATTACTGTTTTTCTTAATTATTATTATGATATAAAGAAAGAATTTTTAGTAAGTAGAAATTGCTTTGTACCTAAACCTAATGTTGATAGTATTATTATTTCTCTTAATCGTAAGAAAAATTTATTACCATTAAATAATGAAAAATTATTTTTTGAATTAGTACGAGATAGTTTTCGTTTTAAGAGAAAGACATTGAGAAACAATTTAAAAGGATATAATCTTGTTAAGATAGAAGAGGTACTTAGTAAATATCATTTAGATTTAAGTGTTAGAGCTGAACAACTACCACTTGATGTTTTTGTGGATATTAGTAATAATTTAGATAAATAAAAGCATATATTTCATTGATAGGGGTGAAAATATGCTTTTTCAAATTGGAGATATAGTTACTAGAAATTCTTATCATAATGATACTTTTTTTGTGATTGAGAATATTGATGGTAATACTGCCTATTTAAAGGGAATTAATTTAAGATTATATGCTGATAGTGAATTAGATGATTTAAATAAAGTATCTGACACTAATATAGTTGATGATGAGAGAGTTACTAGTACTATAACTAATTCTTTAAAACTTGATCGTAGTGAGTTTTTTTATCTTCCTGGAAAAATACTACATATAGATGGTGATGAGGATTATTTAAAAAGATGTATGAACTTTTATAAAAAATTAAATATTATGGCTTATGGTTTGTGTTTAAAAGAAGCAGATATTAAAGTAGAAATAGATAAGTATTTGCGTAAACTTAATCCTGATATTGTAGTTATAACAGGACATGATGCCTATTATAAGAGAAAAGGCTCTATTGATGATGTAACTAGTTATAAAAATACTGAAAATTTTATTGAGGCTGTAAAGATAGCACGCAATTATGAAAAAAATCAAGATAAATTGATTATAATAGCAGGTGCTTGTCAAAGTAATTATGAAGAACTTATAAAAGCTGGGGCTACTTTTGCATCTAGTCCTAAGAGAATAAATATACATGCTTTGGATCCGGCTATTATTGCTTCTTATTTGGCTTTTTACGATCGTAATAAAACAGTTGATTTACTTGATGTTTTGGATAAAACTAAATCTGGTAGTGATGGTATAGGTGGCGTTATAACTAAAGGCTGTATGTTTGTGGGGTATCCAAGATGAATATAGAAAAAGTTAGAAATAAAATTAACTCATATAAAGGTCAAACAATGCAATTTAGATTTAATGGTAGTAGAAATCAAATAGAAGAATTTTCAGCTACTATTATTGATACATATCCATCTGTTTTTATAGTAAAAGTAATAGATAGTTCTTTAGTAAAATCATTTAGTTATAGTGATGTTTTGATACGTAAATTGGTTGTCACTCAAGTTTGATAATCTTTATTAAAAATATTGCTTTTTTTAGTAAAGTATTATATCATATATACATAAAGTAAATTACTTTAGAAGGAGGATACATATGAAGATTACATCTGTAAATGTACGTAAGATTGAAAAAGAAGGTTCTAGAATGAAAGGAATTGCATCAGTATTATTAGATGATAGTTTTGCAGTTCACGACATTAGAATTATTGAAGGAGAAAAAGGATTATTTATAGCTATGCCTAGTAAGAAAACTCCTACAGGCGATTATAGAGATATAGCACATCCAATTAATCCAGAAGTTCGTTCTATGTTTGAAGAAGCTATTCTAAAAGCATATGAAGAAGCTGAAGATCCTGCACAATCTGAGGAATAAGATATTTTAGACTGCTTAGGCAGTCTTTTTTTCATATTATTTGATATTATGCATATTATTTACTAGGAGGCTATTATGGACAAGGATCAAACAATTAGTAATTATAATCATAGTATTAACATTTTAGAAAGAAAAAATATTTTAGTAACAGGAGTTAAAAAAATAGAAAGTTTTGATGATCAAGAATTTTTAATGGAAACAGTTATGGGATTCTTAGCACTCAAGGGTGAGGGTTTAGAACTTTTAAAACTTGATACTTTACAGGGAAATGTTTCTATTAAGGGTTTATTAAAATCGTTTTCATATATAGATGAAGGAATGAAAAAAGAAAAGGAATCTAGTATAATTAGTAGGTTGTTTAAATAATGATATTATCAATACAGTTACAAGTACTAACAATTTCTTTTATTTATGGAATATTATTTTCATATCTATTAAAATTACAGTATCGGTTTTTATTTAATGGTAAACTTTTATATAAAATATTTATTAATTTTTTATTTATTTTTGATAATTGCTTACTATATTTTATAATATTGAAGATTATTAATAATGGTATGTTTCATATTTATTTTTTATTTCTTCTGATTTTAGGATATTTATTTGGAAATTATTTACTTAAGAATAAGAATTGACATTTTTCTGTAAACAAACAAAAGATGTCAATTTATTTTATTGAAAAAAATTTCTTTCACCATTATAATTAGGGTGGAGATGGTAGCAATGGCAAGTAAAAAAAGCAAAGCTAAAACTAGATGTCGTTTGTGTTTATTTATGCCTGTTTGTTTAGTAATATTAATTACTATTTTTGCTGCTGTAGGAAGTTATTGGGTAAAGATAGCTAATAAATATCAAGAAAAACAAGAACTAGCCAATGAAATAGTAGCTTTGAAGGAAAAAGAAGAAGAGTTAAAAGTAGATGTTCAAAGGCTAGAAGATCCTGATTATGTAGCTAGATATGCTAGGGAAAAATATATGTATTCTAAAGAAGGGGAAATAATATTAAGATTACCTGACGAGGAATAGGATAATAATTAAAGAAATATATGTAAAGTTATATATTTCTTTTTATTTTTATGGTTGTTTTTAAATACTTATGGTAAAATACTTAAAGGAGTAATTAAAAAAACAGGTGGTGGATATGAAGCAAGCTTACCAATACTTATTTGATTTACTAAAAGAAAAAGATGTTGTTGTAGTTGGATGTTCTGGTGGACCTGATTCAATGGCTTTACTTTACATGCTTGAAAAAATTAGAGCTATTAAGAAAATATATTTAGTATGTTGTCATATTAATCATAATGTTAGAGCAGTTAGTAAAGATGAACAAATATTTATGCAGAATTGGTGTATGGATCACGATATTATATTTGAGACTATGATTATTCAAAAATATGGTGATGATAACTTTGAAAATGAAGCTCGTACAATAAGATATAAATTTTTTGATGATGTTGTAAAAAAATATAATGCTAATTATTTAATGACTGCTCATCATGGTGATGATTTAATAGAAACTATTTTAATGAGAATAGTACGTGGTTCTACTTTAAGTGGCTATTCAGGTTTTAATAAGTTGGTTGATATGGGTAATTATAAAATAGTGAGACCACTTATCTATGCTACTAAGAGTGAAATCGAAGAATATGATAAAAATCATAAAATTCCTTATGTTATAGATAAAACTAATTTTGATGATATACATACTAGAAATAGATATCGTAAGGTTGTACTTCCTTTTTTAAAAAAGGAAAATCCTAATGTTCATGAACGATTTTTGAAATTTAGTAATACTTTAGAAAAATATAATGAATATATAGATAAACAGGTTAGTAAGTGCTTTGATTTAGTATATAAAGATAATGTACTTGATATAGATGAATATTTACAACTTGATGAAGTTATTCAAGATAAGATTTTAAGTATAATATTAGCTAAATTTTATACTGATGATGTTATGCTTATAAATGATAGACATATAGACTTAATTAATGATTTGATTAAATCTAAGAAAAAAAATACTTACATATACCTTCCTAATAATATAAAAGTAATTAAAGAATACAATAAATTATTTTTAATAAAGGAACAGAACCAAGTTGATAATTATGAAATTGAACTTATTGATTATGCTAAACTACCTAATGGTAAACATATGAAAGTAATAGAATCATGTGATACTAATGGTAATGATATATGTCGTTTATCTAGTAGTGAGGTTAAATTACCTCTTTATATTAGAACAAGAAGACATGGTGAAAAAATGGCTTTAAAGGGTACTAATGGACATAAAAAGATTAAAGATATATTTATTGATTGTAAGGTACCTATGAAAGATAGAGAATTATGGCCTGTTGTGGTTGATTCTAACAATGAAGTTGTTTGGTTACCAGGCCTTAAAAAGAGTAAATTTAATAAACAAAAAAATGAGAAATGTGATATAATAGTTAAATATTATTAAAGGAGATGCAATATGAATAAAAATACTATTAAAAAGGGAATTCTTCCATATTTATTTTTAGTTTTATTTATCTTTGGTGTTTATTATTTATTTAATGTAATTAATAATCAACCTAAGACAATAACTTATAATGAACTTATTCAAGCTCTTGATCAGGGAACTGTAACTGAGATGGCTATTACTCCTAAAGAGAGAGCTGTTGTTTATGAAATAACTGGTAAGTTAAAAGATTATAAGGAAAATGAAAGATTTTTTATAAGAGTTCCACTTACTGATTCTGTTATTAAAAATGTTTTAGAAGCAGGAAGTAATAATTCATTTAAATTAACTACTAATGTAGATCCAGATTCAAGTTATTTCTGGGTAATAGTAGTTAATGTAGTACCAATTTTATTGTTAGTTGGATTTGGTTTCTTCTTCTTAACAAGACAAATGAATGGTGCTAATAAATCTATGGATTTTGGTAAGAGTAGAGCTAGACTTTCTAATGATACTAATAAAGTAACATTTAAAGATGTAGCTGGATTAAAAGAAGAAAAAGAAGAAGTTAGTGAATTAATTGATTTCTTAAAGAATCCTAAAAAGTTTACTAAACTTGGTGCTAGAATACCTAAGGGTGTTTTATTAGAAGGTCCTCCAGGAACAGGTAAAACTTTACTTGCTAAAGCTGTAGCAGGAGAAGCAAATGTACCTTTCTACTTTATTAGTGGATCTGATTTTGTTGAATTATTCGTTGGTGTTGGAGCAAGTCGTGTTAGAGATATGTTTAAACAAGCTAAGCATAATGCACCATGCCTAATTTTCATTGATGAAATTGATGCAGTTGGACGTCAAAGAGGAACTGGTTTAGGTGGAGGACATGATGAAAGAGAACAAACATTAAACCAATTACTTACTGAAATGGATGGTTTTGGTCCTAATGAAGGAATTATTATAATAGCTGCTACTAACCGTTCTGATGTACTTGATCCTGCATTATTAAGACCAGGTAGATTTGATAGACAAGTAACTGTTGATTTACCAGATGTTAGAGAACGTGAGGAAATATTAAGAGTTCATGCTCGTGATAAGGTTTTAGCTCCAAGTGTTAAATTAGAGTTTTTAGCTAAACGTACACCAGGATTTAGTGGAGCAGCACTTGAAAATTTATTAAATGAAGCTGCACTTTTAGCTGTTAGAAGAAACAAAAATGCAATTACTATGAGTGAGATTGATGAAGCAACTGACCGTGTTATTGGTGGACCTGCTAAATTATCTCGTAAGTATACTGAACATGAAAGACAAGTTGTTGCATATCATGAAGCTGGTCATGCTGTTTTAGGTATTAAACTTCCAAATGCAGAAGATGTACAAAAAATTACTATTATTCCTCGTGGTCAAGCTGGTGGTTATACATTAATGATGCCTAAAGAGGAAACATATTTAGCTACTAAGAGTGAGTTACTTCAAAGAATTACTGGATTACTTGGTGGTAGAGTTTCAGAAGAAATTCATTTTAAAGAAGTAACAACTGGTGCTCATAATGATTTTGAAAAAGCTACTAAGATAGCTCGTGCTATGGTTACTGAATATGGTATGAGTGATTTAGGACCTGTTCAACTTGAACAGCAAGAAGGTGGGGTGTTCTTAGGAAGAGATTATAATAAGACTAAGAATTTCTCTAATGAGATTGCTCATGAAATAGATAAAGAAGTTCGTAAGATAATTGATGAATGTTATAAAGAAGCAACACGTATTCTAAAAGAAAATCAGGATTTAATTAAACTTATTGCTGATACATTATTGGAATATGAAACAATTACTAAGGAACAAATTGATTCATTAGTAGAAACTGGACATATGCCTGAAGAAAAAGAAGATACATTAGCTGAATTAAAAGCTAAGGCTAAAGAAAAGGGTATTAAAGGTTATACTAAGATGACTAAAGAAGAATTGGAAGAAGCTATTAAAGAAAATTAATAGTTTCTTTTTTTGCTGGTTTATGTTATTATCTATAGTGATTTGAGGGATATATATGGTATATATTGGAAATGTAGAAATTAAACATAAAACAGTACTTGCACCTATGGCTGGTATTGGTAATTCCAGTTTTCGTAAAATTATTAAGAGAATGGGTGCCGGATTAATATATGCAGAAATGGTAAGTGATAAGGCCTTATTTTATAAAAATAAAAAAACAGTAGATATGCTTTATATGGAGGAAATGGAAAGACCTATTACGCAACAGATTTTTGGTAGTGATAAAGAATCTTTTGTTAGTGCAGCTAAATTTATTTATGAGAATATGCATCCAGACATTATAGATATAAATATGGGTTGTCCTGTTCCTAAAGTAGCAGTTAGAGCTCAAGCTGGTAGTGCTTTACTAAAAAATCCTGAAAAAATAAAAGATATTGTTTCTAGTGTTGTTAGTAGTGTTCCTATTCCAGTTACAGTTAAAATTAGGAGTGGTTGGGATAGTGAACATATAAATGCAGTAGAAGTTGCCAAAATATGTGAAGAAGCTGGCGCTAGTGCGATATGCGTTCATCCTAGGACACGTAGTCAAGGCTATAGTGGTAAAGCAGATTGGTCTATCATTAAACAAGTTAAAGATGCAGTATCAATTCCGGTAATTGGCAATGGTGATATAACTACAATATATGATGCTAAGAGAATGATTGATGAAACTAATTGTGATTTAGTGATGATAGGTAGAGGGGTACTTGGAAATCCTTGGCTAATTAAACAAATTAATGCTTATTTAGAAGATAATGTAATCTTACCTGATCCTACATCTATTGAAAGAGTAGATATGTGTTTAGAACATTTACATAATTTATATGAACTAAAAGATGAAAAATTAGCTGTATTAGAAATAAGAAATCATATTGCTTGGTATTTGAAAGGTTTACCAAATTCTAACGAAATAAAAAATAAAATATTCCTACAAAAGAATATTTCTGTTATAATTGAAATATTGAATGAATATAGAAAATATATTGAAGATTTAGAAAGTTAGGTGATAAGATGGCTAATATTAAAAATAAAGATGGTAAAGTAGTAGAAGCTGTTATAGAAGAAAAAGATACTAATACACTAGATAAACCTTATTTTTTTCCTAGAGCTATAGCTTATATAATAGATGTTTTACTGGTAAGTATCGTTTGTACTGGTGTATTATTATTGATTCCAAAAAATGATACTTATGAACAGTATTATAAAGAATATGAACAAATACAAAGTGATTTTATATCTGAAAAGATTGATTCGCGTGAATATCTAGATAAATCTAAGGATATTATTTATATCCTTAATTCAAACAATGTGATATCTATGATAGTAGAAGTAGTATTAATAATTCTTTACTTTATTGTATTTCAGTTTTATAATAAAGGGCAAACTCTTGGCAAAAAGCTAATGAAAATTAGAGTAGTTAGTGTTAAAGATAGTGAATTAAGCCTAGATCAAGTTACTTATCGTGCTCTGATTGTTAATTCAATTTTATTTAATATTTTGGCTATAGGGGCTGTGTTGTTTGCTGGTAAGAGTTATTATTACTATGCTTATTCAGGCATTCAATTATTATCATCAACAGTATTTTTTATAACAATATTGATGATTTTATTTAGAAAAGATGGTAGGGGATTACATGATGTAATCGCTGGTACTAAGGTTATACAAGAGAGGTAATTTATATGAGAGAATTTACAGAGCAAGAATTAGTTAGAAGAGGAAAATTAGAAGAAATAGCTAAGGTATGTAATCCATATCCTGAAAAATATGAAAAAACTCATTCTTTACAAGAAGCTAAGAATCTTGAAGATGGTACAGTTGATGTTTCAATTGCTGGTAGAATAATTTTTGCTAGAAAAATGGGTAAACTTAGCTTTGTTAGAATCCGTGATTTACAGGGTGATATGCAATTAGAATTTAAAGTAGATATGGTTGGAGAAGAAAACTATGATTTCTTTAAAAAACAAATAGATACTGGTGATTTTATTGGAGCTCGTGGTGAGATTTTTACTACTCAAACTGGTGAAAAAACGCTTCGTGTTCATGAATTTAAATTTTTAGGTAAAGCATTAAGACCACTTCCAGAAAAATTCCATGGACTTGTTGATACAGAACTTAAATATCGTCAGAGATATGTGGATTTAATAACTAATGAAGAAAGTAGAAAAGTATTTTTAGGAAGAAGTAAGTTTTATGCTTTCTTACATAAATTTTTAGCTGATAATGGTTTCTTACAAGTAGAAACTCCTATTATCCAAACTGCTGTATGTGGAGCTAGTGCTAAACCTTTTTATACTCATCATAATGCACTTGATTTGGACTGTAATTTAAGAATTGCACCTGAAACTTTCTTAAAACAATGTATCGCTGGTGGTTTTGATAGAGTTTATGAAGTAGCTAAGTGTTTTAGAAATGAAGGAATGGATTCAGAACATTTACAGGAATTTACTCAGGTAGAATGGTATGCTTCTTATTGGAATTATGAAGATAATATTAAATTCTATACTAAATTTATTAAATCATTACTAATGGAATTAGTTGGTACTACTACTATTGAATATCAAGATCAAGTTTTAGATTTTGGTAAAGAAGAATGGGATAAGATAAATTATTGCGAAGCTATGACTGAAGTATTTGGTTTTGACTTTTTAAGTATTAATGAACCTAGTGAATTAAAAGCTAAGATAATAGAAGCTGGTTTATTTACTGAAGCTGATTTAGCTGATTATAAATCACTTAGTCAAATAATTGATTTTGTTTATAAAAAGAAAATTCGTGCTAATATTGTAGATCCAACTATTATCTATAATTATCCTAGTGTATTAATACCACTTGCTCGTAGAAATGATGCTGATCCTAGAAGAATTGATGTATTCCAAGTAGTTGCTGCTGGTACTGAGTTATGTAAAGCTTATTCTGAACTTGTTAATCCAATCCAACAAAGAGAAGCATTTGAAGGTCAACTTAGAGCTAAGGCACAAGGTGATGATGAGACTATGGATTTAGATGAAGACTTTTTACTAGCTATGGAACAAGGTATGCCACCTATATCTGGTTTAGGATTTGGTATTGATCGTTTAATGATGTTAATATATAATGTTCCATCCGTTAGGGATGTAGTATTGTTTCCAATCATGAAACCAGAAAATCCAGATATTAAAGAAGATTAATTAAAACGAGTATTAAATACTCGTTTTTTTCACAAAACTTTCACCTAAAAGTATTTGTATATTTGTATTAAATTATGTATAATTATTATGGGAGGGTTAATATGAAGAAGCATAATATTTTAAAAGTAATTTTGTTGTCAATATTGGTTGTTGTAGTTTGTACATGGATTTTTCCTAAGGCTACTTATCAATATGAATTTCAAGAAGGTGCTAGAAGTCAATTAGGAATTTTTGATTTATCTACTTATACTATTGAAGGGTTGTTCCGTTACTTTTCATATGTACTAGTTTTTGTTTTAACTAGTGGTATGTTTTATGGAGTTGCCTATAGAATTCCTGCTTATCGTGCATTATTAGATAAGTTAGTTGAAAAGTTTAAGGGAAAGGAAAATATTTTCTTAGCAGTAACAATGGCTTTAATAGCTATAATTGTTTCCGTAAGTGGATTGTCATTTGGAATGTTATTTGTATTTCCATTTATTATTTCATTAGTTCTTTTAATGGGATATAACAAATTAGTAGCAGCTAGTGTTACAGTTGGTTCAACTATTGTTGGTATTATGGGTACTACATTAGGTATTTCTACTACTAATTATATAAACTTAGCTCTAGGAATTGATTTTAGTAGTGAAATGGTTACTAAAGTTATATTATTAGTAATTGGATTAGTTTTATTAATTTACAATGTATTAGCATATGCTAAAAAGACTAAGAATGGCGTTGATAGAGTTCTTGAATTAGTTCCTATCGCTAAGAATAAAACTGCTAATGATAAAGTTGTAAATAATGTAGTAGAAGAAAAAGAAGTTTCTAAAAAAGAAGATAAAAAAGAAACTAAGAAAACTTCTACTAAAAAGGAAACTAAAAAAACTACTACTACTAAGAAGTCTACTTCAGCAAAGAGTACTAAATCAGCTAAAACAGCTACTAAGAAAACAACTAAAACTAAGGCTTATGATTTAAAATCTTCTACAGATACTGTAGTTAAAGTTAAGTCTAAAAATAATATTAAGACTTGGCCATTTGTATTAGTATTTGATTTAGTAGTACTAATTCTTATATTATCTACTTTTCAATGGACTGATGTAGCTAATGTTGATTGGTTTACTAAAGCACTTGATGCTGTTAATGATTTTAAAATTGGTGGTTTCCCAATATTTGCTAAATTACTTGGTAATATTCAAGCATTTGGTAGTTGGTCATTAGGTTATGAAATACCTGCTATGATTGTTTTAGCTACTTGTTTCTTAGCATTTATATATGGTTTAAAATTCGATGATTTCTTAGATGGAATTATTGATGGTATGAAAAGATCTATGAAACCAGCTATATATATGTTCCTAGTTTATTTAGTATTAATTATAGTAACATTTAATCCATTCCAATTAAATATTACTAAATTCTTCTTGAATTTAACAAAAGGACTTAATGTAATTACTATGACTATTATAATGGCAATTTCTAGTGTACTTAATATTGAAAATGTTTATGTTGCACAAAGTCAATTACCTTATATTACTACTATAATTACTGATCAAACATTATATCCATTAATTGGTATTATTTGTCAATCTGTTTATGGATTAATGATGTTAATTGCTCCAACTAGTGTTATATTAATTGGTACATTAACATATTTAGATGTTCCTTATACTCAATGGATTAAACATATATGGAAATTATTCTTAGAATTATTACTAGTACTTGTAGTTATATTCTTTATCCTATTTTTAATCTAATTGATTTAAAAGAGTAGAAAGTCTACTCTTTTCTTTATTGTAATTTCAACCGCACCATTTTATTTATATTTTAATTCTATATCATATGAACATTTATAGTCAAAT
>CAKPMC010000004.1 GCA_934167875.1 uncultured Bacilli bacterium | reverse complement strand
CCAACATTATATCATGAGTAATATATGAACTTTTTTTATTAATACTTCAAGTGTTGCACTTGTTATTATAAATTATCGTATTAAAAAAGGAGTTAGCAAACTCCTTTTCCTCTACTTGAACCTGCTCCCCAGAATAGGAAGAAAATAACGAATATAACTATTATTATAGCCCACCAACCAGTACCGAATCCGTCATTCCCACCATTAGCCTGGTAACCATATACTGGATAAGCTGGATAAGGGTATCCATATCCATACATAGTATCAACACTCCTTTCAATATATTATATTTAAGGAGTATGATATCTACTATAATAAATACCTATTTATCTTAAAGAAGATATTTTTTCTTGAAAGTTATCACTATTAGTTATATATGATCCTGATACCATTATATCAACATATTTTTTAACTTCATTAGAGGTTTCATTATTAATACCACCATCGACATTAATTAATACTTTTAGTTTTTCTTTATTTAGATACTCACGTAAAGTTTTTACTTTTTCCACTGTTTCTGGAATAAAAGATTGACCACCATAGCCAGGATTTACACTCATAATTAAAACTAAATCAATATCATTTAGATATGGTTTTACTTTTTCAATATCAGTTTCTGGATTAATGGCTAGACCAGCATGAATTCCATAGTTATGAATTAATTCTATTAACTCCTCTACTTTATCAGTTGCTTCTATGTGAAATGTAATATATTCAGCATTTAGAGAAGCAAATTTTTTTATATATTTTTTGATATTACTAGTCATTAAATGAATATCTAATCTTTTTGGTGAATATTTACTAATTTTTTTTAATTTACGAAACGGTATCTTTTTACCATTAATAAAAGTATCATCAATAAAATCAACATGGATGTAGTCAACATCAGTTAATGATAGTTCTTTTACGGCTACATCTATTTTTTTACTAGATAAAATTGATGCTGATATTTTCATATTATCACTACTTTCTATTTATAAATTTCTGATAGTTAGTAAGTCTTTCAGCTAACATTTTATTAGTTTGAGCTGCTTGTTTTACTAGGCAATCCTTTTCTTTTGTATGCATACAGTCATGATAAGGACAATTATATTTAGGAAATTCAATAAAACTATTTCTGATATCTAGATTATCCATATCACTAAAATCAATTGATGAGAAACCTGGTGTATCTAAAACTTTACCATGATATAGTTCAATTAGTTCAACATGGCGAGTTGTATGTTTACCACGTCCTAAAGCTTTAGAAATTTCTCCTGTTTCTAGCTTTAACTTGGGAGCTATTTTATTTAGTAATGAACTCTTTCCTGCTCCAGTTTGACCAGTAAAAACAGTAGTTTTATTCTTAAATAATCTTTTAATACGGAATAAGTTAGTATTCCATAATGTAGTATAGCCAATACTTTGATAGTATTTTTTTACTTGTTTTATTTCTTTTAACTCAGATTTAGTTAATAAATCTCTTTTAGTAAAGCAAATTACTGGCTTTATATTATTAAATTCTAACACTACTAGTAATTTATCTAATAAATTAGCAGAAAAATCAGGACTTTTACAGCTTGTAACTATAAAAGCCTGATCTATATTACTTACTAAGGGTCTAATAAGACTATTTTTTCTTGGCAATATTTCTAGTATATAACAGTTTTTCTCATCAAATTTAACGTAATCGCCTACTGTTGGCGTAATGTTTTGATTACGAAATTTTCCTCTTGAATGGCATTCATAAATATTACCATTACTATTAACAAAATATAAATTACTAAGTATTTTAACAATTTGTCCTGTCATATTGTCCCCCAAAAAGATTTTTATTATTGATTGTTTGTTTCTGTTTCATTATTATTTGCTTCCGGTGTTTCAGTAGGTGTTGGTGTTGGTGAAATTTCCGGTTTTTTAGCAACCACTATTTTTAAGTTTGAACCTTTAACAACTGGTGTTTTAGGTGAACGAGATTGACTAATTAAAGTTCCTTCTTCATATTGAGTTGTTTCTTCATAATCAATTTTTAAAGTTATACTATACTTAGTACAAAAAGCTTCAACATCTTCAACTGTCCAACCATCATCTACCATATTTGGATAGCCATCAATAGTATTTGGAATATATAAAGTAATAGAATCCCCTTTAGCTACAACAGTACCAGGAGCTATACTTTGATCTATAATTTCCTGTTCATTATATTCATCAATTGTATCTACATCTTTTTTCTCTATTGTTACCTCTAGACCGTATACTTTTTCTAGTTCTGTTTTAATCTCAATATAATTAGAACCTTTATAATCTTCTATCTTATATGTTTCTTTTCCTAATGATTCATAAATAGTTATTACACTACCTTTTTTGATTGATCTTTCAGCTTGTGGTTCTGTTTTAATTACTTTACCTTTTTCTATTTCTTCATTTTCTTCTTTAATTGTTTCAAGTCCTACTTCAAAACCAGCTTTTTTTAGTTTTTCTTCTGCTTCTACTACAGTTAACTTGCTAACATCTGGAACTTTAATATCTGGAATTTTAGTAAAGTATGGAACAACGAAGAATACTGATAATAATACTACTAGTAGTACTGAGAAAATACCAGCTAAAATCCAAATTATTTTATTTGTATTCTTAATAGTTTTATCATCCTTGGAAATAACTGATGCTACTTCACTATCTTTTTTATCATCTTTTAATTGTTCTTCAGTTTTTTTCTTAACCACAGAAATAGTTTTAGTATTTTCATCTACTTCGTGCTCAGGATATTTAAAAGTTATTTTAGGCTCATTAACCCTATCATCATTTAAAACTGTTAATAGATCAGCATGCATTTCTTTAGCATCACTATAACGGTTTTTAGGATTTTTAGCTGTTGCTTTAATAATTACATTTTCAACACTTTGTGGAATAGCAGGGTTCTTTTTACGAACACTAGGAATTTCATCACGCATTTGTTTTAAAGCTATTTCAACAGCATTATCACCTTTAAAAGGAAGACTTCCTGTTAATATTTCATAGAATAATATTCCCATTGAATAAATATCACTACGAATAGTTGATCCTTTACCACTTGCTTGTTCTGGTGGTAAGTAGTGAACGCTACCCATTACAGAATTGGTTTGAGTAAGCTGCGTTGAATTTAAAGCCATGGCAATACCAAAATCAGTTATTTTAATGGTGCCATCTTCTTTAATCATAATATTCTGAGGTTTTAAATCTCTATGAATTATATAACTATCATGAGCTTGACTAATACCATCAGTGATTTGAAGCATAATATCAATTGCTTCACTTAAAGTTAAGGCACCACGTTTTTTTATTAATTGTTTTAAAGTAACACCTTCAATATACTCCATAACAATATAATAAATACCATTATCTTCACCAACATCATACATTTCTACAATATTAGGATGTGATAAACTTGATGCTGATAATGCTTCTCTTTGAAAACGTCTTACGAATTTTTCATCATTTGATAAGTCGCCTCTTAAAACTTTAACTGCTACTCTTCTATCTAAAATTGTGTCATAAGCTAAATAAACATTAGCCATACCACCTTCGCCTATACTTTTAATAACCTCATAACGATCATTAATTTTCTGCCCCTTTTCGATCATTATTCTTCACCCTCTTTTTCTACTTCTTTTGGAGATCTTTCTAAATAAGCAATGCTAATATTATCAGTTCCTCCACGATTAATAGCTTTCTTCATTAATCTTATTACTTTATCTTCTATTTCATAATCACTTAATAATACTCTTTCTATACTCTCAGGATCAAGCATATTAGTAAGTCCATCACTACATAAAAATATATCTGTTATATCAATATCACAATCAAAAATATCTATTTCAATTGGATTATTAGCACCGAGTGCTTTCATTAAAACATTACGTTTTGGATGATCTTTAGCTTCTTCTTCTGTTAATTCACCTGCAGTTACTAACAAATTTACTAAAGTATGATCATAAGTTATTTTATGGATATGACCATTTTTCATAGCAAAGCCACTTGAATCACCAATATTACCGTATAAAACATAATCTTTAGTACTAATAGCTAATACCAAAGTAGTTCCCATACCTTTACTCTCAGGATGTTCTGCTACATGTTTAAAGATTAGACTATTTATTTCATCAACGGCTTTTCTTATCCAATCAACAGCTTCTTCTTTATTTAAGTTTAAAAATGTATCTTGAAAATGTTTCCCTAAATAACTAATAGCAATTGATGATGCAACTTCACCACAACGATGGCCACCCATACCATCAGCTACAGCAAGTAAATATTCATCATCTTTGTTTCTTACTATGATAACGCTATCTTCATTATGACTTCTTACTTTACCAGCATCCGTTAAATAAAATGATTTCATATTCATGCTAGTCCTCCTTTTTGCTTCTAAGTTGCCCACAAGCTGCACTAATATTACTACCATATTCTCTTCTTATGGTTACGTTAATTCTATTCTTCTTTAGTATATCATAAAATTTAGAAATATTTAAAGATTTTGTGCGTTTATATGAAATATTATTTGTTTCATTATATGGAATTAAGTTAATATAGCAGTTCATGCCCTTTACTAAATTAGCTAGTTCTTGAGCACATTCAGCTGTATCATTTACTCCATCTAATAAAATATATTCGAAAGTCACACGACGATTAGTTTCTTTAATATATTCATTTAGAGTAGCCATTAATACCTCGATTGGATAAGCTTTATTAATTGGCATGATAGTATTTCTTATTTCATTATTTGGGGCATGAAGACTAATAGCTAGATTTACTTGATATGGTAATTTCATAAACTCTTTTATTTTAGGAACTACTCCACATGTTGAAACTGTTATGTGGCGGCTACCTAGTTCTAAACCTTTAGGATTATTTATTATTTCAATGAATCTTACTAAATTATCATAGTTGTCAAAAGGTTCACCAATACCCATTACTACAACATGACTAATTCTTTTACCACATTCTTCCTCAACCAGAAGAATCTGTTCTATCATTTCATGAGTTTCTAGATTACGTACTTTTTTAAGGCGACCACTTTCGCAAAACTTGCATCCCATATTACAGCCAACTTGAGTAGAAATACATAAACTATTTCCATACAAATGGTTCATAAGTACAGCTTCTACTTTTTCATCATCTTTTAACTTAAATAAATATTTATTAACATCAACATCACGTTCTACTTTGGTAATAGAAACAGTTTTAATATCAAAGTCATTTTTAAGCATATCAATTACTTCTTTTTTGATGTTAGTCATATCATCAAACGATGCTACTCTTTTACGGTATAACCAATCAAATACTTGTTGACCTTTAAACTTTTTATCATTTTTATTTATAAAATATTCTTCCCAATCTTTTAGGGTTAGATTGTATACATTATTTTTCATGTTATCACCTGCTTATACATAAAATAATTATATCATGAAAAAAGATTATTCATATGAATAATCTTATTAAATGTAAATTTATGTAAATATTTATACATTATTTAACTATATAAGGGTCTGAATAAGTACCTGTTCCTGTTACAACTGTATCTTTATTTAGATTTATTACTGGTCTTATAAATTGTTTTGAAGTTGCTTCTACTGCTCCTAATCTACCGATAGCTTCTATTCTCCATACATATGGACTATAGTAATCACCTTTAGATGTTGTTCCTTTATATGTTCCAGCTGGGCTCATAGTCCAATATTGTTTATTATTATCAGCACCACTAGCATCTCTATAAGCAATAGTTATAAAGTAATTGACACTACTATTATAGCCACCATTAAATACTGCTTCATCATAAGTTATTAAGCCAATTTTAGAATTTATAATACCATAACCATTAGCATCAGTTTCACATTTAAAACTTGGGGTATAACTATTATATAATGTCATGTTTACATTGCTACCTGTTATATGTGATGATGAATCACTTGCTCTAGCTTGTTCACAGAAAGTACTAGTAGCTATTTTTGAATCATATGCTTGTAAGTTAGTAGCATACCAATTATCTACAGTAGTTTTTAATTTACTATTTGAATAATACATATCTTTTTGTGTTAAATCAGATGCCCATGTTTTAAATTCAACTGTACCGTCAGCTGTAACATCATCCATGAGTATTCTAACAGTTCCATCTTCATTGATACGAATTATACGCCATAATCTATCAGCAAATTTAATGTAGTTATTTAGTACCCCACCTCTAAAATAGTATGTTGGTTCACCGCTATTGGTATCTATTGATTTGTATAAACCTTGTTCTGTTGTTTGATATGTTGTTTTTGTTAAGGTTGGAGCTGTAGTTATTATTTTATTCTTCATAATCTCAGTATTTAATGAACTACCACTGTTTACATATAAAGCTCCATTATCTGATTGATCGCCACTATCTATTACTACTACATATGGATCTTGCTCAGTTCCTGTACCTGTAGCTTTAGTTTCGCTAGTCAAGCTTATAACTGGTCTTAAATCATAAGCAATACCACCATTACTGTATGAAAAAGAATTGCCATAATTCATCCATACATCTGCAAAATAACTATCATCATAACCTGATGGTGTCATTAACCAAGAATTTTTTTCATTGTATAAATAGTTAGTTGATTGATTTCCAAAATTATTTCTAGTATTTCCAGCATATACTACTTCATCATAAGTTAATAAAGCTATCTTAGTATATACATTACCATAACCATTAGCATCAGTTTCACACTTAAAGGTTGGTGTATATGTATCATAGGTTTTAACATCAGTACCACTATTTTTAATTTGTGATGAATAATGAACTGTTCTAGCTTGTTCACAGTAATTTTCATATGCTACATACTTTCCATACTCAGAAATATTAGCTTTATACCAATTATCCATTATCGTTTTAGCATCGCTTGTAGAATAATACATTCCATCTTTGATTTGATAATAAAACTCATTATATTTAGCTGTTGCTGCACTATCTTTTAATACTAATTTTACTGTTCCATCTTCATTTACTCTTACTACTTTCCAATCTAATCCAGCAAATTTAACGTTATTATTAGTTACGTCACCTCTAAAGTAGTATGTTGCATCTCCACTATTAGTATCAGTTGATGAATAAAGTCCGGCAGTCTCACCTGCAGCTGTAACAGTTTTAGTTAAATCTGGAGTTGTAGTTATTAAAGTGTTATCTTCTTTAATAGCTTCACCTAATTTTCTACTTGTTGGTGCTACTACTACTTTTCCATTTGAATATACATTTACAGTAATAGTAAATGTTTTTCCGTTATATGGATATGTATCATTTCCATCTTCATCTTTTACTGGTGAAAAATCAGTATTTTCATCTACCCACATTCTTAATCTAAAATTCTTTTCATAGTTAGTACTACTTGCTGGTACGGTGTCTGTATAGATTGTTTTTTCTATTACTCCAGCTTTTACTAAGGATTGGCTTGTTTGATTTAAATTATTGTAGTTATCTAATAATAATTGTTTTTCAGTGTTGCCATCTACTTCAGTTAGATATATTCTTACCATTTTATTATCTAATGTTGCATCCTTACTTTGTCTTGCTGTTACTTCGTATGGTATTGATACATCTTTAGTAGTTGTTGATGTTACCTTGAAGTTAAAAACATTTCCATTTCCAGTTTGAGCTTTTCCTTGCTCATCTGTCATTGGTAGAGCATCTTCTATACTTATTCCTGCTCCTTTAGCATCTACTTCAGTATATAAGAAAGTTATAGTTCCTGTTTTTACACTATTTTCTGTTGTTCCTTTCTTCATATAATTGAAGAATGCTAAGCTTACTCCTAATGTTATTAAAGTTAAAGTTAATATTGATACTAATGTTAATAACATTGTTTTCTTCTTATTCATAAATACCTCCTACTATCTATTTTTTATACAATATTAATATACAATATTTTATCTTTTTAGACAATAAGAAAAGAAATACTTTTTTATTTTTAGTATTTCTTAGTTACTAGCTATATTAATATTAAAATCTTCTGTTGTTCCAACATCGACAAATTCCATGTGAATAACTAGAGTTATATTATCTGCTTTTACTGATGATATGTAGTTACTTAAGTCTAAGTCTATGCTTTTTAAATTATTATCTATCATATTTAAAATAATACTATTGTTTTGTTCGTTATCTAATAGAAGTGTATCATTATATCCTGAAGCTATTCTTTTATTTGTTACTTGGTATTTAATAGTTCCCGCATTTTCAGTTGGAATTTCATCTGCTACTAAAGATATTATTTGGTCTGCATTACAATACTTAAATAAACTACTAGGATTATTGGTGATATGATAACTACCATTTTCTAATATAAGATAATTATCATTTAGAATAGCATAATCAGTAGTTATGCCATCTTTTATATGAGTGAATTTTTCTTTTTCATCTATTTTCTTTCCTAAAAAGACTTCACTACTACCGTTATAAGTTATGGTATATGAATAACTATAATTAATCTCATTACTAGTTATATTAGATTGATTATCATTGCTATTATCTGGTGTTGTTACTGGAGTGTTATTATTACTAGTATTATTTATATTATTATTTGGTGTTTTATCGGTTGTTTCTGGTGATTGACTAGTACCACCTATTCTAATCATAACTACTATTATTGTTAAGAAAATTCCATATAAACAAAGCATAGCTATAGCATGATATCTATCGTCTTTTTCTTTACCAAAACATTTTTTTAATACTTTACTTATTTCTTCTTTTTTCATATCTATTCAAATACCTTACCAATCAAAGTTTCAGGTTTGATACCATTTAAATATTCTTTAACACTCATTTTTCTTTTACCTGCAAATTGAAGTTCAGTTATTATAATTTCACCATCATGAGTACTTACTCCAATTCCATCTTCATATATTTTTCCTATTTCGCCATCTTTTTTAGTAGTAAAGAAGCTTTCACTAATACGAGATGCAAATATTTTTACAATGGTACCATCTAAAATAGCATAAGCTCCTGGCCATGGATTAAGTCCTCTTATTTGATTATAAATATCAATAGTATCTTTACTAAAATCTATTTTTTCTTCTTCCCTCGTTATATTCCAAGCATATGTCACTTCGCTTTCATCTTGTTTTATAGGATTAATGTTTCCTGATACAATATTAGGAATAGTTTCAAGTAATAATTTTGTTCCCATTTCACTTAAACGATCATGTAGTGAACCAACATTGTCATTAGGAAAAATAGGAGTATCAATTTGAGAAATAATATCACCAGCATCCATTTTTTCTACCATATACATAATAGTAATACCTGTTCTTGGATAATTATTAATAATAGCTTTATGGATTGGAGCTCCTCCTCTTAACTTAGGTAGTAATGATGCATGGACATTTATACAACCATATTTAGGAAAATCTAGTAAGGCTTTAGGAATAATCTGTCCATATGCACATGTAACTATCATATCAATAGGTTCTTTCATTAATTGTTCATATTCTTTTTTGATATTTGATGGTTGATATATGCGGATATCATGTTTTAAAGCAACTTCCTTGATAGGAGAAAATTTAATTTCATGTTTTCTTCCAACTTCTTTATCTGGTTGGGTTACTACACCAACTACATCATAGTTAGAAATTAATCCTTCCAAAACATTTACACTAAATTCTGGTGTTCCCATAAATATAATTTTTAGCTTATTCATGATTTCATCTCCTTTATACAATCGTTATAAATATTTAATAATTCTTGTTCCTGCTCAGTAGTCATTTTATTATATGGATTATGGTAACTATCAACAGTACCAGTATGATTACAAACAATGTTACCATCGACTACAAAATATATAGCTGGTACTGCCAAAGCTTTTTTTCCTTCTTCATTTATACTTAGATATGAATCTAATTTATTATATAATTCTTCTCTAATATTAGAAAGCTTTAGCTTATGTATATCTGCATAATATATTGTTTCAATATTATTTTCCTTAGCAGCTTCTATTAAAATAGGCGCAGCATTACGACACCATGGACAAGTATTATAACCAAAATAGATAATGCCTGTTTTTGAGTCTAAAATATCTAATATTTCAGTATTAGAAACATACTTTATTTTATTATTTGATGGAATAGATACTTTTATTTTTTTACCATTATCATACTCTATATAATTTATATATTCATATGATAGTTTAAATTTTAATTGATCATCCTGATAAGTTACAAAACATATTATACTTACCAAAATAATCATAATAGGTATAATAATTATAATTTTCTTTTTCATATACATCACGAATATTATTATATTAAATTTTAGAAGAAAAAGAAATATATACTAATTAAAACAAGAAATAAATCAGCTATTAATACTGTCATTAAAAAGATTTGGCTTATATTAGCAGCATTATTATTTACTGGATATATTAATTTTTTCTGATATTGATTTTGAAGTTGTTCAACTTGATTTTTCTCTTTTTCTTTTGTTTCTAAGCCATCTAATATTTGACCTAGTTGCATTAACTGTTCCTTATTGCCATTATCATTTATGATAGATACAGGATCATGATTGATGTCTTCTGTCATGTAGGCTCCGTTTTCAATGAAGGCATCAACAACTTCTTGATAATCGCTACTAAATCCAAACTTCATATTATAGTTTCCATTATTATTTTTAATGGCCATTTTGAAAGATCCAGGTTGTTTTAAAATATAATTGTTAACTATTTGAAAAGCTAAAAACATTTCTGTCGAATATGTTGATAATGTATTTATATAGGATACGGATGGATTATATGATGAAGCTAATTGTTGGACTTTTTGTAGTAGAACAGGATCAAATTTATTAGTGTGAGTTGAATAATTACCAAACTCAACTTGATAATTATTGGTTTCTCTTATTTCTTTATTAAATTTTATATCTCTATTCTCACCTAAATTTAAATTATTATTACCAACTACTAAAGCTAGTGTCATCATAGCAGTGAAATTCATTGATTCAGGATTATTAGCATTTCCCTCTAAAGTAATACTACCATCATCTTTCATATCAATAGATGGAGTTGGATTAACAGGTTTCATTTCTTGGTCAATAGCTTCATTTAATAGTGTTTCATCATTTGGTTTATCAACAGCTTTATTTATATCTTCCATTGATAACATTATAGTAGGACTATCATTATCTACTGGCTTGTCCTGATAATAATCTACTACTCTATCGGTATTTTCTTTTATCTTATAAACATCTCTTTCACTAGTAATACTATCCAATGTTAAAGTAGGATCTCCTTCTAATGATATTCCAATTCCATCTAAATCTGATTTAACTTTATTAACTAAATCCGTTTTTATTTCTGTTACTTGTTCACTATCTTTTTTATAATTATTTTCAGCCTCTTTTTGATAATTATTTATAATATCATCTAAGTAAATGGAAGCTTGATATAAATTAGTATTTTCATTAAAACTATTAATAGTAGCAACTAATTTTTCTCTTAATTCAATTGGTACTTCATTTTTTTCTAAAAATATAGCTACTTCTTTTTTTAATTCTTCTAATGTTTTAACCCCAGTAGTACGAAAATAGTACTGTTCTTTATTATTGTTGGCCTGGTCTAAAGCATTAAGACTTTTACTCTCATCACTTATATAGCTATTTAGCATATATGATTTATCCATAATTATCACATCCCTACTATAATGATAGTATCACAATTTAAAAATAAAATAAAGGATGATTAATATTAAAAGTTAATTAGTTTTAATAGATACTAACGCCAGTATAATAATGTTTTAATATTTCAATATAATTATAACCAGCTTTTGCCATACCACTAGCACCATATTGACTTAGTCCGACACCATGACCATAACCACGAGTAGTGATTACTAGAGTGTTGTCTACTTCTTTTAAGTCAAAATCAGCTGAACGTAGTCCTAATAAATTACGAAATTCTACTCCAGTAAATTCACGACTTCCAAATCTTATTTTTTCAACTCTACCACTGTTATCACGTGATAATATTTCAAAACTAGTATCATTAATATCTATCCCAAGAATATCTAAAACAGTTGATAAATCTTTTTTTACTTCTTTAAGATATGATGTTGAATCTTTATCCCAGGAGCTGTCTACACTTTTTAAATAAGGACTACTATTACCCCAAACATACATTGCATCTTCTGTTTTACCATTACTTGTTGAATGATATACTGCATCAATATAATCTTCCTGATAATATATAGCTTGATTTTTAGTAGTTTCAACTGCATTTTTTATTTTTTGATAATAAACATCATAAGATGTTTTCCATATTGCTTTTAGTTGATCGTTGTCTTTATAACATTGAGTTGATACAGAATCCGTTAACTTTATATTATTTTTTAATCTTTTTAGAGCATAAGTACGGGCTACCACTGCTTGTGCTTTTAAAGCTTCTGTTGGAAATGAAGCTGGCATTTCTGATGCTACTACACCTATTAGATAATCATCAAATGGTATAGTAATTACATCACCATTAGTTCGATATATAGTTACCTTATCTGTTTCGTTCTTTACAGTATTTGATGATTCTTCTTGAGTTGAAGTATCACTATTTTTAGTTTCTGATAATTCTTCTTGCTTTGACTTGATGTTTTCGGTGGTTGTTTCATTATTATTTTCTGATTTTACTTGTGTTTGTTCAATTTTTTTGTTAGTTTGCGGTGTTTTATTTAGTTCATTACTTATTTTATTATCAATAATATTTTCAATATTATTTAAACTTTCATCTGATGTTTTGATTTCATCTGTTTTTGTATTAACTACATTTACTATTTCTTTAGGAACAATATTACTATTAACATATGTTAGTTCAATATCATTAGTAGTTGGATTTTCTGTCATTAATAATATAGCTAAAATAATTCCTCCAAGTGATAAAACTATTTTTTCTCCATCAAATTTTATTTTATTATTTTTTAGATAATTCTTAATTTCTGTTTTCATACTATTATGTCTATGGGAATTTTTAAAATCTATTCCAAACTCATAGTTATAATCGATATACAAAATTAGAACTTTTTCATTATTTTTAATTTGAATTGAATAACTATTAATCATAATAAAATCACCATTTATAGTATGGTGTTTTTATTTTCTTTTTAAACTAAATATGTATAGGATTAAAATCTATGTCTATTTTAATCTTTTGATTAGTTTTATAATGTTCTAATAATTGTTTTAGTACTTTATATAAACTATCTTCCTTTTTATATTTTAAAATTATTTGAAAGCGATAAACATTATTCACTCTAAACACATTAGCTATACTTGGACCTAGAATAGTAGTATTTTGAAGATTTTTATTCAAATACTCTGCCACTTTACTACTAACACTTTTGGCATCTTCATAAGATTTACTTAATATTTTAATTGAAACTAAATAATAATAAGGAGGATAACCAAGTTTACGTCTAATCAACATTTCTTGATTGAAAAAGCCTATGTAATCATGATTTTTAGCATATCTAATAGCATAATGTTCAGGATTGAAAGTTTGAATTATTACTTTTCCACTTTTTTCACCTCTACCACTTCTACCTGCCACTTGGCACAATAGTTGAAAGGTTGTCTCACTACTTCTAAAATCAGGAATATTTAAACTTGTATCAGCATTAATAACGCCCACTAGAGTAACATTAGGAAAATCTAAACCTTTTGCTACCATTTGGGTTCCTAATAAAATATCATATTCGCCATTAGAAAAGGCTTTAATAATTTTTTCATGACTTCCCTTTTTACTAGTAGTATCAAAATCCATACGAATAACTTTTTTGTCAGGAAACATTTTATTTAATTGTTCTTCTATTTTTTCTGTTCCAACGCCTAATGTAGAAATTGATTCTTCATGACATTCAGGACAAATATTATTTAATTTGGTGCCATAACCACAATAATGGCATCTTAAAGTATTACTACTTTTATGATAAGTTAAGGTAATATCACAATTAGGACATTTTTCAGTATAGCCACAATTTTTACATGAGACAAATGATGAATAGCCTCTTCTATTTAGTAAAAGAATAACCTGTTCATTATTTTTAAAGCATTCTTGCATATTAGTTATTAAAGCTTTAGAAAAATTACTATTTCCTTTTTTTATTTCTTGATTCATGTCAACAATTTCGGTAATTGGCATACCTTTATGATTTACTCTTTCTTTTAACTCTATCAACTCATATAAACCTTTTTTACTTCTAGCATATGTTTCAAGAGTTGGAGTAGCACTACCTAAAACAACAGGAGCATTATGATATTGACCACGCCATTTAGCTATATCTATCGCACTATATTTAGGATTACAACTATCTTGTTTATAACTATCAGTATGTTCCTCATCAATTATAATTACGCCAATATTTTTAAGTGGTGCGAAAATAGCACTTCTAGCACCAATTACAATTTTTACTTCACCTCTAGCTATTCTTCGCCACTCATCATATTTTTCACCGTCACTTAGGCGACTATGTAAAATAGCAATATTACTAGCAAATCTTTTTTTAAATCTAGAAACAATTTGTTCAGTCAGTGATATTTCAGGAACTAGTACTATACTTTCTTTATCTTCTAATAATAATTTTTCTATTATTTCCATGTATACTTCTGTTTTACCACTTCCAGTAACACCATGAATTAAAAAAGTTGTATTAGTATTTTTCTTAGCTAAAACTTGGTCTACTGCTTTTTGTTGAAGCTCAGTAAGGGGATATTTTGTAACTATCTCATTTTCATGGTTAAGTCGATATATTTCTTCTTTTTTTTCTTCAATAATACCATTTTTCAATAATGTTTGAACACTACTAGTAGATATCAAATTGGCATCTTTTTTTAATAGTTTTCCACATTCTTTTATTTTATTTACTATTATTTCTTGTTTACTATTCAATTTAGAATTAGGTTCATTTTTTATAATTAAGTATGACTCAGTCTTAATAGATATATCTACACCGTTTTTAGCTTTTAGAGCTTTTGGTAGCATTGCTTGATAACATGAAATCAAAGTTGATAAAGTGGTATCGGCCATGTTTTTTCCTAAAAGTAATAATTCTTCATTTAAAATCACATCAGTATCTACAATATCAATTATTTCTTTTAAATCTTGATAATTACTATTATTACTAATACCTAATACAAAGCCTTCTAGTGTTTGATGAGCAAATGGTACTTTAACTCTAATTCCAACTTTTACTTTTGATAGTAAATTATTAGGAATTGTATAATCAAAAGTTTTATCGATATTTTTATTAGATAATTCTACTAATACCTTTGCTATCATAACTTCCTCCTATTTATTTCAGCTAATTATTTAGATAAATTAATCTAGCTTCACTATACCATAATTTACTTAGTTCTTCAATATTGATATAGGTTGTTTTTATCGTTTTTCAACTAATTTATCTTCATTTTTATACCGATAATTTAATGCGTTTTCTTGTGAAATTGCTGACTTTTTTGTTTCCTTTTCATACGAAATTCTGGCATTATTTGCAACATTTCCACCACGATAAGCAACTTTCATATTTTCATCTAATCCCTGTGGTTTTTCAACTTTCGCAATATCTCTTGCTGCAATTTCACCAATATTAGTTAAGGCTATTTCAATATCTGTCATGTTGTCTCTTAACGATTCTTTTCTTAGACCTTTATATGCTTTATAAGTACTAGCTTTCATTCCAGACCAACCTTTATATATTTCGTTTGTAAGCATGGCATATTCTAGTGGCTTATTTATACCACCATCTTTCCATATATCAGTAAGTTTAAATCTATCAAGTATTCCAATAAGTCTTGATTTTATCCATCCATCAGAATAACCCTTATTTCGGTAATAATTAATGGCTCTATTAACTGCTATTTCTGGATCAAAAACTTCATCTACTCTTTCACTTCCTAAATTGGCTAACCAAAGCTTAAATGGTTCTGCTTTTGGACTAGGTACTGATTCTATTAATCTCAATATTCCCTTTGTATCGAGGGTATCTGTTGTTCTCAATTTACCATCTTTAGCTCTTAATTTCAACTGTACACATTTTGTGGACAATTCACTATGTTCTTCATTTTCCATTCTACTTTTTAACATATTCCAATAATTTCTTGGATTAGTACTGTCTGTTAATGCCCCAATAACGTCAACTACACTAAAATAATATTCCTCTTTTTCATTATCCCAAATACTTCTTATTTCACTACCTTCAAAAAGGTTTGAAATTGTTTCTAGTTTATTTTTTCTCATTATTTTACCTTCCTCTAATTAAATACTTTAGTAATTTTTTAATATAATAAAATTACCTCTAATAGTATTATTTCGATTTTTTTATAAATATCTAAAAAAAATTAGAATTTGTCGAATTTTTACTATTTATTTTCATAATCATAACTAATAATTATCATAAGATTTAATGAGATGATGATAATGAATAAAATAACGATAGGAATACCTAAAGTACTACTTTACTATAAGTATGGTGAATTATGGACTAGTTTTTTTGAAGAATTAGGATGTGAAATTATTATTAGTCCCAATACTAATAAAGAAATACTAGATAATGGTATTAAATTTAGTATGGATGAAGCTTGTATGGCTATGAAGATATATATGGGACATGTTTATTACTTGATTGATAAATGCGATTATATTTTAGTTCCTAGAATTAAGTGTGTTAAAAAACACGAAAAACTATGTACTAATTTTTCAGCTTTATACGATTTAGTTAATAATGTTTTTGATAAAAAGTTAGTTCACTATAACTTGGATGTTGAACATAAAGAAGATGAATTATATGCCTTTACTACTATGGGATTATCTTTAGGATTTACTTATAGAAAAATAATTAACGCCTATAAAACAGCTAAAGCTAAAGAAAAAATGCTATTAGACAGAAAAATAAGTAAACAAAAAGTAACTATAGCTGGTAGTAATAAAATTAAAATATTAGTGGCTGGTCATGCTTATAATTTACATGATGAATATATAGGAAAACCAATTATAAAGTTACTTGAAAACAATAATATTGAAGTAATTTATTCTGACTGTTATGATGATAAATATTTAGAAGAGGAAGTTAAACATATTAGTAAAAAGAATTATTGGACTTATAATAAGGAAATAATAGCTTCCATTTATCATTATCAGGATCAAGTAGATGGAATTATTTTAATTACTTCTTTTCCTTGCGGACCTGATTCACTCAGCAATGAAATGATTGTTAGAAATGTAAAAATACCTATAACTACTCTGGTAATAGATAATTCTAATTCTGACACTGGTATCTTAACTAGAATAGAAAGTTTTATTGATATTTTAGAGGAAAGGAAGAAACATAATGAAACAAGATAGAGTTATTAGCTTTCCACATTTAGGAGACTATTATATTCCTATTAAATATCTACTTCAAAAACTTACTAAATTAAAGGTAATAGAATCTCCTCCCATTACTAAAAAGACAATAGAACTTGGTAGTAAATATGCACCCGATTTTGTTTGTGTACCATTTAAATATAATTTAGGAAACTTCATTGAAACACTTGATCAAGGAGCTAATGTTTTAATACAAGCTGGTGGTGGTTGTAGGTATGGATATTATCCTGAAGTACAGGAAAAAATATTGAAAGATTTAGGTTATAATTTTGAATTATACTGTTTAGTTGATAATGATAAAGTTACAGCTAAAAGTCTTTATCATACTTTTAAGAAAATTGATAATAAAATAAAACTTTCTAAAATGATTTATTATGTACCTCTTACCATTTTAATGATTTATTATATGGATAAAATAGATGATTATATTCGTCTAAATATTGGATTTGAGATAGAAAAAAATAGTTTTATTAATCTAAAAAAGGAAATGCTTAATGATTTTACTAAGAGCTCTAGTTATTTTTCTCTTATTAAAAAATACTTTAAATATAAGAAAAAGTTTAGAAAGTTAAAGATTAATAAACCTGATAACTGCTTAAAAGTGGGAATAATTGGAGAATTGTATACATCTATGGAACCTTTTTCTAGTTACTTTTTAGAAAAAGAATTAGCTAGTATGAATATAGAAATTAAAAGATTTACTAATGTTAGTTATTTACTTTATAAAAAAAGGCTTGAACGAAAAAGAAATCTAAGGTATATCGAAAAGTACTGTAAATATACAATTGGTGCAGATGGAATGGATAATATTTATAGAGCTAAGTATTTAATAGATCAGGGTTATGATGGTTTAATTCATATTAAACCTTTTGGATGTACACCTGAAATTGGGGCGATACCTATTATTAGAAAAGTATGTCAGGACGGGAAAATGCCAATTATTTATTTTTCGTTTGATTCACAGACAAGTGAGACTGGTATTAAAACACGATTGGAAGCTTTTTACGATATGCTTAAGATTAAGAAGGGAGATTAATATGAATGCTTATTTAGGAGTTGATATTGGATCTATTTCTACTAAAGGTGTTATTATTGATGATAATAATAAGATTTTGGCTAGTAGTTATATTTGGACTAAAGGTAATCCAATTGATGCCGTTAAAACATTGATTGGTAATTTGGAAAGTCAGATTGATAAGAGTAAATTAAATATTATAGGTGTTGGGACAACGGGATCAGCTAGAAAATTAATTGGGGCTATGTTATCTGCAAATGTTGTTAAGAATGAGATAACTGCTCATGCGATAGGAACATTATCACTCTACCCTAATGTTAGAACCATTTTTGAGATTGGTGGGCAGGATTCTAAAATTATTTTAATTGAAGATGGAATTGTAGTTGATTATGCCATGAATACTTTATGTGCTGCTGGTACTGGAGCTTTTTTATCTAGTCAGGCTAACAGATTAGGAGTTAATGTTGAAGATTTTGGTAAAATTGCTTTAACCAGTAAGAAACCAACTAAGATTGCAGCAAGATGTACTGTATTTGCAGAAAGTGATTTAGTACATAAAGCTCAAATGGGATACAAAAAAGAAGACATTATTGCTGGATTATGTCAAAGTGTTGTTTCTAATTATCTAAATAATGTTGGTAAAGGTAAAAAAATAAAAGCTCCAATTATTTTTCAAGGTGGTGTTAGTAAAAATATTGGCGTTAAAAAGGCTTTTGAAAATGAGGTTGGAACAGAAGTAATAGTTGATGAAAATGGACATTTAATGGGTGCTTTAGGAGTAGCTATTCTAGCTAAGAAGGCTCCTATTAAAACTAATTTTCAATTTTCTATAACGGAAAATGAATTTGAAACTAGAGGTATTGAATGTAATAGATGTTCTAATCATTGTGAAATTATTTGTGTAAGTAAAAATAAACAATTAATAGATAGCTGGGGAAATCGTTGTAGTAATGGTGATATTATGAATAAACAAAAATAGATATGATTGACATATCTATTTTACTTTTATTCTCATCATTGAATGTTCTTCTACTTTATCTGGTACTTTTATTTTTAATATTTCTTCTGGGTGACATGCTTTTTCTAATTCGTTCATGTCATTATCATAAATTTTATCAATAATAAATGATATAACTTTACCACTTGGCATAAATATTTCAACTTCAGTGCCTGGTTCGAAATAATTTCTTTCAGAAATTGTTACCATACCGGTATTATCATCATAAGAAAGAACATAAGCTAAGTAATCTTGGTTTGATAATTCTTGTCTACCAGTATAATATTGATCAGTTTCATCCGCTAAATGATTAAAATAATGAGTACTTGTTTCACGGTTAGCTACACGTGATAAGATTTTTTCTTGTTGTTTAATTAAATCATCAGTTAAAGTGTTGCTGTAACAAGCATCAATGATTTTACGATAACTTGATATAACTGTAGCTAAGTAATAATGACTTCTCATTCTACCTTCTACTTTTAAGCTAGCTACTCCAATATCAATTAATTCTTTAATGTGCTCTGCCATATTTAAATCTTTAGTAGCCATAGTAAATTTATGCTCGTCATTTGAATCTATATTAAATACAAATCTACAAACTTGACTACAACCACCACGATTAGAATCACGGTTTGTTACATAATTAGATAAGGTGCATCTACCACTAAAGAAAGTACACATAGCTCCATGAATGAATACTTCAATATCACAACCAGTTGACACTAATTCTTTAATTTCTTCTTTTGATAGTTCACGAGCTGGTACTACTCTAGCTACACCTTCTTTTTGAAAAAACTTAACAGTTTCAATATTAGTAGTAGAATTCTGGGTACTAACATGAACTTCTACTTGTGGAAAATTTTTTCTGATATAAGAAATAATGAAAGGGTCTGATACAATAAAAGCATCAATTCCAGCATCAACTGCTTCTTTTAAATAGTCATAAATACCAGCTATATCTTCATTATGAAAAACGATATTTACCGTTTGGTATACTTTTTTTTCAAGCTTATGGGCAAAACTGCATGCTTCTTTTATTTCTTCTATACTAAAATTGGTAGCATTTGCTCTTAGACTATATTCTCTACCACCAATATAAACAGCATCTGCTCCATAGAGTAAGGCTATTTTTAATCTTTCTAAATCCCCGGCAGGAGATAATAATTCTATTTTTTTCTTCATTTTACCAACTCTTTTTCTTTGCTAGTTAGACTAGGTTTTACTTTTTCATTAAAAAACTCAATTAATTCTTCAACTGTATATTCACTCTTTAGAAAATTCTCACTGATTAAATATGGGGCAAGTGGTAATTCTTCTTTTATAGATAAAGATTCACCAATTAAATAAATAACTTCATCTTTAGTTTCTGTATATTCGATTATAGTAGTACCAGATACTAAATCATAAATAGCATAACTAGTATAATTAGTAAATCTAGAGACGTAATGATGATATGTTTTGAGACAAAGCATTATAATTTCTTTATCACTTTCTTCAAAGCTTACTATTTCTGCATGCTTATCTAAATCTGCATACGAAATATTACCTTTTACCTTATTATCTTCTATAGTTAAATCACTAATATAGGGAATTTTATCGCCACACCCTGTTAATAGGGTTGCTCCTAAACATAGACTTGCTGCTACTACTTTTAAATTTTTAATATTCATTATTAATCACCTCATATATAAGTGCTTTTATTATAGCATAAAATATCTGTTTTTATATATAATTTTATTTATATAACCACATATTCCCTAGTTAGTATTCTTTTATCACTTGCATATTCAATTATATATTTATTATCCCGTTTACAGATAATTATTCCTATCGTTTTATCTTGATTAGTTTTTTTTAAATTATTATCAATATAATTCATATATACTTCTATCTGTCCTATATGTTCCTTTTTTAATTCTGTTACCTTTAATTCAACAACTACGTAACAGTTGAATTCAATATTATATAAAAGCAAATCAATATAATTATATCTGTCTCCTATTTTAATTTTATATTCGTTTTTTATAAAAGTAAAATCGTTACCTAATTCTTCTAAAAAGCTTGGAATATCTTCTAATATCATTTTTTGAAGAACTTTTTCAGATATTTCCTCATAATTATAATTATTTTTGATTAATACTGGATTCTTAACAAAATCAACTACACTATACTTATTTCTAGTAATTATTTTACTTTTAGTTTCTTCATCCAATCTTTCATATTCTCTATTTCTTATTTTTATTACTAATTCATTTCTAGTTAAATTTAATTTTTCACATAAATATATATAATATTTAATTGCATTAATATCTTTGAGTGGTATTAATTCTCTATAATGACTCCAAGATAATTGGTGCCCTATTGGGGCACCTTTTTCAATTAATAAATAAAATTGTCTCATTCTTTTTAAATTTGTTGAATTATATTTTTTACCAATTTCTTTTGTTAATTTAATTGAGTAATTCTTTATTATTCCCTCACCATAATGCTTACCAGCATCATATAGTATTTTTCCAACATTATAATAGGTATGTAAATCACTTCTGTTTTTAGAATAATCTTTTATTTTTTTGTTTATCTCATTATTAAGTAATTCATTTTTTATCTCATCATAATAATTCATATATATCATTCCTTTCTTTAAATAATAAAGACTATAACATATACATAAATTATTAACAAATTAGCAATTTTAAATATTACTTAAGAAAAAAAGACTAAAATCTAAAATCAACATAAGCAATTTTAAACTTTTAGTCTCAAACTTAATCTAAATTTATCAAATTAATAATAAATAATATTTTTATTACTTATTATCTTTCTTTACTTTATAAATTGTCTTCTTATAAAAGAAATTGGTACTATCACCTATTAAATTATTCATATCTTTTATTAAATTTTCTTTTTCATCAGCAGTGATAGTAGAATAATTTTTAACAATATACTGGTATTTATTTAATACTTCTTCACCTATTTTTTGATCAACTTCTTGCATATCTAATACACAATAATCAATATTATTTTCAACTAAATCAAATAAAGGTCTTGTTCCATTTATTAGTTTTCCATATAGAATTGATGCACCATTTTTAGATTCTTTTAATAAATAATCTTCATCCATATTTTCTAAATGATAAACTCTATCTTCTTTTTCTTTTTGAATTGATTTAAAGTAATTAGTAAGAAGCATTCTTCGAGAATGTGACATAATAGGATAGCCAAAGCAATTTACCATTAGCTTCATATTAGTATGTTTCTTTATTTCTATTATCTCATCTAATGTTATTTCATTTGCTAGGAAACCATATTCAACACCTTTTTCATAATAGAAATTACATGTATTATAATTAGTTACCATATGAGTTTGATGCCATACTAAATTAACTGAAATATTATTTTCTCTTACTATATTTAATACACCTAAATCATAGAATAATATACCCATAATAGGTAGATGGGATAATTCTATCAATTTTTCTTTTAAGTCAGATAATTCATTATTAAAAAGATTTTTATTAATACTTATAAATAATTGGTATTTATTACTTAATTCTTTTATTTGTTCTAAACTTGCACTAGGATAATTGATACAATAATCTTCTAATCCTAAAATAAAAAGTTTGCTTCCACATTCTTTATAAAAGGAAATTTGATCTACACTATTAGGAATTACTATTAACTCCATAAAATACACCTCTACTTAAAAACACCCTTATTATAACATAAGAGTGTTTATTTTTATACTCATTTTATTATTTCTTTTCAGCAACGGCTATACCATCACCAATATCTAAAAGTTCAACATTATAATTTTGGTTATTTAATAAATATGTGCGGTAATCACGAATTTTGCGAACAAGGCCACGTAAATTTCTACTTTCAATTTCAGCATCTAATTTATCAACTAAGCCATGGAAATTCATATTATCCGTTATGATATAACCATGTGGTTTTAAGTTTGATTCATACTTTTCAAAAAATTTAATATTTTGTCCTTTAGCTGCATCTATAAAAATCATATCAAAAGTACCTTCAATATTTACCTCTAAAGCATCATTAAATACTAAAGTAATTCTATCTTCTAGTTCAAATTTTTTAATATTTTTGACTGCCTCTAAATAACGATCTCTATCTCTTTCGATAGTAGTTACTTTTAAATTAGGATTAGCAAGTGCCATCATTATAGCAGAATAACCAATGGCTGTTCCAATTTCTAATACGCTATTTATTTGATGTTTGATAATAAAGGTAGTTAAATAGTCAATTCCTGCATCTACCATAATTGGTACTTTATTATCAAGCGCATATTTTTTTATTTCTCTAATATCTGCATAAGTTGTATTCATTTTAAAATCCTCCGTTTACACTTTGAAGCTCATTTTTCTTTTGTTCGAAACCACTCGAATTACTATAGAAGAAGGTTTCGAGAGTTTTAATATTAGCTATAAAATATAAATAATCAGTATTATCTGGGTAAACACTAGCTTTAATGCTTGACTTAGACAATGCACAAATAGGTCCTACTGGTAATTTACCATTCATACTACCATCCGTTATTCTAGTATTATATGGATTCCTAGTATTATATTGAACTTTTGTAAGCACTTGTTTAGGGTTATCTATTTTAAAAGCATAACGAGTAGTTACATCACTACCTAGACTCATACCTCTTTTAATACGATTTATAAATACACTTGCTACCTGTCCTCTAACTGATTCAGTAGCCGCTTCTTTTTCTACCATACTAGCTAAAGTTAATATCTCATGAATTGACAAATTACTTTTTTCTATATCTTTCTTGTATGGTTCTAATACCGTTGACATTTCATTAATCATTTTATTAAATATTTCTTCTACACTAACGTCTTTATTATTAAAACGATAGGTATCAGGAAATAAATATCCTTCTAATTTATAATAAATATCATTATTTTTTATATCATCAGTAATAAACCAATATTTTTTTATTAGTGAATCAATATATGTTGTGTCGTTTGATTTTTCTATAACTTCATCATAGGTATTATTAGTATTTGTTGATATTACTTTAGCTATATCACGCATAGTAATACCCTCTTTGAAAGTAATTTCTATTTCATTTGGATTCTTTTTAGAACCATTTTGAAGAGCTTCAACTATTTTTTTTACGCCCATATTAGGTGTGAAATCATAATAACCGGCTTTCATATTATTTGCTTTCATTAACTTAACATAAATTAAAAATATTTTTTCATCACGAATTAATTTCTTTTCTTTTAAAATTGTAGCAATTCCTTTTGTACTAGTCTTATTAGGAATTTCTATTTCAATAATCTCAGTTGAATTACTTACTGCTGATAATTGATGATTATAAAAAAGGCAACAACCTATAATAATTATAGTAGTACTAATTAGTATACCTAAGGCAACATTACGAAATGTTTTCATAGCATTGACAACAAATAACGAGCTTTATTGCTCGCTACTTGTTCCTTCACTATCAGTATTATTATCAGTACTACTTTGATTCATTTTATTACGAACTTCTTCTTGAATTGTTTGAAGAATTGTTTCTACTACCTTCCATTCTTTTTCTGTTTCAATTGGTTCGAATCCTTTATTTAAATCCTCTGGATGGTATACAGCAGCATAAGCTTTAATACTACCATCAGCTTCATAAGTATTATCGGTATAAGCTATATAACTTTTTTTAGTTTCCTCACTATCAAAAGTAAATAAGACATTACAAGTAACTTCTTGTCCATCTTCAGTAATCATTTTAAAAGTATTTTCTTTCATATTATTTTTCCCTTCTATCTAAATAACTTTGAAGTATAATCGTAGCTGCTAGGCTATCTATTACCTTTTTTCTCTTTTTTCTACTTGTATCATTTGAAATTAATAGATTTTCTGCTTGTCTGGTAGTAAGTCTTTCATCTTGCATATAAACTGGTAAATTGAAGGCACTTTCTAGTTTTTCTTTAAATTTTAAAGCTATTTCGCCTCTTTCACCTATTGAATTATTCATATTTTTAGGTAATCCTAATACTAAGGCTTTTACATCGTTATCTTCTACTACTTCTTTAAGCATAGGAATTAAACTATCATAATCTTCGTTATGTCTTAATATTTTGTAGCTAGTAGCTATCATTCCTAACTGATCTGATAATGCTAAGCCAAGTGTTTTGGTACCTAAATCAAGCCCTAAGTATCTCATATTACTCACCTAGAGACTTATGAAGCAAAAATTCAAGAATTTTACTACGATCAATACTAGTAATTTTATTTCTAGCATTTTTATAAGATGAAATATAACCAGGATCACCAGACATTAAATAACCAACTAATTGATTAATAGCATCATAACCTTTTTCTTTTAATGCTAGAGAAACTTCTTCTAATATAATTTCTACAGAAGCATTATTAAACTCTTCTACCGAATATAGGGTTGTGTTTGAATCCATATTATCACCTCATGATAATATGATAACATGTTAAGTGTTTTTTTTCAATTTAATTATAATAAAAACTTGTTATCACTAACAAGTTAATCATTATTTAAATCAATTTCATTTAATGGTTTATTTTTCTACACATGTATAGTCATTATTTTCTAATGCCTCTTGATATTCTTTTATCGTTATATCAACTTTTTCATTTTTACTATTATAAACATCTGTTATTATTTTAGTATATATAATTGCTTTTTCTGAATCATTATATGATATTTCAGTACCATCATTTAAATCAATTTGGCCATTTTTAAGTTGCTGATAAACATTTTCATCTTTATACTTATATATCTGTTTACTAACATCATTAGTAAAATTACCATCTTTATCACTATTTATAGTATCTTCTTCTATATAAGTGAAATTATCATTATCATCAGCATTTCTTGTACATACAACTATTCCTAATTTAGGAGTAATATTATCGTTAGTTTTGTTATTATCGCTAGGTGAATTATCTGTTTTTTTATTATTTAAAACAATTCCTAATACTATTAATAAAATTGCTAATACTATTAAAATCAAAGCAACTAACTTAGTTTTCTTTTTCATATTAATTCTCCTTAAAAGTACAAAGTGGAACTGAACTACATTTATTACCAGGACAGCTAACAGTACCTAACTCAGGAGAAACTGTAGTATTAGTACTTGTATTAGTTCCTGTTGTTGGACATGAATATGTTGGCATATAATATGTGGTATTATAAACATCTTCTGTTACTGAGGTAGCCTGCTTAGTATCCGTTTGAGTTGTAGTAGTAGTTTTGGTACAAGTAGTCCCACTCATTGTATAACCATCTGGACACTTCTTACTACCAGCATTGGCACAGGCAGAACCAGATGCAGATTCAGTACCACATCCTGATTGTCTTCCTGTTTTAGAATTTGTAGTACAATGAGTACTTTTAACCTTAGTATTACATAAGGCATAAATTTTATTTTCACAAGAGCTTTTTGCAAGTGCCGCACTAGTATAGCTATAACCATATGAAGCTGATTTTGTTCCACCATCTGTACATACGCCGGAACCACTGTAACTATATAATGTACATGATTTATATAAAGTACATGTAGCCTCTTTAGTATCAGTATTTGTTACTGTAGTTGTTTTAACACAATTACCTCCACTTAATGTATACCCCGGATAACTATTACAATTATACGTTGTTTTAGTTCCTGTTTTTACTGAATAACTACAAGTAGTTTTCTTACTATCCAATTTTCCCTGACTACATTTACTATCAGCATAGTACTGATGAATAAATTTAGTAGTAGCAGAACTAGTCAAGCCATTATTACCAGTAGCTGTACAAGTAACAGTATTAATACCTAAAGTAAGTTCATTTACATTATTAACTACTTTAGTACCAACTTTACATACTGTGTTTCCACCACTATTACCATATTTTATATTAAAATAATCAGTTACTTTATTACTATCAGTATTAAGTATTTTGGTTTCACTTGCTTTAGCATTAATAGTTGGAACCACCCTATCTATACCAGAAATTATTACTTGTTTACAATTAATATTATTTAACTTATCTTTTACACAAACATTAACCGTAGTATCTTCAACATATTTATTACTTGAATAATTTACCCAAGTATTGCCACCATCAAATGAATATGGGTTATCTGCTAATAAACCTATTCCATTATCTTTAACATCATTTATAGTCATTTCTTTTTCTAAATATGAACCTGTTGTATTAGTATTAAAATTAGGCCCAGCATTATCCATTTTTATATTTAAAACCTTATCAGTAGAAGTGTTCATTTCTTGATCTACTGCCCTTATATGAATACTACCAGTATAATTTTTTAAATTATCAATTGTACTTAGATTAATATTTGATTCTATTTTAGTCCAATTACCATCAGTACCTAAATTATATTCATAATATGATATTGGAACATTATAAGGACTCTTGGCATTTAATACTAAATAGGCATCCTTTACATATTCAGTGCCATCATATGTAATGGTATGATTACTATCTTTATATATAGCATATTCCATTTTAAATTTACCATTAAAGCCTTTACATCCTGTTGGTACATTGTTACTATTACTTAATTTATTATTGCTTTTATCAACACAAGTTAAGTAATAACTTGAATTTAAACTTTTATTATTACCGCTTTTCTCCAAAACAATATAACCTTCACACTTTATTTCATCTTCTTTAATTAAATTATCATTTAAAAGATTAGTATAATTAATTAGAAAACAACTAGTATCATCGGCTAATAATTCACCTTTATATTGATCAGCATACAATGTTGTTGCTTTTTCGACTAATTCCATATGGGTTTTATATAGTTTTTTACTACGATTACTAATAATTGCTGATACTGATGGAATTACTATAGCTAATAATATACCAATTATTACTATAACTACTAACATTTCTATTAATGTGAATGCTTGTTTTCTGGCTTTACATATCATATTACTTCCTCCTATTTTACTAATTTAATTTTAACTCATTTTGATATTAGTGTAAAGAAAAAGAGAGAACTATCTCTCTATAAATAAAGCCATGTATATCATAAAGCAAGTAATGATTATGGAAACTATTGTACCATTAATTTTTTCACTTTTTTGGCTCTTAAATTTTACTCCTAAGGCCATAGTTATTATAAATCCACCAATTAATCCACCTATATGGGCAAAATTATCAATATTACTATCTAATGCTCCATATAATAAATTGATTAAAATTAGAGGAACAATTTGACTTTTTAATGTACTACCTAAATATATACGATAATGATAACCGAAATATAATAAGCTTCCCATTAAACCAAAGATAGCTCCACTAGCACCAATACTTGGATAATTATTAAAAGTAATTGAAGTTAAGTTTCCCATAAGTAATGAGAAAAAATAGATAATAGTAAATTTTGTTTTACCCATGGTACTTTCTATTTGACTACCAATAATATATAAAGCATAACAGTTAAATACTAAATGAATGATATTACCATGTAGAAAACCACTAGTAATTAAACGATAATATTCTCCATAGTTTCTAATACTTGGTCCATATAAACAAAACTTATTTAATATTTCATTATAATTACCAAATAATATAGATAATAAATAGATTAAAACATTTAAAGTAATTAAGGTATAAGTAATAATTGGTTTTTTCTTTTTAAATACTTCTTCTGCTTTTTCAGCTTCTAATTTATTTTTTTGATTTATATCATTAGTGATTTTTATAAATAATTGTAGTCCTTCTTCAGTAAAAATTAATTTCTCTTTTATTTTTTTATAATGTTCTGTAATAAATTTATACTTTTCAATATCATTTTCATCATAGATGTAAGCACAATCCATGTTAGTAATTTTATCTAAATTAACATTATCACCAAGATCCGTATATAGTGTTAAAACATTCATACTAAATGAGAAAGTTTTCTTCTTTATTTTTGATACAATACGTTTAGTTTTATATAAGTCAAAATCTAATTGTTCATCATTATGAATATAGTTAGAAACAACACGAACTATTTGGTATTTATCATCATTTAAATTTTCTAACCATATTTCATCTTCAGCACCTTGAAGAATAATGGGACTATAATTTCTTTCTGTTATAAAATAATGAAGTAATTTCATCACTATTAAGTCTTTTCTATTTATAGTTTCGTTCATTACTTTACCTCACTTCCTATTAGATAGTATATAATAAATATGTTTTATTGTACATTAATTTCATCCAAATATTCTTGAAATTCTTTTGGTAAATCAACTTCTTTTTCTATTAATTCATTAGTGATTGGATGAATAAAAGATATTTTTTTAGAATGAAGAAATTGACCAAAAGCGGTAGTATTTTTTCTTTTACCATAAACGGGATCGTTATATATTGGATAACCAATAAAGGCCATGTGAACACGTATTTGATGAGTTCTTCCTGTTTCTAGTTTGCATTCAATCAAAGTTTGATTAGCTTTTGGAAAGCGTTTTAAAACTCTAAAATGAGTAATAGCATCTTTGGCATTAATATCTGTAACTTTCATTTTTTGACGATTGTCTATATCTCTACCTATTGGTGCATCAATGGTTCCTGTTTCATGAGGTATAATTCCATCTACTAATGCCCAATAAGTACGTTCTACTTTTTTATTCTTTATCATGTTGCTTAGTAATTCATGTGTTTTTTCATCTTTAGCTACTACTAATAAACCGCTTGTATCTTTATCAATTCTATGAACTATTCCAGGACGGATATTAGTATTATCAAAATTGAAGTGATAAATTAAGGCATTTACTAAAGTACCTGTATAATTACCTGGTGCTGGATGAACTACCATACCAGATGGTTTATTAATTACTAATAAATACTGATCTTCATAGATGATATCTAAAGGAATATTTTCACCTGTTATAGAAATGGTAAAATCTAATTCATCATTTACTTCTATAATATTTCCTGTTTTAACTTGATAGCTACTTGATGTTTCTTTACCATCTACTAGTATTTTACCCTGTTTAATTAATTTTTGAATTTTACTACGACTAATATCTAAATTATCAGCAAGATACTGATCAATTCTAACATTATCTTTTGTTACTTCTAATTCCATTTTCATCACCTATCCATCCATCTATTAATAATAATAGTATTCCACATACTATACATATATCTGCAATATTAAATATTGGAAAATAATAATTACCAAAAATAAAACCAATATAATCAATTACGCCTTTATAGAAAATACGATCTATCAAATTACCTATTATGCCACCAAATAATAAACTATAATAAATACATTCTAGTTTAGAAATATTATTCTTTTTGAATAAATAAATAATAAGTCCAATTATACATATAATACTAACTATTAATAAAAAAATAATATTATCTGATAATATACTCCAGGCTCCTCCTGTATTCTTAACATAAGTTAAGTAGAAGAAGTTAGAAATTATAGAATATGTTTTCCTATAGATTAATGATGTCATAACTAGATGTTTAATAAATTGATCTATTATTAGAATAATAAAACTAATAAGTAGTATTTTCTTTTTCATGGTAATCTCCTATTCGTCTTAAATATTATAGCATATTTTAGGAAAAAGAAAAGACGTTTATGAACGTCTACTTACAAGTATATCCTTGATTAATAAGATTACTTTTTACAGTATTTATATCTTGTTTATAACTAGTATTGGCTTCTATTACGGTTGTACCATCAGTTATGGTTTTAAATGTTTCTAGTTCAAAAGTATCACTTATTTCAATACTATTATCGCTGTAGTTACAAGACATAGTATAACCCTCATTATTAATATACTTTAAGCTATCTTCATCGCATTTCTTTTTTAGGCTTTGATATGTTTCATCTAATGATGTAAAGGTATAATCATAAATATTAGAACTAGTTATTATTTGATTATCTTTATTATAGTCGAACTTTTGAGTCTGAGTTAATTTATAATTAGGGTTGGTTGAGGTTGATATAGTACATGTTAAAGTAGTTAACTTTTCTTCTAGATTAGTGGTTGGTTGATTGTTTTTTTCTGCTTGTTTTTGTTTTTCTTCTTCTTGTTTAGCTTTTTGTTCTATTTCAGATATACCTTTATCTTTATTTAAGTTATTAATAAAATTATTAATATATGGCATACCCATTACTAAAGCAAAGAAGAAAATAAATAGTAGTATTAGTAATATAGTTGATACTTTATTGCTTTTATTTGGTGTTTTTGGTTCCATGTTAGGTTGTTCTACTTTAACTTCAGCTATTGGAGTTGGATTAGGATTTTCTACATTACTTGGTTCAGTTAAAGTATTGTTTTCAACTACATTATTGATTTGATTATTATTTTGAATGTTATTTTGTGGTTCATTTTGATTCATATTTATCGCCCCTTTTATTATAAATGTATTATATCATATATCATGGTAGATGTATATTTTATTTTTAAATTGAGACACAATAAAAGGTTGATAAAATCAACCTTATTTTTATTTATTAAGAAGCTTTTCTAGCATCAAATTTCTTTCTTTGTTCTGTATCTAAGATTCTCTTACGTAGGCGGATACTAACTGGTGTAACTTCTACTAATTCATCACTATTGATATAATCTAATGCTCCTTCTAGAGTAATAGGACGTGGTCTTTTTAATACGACTGTCTTATCAGCACTAGCTGCACGAGTATTAGTTAATTGTTTTCCTTTAACAACGTTAACTGCTAGATCATTGTCACGGTTACATTCACCAACTATCATACCTTCATATACTTCAACACCAGGTTCAATAAACATGATACCACGATCTTCTAATTGTCCTAACGCATAAGCTGATGATTTACCTTGTTCAGTTGAAACTAAAACACCAAGTTTTCTTTCACCAATGTTTACGCTTTCTTGTTTCATATATTCTCTAAATGTATGATTTATTATACCATAACCTTTAGTCATAGTCATAAAGTCAGTAGTAAATCCAATTAAACCACGTGATGGAATAATATAAGTTAATCTAACTTGATTTTCATAGTTAGCCATATTTTCCATAATACCACCACGAGTACCTAATTGTTCAATTACTGGTCCAACACAATCTTCTGGTACTTCGATTTGTAAATCTTCAAATGGTTCCATTTTAACGCCATCTACTTCTTTTACAATAACCTGTGGTTTAGATACCTGTAATTCAAATCCTTCACGACGCATGTTTTCAATTAGGATAGATAAATGAAGTTCTCCACGACCTGATACTAAGAAGCTTTCACCATCTAATTGTTCAACTCTTAAACTTACATCTCTTTGAAGTTCTTTGTTTAGTCTATCTTCAATTTGACGTGCTGTTAAGAATTTACCTTCTTTACCAACAAATGGTGAACTATTTGTAGCAAATGTCATTTGTAATGTTGGTTCATCAATATGAAGTTTAGGAAGTGGTAAATGTTCACCTTGATTACAAATTGTTTCTCCTACTGATATATCAGCAAGACCTGCTACAGCTATGATATCTCCTGCTTCTGCTTCTTCTATTTCTAATCTTTTCATTCCTAAGAAACCAAATAATTTTTGAATTCTAAAGTTTTTAACACTACCATCTAAACGTATACATGATACCATTTGTCCTACTTTAATTTTTCCATTATGAACTCTACCAATACCAATTCTTCCTACAAATTCATTATAGTCTAGTAATGCTGGTTGAAATTGTAATTGTTCATCAGCACTACCAGATGGGGCTGGTATTTCATCAATAATTAAATCTAATAATTCATTAAATCCTGGAGTTTGAGTATTAATATCTGGGTCTAAGCTACATGTACCATTAATAGCACTAGCATATACAACTTTGAAATCTAATTGATCATCATCAGCACCTAATTCAATGAATAAGTCTAATACTTCATCTACTACTTGTTTTACTCTAGCACTAGGTTTATCTACCTTGTTGATAACTACAAGTGGTTTTACTCCAGCCTCTAATGCCTTTTTTAAAACGAATCTAGTTTGTGGCATTGTTCCCTCATAAGCATCAACAACTAATAAAACGCCGTCTACCATATTCATAATACGTTCTACTTCGCCACCAAAATCAGCATGTCCTGGGGTATCCATGATATTGATACGATAATCCTTATAATTGATAGCTGTTGTTTTAGCTAGAATAGTTATTCCACGCTCTTTTTCAAGTTGGTTAGAATCCATTGATATTTGAGAAACATCTTCATTTTCTCTAAAAGTTCCACTTGACTTTAAAATTTGATCTACTAAAGTAGTCTTTCCATGGTCAACATGGGCAATTATAGCTATATTTCTTTTTTTCATAAATTTCACTTCCTACATAAGTTTCTTGATGATTATAGCATAGAATCAGTAAGAAATAAAGATTTTTTTGCTATTTTTTTACCAAAATAAACACCGATAATAGTTAAATTACTACATATCGGTGTTACTTAACAGTATTTTAGGCTAGTCTATAATTTTTTTATTTCTTCTATTGATAAGCCTGTTAATTCAAAAATAGAAGAAAGATCCATACCCTTATTAATCATCTTTTTAGCTATCTCATGCTGCTGCTTCTTTTTACCTTCTGCTATCCCTTCATCCTTTCCAGTAAGACGCATATCTTCCATATCAAAAGCTCTTCTTTCTTCTACATCATATGCTCCAGCAAAATTAGGATCCATTAATAATTCTTCTATCTTATTTACTGCTTTCATATAATTATCATCTTCCTTGAATTCTTTTTCTAACTCTTCTATACTTTTAGCTCTCAATAGTTTCGCAAACTTAACTATTTCGTTATCTATAGTAGATTAAGCTTTACTAAACTTTTAATTCTTTTATTTCTTCTATTGATAAGCCTGTGTATTTAGCAATCAAATTATAATCTGTTATATCCTTTAACATCTTTTTAGCTATTTCAAGCTGTTTCTCCTTTTTACCAGTAAGACGCATATCTTCCATATCAAAAGCTCTTCTTTCTTCTACATCATATGCTCCAGCAAAATTAGGATCCATTAATAACTCTTCTATCTTATTTACCGCTTTCATATAATTATCATCTTCCTTGAATTCTTTTTCTAACTCTTCTATACTTTTAGCTCTCAATAGTTTCGCAAACTTAACTATTTCGTTATCTATAGTATACTCTTGGTTAACTATATTTTCAAGTATTATATGTATTGATTTATATAAATTTGTCTCTATATTTCCTTCTTCATCTCTTGGTACAAATGTTAATACTGGTAACTTAGTATGATACTTATTAAAATTATCTAAGTTTATTAATATTACTGTTGGAAATCTAGTATTTCTTGGCCTAGTCATCTCTATAATACTTGCCATAGCATATGATGAATTCTTATCAAATATATAATTAGTACTATTTCTATTTATTTCTACTATTATCCTATGATTCTCATCTATTAAAACCATCACATCTGATTCTTTATTTTTTTCATATATCTTTTTCTTTGGTATTTCTCCTCCTACATATTTCGCATTAATTAATAATTCTTTATCTATTCCTGCTACTTTACTTATAAATGTTGCTACTACTTCTCTTGCTTCTTCGCTTCTTAAAAGAGCTTTAGCTAATGCATCATTCATTACATCTATTTTCATGTTTCTTATTTCATCTTTTAACATATCATTCCTCTTTTATTTATATTTTTTGAAGTAAGACGTCTTTACTCACAATAGTATTATTTCTATTTTTTTATAAATATCTAAGAAATTATTAAAAAAGTTAAAAAAAAAGAAACAAATTCTTAAATAATTTGCTTCTTATAATATATTTAGTCAGTTATTTTTTTATCTTTTTCAAGTTTTTCATTTATAGTACTAACTATGTGAGTTTTACTTAGTTTTTCATAAATTAATGTTTTTTTCAGAAATACTTTTATTAATATTATTAAATAATAATTAAATATAATTAGTGTTATTAGAAGTATATAAGTAATTGATAAATTAGATATATATTTATCTATTATTTCAATTAATAACATAGGAAGTACCATTTCTAATAGCCATAATATTTGTCTTACTAATATTTGATATTTTTTAGATTTAATATCATTACCATCTATTTTTAAGTTCAAAAATATATACGATAGTGTTTTACCATTAGTAATTATTGGAATTAATATATAATATACAATAATCAAAAAATAATATAAATAACGGTTTGCGGTAAAGATAGATAAAATAGAAATAGTTGCTGCTAATAGGAACAGATCTATGTTAAGGGCTACTAATTTTCTTAAAAAAGATACTTTATGACCTAACTGATATGACTTTTCATCTATTCTATCCCTATTTGGTAAAATTTTTATAAATAATTTTCCAATATAATAGCCAAGTAAACCTCCAAAGGTATTTAAAATTAGATCATCAACATCGAATAAACGATAACCTCTAGGATAGATAAAATATAAACCTGTTAATTGTGTTAATTCAAAAAATAAACTTAATAAAAATGTACACAGAACTGTTTTCTTTAGACTCTTTTTAAAGTAATAGTGCATGTATATTCCAAATGGTAGACATAATAGTATATTATATATTACTACATAGAAACAAGGCTCTAATAATGCTTTAATGTATGTATGAATGTTAGTGATTGATAATGAAGTTTCATTAATAAAATCCTGAACAAACTTAAATGGTATTAACTGCGTTGTTGGAGTAGTTAATTTACTTACTGTTTCAATGCTTGGCAATGGTAAAACAACTAAGAAATAGGCCGTTAATAAGTATAGGATAAATGAGTAAACAATTATTACCCTTAAATAATAAATGGAACCATATTTATGATATTGAATTAATATATAAGGAATAGTAAATATAAAGGCTATAACTGGAAAAAAAATAAAAGATGTTTTAATTATTTCTAAATATTCACTCATATAAAAATCACCACACCAATATTATATAATATTAATGCAGTAATTTTCGTTACAATTTAGTCATGTTTATGATAATTTTTATAACCACCAGTTAAATCTATAGTTTTATAACCTAATTGATTTAGAAATAAGCAAAGTTTTCTACTTTTTTTACCACAATCGCAATAGATGTAATAAATTGAGGTTTTATTTAAATAATTTTCTGGTAAAAGGGCTAAATAATTATATGGAATATTAACTGAATTACTAATATTTCCTAAAATATATTCATATTTGTCTCTAATATCTATTAATATTCTAGAATTAGATTGTTGTGTATTGGTAGTAGTAATATGAATTTGATCTATTCCATTAATGTCAATAGAATCATACATATAATCAACTCCAATATATTATATGCTGAAAATCTAATTCTAATACTTAAAAAGAATAGCTAGTAAAATAGCTATTCTTATAATTATTAATCATCAAAGAAATCATCAAAGAATTGATCATCACTAATATTATCTTCTTTAGGTGGTATTTTTTCTTCATGAATTATTGGTTTAGGTTCATTAACTGGTACCATTTCCTCTAACTTTTTGTCTTCTTTTAAATTTTCTTCTTTTGGAATAATTTCTTGATTTGAAGATGGTTTTAATAGATCATCAATTGTTAATTTTTCTTTAGGAGTGGTATCAGGGACTTTTTCTTCCTTGACTTCTAATTTAGGTTCAATTGTTGATTTTGGCTCTTCAGTAATATTATTCTGTTGTTTTTTCTGTTGTTCCTCTTTTTCAATTTCAGCGATTTTAGCATCAATTTTCTTAATAATATCATCTACATTAATTCCAGCACCATTTCCCATTTCACTATTGGAACTCATAGAATTTGGTCTATTATCTGGCATAGGTGTTGATCGAGGTCCAAACATACCGCCTTGAGGGAATGAATTCATATTTGGCATTCCAAAACCACCAGGCATACCGTTTGGCATACCACCCATTGGAGCTGATTGAGGATCATTCATCATTTGCATTAATTTTTCTTTTTTCTTTTCTTTTACATATTCTCTTAAGTCAAAAGTATGAACTTCTTCCTTAGTACGCTCTGGATATTCAGCTTTAGCATATTTTTTACCAAAATCCATTTGATAATATGGAACAAATTTAGTTTTGAAAGGGTTCTTACGCATACGCATAATAATTACTTCAAACTGTTTCATACGTTGCAAATCACTTATAGTAACAAGTGGTGTTGAAGCTGTTTTATCATCTTTCTTAGATTTTACTTCACCACACATTTTACTGATTTCTTCTAGAGCTTTTAATTCGGTTGTTATTAAGTAAATAATATTTCCACAGTTACCTTTGATAGTTTCTGCATTTTCTTTACCATACACTTGATCTAATTGAGCAAAGTTTTGAATTATCATTGTAAAACGAATTTGACGGCTACGGGCTGCTGTAATCATTGTAGTTATATCCTTAAGTGGTGGCATATTAGCAAACTCATCTAGTAAGAAATTAGTTCTAACTGGTAATTTTCCACCATGTTTTTGAGCTGTAGCTATTAATGTTTCATAACATTGTTTTAATAAAATTGTAACTAATGGATGGTAAGTTTTCTTTTCATCTTGAATGATAATGAATAAGGCTGTAGGTTTTTCACCAATAGTTTCAAGATCTATATCACTATGACTTAACATTTCTGATAAATTTTCACGAGATGCAAATAATTTTATTTTTTGTTTAAATACAGAAATGATACTTCCTTTAGTTTCACTAGGTGCCATTATAGTACCACTGGCATTTGTATATGCTGGACTACTAGGATCTTTAGTATTGAAATATTCTTTAATGTATGTAGAACCGCCAAATTTTTCTTCACCAACAGTTGTCATTAAACTAATACTATTAATATTTACTTTATCTTCTGTGGTATCTTCAAACATACCAAGAGCAAGTCCTGCAAAATAATCAGCTGATGTTTTTTCCCAGAATGGATCAGCATTACCACTTTTTTCTTCATAAAGAATATTAGCAGCTAGGTCATCTAATAACTCAATAGCTTTATCTTGATTTCCTGATTTATACATACGATATGGAAGAGATAATGGGTTCCAAGCACTACCATTTTGTGGATCACGGAAGTTAAGTACTAAGACATCATAACCTTTGTCACGTAGCATATTTGAAGTTTTTTCATAGATTTCACCTTTAGGGTCAGTGATAATCATTGATTCTCTTTTCTTAGCTAAAACTTCTACAGTAGGAAAAATAACAGTTTGAGTTTTACCTGATCCGGTAGCTCCTATTACTAATGAGTGATACTCACCGTTATCTACCCATACTTCATCTTTTTTTATAATTAGTGGTATACCAGCATATTCTGACTTATCAGCTGTTGGTTTTACCATTTCAACACCGTTATCACTTTTAATTTCTTTTTCTTTGGCCCAATGACTGTAACCTTTTGAAGATTTTTCTGTTGAGAAACCAAAACCACTTTCTCTTTCAAAGAAATATGATGATACAGATGCAAAAATAGCAGCTAGGAAGATAAGATAAAAAACTAAAGTTGTAACAATCCTGTCAGGTGCTAAAGCAGGAAATGGATTTAGTCCATAAAAATGTCCATTTAGTGCTAACTCAGGAAAATTAAGTACTCCTAAGCAAACTATATAGAATAAAAATATAGCAAATATTACAAATATTAATACATCAGTTGCATCTGCTTTAAACTTTAATTTCATATACTACCTCCTAGATTTCATTTAATCGTTTATTCTTATTTTTAAAGTAAAAGTAACATATACTACTAACACTTAGTATTATACCAACTATTAGAACAATGTAAATAATTTTTTTAATGAATTCATTTTCATAATTGAAAATATAATCATCTTTTTTAAGAGTAATTGAAATAGCACTATCACTACTATTATCTCTAGTAATATCCCATGTATAGTGATATCCTTTTACCTTGGTTGCATTACTACTAACTACTTTATGATTTGTTTTTAGATTTATAGTTATTCTGTCTAAGATTGGATATTCACTAAAGCATAGGTTTTCTAGTGATGTAGAAATTATTATATTATCTTCCTCTTCTTTAACAGTAAAATATTGATAACATTTTCTAACTATTGATGACTTACTGAAATCATTTAAAGTAAATTTATTATATTTTAATCTTTGTCCTAATTTAAGATTATCTGATATTAAAGTATTATCATAATATTCAACACCTTCTAATTTAATGGTATCATCTTCATCTACTACAGCATCATTAAAAGCAGGATATGGATAATCAATTGAAGCTTCTAATAAGTTACGGTAACTAAGGCCATATTGTACCTCACTATCCCAAACTGATGAATCTAATTCAACAAATTGCATATCCTCTTTTACTTGATTATTATATATTTCTATATCGTAATTAGCATTACAACCTGTTACACAAAGGAGTAAAAATGTTAATATAAATATTTTCTTTTTCATTATATCCTCCTATTGTGGGTAATCTGTTACTTTTGTAGCACTGGCATAATAGTTATCCATATTAACTAAATAATAATTACCTGTACTTGTAAAGGAAATGGTTTTGATTCTAACACCATTTTTTCTAGAACTTGCTTCAGCTACAACATAACCTTCTTTGGTAACTTCAACTATCATTCTAATATGACCTGTAGTACCATTAGCACTTTGAGGTGCGTTATAGATTAAATCACCTGGTTTAGCTGAGGTATCAGTCATTCCTTTAGTCCAAGGTCTTCTTGCGCTGGAATCGCCCCATCCTTTAGCACTTTTTACTTCGTACTTGAAGCCACCATTATGAATAGCCCATGAAACAAAGCCACTACAATCTAAACCATTTGAAGGATAATCGGATCTTCCTGTGTTAGTACCCCAACTTGGATCCATTCCATATCCTGAATATTTACCACTAGGATATAACTCATATGGAAGAAGATATCCTGTTTGTGAATAGAAGTTATTAATTAAGGTTACGGCAGCTGCCACAACACCTTCTCTAGTTCCAACTCCTGCTTTTCTTACTTGGCTATAGATAGTTTGATTCATATTATTAATGTTGGTTCCAACGGCACTTAAATAGTGTTCAATTGGTTTATTAATAATCGTACCACCTTCAGTAGTAGTTGGTGATAATACTAAATTAATTGTTACACCATCTGAATAGAAATAAGATAATATTTCTTGATAAGTTTTTCCTTCTTTTGCCATTTGATATGATAATAACTGACTCATACCATGAGCATGTCCTTTACCATGCGTTATTCTTCCATATTGTTTAGGATCACTTAAAGTAATTACATGTTTTTCTCCATTAGGAACTTTGGTATAAGTAACTGAATATGTTCCATCAGCATTTTTCTTAGCATCTGGACAGTCTTTATCATCATAACAGAAAGAATCATACTGAGCTCCAAAGATTTTACCATTTGAATCCACTAGTATTTCACCAGCGGTTGAGGTTGCTGCTTCTCGTGCTCTATCATTAATATCTTTGGTAAATGTTTGAGCATTGGTACTATTAGAAATAGTTTTTTCACAATAATTAGTTAAATTAATAGCATAGGTACGAGCTGCTACTGCTTGTGCCTTTAGTGCTTCCATTCCTTCACTACTATAAGCTTCATTTGAAACAACTCCAGCTATGTATTCTTCAAAATCGATTGTACTAGCATTACCATCTTTACCAACTACGGTTATACCATTTGGACATAGACTAGATGGTCCTTGATAACTACTAGCACATGTTTGGCTAGGTCCTGTTTCAGCATATAATAGATATATATCATCAGCTATTTTCTTTACAGCTTCATCATAATTAGCAGCATCTTTATCTGGTAAATAGTCTTTATAATAATCTGGTATAAATGAGTTAATTAAATTCCAGTAGAAAACAGAATCTTCTTTTGTCTTTAAATCACCTATACTTAACTCTTTTTTCTCTTCTGGTAATGCACCTTTAGCATATGAATCATCACAACTACCATCAGAATTATATTTAGGATAATATAAATAATAGGCATAATTTTTTTCTGACGTTGTTTTTAATAATTTAAAGTTAAGATTTTCACCCAAATCATGTCTAGATATTAAATCAAAATTTGAACTATCTATACTTACCCAAGGTGTTTTTTCACCTTCATAATCATTTACTTTGCTACTATCTACTAACACTGGCGTTTTATTGTCACTACTACAATAACTACCATTAGTTTCTTTATAACTTTTATCTAAACCATATTTACTAGTCATAAGTTGCATATATGCTAAAAGTTTTACTTGCTTTGTCATTTTTTTATATGGTTTAGTAGATTGAGTACCATCTTCATTAGTTGTAGTGTCGCCGTCTCCAGATGGATCAATCTGTTCACCATCGTTAACAAAATCATCAGCAGCTACATTAACTGTAAGAGCAGCTGTTATTAAATTTACATCAATACAAACACTATAATCTTCATTGATATCTATTTGAGTATTTTTTAATGTATCATAATAATCATTCATTAATTCTTCTTCATCTTTTGTGAAGAAACCTATTAGTGTGTCTTTTACGTTGTTGAAAAAATCAATAACGCCACCCACTACCGAATCAGCTATCGAAATAACTGCTATGATTAGTACTAATATTAGTAGAAAACCACCACCCATAGAGATGAATGGTTTAGGATGACTTTTTATAAATTTAAATATTTTGCTAGCATAACTTTCATTTTCAGTTGAACTATCTGAGCTATCGGCATTACCTTCGCCACTTCCGAAAAGATTGTTTAATTTCTTTTTACCACCTGAGGTATTTGTATTTGAATTTGATGACTCTCCAGAATTAGAAGTTTTATTACCTTGATCTAAACCTGGTTTACCACCTTCACTACCTGTAGATGGTGATAGTCCTGGCTTGTTCATGCCACCACCTGATGGATTAGGTGCCCCCTTGCCCATACTGCCACCAGCTAAATCAATTCCCTTGTCAGCGGCATCCATAGCGCCAACATCATTTAACTTTTGACTGGCTCTATTTAAAGCAGGATTGTTACTGATATTTTTAGCTGCATTCTTTTCTATTGCTTGCCCTACTTTAGTTTTACTTGCTGCATCATATAGTTGACCACCAGCAGCTCCTCCATAGTAAGTTGCTGCTGCTTTACCAGCAACGTGAGCTGTCTTTTGATTATTATCAGCTTGCTTTTGCTTTTCTAAATTTTCTTGTTCTTCATCCATACAGCTCACCTGCCTTTACTACTTTTCTATAAACCTCCACCTGAACCAAATGATTCTAGTTCTTCTGGAGTTAAAATAACGTTAATACGCATACGACGATTTCCACAAACAAATAATGCTTCCCCTTGTGAATAACGTTTTATACTTTCTTTTTCATTTTCATTTAAATCAATTAATTTGCCTAAGTCATCAACTGCTTGTTTCTTTAAGCCCATTACTAAATAATAAGATGCATTATCGAATATAGCTTTACCATGCATAATAACGCTAGGTGCTGCGAAATCACTAGGTTGTTGAGTAATGATAATTGAACCTGTATTATATTTACGAGCACGACGTTGAACTTGAGATAAGAATTCAGCTCCTAGAGCATTACTTCCTGATAATAATACGTGGGCTTCATCTACCATTAAACATGTATTTATGCTTTTATCAAGACATAAGCCCCAAGCATATTTTAAAATGTTAAAGAATAAAGCATTACGAATATTATCAGCAGAATTCATTAATTCTTTTATATTAAAGACAATAAAATCAGTATTAGGATTAACCGTAGTATGACCATCAAAATAATATTTTAACTCTTGAGTTAGTGGTCTTACTTTTAATTCAAGTTTTTCCATAATAGTACGTTCCTGAGTTTGATCTGTCATAGATAATAATCTGCCTTTAATAGTTGCATAAACATCTGAGAATGTTGGATAATCACTTGCTTGATAATTATAGAAATCACTATTGAAATCGATACCAAAACGACGATATGTATCTTGAACTACTTCACTAAACATAGTTAGGACATCTTCTTCAATAGATGGATCATAATATCTCATAAATCCTTTTAGGAATTGAAGTGTTCTAGTTAAAACGGTATAACCTAATCCTTGTTTAATTTCATCTTCATCAGCATCAATTACGATTTGAAGTGGGTTAACCATTCCATATTCCCCACCTTTACCAAGGTCGATTGATTCACCACCAAAGTTTGTAGCCATTTCATATAATTCATTTTCTGGATCAATTGCTACTATCTGGTAGCCATTACGAATATGGCTTCTTAACATTAGTTTAGCTGCTGTTGATTTACCTGATCCTGAAGTACCTAAAATTATAAGGTTAGCATTATTACGGTTGTTTTCTTTTTTAATTTGATATAAGAATTGATTAAATAAGATAACACCTCCAGAAAAATCAACACCTAATAAAGTAGATAATCCTGGATCTTTTATACTATCAAAGATAAACGGATACATTGCTGCAATGGTTGGTGATGGTATTGGTGTACCAATACGATTTTCTACATCTTGTTTAGGAAAAATTGGTACTATTGATTTAAGAACCTTTTCCTGTTCAAATCGAAGTGAAACACCTTTCATTTCCATAGCATCTAAGTAGTTTTTAACATTTATTTTCTTTAATTCAAGATCTTCTCTGCTATCAGCTGTAATCATGATATGCATTTGATAATCAAATATTTTAGCTTGACTTCCAGCTAACATAGTTATGAATTGTTCTAATGATTCATAATCAAGTCTAATTCTTTCACGAATAGTATTATCTCTTTCATCTTGATATCTAGTTTTTAAGTCAGCAATTTGTTTATTTAACATTTTAGACATTGTTGAAAAAGGTACTGGTATATGTTTTGCAACTACCTTTATACCAGACATACTTGTTAGTGATGATAAATATCCTGGATAAATGTATTTAGGGTAAGATACTACTGTTAAGATAGTAGCATATTTACCGCTAACAACGAAATCTCCTGGATTAAATTGTAGTCCTTTTGGAGCAACTTCAGATTTGAAAATACTCATAGAGGCATCACCGTCCCAAATGTAGTGGTTGAACCACCGTTTAAGAAATTATCTAGTATTATTCTTAGATCTTCATTACTAGTTTGACTAGCTATTAGACCTGCTGTTGAAAGTCCGCTTATAAGAGAACGAATCTTCTTTTGCATAAGTTCAACATTTTTTTCTTTGAATAAGATGAAATATTCGGTATCAACAACATTATTATTCATGAAGTAATTACCTTTTTGAATATCTTGACTAATTAATTTTCTTACTTGTTGATTAGTTTGATTTTGGTATTGAAGTTGCAATTGTGATAGATATACTGATATATCAACTGGTCTATCGGCAACAACTAACCAAAACTCATAATCTATTGTATTATAAAAATTCTTAAGTGCTATTAATACACTTGTTTGTGATTCTTCATCTAGGATAAAGATATTACGTGGAGTTATTTTTACTCCTGATACTTTTTCTTGATTTGGTAAAACAATCATACCATTGGTAATTGATTGAATATTTATCCAATCTTCAGTCCATTTACTTTGATTTATCTTCTGATTCATCTAGAAAACACCAACCCTTCCATACAAAACGATTTCTTCCTGAAAAATACTTATATATTTCAATAATTAGCTGCCTAACGTTATGGTAGTAGGCAACTGGAGCAACTAATAATGAACAAATTATACCCGGTGCTACTGAAAGTATTGCTACCCAAGTAATATCCATTGGTAAAATCGATATTAGAAGGAAGGTTACTGCCAATCCACCTAAAAAGATTATTAAGTCAATTGGAGTAAACAATCCTAATATTAATTGTCCTCTTTTCGTATTAGCAGGAATCAAATAATTATCATTCACTTTATATCACACATTCCTTTCTAATTGCCATTCTTATTAAATACTTTATTGTTAGCTTGTTGGCGCTTAACATTTTGATCATTTTTCTGATTAGCAATTTCTAATTCACGACTAGTAATGTTATTATTAACTCTTCCAAATGTAGCTTTTAGACCATCAGCACCACCGAAGGTTCTTTCTACACCGACACCATTATTAGCAGCTGCAAATCTTTCGTCTGCTCCAGTAATAACAGCATCATCTATTGTACCTGCTAAAGCTTGTTCAGCATAATCAGCTATATTGGCATCGTTAATTTCATGTTGCAACATTTTTGCATCTCTTATATCAATAGACTGACCATTGAAATCAAAGAATGAACCACTTTCTGTCCAATTAGCTTTTTGATCATCACTTAGTGCATTATATTGTTCCTGTGTAAATGTGGCACCATATCCATTAGAATAAGTATGATAAATACCATTACCAGACATTGCAGCTTCAAGAACTGAATTATAACTTGCGGCATTTGCATTGTCCAAATTATATATTTTTCCACTTGCTCCTTGAAAATTACTTATATTTCCTGATGTTTTATAACTTTCCAAGCCTTTAGATGATGCCCTATCCATGATGGCTTTACGTTCAGCATTTTTTTGCTTATCGTATTTAATTGCTTCTTCTTGTTTTTTCCAATCAGCTTCCATTCTCTCGATTGGTGTCTGACCTGTAAACATAGTTTCCATAAGTGATGCTGCTCCTCCAAGAGTAGTACCACCCTCTGCTCCTATTGCACTTACTTTAGCGTTACGCTTTATCATAGCATCCATAGCTGCTTTAGCATGATGATCTTTGGCATTCAAGGCTGCGTTTGCACCTGTTCCAAGTCCTGATGCTGCACCAACTAGGCCTGCACCAACATTTTTAAATATACGTCCAACATTATGATTTTTTCCATTAGCTTCATCAGCCATAAAGCTTGATCTACCTGATGCAATTCCTGAACCAATAGCACCTGCCCCTAAAGTTGCTGCGGCTGCTATCTTACTAAGTCCACCAAATAAGTGACTATTTTCACTCATTTTAACTCCAAGTGCATCGGCAATAAATTTTGGTGCTTCTTTTGCAAAAAAGAACAATCCCATAACTAGAGCTACCATTACCATTCCTGAACGGAAAGTACCTTGTTTGCCAAACAAACTTAATGTCAAATTAGCAATCGTACCACTTGTTATTAACTCAGATATAACTAATAAAATAAAGTAAATAATTGCTAGTTTTATAAATACATCTAAATAAACACTTCCAACCATCTTTAACCACTTAGAAAATGCACCATCTTTTGATGATTTTGGATCTATATAGCTAATGATTGGAATTGGCGCTATAATTTGTAAAATTATTAATTTGAATACACGAATGGATATATCAACACAATATCCAAGTAAAATAATAGTCATGATTAAAGCTGTGACAAATCCAACTAATGGATAATAATTGTATCTATACTGACCTGAATCACCATCAGCTGCATCATTGATATGGTCAACAGCAACTGCTACTGTAGCTTTTCCACTATCATCTGTATAAGCAAAACACTTGCCTGCATCTGTATTATTACTGTCTGCACAATTATCGTTAAACCAAACACCATTGTAGGTATCAAAAGCTATTTGTTTTCCAACATCCCCCATTTGACTGCTTAAATCACTACCACTGCTATCACTAGAAGATGTAGTTTCTGTTCCGAGAATAACACGTGGAATTGCTTCTATAATATGAGGTTGAATTTTATTAATAAATGAAAATGCATTAGGAAAGGCAATTAGCATTACTAGCGCTACTATAACTCTAGTTGCCATTTTACCAACGCCACGTTCTTTGTCATTCATTGAATCAGGATTAACTAAATAGGTTAACAATGAAATTGTTATTTTAAATAACATATATATGGCAATTATTGCATATATTCTTGAGTGTATACCATTGTAAAAATTATTAAAGGCTGGATCAGATGTGACAGATATAATATCAAAAATTAATTGCATTACTGATGAAAATAAAAAGTATGCAACTGAATCTAACCATCCAAATAGTGAACGGATAATATTCCATGCCCAACCACGACTAGCCATTGTAAAAATTAAATTGTTCATTAACATCACCATAACCTTATGTCACAAGAGACATCATATATTTTATCTATGAAACTTAATAAATACATTATTATAGATGGTATGAAGAAAATAGCTACAGCAATAATACAACGTTTAGCAAATCTGCTAGTTGCCTTTTTTAACTCTTGCTGATCATCTGATAATACTGCTCTTGCGAAATCAGTACTTCCAAGTAAGATAACTAAAATAGGTACTGCAATTCTTACCCACGTTAATACTTGAGAAATGTCATCTAATAGATCTTTTCCAAGCAACCCTTCGCAACCAGCATCTTCTATCTTTTTACCAAAATTAATATTTTTTCGATATTCTTCCCACTCTTCTAATGCTGTATCTGTTTCTGTTTTTAGACCATCCATTTCTTCTTTTTCTTTTTTATATTCCTCTTCCGTAATCTTACCGCTATTTTTAGCTGAGGTTAGTTTACTATTTATAGTTCTTTGGTATGTACTAAATTGTTTCAAAGCAGACTCTAAGTTTTGAATTATTTTTTGATATTCATTATTAAAAGTGGCATCACAATTAGAAACATTAACATCACTATTTTGATCATTTAAGTGCAAATCAGCAATAGCATTTCGTGCATTTTCATTTAGAGCTTTAGCAGATGCTAAATACTCTTTTCCTTTTTTGGCATCACCAATTTGATATTCTTTTTGTTCTGACATTTGATAGTATGCATTATTAATTGAATCAATTTGACTATAATATGGTTCAGTAATAGCTTTTAATTTTTCATAATTAACTTTACACCAATTTTCACCGTATCTTGTTCCCTCAACACCAGTTTGCTGTAGAATTTGAACTCCATAATCCTCACTATTATAATTTGCTCCAAAATATTCACTGACATCTGTTAATATTTCGAGTGAACCTGAATTTGAAAATAAATTTGAACCTTTTTTTCGTTCATAAAAATATAGTTTCTTACACTGTAATTCCCCATTTGGTACTAAATAGTTATATAAATTTTGTGAAAAATATATATTTTGATTAATTCCACCAGTTGCCCAGGCATATTCACTTGCTGTAGTTACTACTGTACCTTTTCTGTCTAAAAATTTAATTTCATTATTTTTACTATCATGAATTAAAATGTAACTTTTATTTGAATACCATTTACTAAGTTTTTCAAATCCAGAAGTATCTAAATAAACATTCTGGGTTGTATAAACACAATACTCCATGCCTTTATAATTACTTGGTATTTGGCTGCTATCTACTCCTGGCCAAGCTACATCTGCATATACGTTATCACCATTTGTGATTATTAAAAAAGTTAAAAATATTGAATAAAATATGATTTTGTTAAGTTTTTTCATAAAGTTACACTCCTTGAAATTATAATATACCAAGGTAATTATATCATAAAAAAAATAATAGTAAAATGATTTTACTATTATTTTAATTCAATTTATTAATCTAATTTTGTCCAGCAATCTGCCCAGTTTGTTGAACCTGTATCAATATCAGAACCAGATGAAGCAAACAAATTCATTAATAATGAAACGATTGTTGTAACAAAGAATACAGCTACAGCAGCAATTGCACGTTTGATTAACTTGCTTGTTGCTCCTTTGATTTCTTTATCATCACTAGACATTACAGCTTTTCCTAAATCAATACTTCCCATAATAATTAAAATGATTGGGATACCTATTTGGATAATAGGATAAATTCCATTCTTTAAAAATTTAAAAATAGGAACTAAGTCACTAGGACAAGACATTATTTGTACTAAATTCATAACAAATTCCCTCCTTAATACTAATTAAATAATATAATAATTGGCTTTATTAGTCAATATATTATAAAATTATTTACATTTTTTGACAATTACTAGTAGTTGCTTATTCCAAGTCTAGCTAGTAAATCTTGTAAAACTTCGGTATTTTTGCTTCTCTCATCTAATGGTGGCATAACAAAGAAAACTTTTATATTTGCTTCATATTCAAATTCTTTGATATCACTATCTGATAAGATACTTTGAGAAAGGATTACTTTTTTGCCTGCTAATTTTTCAAAAGCTTTACGATCTCTTCTCATTAATTTATTTAATTTAATAGTAGAAGGTTCAATTAAGTATAGTACTTCATTACATACATCTTCACTGCCTTCTTTATTTAAATCAATTATAATTACATTGGTATCTCTATGCTTTAAAACTTCATTAGCTAGATTAGCATTATCTATAGATATCATATCTTTATCATTGAAGTAAACAAAATCTCGTTTATCAACTTCTATTGCTAATGAACTTCTTCCCATATCCTTAATAACATTTTTAAGCATATATGTTAACATAGTAGCACCTGAATGTTCGGTTACATTTTTAATTCCTAAAATATAATTTCCACCAGTAGATAAAATTGTACTACTGTTACCACCCATAGCTACTCCAACATTGTTTATAACTTGTGGTTCTGGTTGTTCATCAATTTGATGTAGATGAGCAACATCACGATATGTATTTGGATTAGTTAATAGATAATTAACGCCATCTATATTAGTGGTGAAGTTATAGATTCCCATTGAAATTAATCTAGATAGGAATCTAGGTGCTAAACACTCTGGTGTATCTGGAAGTAAAACTATAATTTTTTCAACATCTAATGACATTGATAATTTCTGTAAATTACGTACATCTTTATAGTCTTTTAATGCAGTTAAATCAAGTATCATTCTTCCAAAGAAGAAATTAGAAAACATTTGAATTAACTCATCTACTTCAAATACGCCATGAATAGATTTTATAATTTCAATATCTAGGTTTGCTAATTCTGCTTGTCTTTCATTAGATATAATTACATTCATAATTTCACCTTTTTCTATTCGCTAGCAGTGGAACTTTTTGAACAATCATCTGGTAATCCACTACCAATTTCTCCTGAAGAGTAAATCAATGATGTTTCACCTTTACTTGTGAAAGTTTCATTTAAAAGAGCTATTTCAGGAAATATTTTATTAAATATTGGTATATCTACATCAACAAATGTTAGTACCGTATAATAAGCTCCTTTATATGTTGAACCTTGATTTGATGTACCTGTTACATCTACTTTTTGGTATTTATAACAGAATAATCCATTATTTAGTGCTGCTGTTTCATAATCTTCAGGGCATTTTCTTTCACCGCTTTGAACGCCATAATTAACCTTCAACATTAAATCATTTATTTGATTTACTGCTGAACAGGTTAATCCTTCGTTCTTTTCAATAATGTTACGTATTTCATTCTTAATACGAAAAGCTTTAGTGTAATTAACACTAAAAGCTAAGTAACAATTAATAATAATCATAAATATTAAAATTATTTGTAGTGTCAATGCACCACTTATAGCATCTTTCACACTATCACCGCTTTTCTAACAATTAAATCTTTATATTATTCAGCTTTTGTATTACAACTATCTGGATTTTTAATGCAATCTTTTCCTGAATCTATACCATTCCAAGTTCCTTGAATAGTATTTCTTATTTGTGGCCACATGAACCAGAAGAATGCAATTACTGCACCTATAGCTATAATAGTAACTACTGTCATATTTAATTCTCCAGTTGCTTCTTTCATTAATAACTCCTCCTTTATTATATATACATTTTTATTATATCATATTTTTTAAACTTTACTATATTTTTTAATTTTTTTTATATTATTCATTTACATAATTAACATATACTCTATCTCCAGATGGTAATGTTTCTAAATAATTAGCATTATTTATGGTATATTTTTTAAATGTTTCTGATCTTTGTTCACCATATAATTTTTTTACAAAGTATCTTTTATCTAAAATAAACATACACTTCTTATTAGCACATTCCTTTGACATATTGTCTATATACTTTTGCTCATTACTACCTAAATTTCCCATATTTATTAAATCATAAAAAGTTGGATTTTCATTGCGATATATTTTTATTAAATATGCATTATCTAGTAATAAATATATTTTTTTATCTTTGTTTTTCTCTAGGTATTTTGAGTAATTATCAAGATATGTTATGGTTTCAGTTTTTACTCTTTGTAAAAATAAATAATCATTATTCATATATACTTTTGTTAATACTAAGTTGGAAATAGTATTAACTGATATTCCTATTATAATAAAATAGCTTAAATAAAATTTTACTTTTGGATATTCGTTTTTAGCAAATATATAGTATGTAAATGGAATCAATGCTGGTAAAATATGCCCCTGATCAAATATTGGAAATACCATTACTTGAAATGCTAATAAATAAAGAATTATTTTATCTTTATTTATTCTATAATTTTTTATTATAAAATATATGACATAAATTATTATAGGAATTGTGAAAATATCTATATATAAATTATCTAAAAATTTACCAAGTCCAAGATAACAAAAATCAATATATGAATAAAAGGTATTGTTGACAATTAAATAAATAATTGTTGGAATTATTGGAATTAAAACACTTAAAACTTGTAGTTTCTTTTTATAATTAATTAATAAAAATACTAATAATAAGCAAATACCAATATTGTGTTTTGTCATTATTATTGTACCAATTAATATTCCTGTTAGCATTGTTTTATACTTATAATCACTATCTTCTATACACATTATTAGTAATACTAACATGGCACAAAAAGTATTATAACCAAAAGTTGTTAAACAACATCCCAGTAGTAATATTATATAAATGGATTTCCAACCTATCTTTTTATATATTGGTAACATAATTAATCCATATATAAGTGCACTTTGTATAGAAAATACTAAAAAATAATTCCCAAATATTTTTATAAATATTGAAAAAATAATACTATATAATGGACCTACTACCATATTAAAGTCTCTATATGGAATAAGTCCACTAGCTATGTTGTAACTAAAACCATAACCCCAAACTCCATCTAATTCCGTTTGAGATAAACATGAGACAATGATTAATAGTATTACAAAAGTTAAATATATCAATATATTTTTTTTGTTCATGTACTACTCCTTTTAATGCATAATTATATCCAAAAGTCAGAGCTATTACTCTGACTTTTATTATACTAAATATTCTGGAACATATAAAGCATAGATATTAGGATAAGTACCATAACACCAGCACCTGTTGCTACTAGCATTATCATAGTTTGACTTTCCATATGATTTAATCTTTCTTTATACTTGGTTTCTCTTGCCTTAGCTTGTAAGTTAGAAACTGTTCTTGAAAACATTAATAATCTTTCTTGTTTATCTTCTTGTTTACCTAAACCTAAACGGTATAGTAATCTCATCATACGCATTGAATCTCTAACAGGATACTCATTAGCAAATTCCATATATGGATCAATACTATAATCACCTGCATCAATTTTAGCAATTAGATTTCTTAGTCCAGGTTTAAATATTTCTGGTGCATCATCTATTGATTTAGCTAATGCTACTGGTACAGTATAATGTTGAATTAAAATTTCTAGACCCTTTAAATAGTATGGCAACATTACATCTATATCATGTAAATGTTTCTTATAATACTTTTTTAAAGATGTATAATTAGATTTAAAAACAATATAACCAACAAATAATGATAAAACAACATTAAGAACTGATAATTCTGTTAAAAATATAAATAGAAATATTACCATAGTAATAAAAGCCATTTTTAATCTTTTATTAAATAAAACATTAGGATCAACTTTTTCACCATATTTGGCAGCTACTAAGAAGTCATAATCACTTTCTTTTAGTAAGTAGAAAATATCTTGATTATCTTGAACAAACTTTTTACCATCTACTGTTTTATTATAAAGTAATACTCCTAAGATAAGAGCTCCACAAATAATTACTTCCATTATTCTCCACCTACATTCTCGTTATAATATTTTTCTCCTTTTAGAAGAAAATAACTGTTGATTATTAAAATACCATGAAGAATACATATCATAAGTGGATTACTTAAAATAGCTATATAGGTTTCTTTTCCTAACAGATATTGAACTAGCATTACCATTAAGTACAACATAACACCATATTTTAAGAATGATTTATGGAAGTTAGCTCTATCAATACGATCACGATATACACTTTCAACAAGCATATCGATATCAAGTTGCATATTTTCAAGTGATTCTCCTGAATCTTTAGCTCCTTCTTTAGTAATCTGTAAGAATAATTGATGCATATTTTTAACTATATAATATGGATATTTAGAACTCATATATTCTACTGATTCATCAATAGAACCATTTTCATATGCCATAGAAATCATCATATTAACATCAGTTAGTACTGGATCTTCTAATACTCCACTGGCTGCTACTCCTTCTAGTGATTTAACAAAACTTTGAGTAGTAGCAAATTCCATAATAGTATTAGTAGTATATACTTGGATTTGTTCAAATATAAATTCACTATATACTCTTTTACATCTTAAGTAAGCTAAGTATGGAATACATGCATTGGCTATTATTACATATATAAGGGATATAAAAATATTATAAAAATATAAATAAGAAATAACCGCTGCAAATATAGTAAATACTACACTCTGAAGAATATACTGTTTTGGTGTATATTCCTGACCTAATTCTTTAGTTTTCTCTCTTACTACCTTAAAAGAATAAGGAGCAAATTTATCATATACCATTCCTGCTTGTTCTGTTATGAATTTATATACGTTTTGCCCACGATATTGTCTATATAACATTACAAATAAGGCAATGGCTAATAAAATAAGTAGTTCCATAGTTACCCTCCTTACTGATTATTACTATGATCTCCTGAATTTGCTAAGATGTCATTTATTGAAAATTGACTAATATTTGAATTATTATTTTGATTTGGTATTTGTACTACCTGATCTGGTGTAGGTCTAATTGGACCTGATGGTTTTATGTCTGGTGTTGATACTACGTTAGGAATAACAGGTGGTACTACATCATTTGTAGCTAATGTATTAGTTACTGGTATAGTTGAAGGTTGTGGTTTTATTTCAGTAGTTGTAGGTTTTACTTCAGGACTAATTACTGGTGTTTTTACTTCATAATTATTACTACTATTTATAACTGGTTTGTTACCTTCTTCAACTGGTGCTTGATTATCATTAGTATCTACTGGCATAGGTTTATTTTCTGGCTGTTTAGTTTCAACGCTGTTACTATTTTCAGCTTCTACTATTTTATCCATGTTAATTTCGCCATCTTTTTCCTTACCTACATCATCACCAAAAGCAGTATTACTAACATCAATATTTTGTCCTAATAAATAGTCAAGTAAATGTTTACTTGGATTTTTCTTAACTACTTTACCAGTCATTGTTTTTTGATAAATAGTATTATAAATTGGTTTATTAGTTTCTTCATCAATATAAAATTCTGTTATTTCATCTATTTCACGATGAAACTTACCATATTTCTGACTATAATATGCTTTGATATGTACACCAAGTTGAACATAACGATAGATTGTATTTAAGAATTGTTCTACATCTATATCTGTTTCCATAAGTGAATACATACGATGTGGTATTGCACTAGCTTTATCTGAGTGGATTGTTGATAAAATATTATGTCCTGATGATATTGAGTTACGAACTGCACTAACGGCTTCAGCACTACGTACTTCTGATAATAGTATCCATTTAGGATTTTGTCTCATACAGGTAACTAATACATCAGAATATGAAGCAATATTATTTGTCTTCATAGCTACTATATCACGATGTGGATATATTTTATCTAAGTGAAGTTCTAGTGTATCCTCGATGGTTATTATTTTTTCATTTTCTTTAGTATGGCTAGCTAAGTATTTAACAAACTCAGTTTTACCACTACCAGTTTCTCCACAAACAATTATATTACAATGTCCTAATACACATTGGATTAGAAAGTCATGAATATCTTTAGTTACGTAATCTTCTTTTAATAAGTTTTCTTCTTTTAAACGAATCTTAGCTGGAGTTTTACGAATAACTAAAGCAATACCATTAGTAGCTATTGATTCGTGAACGAAGTTCATACGAAGTTCAGGACTTTCTGCATCCAAAAAGGGATTAGCATTATTGAAAGTAGTTCCCATAACATTGGAACATTGGAATGCTAACTTTTCAACAGCTGCATTAGTTATATTGGGATTTTCTACTCGATAAGAACCTTTTTCCAAAGAACGTAGCCAAATTTGACCATTATTTGTATATGATATATCGGTAATATCATCATTATCAATATACTCTTTAAAAGCCCCAAAATCGAGTTGCTCAAACATATTCTCTTTCATAATATTTTCCCCTTTTTATTCTTTTTATTATTGATTTCCATTTAAATCTATATTAATGTTTCCATTATTATCTTCTGTTACATTTATATCCCAAACAGTTACTTTATTAATGAAATTCTTTAAAGCTTCATTAGAAATAGTTACTTCACCAGGATTTTCTTTTAATGATTCAGCAGTTGGTACTGGAATTAATGTTACTTCATATGTTCTTAAATACATAGCTTTACGAAGTAAGATATGATATTCTTCTGGTACAGCAAAGATGATTTGAGATGGTGTTTTAATATCTTCAAGATTTTCGAATACACTATCACCATTTGCATCTACTACATCGATTACTTTAACATTTTCTAATAATTTACCAACCATGATTTTATCTTTGGTTTCACTAGTCATATTATCTTCATCTATTTTATTTACGGCTTTTACATATATATCAATGTAATTACCTGGGAAGATTTTATTACCATAAGTATTAGTAGTGTTAACACTCATATTAACTAATACCCAACCATCTGGATAATTATAGATAATTGAATCTGGCATTTCGCTAGCTGATTTAACAGCTGCGCTATAAAATAAGCTTCCTTCTGGTATGATAGTATCAGCACTAACATACTTACCAACTATTTTTGATACATCGGTAATAGCTTTACCTTTTAGCATTGATGGTGGTACCTCAATACTTCCTATCATATCACTAGTTATTTTAGTTTTAGGATTTATAGTTTGTTTTGCATATGGTACTTTAATTGGATTAATTGCTGATTTAACACGGTAGTTATATCCAACATATAGAATTACTATTGCTAATAGTACCCCAACAATAGTAACAGTGTTCTTATTAGTTAAGAACTTTTTAATAGTCATTGAAAAATTACCTTTCATATTATTTTCCCCTTTCTTATTCTTCTACGACATCTTTAAGTAGTCTGTCTTCATAATATTTTGTTTCTAATATTCCATCTACTTTTGTAACTATATCAAAACTGTCACCTGCAAAAGTAGCAACAGTACTTGAACCAACTTGGATACTTACTTTGGGTGGTGTTTCATTGAAGTCGATAACTTTTATTTTATAATTTCTATCTTGATTTACGCTTTCAGCAAATCTTCTAACAAAGCTTTCTAGAAATTTTTCTCTATCTACTCTTAGGATACCACCACTAGAACGATAGTATCCTAAGTCAACAGCATCAAGCATTGCTGCTTCTGTTGTTTCTTGTAGCAAATAGAAATCAAGTTCACTACCATTTTGATAGTTTTGAACGATATTAACAACAAATAGTGTTAATACACCAATAATTATAATTCCTACAATAGTCATTCCTTTACTCATGGTTTACCTCCTAATTGTATTTATCATTACATGATTGACCTATAGCATCATTGCATCCAGCTAGAGCTTTTCTACTGTCAATTGTGAATTGTGATCCATAAGTAATATAATTAGAAGATTCTTCTGAACCACTATTTCCATTTATATTATCTAAAAATCTGCTAGTACAGATTTGTCTGCCTTTAGCATCTATATAACAGCTCATATTATAATCTAAATAATTGTTGGAACCATCATTATTATAGTCTTTAACATGCTTATTATAGTCACGTATATTTCTTATATTCTCTCTAGTTAAATAGAATTCATAGTCAGTTTCGCTTTGATCAGTATAAATTGATTCTCCTTTTGACTCAATATCTTTAGTTTTAGCAATTGGATCAATATTGTATCCTATACGAGTTTCACTTGCTTTTCTAGCAGCACTGCTTGTCCAATTCCATCTAGGATTTCTATCATTTGGGAAAACATCAGTTAAATCAATAACACGATATATATATTGAATTCCTGTTGGATCAGGACAATTTTCTTTACATTCTGGTACTGGACAATCGTCTTTATTATCACAGTAATAACTGTTGTATACACCATAGTAGCAATCTATAGTAGATCCAAAATTTCCAGCACCCACACTAGAACTTATTACCTTGATATTATAATTAGTATTAACATCATTTCTAGGTTTTAGATAAACTCTATTTTCAAGAATTAAAACATTAGTATTCTGGCTCCAAATGCTTGTGTAGTATTTTCTCTCGTTATCTTGATGATAATAGCGTGATGCGATAAACTCAGTAATTGGATGAGATTCAGATGTTGGTGATGTCCCTTCTTGCTGAACTTTTCTCAATTTACGAGTACCAGATTCGTTCTGATAAATTTCATATGCATTATTTTTAGTTGTTTCATCAGATTTATAAACCGTTCCACCTGTTATTTTATTAACATATGATAAAGGTAGACTTGTTTTAATATCTGCTTTGACAGTATAGTTTTCATAATAACTTACTGATTCACCGCCACTATTGCCTAATGTTTCAGTTTTGTAGTCAGATCCTGTCTTAGATTCTGATTTATCAACTTTAACTTTTGGGTCAAAATTATCATTACTTTTTACTTCAAATACATATGGGGTACTATTATCCTCATTTCCTGTTTTTTTACCAGTTTTTAAAAATGAGTCCGTAATTTGATAAGTATATGTTCCAGAAGGAACTGAACTTTGTTGATAATTTATATATGCTTCATATTCAGATTTTGATGCTGCCAATGCGTTTTTATATGTTGTTTCTGGATCTTCCACACAATTATCAGGTGTTTTATAAGTATTAAATGTACAGGCACCAGCACCTTTTCCAGCACAGAAATTAGTACTAAAGCAGGCTGTACCACTTACCTTTGGTGTTCCACTTGCTGGCCATTGGTAATAAATTAAGTATCCAGCTCTTCCATATGCTGTTGTACATGAAATATTTGTATTAGATTGTGTGAAGGTTTGTGAGTGTTGAAGGGATACAAATTGTATTCTGCCATCTTTTTTTAAAGATGAATTTGAAATACTTAATTTTCTATCTGAACTATAAACTGATTGGTAGCAAGCATTTATACATTCTTGTGAATATTTTCCATTATCACATTCTTTAACACATATATCAAAATCGTCATTAGGTCCACCGTCACAATCGGCACCACTACAACCTTTTCTAGTACCATTACTCATATTCCAATCGCATGAATGGTGGAGTTCATATTCACATTTAGGCAATTTAGTTGGTTTTGAAATTTGGCTTAATTTACACTGCCTAGTTATTGTATAATTTGCTTGATATTCAAATCCTTCACCAGCTTTTACCAATTTTGCTTCATCGCCTGTAGCAGTATATTTTTCTGTACATACCATAGCCCAGTACTTTCCACTACTTGCATATGTTACTTTAGGTGAAGTAGAATATAAATCAGTACATATCTTACCATTTTTTGATTCAGAAATTTGGTAATCAGAAAATAGATCTTTTAATTTTTCTAGTTTACTATTTATTGTATTTTTTAGTGTTGATCCACCTATTCCTATCGAACCAAACGATAATTTTTTATCTGTATAGCATTCATGTATATAATTTTCCTTCATGGGTGATAATAAGTTTTTATATTCATCGCTATCAATTTTCATAGCATCTGGTTTATAATTTTTAACGGCATCACATCCATAGTCACTCGGAGATGAAAGTGCTGGATTATCAAGTTCATAATCATAAGCTGATGGTAATGAAAAAGAAATATATCCAATATAGGTATCCTTACATTTAGAATTAGAATCTTTTATATAAAACTCTAAATAAACGATAGATTGTCCATCAACACCGTTTATGTAATAATTGCCATTACTTCTATTTAAAAATTGATTCAAGTATCTAGATATATCATCATCGTCTGAAACATTCAAATTTTTTTCATCTGATACATATCTTATATAAACTTTATCATTAAATTTATCTTTTATTGTGACATTAAATTTTCCTGTTGATTGGTTGAAATTAAGAATTATGTTATCACTATTAATAGTTGTTGTTTCTGTTTCTGTATCGTCATTTAAATATGCTGTTCTTATATTTTTATATGTATAGATAGAGCCATCTTCTGGACAGTTGATAATATTATCCCCATCGTTACGACATTTAGTACCAAGTTCAGTAAAAGTTATTTCATATTCATCTAATGTGCCGTCATTAATAATTCTGGGTTTACCATCTTCACCAATTCCTATCATATTTCTAGTAATTGGCTTAGTAGAGTCATATAGAACAGAATACAACCTATTATTAAGACAAACATTAAGTTGTGAATCATTTTTTTTTGCTTCTGCTATATTTGGAAAACTAATTAATAAAAATAAAATTGTTAGTATATATGTTATTTTTTTCATAAACACCTCTATATCTTAATAAAGTATATCATAGTTCAAATGTTTTTTAAATATTTTTTAACCTTTTTTGCTATTATTAAGTAGTTCATCAAATAACTTATTCGTTGTTACTTTATATTTAACTATTTCTTCATTTTTTCTTAATTTTCTTGCGTTAATAGTAAAAGATTGCTTTTCTGTTGCTCCAAAGTATCTTGTACATGTTTTTAATACTATTAAATCATCATCTGAATTAACATCTATTTCGTAATCGTATATACTATTTTCTCTTACATCATTTATGTATTTAGTCAGTTTTTCTTTGTCATTGTAACTATAATCACTATCATATAAATAATCATAAAATCCAACAGCATATATTAAATATATTTCATCTTGATTATCTTTTGTATATTGAATATATAAATTATCTTTGGCAAAACTTGCGTATGTAAATGCCATTAACGGTTCAAAATCAGTCAAATTCTCATCATTAATTAATGGCGTTGATGACACATTTAAAATGTTATGCCCATTAATTACTTGGCGATTTTCTCCAGTGTTATAATTGGAATTTAGCCAAGCATAGGAATAATTAATACTATTATCAGTAGCACTTCTAAAATCTAAAATTGGTAAGTCAATAGTTGTACCTTGTACCTGTAGCCAACCTATTTTTGAATAATCCTTGCTATCAAAGTTTTCTAGTTCTGATACCCTACTTTTAAAATTTAAATTCATTAATTGGTTATCAGCTTTTTTTGTTGTAATTTTTTTTATTGATATAACTAAGAAAATTATTGCAATTATAAAAATCACTAAAATTACTATAATTTTTTTTCTGCTTTTCATAAGACACCTACTTTAATAAATATGGGGAATTAATTGTTCCTTTGCCACTTGATATTTTTAAATCACCTTTTATAGTTAGTACAGCACGTATTCTATATTCTGATAAGGCTTGAGTATTAAATTCAAAAACATTGCCAGTTGCACCATTTATTGCATATACCGTATTAGAATTATCTGTTGAATCAATATACATATATGACGATATCATATTTTCCTTACTATTGCCGCTACTAGCAAATAATTCATAAGTTTTTGGTAATAAAATTTTAGCTTTAATTGGTGTTGTTTGATAGTCATTGTAATTTACTTCATCAACTGTTGTTGGAATTTCATATTCTGTATCAACTATTGATTTTGTATCAATATAGTCTAAATAATCATTATTTAAAATGTATCCTGGATTATTTTCTTCTGTCAAATTAAATCTTGTATTACTTAAATTTTCTATACTCAATGTTAAAGCTTTATTTTTAGGTTGAACGACCCATGGATCTGCCATAATTAATCTCACATTTTTATTAGAATCAATTCCTATAATACGAAATGATAGACCAGAATATTGAACATATTCACCAACTATTCTACTGCTTAATAAGTCATTTGCTTTAGCATAACTGTAATCATCTAATTTATATGGGTTATCACTACTTCCATTGCCACTTAATAGATATAAATTAGCTTTTAATGTAATAACAGGTCTAATTGGTGCTAATATTTTTGTAGTCACAGTTATATCTTTATCTGTAATTGGGGCAGATAAATAGTTATTATCTACTTTATTAGCTAACATATATCGTGATGTATGTATAGATGAATTATTATTAGCTAGTGTATTATAATAATCACTAATATTTAGTAAGCCTACTTTTGATGTAATGGTACTACTACATTCAGTAGTATAATCAGTAGTTGAATTTATATTACCTACACAGTATGTACTGTCTACTAAGTATTTATCTGTTTTATTTAAACTTTTTAAATATACTTCTTTTAACCAAGTATCAACGTTTGAATTTTCATAATTATCATAATCAGCTCTTAAATTAGTAATAGCTTCATCTGTTATTAATTTAATACTACCATCTTCATTAACTTTAACTATTCTAAATAACATTCCTGAATATAATAAATAATTATTTTGATTCAATCCTTTATAATAACCTGTAGCATCAGTATTCTTTTTTACTACTTCAGTTAAATTATTAGCTACTATTACTGTTCTAGTTACAACTGTTTTATTATAATTTTTATCTCTTATAGTATAAGTTACTTCATAACTACCTAGCTTAGAAGTATCTACATTTGATTCTATTATTACTTTAGAAGTATCAATTTTACCATCAATATTATCTTCTACACTAGCTACACCTAATTCTTCATAAGTACTACCTAGTGCTATTACTAATTGCATATCACCATTTAAAGTTATTTTAGGTCCAATATGATCTACTTTTGTTTCATATTTACCACATTTTAAATATGTAGTATATTCATATTCATCATTATCATTATGGTATACTCTTACCCAACTATTACTATCACATAAAGTTTTAGTTTTAGGTATATAGAGACCATCAATATAATTAATATCATATAAATTTTGAAGAGTCATTTCTCTAGTTTCACCCTTTTTAGGTAAATATTGTTTATTTAAATCATAATAGTGTTTTACTTCATTTAGAAATAACTTTTCTTGATCAACAAATAACTTTTGTTTGGAAAAATAAACATTCCAAGAGATAATACCACTTAATATTAAAAGTAAGCTTATTAATACTAATATAATGAATTTAATAATTCTTTTCTTTTTTTTCATATTATTCTCCTTTTAACTTATAGAAGTATTGGTAAGTACGAATAGTAAAAACAAATGATATGGAATCAGCATCAGCTATGCTATCCGGGATGGAAATATAAATATGTCTACCTTGATATGCTCCAGTAACAGCAAATTTAATATTACTTTGGTAAGTCTTACCATCTTTAGAATAGCGAATTTTACCATATTTTTTTAGAAAATCCAAATATTCTTGAGTGGTATTACTACCAAAATTTCCTCTCAAATATAATATTTTATATCCAGATGGAGCTGTTATAGTTTTTTCATAAATTGGGCATGAATCTGGTAAACATGATTGATAACGATAAGTACTACTTTCTGTTATATCCATTTTATCAAAACTAAAAGTCATGCTAGTTTCTTCATTAATTGGAATAGTTGCTTGTTCTGGATAAGTAAAATTACCTTTAGTTTTAAATGTACTAATATCTAATACTTTCATCTTAACACCAATTAATTTACCATCTTTAGCTAAAACATCTTGATATTTTAGTAAAAAGTTAGCTTTTGAATTAGGCTTTTTTACTTCATATATTAAGGAATAAGTAACTGTTTCTTTAGGTTTAATACTTTTATTTTCATAAGTATTACCCATATCACTAAAATGAACATTATATTTAGTAGTTGGAACATAATAATCTTGGTCTATAAACAATAACATTTTTTCAATATCAAAATCTCTGGAAGAACTTAATAAATTTTGAATTTGAACTTGAGCAATTATAAAAAATTTACCGGTCTCTGATACAATATTACCAGCATAATCTTTATCAGTTAAGTAAGTGTTTTTAACAGTAATACGATAATAATTACTATTAAATGATTCATTCATAGAATAAACTTTATTTTCAACATAAAAATAATTATAAAAGTTATAACCAAATATAAATAATATTAAAACAAATACTATCGTAAGAGAAAACTTGTGTTCTAAAAAGAAGTATTTTAAATAGCGAAGCTTATTTTTTATTTTACGAATAAGTCTATCTTTATTAAAAGCAACTTGTACTTCTACTTCTTCTCTATCTGATTCATTTATTTCAGCAAATTCTTTATCTTCTTGGAAACCAAAGTTTTTAAGATCAATACCAATAGAACGAATTAATAGAATAAATATCATTGGATAGTAAGGTAATGTTGATATAAATAGTAAATCTCTTACTACTCTAATTGCTACTAAATTATATCCTTCTGTTACTGTATAAGTAAAATAATGGCTAGTATATAAGAAAAAAGCAAAGGCAATAACATTAGATACTAAAACAAAAACATAACTAGCATATGGTTTATCCTTATGTCTTAATAAATAAATTAGGATAAAACTAATTACAATGATAAATATAAAGGCTAAATAAACATAAGTATTAGCGTAGTTACTAATAGGATCAATACTTGAATTATAAATACCGGTAGCTAAGTATGTTTTAGCAAATTGGTATATTTTTAAGTTCTTATAAAAGACATAGCTAACTAGGATGAGTAGTAGAATATTAATCTTTTGAAAATACTTTATTAAAAAAGCATACGGTTTTCTAAGTATCATAGTATAGCCTCCTATTTTTATTCTAGCTATATTATAGCATTAATTGTGATTAAAAAAAAGAGGTAAAACTTATAGATTTGTGTTATACTTTATGAGAGGTGCATTATGAAGAGAATAGTTAAATTTTGTGTATTAGTAGTTTGTTTATTACTAATGACTGGTTGTGGAAAAGATTATATGAAGGAAATTAGTTATAAGGAATATAAAGAATTACTTGATAATAAAGAAACGTTTATTTTAGAAATTATGAGAACTGATTGTAGTGCTTGTATAAACTTTAAACCTAAAATAACTGATGTAGCTAATAGTTATAAAGTTGAAGTTAAATTTATTAATACTGATCATATAACTGAAGAAGAAGAAAATAGTTTATTTAGTGAGACTGGTATTACTGGTACTCCTACTGTTATCTTCTATAAAGATGGAGTTGAAGAAACTGTATCATCTAGAATAAATGGTAGTGTTTCTAAAGATAGAATTGTTTCTAAATTTAAAACTAATGGATTTATAAAGGAATAGCCTGATAGCTATTCCTATTTTGTTTCATCTATTAAGTATCCTATGTATACTAATTGCTTAGTCTTATCTTGTTGACTACAAGTAATTAGAGTTATTGTTTTTTTATTTATATTTCTTTTTATAGAAACATCACCAGTTTTAGGTACTTCATAATACTTATCTATTTTATAAGTATATTTAATATTTTGATAATATATTTTTATTAAACTATCAGTATTTAACTTTGGTAAATCATTAAAGTAAGCTTTTTCACCATTTCCAGAATGTGCCATTAGAATAAGATTGGAATTATCTTCGTTTGGATAAGTTGACATATTATGGATAGTTATATTTTCATTGATATTATTTCTTTTATCATTTTTTTGGTAGAAACCCTTTTGCAGATTTATTTGTGGTATTTCGATGATTCCATCATATGTATCGTTATCTTTATAATTATAACCAGTTTCTTTAGCTAAAGTTTGAAATATCTTGTTTTCTTCTTTTTCTATTTTTTTATGATTAGTAATATTTTGATAACTAAATAGAAATACTCCAAGTAAGGAAATAATTAATCCCTTATTTATGAGTTTCATGTTTTTTCTCCATTTTATTTAAAATAAAACCAGTAAGTATTAGTAAAGAACTAAGATAAGAAATAGTTTCCTTTTGGTAAGTGTTAGGTACATTAGTTATTATTTCTTCATAGTCTGATTTTATTGGATCAGATTCCTCTTTATCTTTAGTTTCATATTCATATATTTTTTCAATAATTTCTACTTTTCTGGTACTTGGAGTATCGATAATTAATTCTATTTTAGCATTTGTTACTGGATTAATTAAATAATATGTACCAAAATATAAATTTGAAGTAACTATATTATTTTTTTCATATAGTTTAATTTCATCTTTAGAATAAATATCATCATTTGCATAAATAGTTATATCATTTAATTCTTCTATTTTGGTATCTGTTAAAATATCATTTAAATAATATTCTGTTTTTTTAATAACTTTTATTTTACCTTTTAACTTATCATTAGGAACAGTTAATTCAATTAGGTTATTACCATTATCATTAATGAAATTAGTATCTGCAGTTATTTCAAATTCAAATATGTTTTTATTAATATCATAACCATCAACAGAAGAAATCTGTTCTAATTGATATTTACCACTTGATAGTAATAATTCATTGGTAAAGCCATTACCATTGGTTATTAAAGTTTCTATATCACCATCTAATTTTTTTATTTTAAAAGAAGCACCACTTTCTAATATAGGTAGATTAGAATCACTATCTGTATTAATTACCTTTACTTTAGCAGTTAGTTCATCATTATAAAGATTAAGATATTGTGTATTACCATTATTATTTATAGATATTAAAATATCTTTTATATAAGAATGATTTATCATACCATAATCTTGTTTTAGTAAATAATCTCCATATGGTAAAGTTAATTCATATACTCCATTTTCATCTGTTTTAAAGGTAGTTATTTTTTCATTATTAGAATTATAGATAGAAAAAATGGCTCCCTCCTCTATGGCTATTTGATTAGTTATAGTATTTCTTATATATTTTTTTATGATGATTTTTTCTTTAATAACCTGATTATAAAAATTAATATTTTCATAATTATTATTTACTTCTATTTTAATAACGTTATCATTTAAAAGATAACCCTTTCCTGATTCTATTTCTTTGAGATAATAAGTACCATATCCTAGATGTTCAAATGTTAATTCGCTGTTATTAGTGATTGTTTTAGTTGAAACTATCATATTATCTTTATCCATTAAAATAAATTTACTATTATTAAGACTGGCATTACCTTGAGGTAGTTTAGTATTAGTATCTTTATCTAATTTAGTAACAGTAATGTTTCCTTCAGGTAGGTTAAATCTTACTACTGAATAAATAGGAATGTAATTACCTGATATTAATAAATCTTGACCAGCAGGATCAATATAAACTGTTGGATTATTATTATAATTTTTACCGGAGTTAGCTAAGATAACGATATTCTCACCTATTTCAGTAGTAGCTACAGTTAAGGTATTATTTACTTTACTAACTTTATTAGTATTATAACCAGTTATATCATATTTATCTAAAATGTTATTGGCATCTATTATTTGATAATCTTCTTTATATCGTGTATTAAAAGTTTGATTATCAAATGATGGTATAGTTGCATGATTTTTAATCAGGTTATTTATTTCTGCCATTTCTTGTTCATATTTATTTATTTTTTTACCATTTAAGGTATCAGTAAAATATAAAGTACTATCTGGCGATAAAGTTTTCCAAATCATAAATTGAGTTATCGCAATCCATTTTTGTTCAGTATGATTTTGGTAACCATATCCATAATAAGATATTAACATTACTTTTTCCCAACTTGAATAATCTATGTTAGCATGATTATACTGTTCGTCATCATAACCAGTTAAAGTTTTATTTTCATTTATTCCTTCCCATAATTCTAAACAATAAGCAATTCTATTATCACTTTTTCTCCTGAATGCTCTCATCTGTTCATACTTACCTGTTTGACCTTTTATTTTTACAATATATTCACTGTTTAAGTATTCTTTCACATAAAAACTATCGGTTAAGGCATTTACTTTAAAGTTTGGTACTATAAATAAAGAAAACAATACTATTAAAACCATTAATGTTTTTTTCATAATTATCCCCCTCTCATTAATTGGTTCTAATAGTATTATTTAAGTTTTTTTTAAAATATCTAAAAAAAAGAAAAATTTTTTAGTTTTTTCTTTTTTTTATTATTAATTATTGTATTTTAATGTTTTTAATTAATGCTATAAAATTATATTTTTCTGGTATCTTATTGATAAAATTGTTTATTACTTTTTTCATGATCTTATAAATATAATTTATACAAATTGAAAAAAGTAATGAAAAAATTACCGCAATAACTGCAGTTAATAATGTTTCAATAAATCCATAATACGGGGGAACTAGGCATTTTAATTTTGAAATATCTAAATATTTAAATACATATAATATAGTAAAGATTACTCTAAAACTCAAAAAATGATATTTTAGTATTTCTAAAGTGTTTTTACCTAAATAATTTAAAAATATATAAATTAATTTTATCTTATTCTTTAGAAAAACAATAATTTTACTTATTCCTATTAACAATAATATTCCACCAAGTGAATTGAATAATAATATATATAATGGGGGAAAAATTCTTCCAGCCCAATCAGTTGGTTGATTATAAAAACTAATATTTGTGATATAAAAACAGCATAACAATATTTTTATAATATTATTATATTTATTTTTAATTAGCATGTTTTTATTAAAAGCAAAAGTACCAAGTGATAAAAAGAAAGTTGATATTGGTATTAAATCTAAAAAATATGATATTTTTTCTCCTGTTCTATAAAATAGGCAATAAAAAATAATAAAAATAATAAAACAAATAATTAAATGTATTGATATATTATCTTTTACATTATAACCTTTTATAATATCATAAAGTAATTTTGATAATATACTTGCTATGTATAAAACAAATAAAAACCAACTAGCACCTGCTAAATCAAATGTTGAAAAATATTTAAAAAAATTGATTAAACTTGTGAAAGAAAATTGATTATTATAGTATACATTATATAATCCTGTTAAATTTAAAAGCAATTGGATAATAAATGAAAAGACATTTATTCCAATAAACGGGACTAACAAACTCTTTGTTTTTTTCTTAATATAGGTTACAAAATCATATTTATCATAATTTGTGGTATAACCTGATATGAAAAAAAAGCCTGCCATATGAAATCCATATATCCATGGTAATAAAAAAATGTTACAGCTGTGTCCTAATACCATCAAAAATATTAATATTCCTTTATATATATCAACCCAGTCAATTCTACTACTTTTCAAAATTATCTCCTTTTTAAATAATTATTCAGATTTGCAGTGCAATATATATTGATAACTATCTCTTACCATATCTTCTAAAGATTTTTCTGCTATAAATCCTAATTCTTTTTTAGCATAAGTTGGGTCAGCATAACATTCAGCAATATCACCACTACGTCTTTCTACTATTTGGTATGGTACATCAACATCATTAACTTTTTTAAATAAATTTACCATTTCTAGTACACTATATCCTGTACCTGTTCCTAAATTGTAACAATCTATTTTATTTTCACTTAAAACTTTTTCTACTGCTTTAATATGACCTTTAGCTAAATCCACTACATGGATATAATCCCTAACTCCAGTACCATCTTTAGTATTATAGTCATCACCAAAAATATTCAAATGATCTAGTTCTTTGGTAGCAACTTTCATTATATATGGCATTAAATTATTAGGAATACCATTTGGATTTTCACCAAGTAAATATGATTCATGAGCACCAATTGGGTTGAAGTATCTTAGTATAGCTATACTCCAAGTTGGATCTGATTTATATAAATCTTTTAAAATATATTCAATAAATAACTTTGTTGAACCATATGGATTGGTTGTTGATAAAGGAAAATCTTCTTTAATTGGTAATGATTTAGGACTACCATACACTGTAGCACTAGATGAGAAAACAATTCTTTTACAATTATATTTACTCATTATCTCTAATAGATTCATAGTTGATACTAAATTATTTTGATAGTAAAGTAAAGGTTTTTCACAACTTTCACCTACTGCTTTTAAACCAGCAAAATGAATTACTACATCGATTTTATTTTCTTTAAATATGCTTTCTAAATTTTCATAATTACATAGATCATATTGATAAAATTTTGGTCTCTTGCCAGTTATTTTTTCTATTTTATCTAAAACATCTATTTTAGAATTTACTAAATTATCAACAATTATTACTTCATAATTATTTTCTAATAATTCAACAACAGTATGACTACCAATGTATCCCATACCGCCTGTAACTAATACTTTCATTTTATTTCTCCTCATTTTTTAAAAATAATATTTTTTTTATTTTTTTTGAATTATTTGATAAAGATATTACTCCACTAACCGTTATTAATAGATATACTGGAATATAGTTTAACATATATCTTGATCTTGTTTCCCAAATTAGTAAAAATAATAATAATCCAAACATACTTAGTCTTGCAATGTTTAAAGTTTCAATTTTTTCTCTAATTTTTATGCTATATAAAATAGATGCTAATATACAAAATAACATCGTAAAATGAAATATTTGGCAATAATAGTAAACAGCATTATAATATCTACCATTTGATAATAAAAACTGATGAGCAATGTTATTATCGACCTGATATGAAGATAAGATATTTTCAAAATCATATGTTCCTGATCCCCAAGTTTGCTGTTTTACTTTATAGTTTAGAAATTTTATATAGCCTTGTGTTTTGTACTGACTAAGTCTCGATTTTATAACTTTTATATTTTCTTTCTTTCTAGTATTATAATCAGGAAGATTTAGAGTAAATTGCCACTCTCCAGAATCAAAGGCACCCATATTATACATTCCCATCATTATGAAATGAGTATAAGGTATTGATTTTGTTAATTTGTAATCAAGACCCATAACATTTGTTTTTTTTACAATTGTCGTAAATACCGTTTCGAATAATGTAAAACTACATATTGCTATTAGGCAGACACAGACTATCTTTTTGAATTTCTTATTTATTATTTCATTTATAACAGTAGCCATTACTACTATTAAAGCTGTAACCTTTAAATTTAATGAAATAAAACTGAAAAAACCAATAATTATAGAAATTATTATAAATTTTTTATTTATGTCTACATCATCTAATTTTTGAAATAAATATAAAAATCCAATTGGTAAAAACATACTCATTGTATCTGTATACATAATCGTCGAATATGGATAAATAGGTAAAAACATAAACATCAAAATTAATACAAAACAAGCTGTATAGTTGTCATAGATTTTTTTTGTAAGTTTAAATAAAAGAAAGATTGATAATTGAATGAAAATAATGTTCACAATCAAAGTTATTATATTTATGTTTACAATTCCAATAAAAGAAAATACTTTAATTGTTAATGCAATCAATAGTGTTATCAATATATTATTTGGTGCTTGAATGTAATAGCCAGCCATATCAGTTGAATGACCGTATTTTACAATTTCTTGTGCTGATTTTATGACTATACCTAGATCCCAACTTGGGTTTGTCCTAACTAAATATCCTATTACTGCTTGTATAGTTATCATTAAACAAACAACAATTGTATAAAAAATCCAGGCCTTTTTATCACTTAAATTTTTAAATTTTTTTTGAATTGTTTTATATATTTTGGTTAATAATATTACCGCGGTAGTTATACCTAAAATTATTAATAATGGATTGAATGTATAACCAGCGTCTAATATACATATTAAAAAGAACCAACATAAGCAACAAAAAAACATTAAACTCCATATTTTTTTTAAATCTATTTTTTGTAGTGATGAGATTAATATATTAATTTTTTTAATTGGATTACTGACCATCTTCTTAGAATTTTTTTTGCTTTTTTTCATATCAAAACTTTTCCTATTCTTTATTATTTAAATATTCATCAAAAAAATCTTGAAATTTTTTTGAAATTTTCTGCCAAGTCCAATCTTTTATTTCTTGTTGATTTTCTTCACTTAATTCCTGAAAAATTTTTTTGTGATTTAATAAATATATAATTTTTTCTTTCAAACATTCTTTAGTTCTTTCTTTTAAGATAAATTGTTTTTGTTTATTTCCTAATGCGTCAGGAACAATTCCAACCCTAGTAGAAATAACAGGTACTCCACATGCCATTGCTTCCAATACTGGATTTGGTGTTCCTTCACACTTAGATGTGCATATCAATATATCGATGTCAGAATAGTAGTCAACCATTTGATCATGTGGAATCATTCTTACTTGTCTATCTGCAAAATATTCTTCAATTGGATACCCTTCTTCTATCAATTCTTTTAATACTGGTTTTAAAATAGTATTTGCACCTTTAAAATCTTCTTTATCACTGGCCCATGCACTATTTCCTACCCATCCGATTTTTATTTTTCTATTTTCTAAATTTAAAAATCTTTCTAATCTTTGAGGAAAAAATTTATCTAAGTCAACACCATCTGTAATAACACATTTTGGATAATATTTAATATCAAGTTTTTTATAAATTTTTTTTAGAATATTTGAAGAAACATAATATTTATTACAATTGGAAAATATTTGTTCAGTAATATTTATTTCATCATCTAAAAATAAGTGATCATAAACAGCTGTAGTTATTATTTTATTCATATATTTTTGTTTAAACTCACTTAAAGTAAAGCCAAGGTGTTCAACATACCACTTAAATCCTTCATCAAATTCACCTATAATATTTCCTCGCCAAAAGAAATGAATTAAATCACAATCGTCGGCAGCAATATATACCTTTGCTAGATTATTATCTAGGTTAATAATTGGTATGATTTTGAAATCATATTGTTCAGATAAATTTTTAGTAATGTTTTTTGCAATATTGGCAAATGCCCAATTATCAGCATCTACTACTAAAGCTATTTTTTTCTTCTCTTTCATACTACCTACCTCTTCTTAATAATCTTCCTTTTATCTTTCTAAATTTTTCTAAATATCTATACCCCTTCGATGTAGTTATCGTATTTAGTTGTTGGTATAATTTATCTATCTCTTGTTGCTTTTTATTAACTATTTTTAAGTAATTATTTATCGCTACTTCCAGCTCTTTATTTACAGTTTCATCACGCAACATGTATTTATTTAATTGCCTATTTAATTCATATTCCCTTTTTTGATTATCTTTATCTATTTTACTAATAGTTTGTTCTTTTTCTATATTTATATTATCAATCCAATTCATATAATCTTGCTTACTTAAACTTAATGTTTTTTCAAAAGATAACCTTAAAAGATTAACAATATATTTTTTTTGCTCAACAAAATATTTTTTATATAACTTAACATTTTGTTGATTCTCTGAATAATCCTTACATCCGTTGTCTATAAATTCACTGACAATTGACTTAATTTTTTTTCTTATTTCTAAATAATCATTTGAATTATCTTTTGGATTTTTAATTAAGTCATCAAATTTTCCTAATATAAAATTGTTTTTTGATGTGTGATTAATCAATTCTAAAAATACACCAATTCTATTAACTTTGTCTATATTATTACTATCATGTATCATTATTACAGGTGTTTCTAGTGCTAATGAAGGCAGCGCACAGTGTAATCTTGTTGTTACTACCAATGATGCCCCTTGATATACTTTCAATGTTTCTTCAACATTATGCATACGCTCTTCATATGAAATCTTTGAATTTACACTATCATCTAATTTATGTGTAATTATTCTAATTTCTTTATTTGTAAGCTTTCTTAAATGCGATAATTCCTCATCATCTAAATCTACAGCACAAATGTAATTTCCTTTTTCTACATTAGGAAACTTTTTAATAGTTAATGTTAAGCAACCAGACCAATAATTTTTAATATTATTATCTGTTAAATATTTTCTAACAACTTCGTCACGGCACCCTATAGGTTCATGTTTTTTTAGATAATCTAGAAAGTATCCACTTAAATATTCAGGACACTCATTATACAAATGATCAGTAAAATGGATTGAAATAAATAGGGGATTAATAAATGGTGATGGTGGCATTGAAGTTATATCATGCATATACCAGCCATTCATTATAACGTTTACTATTTCACCATTTTGTGATGTAAATTCATTCAAACATTCTCTTTCAATATAATAATCAATTTGTGGCAAATATTGTATAGCAGCATAGCTCTGAATATCATCGCCCAAATTTTGAGTTTTATCAAAGACAACTAATCCATATTTTCTATTTTTCATTATTTATCCCCCAGACATTAGTTAAAAATTTTATTCTTTCTTTCATTTTCTTTTCATGTTTTTTTGTTAACTTAAATTCATTATTTACATATTGGTAGATTTTATTTATTTCATCTATATGTTTTTTACGATTCATTGTTGAGCTAACATTATTACCATGAACTCTATAATAATTGTATACTTTATTACTATACGCTATATTACCATTTTTAATAACATTAATATAAAATAGCCAATCTCCTGCTTGTTTATAATTACCAGATTCTTTTAAAAATTTGCTATAATCGCCTTTTTTTATTAGACATGATGATACATTTGCAATTGTACAATTTAAATAAGAATAATTTTTTATTTCATCTATACCACTATTAATGTATGATTTATCCCAATGCCCTGTTTTTTGTATGTCTATTTCTGGCTTGATGCTTTTTAAAATTATATTTCCTTCTGCGTTAATAAAAGCGGTATCACTATAGCTAATTGCTATATTATTATTGCTTTTAATTGGCATAATTACTGTCTTTAAAAATTTATTTGTACAATAATCATCAGCTTCAGCAATCCATACATAATCACCTTCCGTAATATTAAAACCTTTATGCCATTGTTTAAAAGCAGATCCAGAATTCGTATCATTATAGATTTTCTTTATGTTTATATAAGGTGATAATGTATCAACTATATCATCAATTAAATTCCTACTATTATCTTTAGAACAATCATCTAAGATAATAATTTCATGAATCTTTACCTTTTGATACAAGATAGAATATAGTCTTTGATATAGAAATCTTTCATAGTTGTAATTAGGAATTACAACTGATATTTTTATATCTTGTACCTTAAGTTTATTTTGTTTTTTAGCCATTTTTATTAAATCATTTTTGTTAACATCTTTAATTACAGTTTTTTTTGATTTTATATTTTTAGCTAAATCATAATTTGAAATAAGTAAATTCGAAAATAAATATAATTTTTGACAATTTAATTTAAATAATGCTTTATAATAGATTCTGTGTTTTTTACCACATTGCTCTAAGAATCTCCATAAATATATATTTCTTCTAATTTCATATTTTTGTGATAATTTATTAAATTTCTTTAAGATATGATATCTTCTAGATATATTTTTTTCTTTAGGAATTATATAAATAAGTAAAACAATAATTTGATTATAAATTATAGCTTGTGATATCTTATCATAGTTTTCACAGTTTTCTATTCTCTTTAAAGTTAAATCGACTCCATAGAATATATCAAATTTTTTATCTGAAAACCTTGAATTTTGAATTGAATTATTTCTTTGAATATAATAATAGTAAATACCATCTGCATATGATACTCTATTCGCATTTATAATTGCTGGTAAAACCACAGCCAAATCCTCATTAACTTTTCCAACAGAAAATTCGTATTTTTCTATCAACTCTCTTTTAAAAACTTTGTTACATGCTGACGCTGCTAGACCAGTGTTTACAAATCCTAGTTTGTCTTGTTCAATGTCATAGCATCTGTTAATAACTTCTCTATTATTTTCATTTTCATAGACTGTTTTCATATCACAGACTACTACATCGGCATTATCGTTTATTACCTTTGACATCATAGTGCTGTAATAGTTATTGTCAACATAATCGTCTGAATCAATATAACCTATGTACTTACCTGTAGCATATTTTAATCCTGTATTTCTTGTGAAAGATAAGCCACTATTTTTTGCGTTATAGAATATTTTTATCTTATTTTCTTTATTATATTTTTTTAATACCTCTCTACTATTATCTGTTGAGCAATCTTCTACAACGATAATTTCTAAATTTTGATAATCTTGTGAAAGCAATGAATCTAAGCACTTTTCCAAATATTTGCCAGTATTATAAACTGGAACTATTACTGATAATTTTGGCAATCTAATTATATAAGCCTGCTCCGGTGTGTACTTGTATATCCAATCTAATTCTTTGTGTTTTCCTAATACTTTTTTGTTTTTATCCATTTCTTGTTTTATTCTATTCCATATTTCTACATTTATTGGACTATCTGAGGCTTTTTCATATAAATATTTTGGAATATCATTCATTGTTTCTTTATTTACTGTAAATCCCCATTTATTTGGATCTTTTTTTAATGAAATTAATTCCATAATTGTCAGATAACATTTTTCACATTGACAACAATTAAGTTTACTTCCTTTATCCATGTAACAAACTCTTAGTGGAAAAGTTTCATTTTGCTTTTCAAAATAGCTAGTTATATGATTTACTTTATCTAATCTGTCCAACTCATATCCTTCGTGGCATATAGAACAATTCATATATTTTACACTTTCATCTATTGTTGGAAATGAACCACAAGTTGAACCAATATTCTTACTATTTAATGTTGCTGGAATATAGTGGAGTTTTATATTTTTTGTATATGCATATGGTGCAACATGTCCTATTAAACCAATACCGTGTTGGATTCCACGCCACCAACTATCATTAATTTTTCCTGTTAAAAGATCCTTTGTTAACTCATGTTCATAAATAAATTTTCTAAAATTGGTTTTTATAAACATATTTTTTAAATTATATTTTTTTCCACAATCCTCTGCATTCTTCTTTAAAGACTCAAATCCCTCTATGTTATTATCCCATACATCAGTACCCCAAATTGTAATTAGCAATGGTCTTTTCTTATTTTCTAGGCAACTTACTAAAGATGATGTTGAATCTACACCTCCACTATAAAATACAGAAATATTTTCTTCTGTATCTAATGGTTTTATTCTTTTTTTCTTTTTAACCGTCACTTTGCCTTTAAAAATATCTGTTTTATACATTTTGTTAAATGCTATTCTTGTTTTATCTAGAGAATTTGCATACTTTTCCTCTAGACTATCTATTACTAATTCTGAATTTGTTAACCATATTATTGGTAATACATTAGATACAAATGGAATTACAGCAACTTCTTCTGGAACAGCTGATATATCTTCATAGTAATGAACGTGAAATTTATTTTCTAAATTAAAATATTTTTTTAATCCTTCTGTTACTTTGTAGTCTATTCTTATGTCATTTTTTTCTACTTCTATTTTCTTAACAATTATTTTTTCCATATATTTTCCCCCTACATCTGTTTTGATAATAATAATAAAGATTTTAGTCTTTCTTTTTCTCTAAAAAATTTACTTTTTCTAATTTTTTTATAATTATTTTTAATACTTGAACCCTCTTTATGAAAGACATGCAATGTTGGCTCATAGATGCTAATTAAATTATCTTTTAATATTCGTTGATACAAAAATTCTTCTTCATGAAATAAAAACGTTTCATTATAAAATCCCTCATCATATTTTTCAATATACTTTTTTGAAAAAATTATAGCGCATCCATGTAAAGCAACATTTTGTAATGTTTTATCACCATTTTTAGGCTTGATTATATTTCTTTTAAATATTCTTTTTATTTTCATGTATAAATTTAGTAAACTAGTTAATACCGAAGAATTATAAATTTTAATTAGTTTTCTACATTTTTTTATTTCCGATTCTATTGTTTTCTTATCTTTGAATACAGGGAACGGATTGACTGATTCGCCAGTTGGAGAATCTATTTTTGGCCCTAACATATCAAATTTATATTTTTCATAAATCTTTTTAACTTTGTCAATGAAGTCTTTTTGTTCAATAAATACATCATTATTAATAACGCAGTAAAAATTAGGATTATATTTTTTCCTAGCATACTCTATTCCTTTATTATTTCCTTTTGCAAATCCATAATTTTTATCGAGTATTAAAATATCATTTGTGTATTTTTTTATTTTCAAAACTTCTTCTGCATTTAATGTGTTATTATCAACAACTACAATAGATGCTTCATTATTATTAATAATTTTTTTTAACATTTTTAAGCATTCTATCGTTTCACTTATGTTCTTATAATGTAAAATAATAAAGCATAACATTCAAACACCTGCTTTCTATACTTCTTCTGCAAAACCTTTTTCTAATTTTTTAAATACTTTTAGTCCAATGAAACATAGAATACAACTTCCTATTAATACTACTAATAGTGACTTTATATGTGGTATTGATTGATAAAATAGGATATCTCTATAGCAGTTAATAATTGTAGCCATTGGGTTTAAATACATTATCCACTCTAATGAACTATTAATAAATAATTCTGATGAGTATAAAATTGGTGTTGCATAAAATAACATACTAATTATGAAATTTATAATATATTCTGCATCCCTAATATATACATTAATAGCACTTGTAATAAAAATTATTCCTTGTTGTAGAATGAATTGTGTTATTACTATTAGTGGTAAAAATAATATATACCAGCTAAATCCTATACCACTGCAAATTAAAAATATAAATATTATTAAACATGAAATCAAGAAATTTACTAATCCACTAAAATTTATCGAGATTGGTAATATTTCCCTTGGAAAATACACTTTTTTTATGATTCCTGCATTCATTAATACCGTTGTTGTTCCTTGCATAATTACTGTTGTAAAATATGTCCATGGAAGAATACCAATTACAATAAAAGTAACGTAATGTGGTTCTGGATTTTTCAATATTATTGGAAATACAATTGCATAAACTAAGGTTGTCAGCAATGGGTTTACAAATGACCATAAAACTCCAAGAAATGATCCTTTGTACTTACCTCTTATTTCTTTTTTTACATTACTTTTTAATAATTGGCGATAATTATATAAATTATTTATTAAATTTTTCATACTATCCACACACCTTTAAATATTCTGAAATTACTTTATCTATTTCTCCATCCATTTGAACTCTACCATTATTCAACCATACTGCCCTATCACAAAATCTTTGAATTGATCCTAGGCTATGGCTTACTATGACTATAGTTTTTCCACTATTCTTTAACTCCATTAGTTTATTAAAGCATTTATCTTGGAAGTGTTGATCGCCAACGGCTAAAATTTCATCTATTAATAGTATTTCAGCATCAACATTAATTGCTACTGAAAATGCAAGCCTCATATATTGGCCGGATGAATATGTTCTAACAGGACTATCTATTAAATCACCTAATTCTGAAAAATCTATTATTTCTCTAATTCTTGAATCTATATCTTTGGCAGTTAATCCAAAAATAGAGGCATTAAAATAAATATTTTCTCTACCTGTAAAATCAGGATGAAAACCGGCTCCTAGTTCTAACAGTGATGTTAATTTACCATTTATTTGAATTTCTCCTGATGTTGGATATATAATTTTAGTCATTAATTTTAAGAGTGTACTTTTTCCACTACCATTAACGCCTATTAAAGCGACAGACTCACCTTTTTCTATTTCTAAGTTAATATCATTTAATACTTTATGTAATTCAGATTTTTTACTTTTCCAAAAAACAAGTTTTTCTTTTAGTGTATAGTGTTTATCATAAAACAATTTAAATTGTTTAGACACATGTTCTACTTTAATTGCAATAGTAGATGTTTGCTTACTTTTTTTACTCATATTATCACTCTTTCTATTTTTTACTTCTAATGAATAGCTATAATAAGTATAAAACAAAAAACGACATATCTCAAGAAATATGACGTTTTTTTACCTACTTCTATAGTATTTAATTGTTTTTTATTTATTAACAATTCATAAAATTTTAAAATGGTTATCAAATATTTAGATTATTTACTTTATCATACACTCTTTTTATGTCATCTAATCATGGCTGTTTTAATCTAATTTTTATTATTAATAATATAATAATATATATATGGTTATTGATTCTATAAATTTTATTCAACAGTTACACTTTTAGCTAAGTTTCTTGGTTTATCAATATCACAACCATTCATTTTAGCTACATAGTAAGCAATTAATTGACACTTAATTATTACTAAAAGTGGTTCAATAAATTCTGATACTTTAGATACTAATATTAATTTTTGATAAACATTTTTATCTTCTATTTTTTGATTACTAATAATAATACTCATAGCACCCCTAGCACATACTTCTTTTACATTACTAAGTGTTTTTAAAGCAATAGAGTCATCGGTAATAATACTAATTACTGGTGTATTTTCTTCAATTAAACTAATAGTACCATGTTTTAATTCACCAGCAGCATAAGCTTCACTATGCAAATAACTTATTTCTTTTAATTTAAGAGATGCTTCCATACACAAACTATAATCAATTTTTCTTCCTAAATAGAAAATATCTTTTTTATCATGAATCATGTTAGCTACTTCTTCGGTGTCGCTAGTAACTTCTAAAATCTTAGCTATTTCTTTTTCTAAATCATAATATACTTTTATATCTTCTTCTTTTAGTAAATTGTTTTTTAGACCTAAGTAGAAGGCTATTAAAGATAAAATAATAAATTGACAAGAGTAAGCTTTAGTTGTAGCTACTGATATTTCTGGACCAGCTTTGGTATATATTACTTTATCTGATTCTCTAGCAATAGATGAACCCACTACATTTACGATAGCTAAAGTAGCAATATTCTTCTCTTTTACTTGTCTTAAAACAGCTAAACTATCAGCTGTCTCACCAGATTGACTGATTAAAATAACTAAATGATTTTTAGTATAAAAATGTTCTGTATAGCGATATTCTGATGCTATTTCTACATTTACTGGTATTTTTCCATATTTAGTAATTAAACTTTTACTAGCTAAACCAACATGATAACTACTACCACAACCTATAATATCAATACCAGTATAATCTTCTAGACCGTTTAATAACTCATTTAAGTTATTAATATCTAAATATTTTTTTATTGTTTTTGTAATTACTTCCTTTTGCTCATAAATTTCTTTTAACATAAAGTGGTCATAGCCATTTTTCATAGCACTGTCCATGCTGCCTTCAAAAGTAAGTAATTCTTTTTTTACTATCTTACCATTATTATAGATAGTTACTTTATCCTTTTCTAAAATAACATATTCATCGTTATCTAATAAATAATACTTATTAGTATATTTTAATATAGCAGGTACATCACTAGCTATAAAATTACCATTTTCACTTACACCTATAATTAAAGGACTATTTTTACGAATAGCATATAATTTATCATCATTTTCTATTAATATACCTAAAGCATAACTACCTATTAAATAATCTTTCAAGTTATTTAATACCTTTATCATATCTTTTTCTTGTTTATAAAGATAATCAATTAAGGCTGCAACAACTTCGCTATCGGTTTCACTAATATAATTATAATCTTTTAATTTCTTTTTTAATTCTTCATAATTTTCAATAATACCATTATGGACAAGTGTTACTTTACCACTTTGATGTGGATGACTATTTACTTTACATGGTTTTCCATGAGTAGCCCATCTAGTATGACCAATTCCTAGATAGCTTTCTTCATCAATATTAATTATCTTTTTTAAATTTTCTATTTTGCCTACTTCTTTTTCTATTTTTATCTTATCATTTAACATATAGGCAATACCACTACTGTCATAGCCTCTATATTCAAGAGACTCTAAACCACTAATAATATTAGGAATACATTTATCTTTTCCTATGTATCCAATAATTCCACACATATAAAAATCCTCCATACAAAAAAATATGGAGAATTATTATTTGTTACAATATTGATTTTGTTTTTTCAATAATTCTAACGTTTCCATTATTACGTAGTAACATCCGCCGAGTATTTCGATAATTACTATCCTCGTCATCACTTAGGACCTGGCGCTAACTTTATCTTATCCTTTCTATGATAAAGCTTTACTACATTATATGATAAAAATTAGAATTTGTCGAATAATTTTATTTTGCGCTACTTAAATTAGTTAATTTTTCTACACTTAATCCTGTAGTTTTAGATATATCTTCTAATGTAATTGTACCTAAACTTATAAGATTTTTGGCTATTTCTATATTTCTTTGTTCAGTGCCTTGTTCAAGTCCATCTTCATAAGCTATCTTCTTTATCATCCCCTATCGATATTTTATCTAGGTTATCTTGATCTAAATCAAGCATAATTAAATGCTTATATTCATTAACCTTTTTTCTATCTGAATTGTACCAATAATTCTTGATTTTCTCCATATTGAATTCAAAACAAAAACCAATTTTAAAAATCTATCTAATGGAAATTTAAAATTGGTTCTATAAATATTATTCAATTTATAAAAATATATAAATTTTAATTCTTAATGTGACCTTTTAATCAAATCTTTTATAAAATAAACTACTGCTAAAATTATTCTGCTAATAAAAGCACTAGCTTTTAATAAACATCTTTCAAATAAATTGGCATGGTTATATGTTTTTTGAAAATAATACTGACTTTTCTTTTGTAGTTTTAATTTTTTTATTTTATTGATATTTTTGTCAATAGATACTGAATGATTATGAATAACGATAATATTATTTGCTAGTAGCTCTTTTTTATTAATTTTTAATAATTTTTTAGCTAGAATATTTTCTTCATAATATAGAAAAGTATTTTCATCTAAATAGTTAATACTTTCTAAAATATCTGATTTCATTAAAAAGAAACAACCACTGGCCACATCGATATAGCTTGTATCACCAGTATAGTGTTCTTCTTTATAAAAAACATATTTTTTTCTAAAGAAGCGATGTACATAAATTAAATTCATCATACTATCTAATATAGGCCCAGGATTTTTCCATCCTCTATTCAAATGACCTTTTTCTAAAATAGTTGGTGCTACTAAACCAACATCTTTTTTATTTAATAATTTAATCAAATCCTTTATATCTTCTTCTTTATCTATAATAATATCACTATTTGAAATGATAATATTACATTTTCCTAATTTATTAATTAAATATTTACTGGCATCATTGATAGCATAAGCATAACCTTTATTTTCATCATTAACAACTACTTCTATTTTACCAGAAGATAGTTTCTTTAATTTTTTTATAATATCCTCTTTAGAGTGATTATCATAAATAATAATTTTATCCAATACCTTATAATCTTTTACATTATCTATTAGTTTTTTTACTGATTCATAGTCATTATAATGAATAATTATTAAACCTGTTTTCAAGTCAATCACCTTCTTTATCTTTAGCTACAGCTAGTGAAAAATAGATACTAACAGCTGGATATATTAAAACATGACCAGAAGTTAGTGAAATAATAACTAGTAGTATCATTGAAATCTTATCATAAACTTTTATTTCTTTAAAGTTAATAGTTATAATACTGCTAACAAATAATATAATACCTACTATACCATATCTAAATAAAATATCAAAGATATCTATTTCAACCATTTTAATATCGTTATTATTAATAGATATACCTAATAATTTTTTATCTATATTTTGATTTTTATAGTAAGTATAATTATCATCTAAAAATGTTAATCTGTCGTTATAAATTACCCTATTAATAAATTCAAGAGAAAAAATATTATCTACTTTAAAGAAATCTTGTTGAACTTGCATATTTTTATAAGTTCTAGTTTTAGTAAATAAAAAGCCACTAATCGTTATTAAAATAACAAATAAGGAAATAACCATTATTTTGATTTTTTTACTTTGTCTTAGAAAAAAATTTTTTTCATTCCATATTAAATATAAGATAGTAAAAATAATGCCACCCATTAATACCTTTGTTCCTATTAATAGACTAGCTATTGAACTGCAAATAAGAATTATAATTAATACTTTATAGTTTTTCTTTGATCTCAAATAATTAACCGCAATAGGAAGTAAGCATACTATGATAGCACTAAATTCATTGATTGATGAAAATAAACCTTTAAAACCACTTTTACCATCGGTAGGTAAATAAGCATTAGCCCCTATTTTAAAAAGATATGAAAATAAATAGATTCCTAAATAAGTAATTAAAATAATAGTTTCAATTTTACTTTTTTCAGCAGCTAATGAATAGTTTTTAAAAAATAATATTGAAACTGGTAAATATAAAAATTTAAAAATTGATGATACTGTTTCAGTTAAACCAAATTTCAAATAGAAATATTGGTAGATAAAACTAATAATACTAAATATTAATAATGGTATTAATAGTTTTAATTCCTTTTTATTTATAAATAAATATAATACTATACTAACTAAAAACAAACTTCTTATGATAATACTAAATGGTAAGTTTAAAAAACTAGTTACATCTAATATAGGATTTAATAATAAGAAAATGATAACTAATAAATTTAGTTTTTTATTCATAAGTTTTCTCCTGATAAGTTAGATAATGATAATATAATTCATTTGATTTAGTTTCATTACTTAATATATATTTAATATCATGATCTTTTAAATTATAGATAATACCATTCATACCATTAATATTTACTAAGATTTCTTTACCTCTTAAATTATTTAAATCTTTAGTAATTTGAATACTATTTTTTAAAGTATAATAACTATTTCCAGCTAATGGAATTAAAGTATTAATGATGATAATAGATAAATAGATTATATTTATAAATTTACATTTATTATATTTAAATAGTATATAAATTGATAAAATAATAAACAAGTAAAAATGTGGCGTATAACGAGCCCACCATGATTCACTCATTGCTATCATTAAGATACTAGTTATAGCTAAAGTATATAAAATCCAACTTTCTTTTTTATAATTCTTATAATATTTTATTAAAATAATAATGCTACATAATAGTAAACCACTAAAGAATATTCCCCAACCACTAATTCTTAAATCATTTGAACATGCAGGTGATAATTCACTTTTATAAATAGTAAATGGTATTTTTAAATCAGTATTATCGTTTTCTCTTAAATTATTAGCTTTAGAAAAAGTACCATAAAATAGTTTTTCTAAATTATTCATTTTTAAAAATTTTCGAGGTTGTTGAGCTGTGATGATATCCTCACCATTTTTATCATATAGAGGAAAAAAGGGATTATTATGATCTAATGTATTTTTTACATATGTTGGATAACCTACTATTAATAGAGATATTATAAATAATGGTATATAGATAATTGATAGTTTTTTAAATAAGATAGCAAATTCTTTATGCTTATAAGCTTTATATAAATATCTACATACAAATAGAAAACTAAATACTAAAAGATAACCTAAACCGTTAAATTTCATATTAGCTAAAATAATAAATGTTAATATATAAAATAGCCATGTTTCTTTATCTTTTATATTGTGGTCTAATTTAATTAAAAATAAGATAGATAAAAATAAATATAAACATACAAGTTGATCATTATAATATGTAAACATTTGTGATGCAGTTATGGGATTTATAGTTATTATCAATGCCAAGATAAAAGATTTTTTCTTATCTAAGACTAAAGAAATACTAGTAAACATAAAACCAAATATGATATACATACTAATTAAATTCATAGCTTTACCTGATTCAATATTATTAGTTAAGCTATAAAAATTACTGGCGATAATCCAATTAGCTTTTGCATAATGATCAGTCCAAATACTATATGCAGTTAATTCTTTGCTTGGATCATTTCGTCTTTCTATAAAATCTTTACTTGATTCATAAACAGGATTATATCCTTCTTTTAGTACTCCTATTGCATCTTTATGATAAGTATTACCATCACTGGAACGATCGTACATAAAACTAGATATTAAAGTACTTACTATTATTATTAATAGAGAAAGAATTACTACCTTTATAATATCAGTAATACTATCTTTCTTTCTTAATATATAATAAAATACTGTAGTTAGAATAATAAATAGTGGAAGATGATACATAGTTAAACCTATTTTACACATAAACAATAGAGTTGTCCCTATTAAAATAGTACTCATTAGTATTAAAAGATAAATACTTGTTTCTTTTACTTTTTTCATGTTATCACTACTTTCTATATTTTTATTCTATCACATTATATAGAAAAAAAGTTAATGTTTTTTAGACATTAACTTTTAATCGCGTACTGACTTAAAGTAATCACTAATAATAAACTTATTATTTAAATCTATTTTCTTCCTAATAGTTTTTATAGTCTCATCAATATTAACATTATTAATATTTTTGGTATTACTATCATATAATGTTTTTCCATCATAGAAAGTGTCACTTGAGAAGTAAACAAAATTATCATGATTACTACTAAATACATTGGTTCCTATATAATAATTTTCATTATAATCTATTCCCATCATATATAGTAAGGTTGGTAGGATATCAGCTGTATCCATTAATGTATCAATATTATTATGTTTTAAATTAGGACTCCATATTACTAATGGTACTTTCTGTAGTAGATAATCATTATTAGTATTTTTATATTTTTTTATAGAAGCTTGATCACCATAACCATAAGCATAATGATCAGTAGCTAAAACTAAAACAGTATTATCTAATAAATTATCTTTTTTAAGTCTTTCAATTAGTATTCTTAACATTTCATCAGTTTCGTGAGCTAAATTACGAATACATGATAATTCTTTATTACCTTCTACATTTAGATTATAAGGGTTACTTATACATCTATCATTAGTATCATCATATGGTACATGAGCTGAGTATGATATTATAAAACTGAAGAATGGTTCTTCCCTTACTATTAAATTATAAACTTCATCATTTTTAACTAAACTACTATCATTATAATAATTATAGTCTGTATGATTAATATTTCCCATATCTGCTAGAGCATAATGTTTATCATAACCTAGTGCTTGATGAAAATAAGTTCGATTATAAAAACTTCCTGTATTAGTATGAATAGATATGGCACTATAATTATTTTCTTTAAGCTTATTAGCTAGTGATGCTGAAAAGTCATTTTTATCATAATTATATATAGCTTTACTATTTTCTACAGCATATAAACCAGTGTTCATGGCAAATTCTGAATTTATAGTTTGACCGCCACCAAATGATGGTGAGTATCGATTAGTAAAATTAAGACCTGTCTGCTCCAAATTATATAAAGTTGGCATTACATCTTTAGTTACTAACCAAGAGTCTATTGATTCCATCAAAACATAAATAACGTTTTTACCTTTTAAAATACCATAATAATTATCATCATCAACATTACTCATGACAAGTGAAGATAACTTTTTATTAGTGTTAATTTCGTCATTAATTTCATCAATCATTTTATTTTTATTTAATAAAACATTATCTTTAAAATATAAATATGTACTTCTAAATATTAATTCGTATATACCACTTGTTTCTAAACTCTTATTTTGATTATTAAAGTCTAAATAAACGTTTTTAGGTTTATATGATGCTTCCCATGTTAGTGGATCAGAAGCTTTTCCTAGTTTATGTATAGCTAACATTCTAGTACCACTTACTAAAGCGATAGTTAACAATATCATACTTAAATAATAATATTTATTTTTACTTATTTCTTCTGTTTTCTTAATTAAATATAAAGTAATTACCATGCATAATAAGGAAATAATAATTATTAAAATAATTTTAAAACTTGTTTTACTGATAGCATATAAAAAGTAATCGCTACCCTCTTTGGTTAGTAAAATATCACTGAAAGTAAAAAAGCGTTTCAAAATACTATAATGTAAATACTCAGCATAAACTAGTATATTACTTATTATTACTAAAATACTATAAGTAATCATTTTGGCCTTTTTAGGTAAGAGATATAAAACTCCTATAAATAAAAATATCCAACTAAATGTAAATAGATTTGGTGAATAATGAATCCAGCGATAAAATCCAACATATTGATTAGAAAATATTCTTAATGCTACATCTAAAATATAAAATGACATAAACATTCCAGCTATAATAAATAAATTTCTAACTACTACATTATTTAATAACTGTTTTACTTTTTTCATATACAACACTCATTTCTAATGTAGTTATTATATCACAATTTCTATTAGTAATAAAACATTTCACTAAATTTTCATTTTTTACCATAATTCAACTTTTTATTAACTTGTTAGAATTAAATAATTATTATATAATATTTATAGAATAGAGGGATGTTATGAATAATAATTTTGATGGAATTGGTAATACCAAAAAAGAGAGATTTTTACAAATATTTATTTACTTTTGTTTAGCTTTAGCTTTAGTTTCTACTGTTACTAATATGTTTTATACTATTTTTACTAGTAGTAATATAACTAATCAAATTATTAGTATTATTGAAGTTATTTTGCTTGCTGTATTTTCTATTTTATACGTAATTACAGGAATGTTTGCTAGTAGTAAAAAAGCTAAAATATTTATCGCTATAGGTTCTATTATTTTGGCATCATATAGTTTAATTCAAGTAATTAGTGGCATTATTCCTAAAGATTTAGTAATTGATTTTACAGGTATGGATATTAAAGAAGTTGTAAGTTGGGCTAATGATAGAAATATTTTAATAGAACAGGAATTTCAAAATAGTGATTCTATTCCTAAATATATGGTAATTAGTCAGGATGTTAAGGAAGGTACTAAAGTAAAAAAAGTTAAAACTATTAAAGTTGTTGTTTCAGATGGAGCTAGTACTAATCTAGAAGCTGATGTTACTAATATGGTTGGTTGGAAACTCGATGATGTAGTTAAATTTATAGATGATAATCATTTAACTAATGTTACTATTAAATTTGAATTTAATGATAAAGTTGATAAAGATATTATTTTTGAACAAAGTGTTATAGCTGTTATTAAAAGAAATGAACCTATTACATTAAAAAGTTCATTAGGTAAAGAAAGTGATTTAAAAAGTACTACACTTGATAATTTAGTTGGTAAAGATTTATTCCATGCTCTTGTTTATTTAGGTAGAAATAATTTGAAATATAAACTTGAATATGCATATAGTGAAGATAATGAAGATATCGTTTTAAAGCAAAGTGTTTCTAAGTGGACAGTTATTAGTCCTAATGATGATACTACTGTAGTTTTAACAGTATCTAAGAAAAATAATATTACTGTTTTAGATCTTAGCAATATGACTACTAATGAAATTACTAATTGGGCTACTAATAATAGATTAAAAATTGAATTTTCTTATGAATACGATGAAAAGATTAAAGAAGGAAGAGTTATTTCTTATATTCCTGGTAAGGATAATTCAGTTAAAGTTGGATCTACTATTAAAGTAGTAGTTTCTAAAGGTCAAATATATATGATTGACTTTAGTAATGTTGAAGACTTTATTAAGTGGGCTGATGATAATGATATAATTTACTCTATTGATTATAAGTTTAGTGATACAGTTGAAAAAGGACAACTTATTTCTTCTACTCATAAAGCAAAACAACTTATTAAAAATAACGATACTATTAAGTTAGTTGTTTCTCAAGGTAGTAATACTATTGTTCCTAACTTAATAGGAATGAGTCAAGAAGAAGCTAGTGAAAGTTGTAGTAAGGCTAACATTATATGTAAGTTTGTATATCAAAATGATGAAAATAGTGGTAATGTAATTAAACAGTCTATGAGAAGTGGCAGTAACGTACCTAGTAATACGACAGTAACTGTTACAATTGGAAAAGAGGATTAATTATAATCCCCTTTTCTTTTTGGCATATCATCTACTATAGATAATAACTTTATAGTAGGTATTGGTTCTAATAATGAATAATTATTTAAATAGATAGTATATTTATCTAATTCTTTCTTATTATCTTTAAAATACTGTTTTTGAAAATCACTTAACCAAAGTGGTAAATAAACTACTCCTATACAATAATTGCTTTCTAATTCAATAACACAATTATTATAACTAGTTAATAAAATAGGTATATAATCAGTTATTTGCAGATTTTGATAATATTTATTTAGATATTTATGATGATTATCTTGATGAAAATTTGCCTCATAAATAATTACCTGATCTAAATTATTTAAAAAGATTGTCTTAGCTTTCATAACTCTCCTTTAGCTAAAACAATCCTTTTTATTTGAATTACTTTTCTTTAATTAAACTTTCTTCTGGTTCTTTATTCTTTTTAGACTTAACTTTTTTAGGTTTACTCTTAGAAAAAACCAAAATTATAATTACTATTAAAAGTACTATTGATAAACCAGACATCGCTAATATAACTGTTTTATATTCTTTAATAGTTTTATTAAAATTAGAATTAATATTATCTATTACATCACTCATATAAAGTTGAATACTGTTTTCTTTTAGATTATATAAATACCAATTTTTAGTACTATTTTCTAGATCTGTTCCATAAATTAAAACATAATCTTTATTTATATTATTTTGAAGAACTTCATATTCTTCATTATTTATATTTACCTTAGTTTTAGTATATCCTTCATATGAATCATTAGTATTTTCAAAAATAATAGTTTTAGCATTAGATGTAAGTTGAGAATATCTTTCTAAAGAATTTGTTTTAGCATCATATTTATATAAGTATATGCTACCATTTTCATCTTTTAGACCAATTAAAGTTAAAGTTAATTTTTCACTGTAAAAAGCAGGTATCTCTATATCATCGATAGTTATTTTAGTATCATCAAATGTTTCTGGTTTAGTAATGGCACTAGCTCTTTTCACAATAGTATAGTTTTTGCCATCAACCACTTTGGTTATAGGATTATTATCTTTTACTATAACATTAACAGTATATGTTTTACTACTTCCTGTTTCAGAAGTAACTTTTATTTCAAATTTATTGTCTCCTTCAACAACATCTTTTTCACCAGTTCCAGAAACAGAAGCATAGTTATCTTCTTTTGAAGCTGTGATAGTTATTTTTTCAATGTTTGATTCAACGGTAGTTGTATATTCTAGAGTATTTTTATTAAAAGTTGGGGTTAAATCATAACCATTTATGCCTAGATTTTTTAAATTATTGTTAGTGGATTTTTCACGTGGCTTAACTACATTTATATTTATTGTTTTACTACCAGAAAAGGGATTACCATTACTATCAGCAACATCAATAGCTTTTATTACTATGTTGGCACTTCCTATACTTTTGGCTGTGAATTTATAAGTTTTAGTTTCATTTTCTATCCATTCACTAGAAGTTCCTCCTGATAAGATGTTACTATTTGAACTAGTTATTGAAAATTTTCCGGTTAAGCCTGATGCTCTTACTGTAACAGTTATTGTAGAACCTGTTACAGTACTGGTAATATTAGAGGAAGCACTAAGACTTCCAGCATATACGCTAGGATTAAAACACATTAAAGTAATTATTAAAACTACTAACCACATTCCTTTTTTCTTCATTATGTACTCCTTTAATTCTTAATAGTATTAGCTATACCCATTATATAGTTCTTTATTTGAACATAATCTTGAGCATTTACTTTATCATCTTGATTAACATTTGCTGCTGTTAGATAAATGTCTGATAATTTACTTGTTCCCATAATATGATTTTTTATTTTTACGTAATCAACGGCTGAAATATTACCATCACCATTGGTATCTCCATATATTAAAACAGTCAATGTTTCTGTCGTACCTGAAGTTATATTTACTTTCATACCTGTTCCAATATTACCACTAGTTATGGTATTACCACTTGCATCTGTTACAGTAATTATTCCACCAGTGTTAGTTAAGTTCGCTTTTAGTGTTTCTATGGCAGTATTAGGATTTATTCCTGAAATTATACCATTAGCATAATTATAGTTTGCTTCACTTACAATTGCTGATATTTTTTTAGGTTCTGGAGTGGGCTCCGGAGTTGGTTCAGGTGTTGGAGTTGGGGATGGTTTATTATCATCTGGTATAATAACTGGATATTGAGCATTATTTATTCTAGTAAAGTAAGCTGCTGGTACATAAACAAATGAATTATTCCAAAGATAATTAATTCTAGGGTTGCTTTTAGAATCGCCTATATAATTCAAATTAATATCTAAAGTAGGATCACTTTGAATTTTATACCAAATATTATTACCATTTACACTTGGTCCTTCAACTTCTCCTACCACTGCAACAGCACTACCTTTTATACGGTATTGATAGTACTCTGTATAAACATTATCGCCATTTGGATCCTTTTTAGCATATACTGTATTATTATAATTATCATTTAAAACAGCTGAAGCTATACTATTATAATCTTGAAAGTCATAGCTTTTATCAAGTGAATAATAAATACTTGCTGCTTTTTCGCCCCAGAATGGATCTGAGGCATAATTTACATTTAACCCTTGACCTTTGTTTCCAAGATTGGCACCTTTAAAGCGTCGATCACCAGTTTGAACATAACCATAAGATAACCATATATAGGCATAATCATTTATACAGTCTTCTACACTAGCATAACCACTAGCTGAACTACTAGGGGAAGAATCAACTGCATTTAGACCAAACAAGTTATTTTTATTCATAGCTATATTACTTGTACCTGTACCTGATTCATTTACTCCTATTGCCATCATTAATACAGCATTGATACCATAATTATTTTGAGCATTTATAAAATACTCACCTGATGATCTCATTTTTGATTCACGTTTACTTATTCTTGTTTCTATATATTGATTTATATTTTCTGCCGTATAATTAGTTTTAGTACGAAAAGATAAGTATTGATAATAATTATAATAAGGATTATCTTTATTAACGGAATTATTATAATTATTATTTTTATAATCATTAATTAAAGTTTTCATATCAGTATAAAAGTAATGACCATCATAACTATAATATTTACCTGGCTTTAGCATTGTTGGCTTTTTATCAAAACTGTAACCGCTTTGGCTTTTTGCATTATATACATATATTGGAAAATAATGAAAAATTTCATCGTTGGTTACTATGTAATATTGTGGTGTTGTTGCCCAACTAAGTGGAACAATATTGTATGATTGTAGGCCTGTATCATCATATAAATCTATCCAACCAATAAGTTCAGATACTTTTATTTTTGCTCTTTTGGTATTATAATCATAATCTATTAAAACTGCTTCATCAGGAGTACCACCTTTTATATAACCATTGGTGACATTAGAATTTTTATCTACATAAGTTTTAGTAGTTTTGGTAAGGTGATATTCATAATCAACAACAGCATATTTAGCATCTATTATTAAACCTGATTCAATGATAACTAAATTATCGTTATCTGTAGTATTCATTATATTTTTTGCTTCTTCATAAGTATCATGACAGCTAACATTTTCAAGAGTACCATCATCTTTTGCTGTAGCTAGTTCAATATTAGGGCAAACTTCACGGGAAGTAATTTCTTCTGGCCTCAAGGCGTAAACTTCTGGTAAGAACATAAATAAACATAAAAATAAAAATACTAATAATCTTTTATTCATATTTACACATCCTTCCCATTATTATTCAACTATATTATATCAGTTTTTATTATTAAAGTACATAAATCGACTATTTCTTTTTATATAATTTACATTATAGGTACTAATAAGTGTAAAGATAGAATTTTATTTTTTAACTAAATTGTATAACCTATGTAAATTGGGTATAATGTAATTAGAGATGATAAATGATGAGTGCAAAGAAAAAGAAGAAAACTACTTTTAATTTTAATAACTTACTTATACTATTAGTACTAGTTAGTAGTATTTTTTTGATATATCATATTTTATTGCTTGGGCCAATTGAACCTACTATACGCTATATAATAATTGGAATTATTATTTTAATTAATATAGGCTTTTTTGAATTTAAAAAGAAGAAAACTAAAAAATTAGCTATGGTTTTAATGATATTATTTATTCTTATAAATGTGATTGGATGCTATGCTATTAATAGAGTTTATAGTCTTGTTGATTCTATTAATAAAAATAAAATAATTTATTCTTCTAGTTTAATAGCTTTAAAGGATTCCAAAATTAATTCTATTGATGACGTTAGTAGATATAAAATTGGATTAATTAATGATACTTTGTCGGTAGATAATTATATTATAGCTAAAGAAATGATTGAGGATGAAAAATTAGATAATGATAATGAAATAATTAGCTATGATGATTACTTTGTTATGCTTAATGATTTATATAATAAAAAAATCGATTTAATGTTTGTTAGCAGTGATTATGTTACTTTATATCAAAATACTGAAGGATTTGAGGATATTGATAATCAAGTTAAAGTTATTTTGGAAAAAGATAAAACTATAAAAAAGGAAACTAATAATACATCAGTATTAGCTAATGGTAATAATATGAAACCATTTTCAGTGTTACTTATGGGTGTTGATTCTGAAAAAGATGGACTTAAGAAGAATGCTTATGCTAATGGTGATGGTTTAATGGTTATCACTTTTAATCCTGAAACTTTAAATATTACTATGATGTCAATACCAAGAGACAGTTATGTACCAATTAGTTGTCGCAGTAATACTAAAAATAAATTGACTCATGCTGGATGGTTTGGTACTGATTGTATGATTCAAACTATTGAAAATGTTTTTGGAATAGATATTAATTATTATGTTAAAGTTAATTTTAAAGGTGTTGTTGGGATTGTTGATGCTTTAGGCGGAGTTAATGTTGAAGTACCTAAAAGATTATGTACTGATGACTCTAATAGACAAGGAAAGATTTGTATTGAAGGTGGAATGCAAACACTTAATGGTGAGCAAGCTTTAGTATTAGCTAGAAATAGATATGATTTAAAACTTGGTGATATTGGACGTGGATATAATCAACAGTTATTGTTAAGGGGTTTAATTAACAAAATGACTGAAATTAGAGATGTTAATACTCTATTAAATATATTGGAAAAGGTATCAAATAATTTAGATACTAATTTAACTACTGAAGAAATATTATCATTTTATAATATATTTAAAGATATTCTTACTTCTCGTAAATATCAAAGTAATAGTGATTTTATTAATATAATGCAAATTAAGGTTGCTGGTACTGGCAAAAAAATATACTTTAAAAATTTAAATAGTAATTTATGGTGTTATCTTCTGGATGATAATAGTGTTAAAAATGCAAGTAATGAAATGAAGATTAACCTTGGTATAGAAGAAGCAAAAATGATTAAGACATTTGCCTTTGAGCCTTAATTTTATAAAATACAAAAAAGAAAGCTTAGTAATAAGTTTTCTTTTTATATTTCATAATTATTTTACTTCTTTTGTTAGCTTCTTAAGAGTATTAATATCTAGTCCGGTTGTACGAGAAATAATGGAAATATCTATATTTTCTTTCAACATATTTTTAGCTATTTCTATCTTTTCTTGTGAAATACCTTGTTCAAGTCCATCTTCATATGCTATCTTCTTTTCTGTATTTTGAATTAATCTTTGATCTTCTTCATAACTCATAAAACTTTGAAATGTTTCTTGATTATTTAAAGTTGTTACTTGCTTTTCATATTCTTTCACAAAATCATCCCCTATCGATATTTTATCTAGGTTATCTTGATCTAAATCAAGCATAATTAAATGCTTATATTCATTAACCTTTTTTCTATCTGAATTGTACCAATAATTCATGATTTTGTCCATATTGAATTCTATCATTTCAAAATTATCTATATACTTATTTTTATTTTCATCCATTACATAATAATAATTTATATCATTAATATTTTTACTTAATCCATAAGTAAAATCAATATGCAAGAACTTAGTTGAGTAATCATATTGTTCACCTCTTATTACTTTTCTAGAATAGATGTTAGTAAAATAAATAAAATTCCTAGTGTGTAAATATTCAGCATAGTTACAATTTAATTCAATATGTAAATATTCATTATCTGCTTTTACTAATAAATCAACTGTTTTAGCTTTATCAACTGTACTAGATACTGGTAATTCACTTCTTAAAAATTCTATAATTTCTATATTCTTTTTTAATATTCTAGATAATAATCCTTTTAGTAAAACAGTATTATCTTCATTACAAAAGATAGTTTTAAATACACGATCATATTTAGCTGTATAAAACTTAGTTGCCATATTTCACCTCCTTTAGGTGCATGATAACAAACAATAATAATTATGTAAAATGACCATTTCCATTAATTTAATCCAAAACAAAAACCAATCTTAAAAATCTATCTAATAGAAATTTAAAATTGGTTATATAAACTTTGTTCAAATTATAAAAATATACAAATTGTTATAAATTTATTTTATAGTATTATTGTAATTATTGTAGCTATAATTTGCTTCAAAATAACTTGCTGGAATAGATATTACTGGTTTTATTGATTGGTATGATGCATAAGAAACTCCACTATTTATTAATCTATAGCCAAATGTTAAATCATTATTATCTACCCACCAATGAATATCATATTTGCCTTTCTTATCAGATAATACATATTTACCACTACATCTGTTGTATTGAGTACTCCTATATTTATCACAGTTATCGTAAAAATATGTGTCATCTGTATTAGGATCAAAATCAGATATTCCTAACATACTAGCACTTGGTAAAGAAACAGTTACACTAGTATTTGGTAATACTGTTTTGATTTTATTACTGTAAGTTTCCAACATTGAGTTTATTATACTTTCTTCATCAGAATTACTTGGAGAATAGACAATTTGAGTATCTGAAAAATCACCATTTTCATCAATATATTTTGTAGATAATAAAGAAATTGTATCATCACCTGTAGTATAATCACTTATTACTAACCATTTACTGCCGTCTGGTAGTATTATATTACTTCCAGCATCACACTGAAATACACCATTTGGATTTTTAGAACAATATGGGGCCGTATCACCTAGTCCACCACCAAGTTCATAATTTGATGCAGTTGCTTTTACGTTTACTCTTATCTTAATAGTCTTATTATTATATTTATAAATATAATTTCCATCTGAATCTTCTTTATAGGTGCCATCTTCATTTTTTTCAGGTGAAAAATCAGTATTTTTATCAATCCAAGCTCTTAAGCGATATGTTTTAGTTTGAGTATCAGTTGAAGCATCAAAATAGTCATTACATATTTCTTTTTCATTATTTTCATCTGAATCATTATAATCAGTATATGTTTTTATAGTACCATTTTTATTGATACTACATGCGCCGTATGGATTTCTAATATCTCTTTGCTCTCTTGCATACTCTTCTTTACCATCCTTTATTTCCGTTAAATAAAGTTTAATTGTTTCAGCAGGCAATGTTGAACTATCTAATACTTCTGCTAATATAGTATAATGCATTGCCTTAGTGTTTCCTTTAGTAGAAACAGTAAAATCAAAATATTCTCCATCTTCTGATAAAGATACACCTTCACTATCTAATATCGGTACTGCATTTTTTAAGTCTATTCCTTTTACCCCTGTTTCATCATATCTAAATGTTAATTTACCTGTTGTGATATCATTTTCTATTGTACCTTTCTTATAGTAATTAAATAATGCATAACTGATACCACCAATTACACATGCTAATCCTATTACTGCTAATACAGCTACTAAGACTAGACTTTTCTTCTTAGTCTTCACTTCAAAATCCTACCTTTCTTATTTTTATATTTTTATTATAGCTTAATAATGGGGGTAATGCAAGTATCTTATTTGTATTTTTTTATTATTATAAACTAACACTAAGAATGAGGTGTTAGAATGATAAAAGTTAATATTGTGGAATTACTTAAGAAAAATGGTAAAACTAAATATTGGTTATGTCAAAAAATGAATATAACTTCTAGAAATTTAAATAGAATTATTAATGGTCAAACTACTTCTATTTCTTTTAAATATATAGAAGAATTCTGTTATTATCTTAATTGTACTCCAGGTGATCTAATGACATTAATAGATATTAATAATGATTAATTTATATTTTTTAGTCTAAATCTTTATTAATAAGATATTATATAATATGGATGATAGATTAAAAAAATTGAATGACATTAAAATTGAGAATAAAGTATGGCTTGTTTATATCGGCATAATTATACTTAGTTGGTATGCTAATAGTAAAGAAAAAGACTACTTATTATATAACGATCAAAATAGTAAAAAAGAATACCAAAATTTACTAATTATCATATTTACTATTTTATTAATTATTTATTATCATTTTGCAAAAAGTAGTTATGAAGATATACAAAATCTAACTGAATTTGATTCAGAAAAAAAGAAAACCTTGACTATGTTTTCTTTTATTGGATCAGTTCTTATATTAATTAGTGGTATTATTTTCTTAGGATTGGCTATAGCTGATGATGATATTGATATTGAGTTAGCATTTAATTAGAAATATACTTAATTGTATATTTCTATTTTATTTCTACTATTACTAACTTATTATTTTCATGAATTAAGGTAATAGTTAAAGATGTTGGATAATCATAGTTTTTAACATAACCAATACTAACAGTTACTTCGTATGCTGAATCATCTTTATAATCTTTTTTATTATATTTTATTTGCTTTAAATCTTTAACCTCAACACTATTTACTTCAGGTAATTGTTGATGTCTATTTTTATATAAATTATTCTTTATGTATTTATAAACAGTATTAGATGAGTCAGATATAAATTTATCTTTTAGATTACTATGGATGAATTGTACACCACCTATATTTTTATTAGTTACTTTATTATTTAAAGTATAATAATCTATTGAAAATAATTCAGCTACCAATTGAGCATATTTTTCTTCATCAACTTTATTATCTTTAAGTTCATTTTCTAATTCTTTATAATACTTTTTATAAATCCTAGTTGAATTACTTTCTAAATAATAATTATAACTATCGATTTCTGATACTACGCTTACTACCTGTAGTTCTTTTCTGTTTTTGAGATAAAAGAGTCCTAAAATAACTCCAATTAATAGAATTACTACTAGAACTCTTTCTTTTTTTATTTTATTTTTTTTTACTTTTGCCAAAATAATCGCCTCTATCTTTCTCGATTACTACTTAATTATTTCAGTTGTTTTGTTTTCCTCAATATAGTCAGTATTTGATTCTTTTAGTTCTCTTGTTTTCTTTATTAAATCAAAAACTATAGTTGAATTAGATACATTTAACAAATCTTCTGCATATTTATTGCATTTTTCAATGTAATCAGTTGATATTTCAGTTTCTTTTAAAGTTAGATAACTTCCAGATTGTGCATTATAGTAAATTTTATTTGTAACCCAATTACCATTAGGGAAAACAACTATATTATCATCTTTTATTTGGAAGATATCATGACCTAATTGGTATTTATTGTAGAAACCAAACATATTACCTAAAGTAGGCATAGCATCATACATTCCCATTACATTAGTTACTTCTTGGTGTAGTTTTTCTTTTGTTTCTTTACTATATATTAATAATGGTACTTTTCTTAATAATTCATACGTATTATTATCAATTTTTACACAATTATCTTTGTCTGTTTCTTCTGTTTCATCGTCTTCTTCTTTATCACAGTCAATAACGCCATCAGTTTCAGGATCATAATTATAAAGTTTGCGATAATCAGATTGAGGAAGTCTTGCATCGTGATCACCATATATTACTAATACAGTATTATCTAAAATTCCTTCTTCTTCAAGGGCATCAATAAATTCGCCTAGTGCTTCATCAGCATAATGAACAGATTTGAAGTAATTACCAAGTTTAGTTCCTTCTAAGTATGGATAAACTACTTCCTCTTCTTTTCCTGTTTCTTCATTTATTTTAGTAGTTTTTAAATCAACATCAAATTCGCCATATTTATCAGTATCATCAAAAGGTGTATGATTAGTTAATGTAATAATAGTGCCATAATATGGTTGTCCTTTATCATTTATTTCTTTTATTTTCTTGATTGATTGTTTGTAGAAAGATTTATCAGATAGGCCTAGGCCAATAACTTCATCTATATCGTAGTCATTTTTACTAAAAAATCTTTCATAGCCTAAAGTTTCATGCATAGTATTACGATTCCAGAATGAACCATTATTACCATGCATACTAAAAGTATAATAACCTTGTTCTCTTAATAATAAAGGTGTAGTTACATATTCACGATTGAAATAACTAACGAAAACAGTTCCATTATTAGTTGGCATTAATGACGTATTAAAAGTAAACTCTGTATCACTAGAAGTACCACTACTTACTTGTGAATAATAATTACTGAAGTAAATTGATTCTTTAGCTAATTTATTTAATGTTGGAGTTACCTCTTCACCATTAAACTTTAAACCAATATTTAAATTTTGCATACTCTCATAGTGAATTACTAAAATATTCTTTCCTTTAAAGATGCCAGTATATTCATTAGACCAATCTTGAGTATCTGATCTATCTTCATAATATTCATTGAATGTTTTTAAGGCTTGGTCGTAACCAAATAAACTAGTTATTTGTGGTTTAATACTATTTACTATATCATTTAATTGGTAAGCGTATACACCAAAACGCATAACTATATACTCACGATTCCACTGATTAGTATATCTACCTATTTCTAGTGGCGTTAGTGAAATTAGAAAGAAAAATAAAACTACTCCACCGCCTGCAAAAGTACTAATCATTTTAGGAATATCTCTTTTTACTTTGTCTTCCTTTATTGTAGATTTATTTCTTTTTAGTCTAATATAAGTAAATGTTAATAGAATGGGAGATAATATATATATAAAATCTTGGACTCTTAAAACATTTTTAACAATAGCATCTCCTACTTTAACAGCATATCTACTAGCAGCAACTAATGATACCGAAATAAATGAAGTATAAAAAGTATAATATATAGAGTTGGCTATACAAAAAATTGTTAGGATACAACTAATTAATAACAAATATGGAAAACGATTTTTTTCTTTTAAAGCAAAACTAATACCACCTAAAAATAATACAATAGCTAAATCTGCTAAGATAGGTTTTATTAAAAATAAATTTTCCATTGTATGGATAGTAAAATATCTTAATAAAATACCTATGAAAACATTAGTTACAACAAAGACAAAAAATAGTGTATTATTTTTAATTATTTCAACACAAGTAGTCAATAATGTTTGAAGTGCTTTTTTAGGATTTTTTTTAAATTCTTTATATAATTTAGAACAATTATTTTTTAATTTTTTCCATTCATTTTGTATTGTTTTCTTCATCACAGCAACCCTCTCTTTTTACATTATAGCACTAGTCGTTGTTTTTATCAATTGCATCAACATGACTGCTGGCATTAAGTGCCATACCTAAAACAAATATATATGATAATAAGTATATCCATAGAAATAAAATAATTAGATTCGCAACACTACCATACAATAAGTTATATTTAGCAAATGATGATACATAAAATGAATATACTTCTGTTGAAATTATCCAACCTATTGTGGTTACAAAGGCACCTGTTGTGGTATCTTTACTTTTAATAGTTGTATCTGGAGCCATTGTATATAATAATTTTATAAAAAAGAAAATTATTAATATAGATGTTGGGTATTTCAAAATATTATAGCCAATGCTAATGGCTTTACCAATTTTATCGTTAGCAATTAAACTAACTATAATGTTAACTATTTTATCACCAAAAGCAGGGACAGCCAACACGAATAAGAATAGAATTACTAAAATAATTGTCATCAAAATAGCTTTGATTCTTCTAGTGAGAAAGTCTTTATCTTTTACTTTATATAGAATATTTGAACTAATTATCATAGAATGTGGTCCATTTGAAGCTAAGATAAATCCTGAAACACAGAAGATAACTATGTTCATACTAATACTTTTACCACCAATTATTTGAATTATAAAATCAGCTACTTCTTTGGGAAGATTTTGATTAATAACTTGAATTAAAGATTCTATTGATAGCGAAAATTTAGCTGCTACAACAGCTATTATAGCAAAAAGAGGTATTATTGAAAGCAATAAGAAAAAAGCCAGTTGGCCTGGAAGTATCCTCATCTCTGGCTTTTTAATTATTTCTAATACTCTTTTCATGAATGTCTTTGATTTTTCAACCAAGATAATCACCTAATTTCTACTTTGATTCTTCTTTTTTGGTCTTCATTTCTAATGTCGCTTCATTTATTGCATCATCTATAGTCTTGATGTCATCCATTATCATACTATATCCAATAGCTGCACCAAAACCATATGGTAATTCTTTTAATTCCTTAGTTAATTTTTTACAGTAAGTATCAATTTGTTTTTCAGTGTATCCTACTAAATAAACTAGGAACTCATTACCATCAGTACGAATAATTTCGCTATTTTCTAATTGAGTATTTACTAAAGTTGAGGCAGTAGCAACAATTAAATTATCTCCTGCTTCATGTCCATAATTATCATTAACATACTTAATATTATTCAAATCAATCATAACAATAGTTTGTGGATATATTTTACTTGCTTCCCAAATTGGCATATTTAAATTTAAATAATTCCTGTTTTTAAGAGAAGTTAAAATATCTGTATATTTACGACGATCTTCTTTTCTTACTTTAGTTTGTTTCTTTTTATTTTTTAAGATTAAATATAGAGCTAATAATACTAATAATGGTAATAAAACTATTCCTAATACTATCAAATAGAATTCTTCAAAAGAAGTTCTATCAACTAAAGATAAGTTTAATGAATTAAGTCCACTAATACGATAATTATAATAAGAATTAGTAGTTATTAAATAATTAAATAACTTAAATAACTCATTATTACTATTTAATACACCAAAAGTATAATTATTAGTCATCGTGTTATTATATATTACTTCATATTTACTAAACTTAGTATTTCGATAATATAAATAGGTTTCTTTATCAAGGATAATTAAATTATTATTTTTAGATAAATCATCTAACTTATTAACTATATTTATATTAGCTTTAGAATTTGATTGAAAATAGTTAAGAAGTGCTGTATCAGCTAACATGTTTACGGTCTTTGATTTTAATTCTTCAAAAGTAGTTACATTTTCTTTATTTTTATTATTACGAAGTATTACATATTCCTCTACAAATGGAGAAACAGTATTTGTATAACCACTAGCTGATAAATCAAATTGATTGAAATAGATGTCTACTTCTTGATTAGCTACTGCTTGTTTTAAGGCAGCTACATTTTTATATTTTTTATAGTTAAAGTCAATTCCAGTTAATCTTTTTAAACGAGCTATATACTCAGCTGATATTCCTGATGGAGTACCATCAACTTTTGATTCATATGGGGCATTTTCAATATAACCATATGTGTAAGTTTTTGAAAGCATTGCTGCTTTAGTTTTGTCATTAATATTCTTTTGACTAATATAGTATTTTAAATATTCTTCATTATAAGTAGAAACATAATAAGTTTTTTTCCATTTAGTATAATATTTTTTAACAATATTATTTAGTTCTTTATTATCATTACTTAATGTTAATACATATTTTTTTGCCATTTCTGTAAAATAATAGTTTATATAATATGAATCTTTAGATAAAGTTTCATCTAGGTACATTATTTGAGGTATTATAATTGTAGTAATTGTACCACTCTCTAAATCAGTTAACATATTTTCAATGCTGTCATATGGTTTATATGTTAAATTGGTAGCTGTTTTTAAAAAATAACTTATTTCACCTATATCATTAGTTAAGGCACCAATTGTTTGATTACTCATATCAGATATTTTATCATATCGAATATTCTTTTTGCTGATAGCTACATAGCCATCTTCAGCTATTAATAAATCATTTTCTGATAAATTAGTATCATTACTTAAGATACGAATTCTAAGTCCTGATGTTTGTGGAGTTGATTCTTTTAAATAAGATATTTTATTAAATTCTAAATTAGTATCAATTTCAAAATTATTAATAAAATCAAAAATTACTCCAGTACCATCCATTGAGTATACTGGTAAGTTGTTTACTATTTCAAAATCATATTTTTTATCAGAGTTATTGGTAATCCACTTTTTTTCTCTTACTGTCAAACTCGTTTTAGCATCTTCATGATTAAAGTATGCATATACTCCTATAAACACTAATAATGCTATTAGAATAGGAATAATAATAATTAATTTCTTTTTCATAACTACTTGTCCTTCTCTGTTTTGTCTCTATCTTTGCTCCAAACAAAGCTAGAACTATTATGTTGTTTATAACCAATAATTGGAAAGTCATTTTCTTCTGTTTCATCTTTTTTAATATACATTTGAAAATCATAATAACCTATTTGACTTTCTGAAAATGGTTCTAGAATGTTATCAACTAATTTCTTAGCATCACTTTTACTAGTATCACCATTTACAGTTACCATGATATCAATACGTCTACCATTTTCACGGATTGATACATTCTTTACTTTATCACTTTCACTTATTTTGGCTTTCATTTCATCATATGTCTTTTGTTCTACAGCTATTTTACCATCTAATCTATCACCATAAATAGCAGTTCTTTGATTAGGAAAAAACATTTCCTTGGCTTTATAACCAATAATTGCTAGTACTACAAAGATAGTAATTGCGATTACAGTGAATTTATTCTTTTTTATCCATTTCATTAATTATCACCTTCTATTATTCATTATACAATAGTTTTTATTTAAGTTCAATCAAACTATTGTTTTCTTAATTCCTCCTGAAGAATGCGATTAGCTAAAGCCGGATCTGCTTTACCCTTTGTTTCTTTCATAACCTGTCCCATTAGGAATTTAACAGCCCTATCTTTTCCTTGCTTGTAATCATCTACACTTGATGGATTAAGTGAAATAATGTTTTCCACTATACTAATTAATTTATCTTCATCAATGGCATCAACTTTCTTGTTTTCCACAATTTTGTTGATATCATTATCAGTTTCCATTATTTCAACTAATATTTCTTTAAAGATTTGATTATTTATTTCTTTTTTATCTAATTTATCTACTAAAATAGTAAATTTATCTTTAGATAATTTGGTTTCTTCTAATTTCTTACCAGTTTTATTTAGATAAGCTGAGATTTCTCCTAATAAGAGATTACTAGCTATTACGAGATTTGCTTTGATATCTAGTAAATAATCACTTATTTGTTTATTAGCTATTATTTTTTCAATATTTATAGGATTAATACCAGCTTCAGCATATATTTTTCTTCTTGAATCTGGTAATACTTCCATGTTGTTTTTAACATTATCGATATAACTGTCTTCTAAAGTAAAAGGAGGAATATCAGGTTCTGGAAAATATCTATAATCATTTCCTGTTTCTTTAACACGCATTAGAATAGTACGATTTTGTTTTTCATCGAAACGTCTTGTTTCCTCTCTAATAATATTTCCCTGTTCTAATTCTTCTACTTGTCTTGCAGTTTCAGCTATAATAGCGCGCCCTACACTACTAATTGATCCTATATTTTTAGTTTCAGTACGAGTTCCTAGTTTATCTGTTTTAGATACAGAGACATTGACGTCACATCTCATACTTCCTTCTTCCATCTTACAGTCTGAGACATTAGTATATAAAAGTAATTCTCTTAACTTTTCAAGATATGCCATAGCTTCTTTATCACTAGCCATATCTGGTTCTGATACTATTTCAATTAAAGGTACACCATTACGATTGAAATCTAGATATGACTTAGTCTCAGCATGAGTACTTTTGCATGTATCTTCTTCAATGTGGATGTCATGAATACCTATTTTCTTTTTTATTCCATCTACTTCTATTTCTACATAGCCATTAATACCTATTGGATTTCTAGCTTGAGTTATTTGATATCCTTTAGGTAAGTCGGGATAGAAATAATTTTTTCTATCAAACATAACTTTTTTATTAATTTCACAGTTTAGAGCTAAGGCTGCTTTTAATCCTAATTCAATACCATAAGTATTAATATTAGGCAAAGTACCAGGTAGAGCAAAATCAATTTCATTTATATTGGTATTAGCTACTGTACCATAATTATTTAAAGAGTCAGAAAACATTTTAGTATTTGATTTTAGTTCACAGTGAACCTCAATTCCTACTGTAGTTTTATAATCGTTCATTATTTTACCTCCTTACTTAAGGCACTTTCTAGGAAGGAAGCCATTTGATACATTTTAGCTTCTTCATTACGATTACCTATGATATGTAGACCTATTGGCATATTATCAGAATCATGACCCATAGGAATATTTAAACCAGGAAGACCAGCCATGTTAACTGGTATTACTAAAACATCATCCATGAATGACTTAGTTGGATCATCTAAGCTTTCATCTAAACCATAAGCAACAGTAGTAGTAGTTGGTCCAAAAATGTAATCATAATCTTTAAATACACGATCAAATTCTTTTTTCATAGCATTTCTAATAGATAAAGCTTTATCGTAGTAGATTTTAGCATTATCACCACTTAGTAAATAACTTCCTACCATGATTCTACGCTTTACTTCTTTACCAAAACCTTCACATCTTGTATTAGCATACATTTCTTCAACACTATTTGATTTTTCACTACGATAACCAAACTTAACACCATCGAAACGAGCTAGATTGCTACTTGCTTCACCCATCGCAATAATTTGATATAAAGTAACAGCTTGATCTAGATATTTCATATCAACATAATCAACTATAGCACCATTTTCTTTTAAAACAGATACAACATTATTAAGTTTTTCTAATATTACAGGTGATACTATATCACTAACAAAATAATTAGGAATAGCTATTTTCATACCTTTTATATCTTTACCAATTAGTCTAGTAAAATCTTCTACTTCTTGTGGTTCTGAAGTTAAATCTTTATTATCCTTACCAACTAAACTGTTTAATAATAAAGCATTTTCATAAACATTTCTAGTCATTGGTCCAATTTGATCTAGGCTTGAACCGAAAGCAATTAAGCCATAACGAGAAACTCTACCATAAGTTGGTTTCATACCTACTATTCCTGTATAACTTGCTGGTTGACGGATTGAGCCACCTGTATCAGTTCCTAGAGCAAGTGGTACTAAATTACCTCTTACACAAGCGGCACTTCCACCTGATGAACCACCAGTAATTTTAGTTTTATCAATTGGATTTTTAGGAGCACCAAAATAACTAGTACGGCTTGTTGAACCCATAGCAAATTCATCCATATTGGTTTTACCAATGATAATCATTTTCCTAGCTTTTACTTTTTCAATTACAGTAGCATCATAAATAGGAACATAATTTTCTAACATGTGTGATGCACAAGTAGTTCTTAAATCTTTGGTAGAAATATTATCTTTAATAGCAATAGGAATACCCCATAGTAGATTATCTTTTTCTACTTCTTCACTTCCTAGTTTTTCAGCAAAAGTAGTTGCTTCTGTTTTGTTAAGAGTAATAAAGCTATTCAAATCACTATTTTCTTCTATTCTACTATAAGCTTCTTCTACTAGCATTAATGGAGTTATCTTTTTCTCTACTAATAATTTATGTAGTTCTTTTATACTTAAATCTAAATATCTATTCATTTACCATCACCGGAACCTCTACAAAATTTCCCATACTACTTGGAACATTTTTTTTAACCTCATCAAATGATATACTATGAGTACATTCATCACTTCTTGGAACAGATTCGTGTTCTACTGGAGTTACTAATAGTTCATCATCTATTACTTCTATTTCTTTTATTTTATCAACTTCGTCTAGTAATTTTTTTAATTCTACTTGGTATTTACTTATTTCTTCATCTGTTACAGCAATTCTAGCTAGATGAGCAACGTGTAATACTTCTTCTTTAGTTAGTTTATCCATACTTACCTCCATAAAAAAATTATACATAGTATTATAACAAATAACTATGTATAATTATAGCATAAATTAGAAAAATAAGTTTATTATTTTGTCTTACTATAGTATTCTACTCCTGAATATGTTCCATTTTTATTTAGTCTTCTATTAGCGATATAGCCATCCTTTTTAAAACCAGCTTTTAGCATTACTTTTGATGATTGGGTATTTAATTCGTTACATGAACATTCTACTAAATAATAGTTTCTATCATTTAATAAATAATCTGATACTTTCTTTAGTGCTTCAGTTGCATAACCATTATTTTGGTAATCATATAGAATTACGTACCCAACATTGCAGTAATTATTTTTTTATTTATACCATTAACTGAGATATTTCCAATCGGTGTATTATCTTTTTTTAATTCTATTACCCATTTTTCATATTTGGATTCATCTGCTTCATTTATCCAATTTTTGATACATTCTAATTCCTCTTGTTTAGTTAAATCCGGAAATTGAATATAAGTTGCTAATCTACTATCAAGAATTATTTCATACTGCATATCTATATCTGTTTCTTTAAATCTTCTTATAATTAATCTTTCAGTTTCTAACGTTGGACTAAGCGTAAATATCACTCCATTTTAATATTATTTTTTTTAATCTTACAGTATCTTTTATAATTAATGGTTCATATATATCAGAGTTATATTCATAAAATTCATTTATATATTCTAATGCCTCTTGTTCATACTCTTTTGATGGTTTTACATGTTTTAATTTTTCTATATTTTCACTTCCTTACTTTATAAACAAATTCCCATTTATTTTTTTGTTTACCAAATCTATCACTTTCCTTTTCAGTAAGAGTAATTTTATCAAAATCAATAAAATACTTATCAAATGATTTATCATCAAAAAGTCTTACTGTTCTACCATTACTATCATAATAATTATCTTCTAATTTAATAATATGGTCTTTTATAAATTCATAAGCTTTGGTTGAATTGACACTACCTATAAATATACCATTAGGTTTTAGAATTCTTTTTATTTCACTTAGTAGGTTTTTAGTATTTTCATCACTTAAAAAATGTATTGATAAGTTAGCAAAGACTATATCAAATTCATTATCTTTATATTCTAATGGTTTATTAATATCTTGTATCTTTGTTTTAATATTTTTATTTCTTTCATTTAAAATTTCTAGTGCTTTTGATGAAATATCACATGATGATACACTATAACCTAAATTATAAAAGTAAGTAGAATATTGTCCTACACCACAGCCTAAGTCTAGTAAGTTACCAGTTTTAGGTAAATACTTCATATAATTAAATATCCAGTTATCTTCTATATTATTTAAATCATCTTCTTTTATATGTTTTTCCCAGTAAATATTATCCCAGTAATTATTCATTGTTTCTCCTTCTTATCATTTTATTATTCAATCTTGCTACTAATATTCTTTTCGCTTGATTAAATCCTCTAACCTTTCTTTTGACATCATATCATTGTTTAATAAATAAATTATTTCGCCATTTTACATGTAAATCCTGTACTTGAACAGCTAATTTATTTATCTTTTCTTGATCATTGATGCTTGGAATTTCTATTATTAGATTATTCATTTTATTTACTTTCTTTTCTTTATTAGTGCATACAAACTCTAGCTATTTTCTATATTATTTTAATCATCTATTATATATAATAAATTATCTTTTTATTGATGTTTGATTCGAAATATAATTAGAATATTCGAATTTAGTTTTAATTGCGAATTCTAAATAATTATCCATTATATTATTCATAATAATAGGAATATTTGTTAAAAATGTATTTAA
>CAKPMC010000003.1 GCA_934167875.1 uncultured Bacilli bacterium | reverse complement strand
TCCTTGCCGGGATTTGGCTCCTTTTATTGTATCAAAAAGCCGCACCAGGTGGTGCGGTTGAAATTTCAATTTAGGAAGAGTAGAAAGTCTACTCTTTTTTTGTTTAAATAATTTCTAATTTCCTCATAATAATCATAGAATTATTAGAGGAGGAATTGATATGTTTTCTAAGTTTAGTGAAGAAGCACAAAAAGTATTATTAAATGCAAAAAAAGAAATGCAAGAGTTAAAACATCCTTATGTTGGTAGTGAACATTTATTCCTTTCACTATTGAAATGTGATAGTGAGTTAAGTAAAAAATTAAATGATTTTGGAATTACTTATAATAAGTTTAAAGATAAATTAATTGAACTTATAGGTTATGGTACTGAGAAAAATGATTGGTTTTTGTATACACCACTTTTAAAAAGAGTTATGGAAACAGCCTTATTAATTAGTAAGGAATCTTCAAATGGAGAGGTTACTACAGATCATTTATTATTTGCTATTCTAGAAGAAGGTGGTGGTGTTGCAGTTAGAATTTTAAATGAAATGGATATAGATGTTAGTGATATTCAAGATTATTTTTCTACCAAACTTAGTAATAAAAAGAAAAATAATAAAAAGAAATTGTTGGTAGAAGAATTTGGCGTTGATTTAACTAAGAAGGCTATGCTTAATGAATTAGATCCTGTTGTTGGAAGGGATAAGGAAATAAAAAGAATAATGGAAATTTTGTGTAGACGTGGAAAAAATAATCCATTATTAATAGGTGATGCTGGTGTTGGTAAAACGGCTCTAGTAGAGGAATTGGCAAGATTAATAGTAGAGGATAAAGTTCCAAGTCAATTAAAAAATAAAAGGATTATATCAGTTTCTATAGCTACTTTAGTTTCTGGAACTAAGTATCGTGGTGAGTTTGAGGAACGTGTTACAAAAATGCTTAAAGAGTTAGAAAACAGTGATAATATTTTATTATTTATAGATGAAATACATACTTTAATGGGTGCTGGTGGAGCCGAAGGGGCAATTGATGCTGCCAATATTTTTAAACCGGCTTTAGCTCGTGGTAAAATTAGATTAATAGGTGCTACTACTACTGATGAGTATAAGCAAACTATAGAAAAAGATAGGGCTATGGATAGAAGATTTCAAACTGTATTTGTTTATGAACCAGATACGGAAGCTGTTTATCAAATATTAGAAAAACTTAAGCCAATTTATGAAGCTTATCATGGAGTTAAAATTGGTGATGACGAACTTAAATTAATTATTAAGTTATCTAATAAGTATATTTACGATAGAAAGCAACCAGATAAAGCTATAGATATACTTGATGAAGTATGTTCTAAAGCATCTATTTCTAAATATAAATCGTTTAGTAAATTAAATATCTATAAAGAAGAATTAAATCAGATAGTTGCGGCAAAGAACCAATTTATTATAAAACAGGATTTTGAAAATGCTATGTGTCTTAAAACACAAGAAAAATCAGTATTATCTAAAATAAATAAATTAGAGTTAAAAAAGACTAATAAACAAGTTAATACTATAAATGTTAGTGATATAGCTGAAGTAGTAAGCCAAAAGACTAATATACCTATTTATGAAATTAATAGTAGTAATAGTAAATATATTAAAAATTTGGAAACTTGTTTAAAAAAGAAAATAATTGGTCAAGATGAAGCTATATCATCTTTGGTATCAGCAACTAAAAGAATTAAACTTGGATATAGTGATAGTAATAAACCTTATTCCTATTTATTTGTTGGACCTACTGGTGTAGGCAAAACGAGATTAGCAGCTGAATATTCTAATTATTTATTTGGTGAAGATAAATTAATTCGCTTTGATATGAGTGAATATCGTGATAGTAGTTCTATTACCAAAATTATTGGTTCAGCACCTGGATACGTCGGTTATGATGATGGTAATAATAAATTAGAAAAAATTAGAAAAAATCCTCATGCTGTTGTGTTACTTGATGAGATAGAAAAGGCTCACCCTGCTGTTTTAAACTTATTTTTACAAATACTTGATGAGGGTAAGATAACAGATTCTAGGGGAAATACAGTTTATTTTAATCATCATATTATAATAATGACATCTAATGTTGGTTTTAATCGTGATTCAGTTGGGTTTGTTGAAGAAGTTAGTAAAGAAGATAGTAAACTTAAGGATTTTTTATCTTTGGAATTATTAAATCGTATTCAAAAAGTAATTTATTTTAATAAGTTAGATGATGTTTCTATTAAAAATATTATTAAATACAAACTTGATATTGTTAGAAACAAATTTAAAGAAAAAAATATAAAAATTCATATTAATGATACTATTATTAATAAAATAATTGAACTTTCTAGATATAAGGAATTTGGAGCTAGAAGGATTGATCAAGTAATAGAAGAAAAAATAGATGATTATGTGATAGATAGTATCTTAGATGGTAAAAAAGAAATATATGTAAATTTTCCTAATTAGGAAAATTTTTTCCTTTTTTTGTTTTGACAAAATATTTACATAACTTTACTTTGCACTTAGTTAATTTATATCTTTTTTTATAAAAATAATTTAATTTCTATTATACTTATAATAGTGGTGGTAGTTATGAAAAAAATATTTTTATCAGCTATTTTATTTTGCCTTTCCATTATTATGATTATTAGTGGTTTAGTACTTAATATTTTTAGTGACTATAAAGAAGATAAAAGTACTACTTTGGCTTATGTGGAATCAATTGATAAATACTATAATAGTATTAAAAGTAATTTAGAAAATGCTCATTCTTACATGGCTTCTATGAATACTTTTTTTGGATTATATTATGAAGAAGCTAATACAGAAAAAGATAAATATAATTCTGTAATGGAAGAAATAGCTACTATTAAACTTGATATTGATAGTGATTATAATAATGTTGTTGAAATATGCCAAGTTGAATTATCTAATTTAGATTCAGATGAATGTTCTGGTATAGTTGATAGTTATTCTAGTTTTATAAATACTTATAATTCACTTCTTAAAAATTATAATAATTTTTTAAAACAGTGTGATAGTTGGAATAATATTTAGGAGTTTAGTATGTTTAATAAAGATGATGAAGTTATTGAGTATTTAGAGAAAACAATGGAATTATATATTCCAAAAGAGATACTAAATAATCAAAAAGATACAATTAATTATATAGAAGATAAATTAAATATAGATATTCCTCATGATGTTACTAAGAAAAAGAAAATACAGCAGTTTTTAGCTAGGACTAATAAGGATTTTAATAATTTTTTTATTCAGAGACGTTTTTTAGATAAGTTAAAATTTTTCTTATTTATTTCACTTTTTTTAGCCCCACTTTTATTTCTTATGTATTATATAGCTATTAGTAGTGATTATATATTTTTAAATAAATTTAGTTTAGTATTACTTATTAGTTTTTTTATACTAATTATAACTATTATAATTTTGGGTATATTGGTTTTTAAAATTCAAAGAAAATACGAACTTAAATGGTTGAAGCGAGATACTGTTTTTTATAGTTTTTTAATTGTGCCAATTGTTATAATTTTGGGAATTACTTATATGTTTTATTGGAATAATGAATTTCAAATTAACTTTATAAGAAATGTTATGAGTACTAGGAATCATCAATATTTATCTAATATATTTTATAAGAGAGCTATTATTGAAAGTGCTATGACTGATGGAGTAAAAATAGTTGACTCTAATAATGATCAGTTGTATGAATTTACACCTATTGAGTTTAATGTTAATAATTATGCTAATTCTTATGATAAAGAAATTTTGACTAGAGAAAATTCTGATGATGTTTATAAGATTATTAAAGTTGAAGGTACTTTAAGAGATGGTGTTTCTAAATATAGTGGTTATATGGCAGTAGTTTATGATCCTTCTAAAGTAAAGATTGCTACTTCTAGGGGAGCTGGTACTAGTGATAGTTCATATGGACAAATATTATCTCAAATTGCTAAAGATAATAATGCTTTAGTGGCTATGAATGCTGGAGGATTTTATGATCCTAACTGGAGTAGTAATGGTGGTATACCGCATGGTATGGTTATTAAAGATGGTAAATTACTTACTAATTTTAGACGCGGAATTGAAAGCGGAGGCATGATAGGTTTTGATGAGGACAATAGATTAATATTAAAACGTGTTAGTGCAGAAGAAGCTTTAAATATGAAAATAAGAGATGCCGTTGATTGGGGACCATATTTGATTGTAGATGGTGTTAATTATTTTAAAGAAGAAAATTATAGATGGGCTTGTGCTAGAACGGTAATTGGTCAAAGAAAAGATGGAATAGTATTATTACTAGTAATAGATGGTAGTCAACCACATAGTAAAGGTGCTAGTTATAGTGATTTAGCAGATATTATGGAAAAGTATGGTGCTTATAATGCTGCTAATTTAGATGGTGGTACTTCTACTAGTATGGTTAAAGATAATGAGTATATCAATATTCCATTTAATGGTCAGAAGAGAACTATTCGTAGTTTACCTAATGCTTGGATTGTGGTTGAATAGTATAGCATTTAAATGGTTTTTGTTTTTATATTTATGTTTCTATGTTATAATATGTTTAGTTTGAATATACTGAAAAAGGTGATGTTATGAAAATATATAATACTTTAACTAAACAAGTTGAGGAGTTTATACCTAATGAAGAGGGAAAAGTAAAAATGTATACTTGTGGTCCTACAGTATATAATTTTGCTCACATAGGTAATCTTCGTACTTATATTTTTGAAGATATATTAGAAAAAGGTTTAAAATATTTAGGATATGAAGTAAAAAGAGTTATGAATATTACTGATGTTGGTCATTTAACTAGTGATGGTGATACTGGTGAAGATAAAATGGCTAAGGGTGCACTTAGAGAAGGTAAAACAGTTTATGAAATAGCTAAATTTTATACTGATGCCTTTTTTGATGATTGCAGTAAGTTAAATATTAAAAAACCAAGTATTGTGGAACCTGCAAGCCATCATATAGATACTTATATCGATATGATAACTAAGATGCTTGATGATGGTTATGCTTATATTTCTAATGGTAATGTTTATTTTGATGTAAGCAAAGCTAATGATTATTATAAATTATCTGGAAAGAATCCTGATGATTTGATGGTTGGAGTTCGTGAAACAGTAGAAGAAGATGATGCTAAGAAAAATCCTGCTGACTTTGTATTATGGTTTACTGACAGTAAGTTTAAAAACCAAGATATGAAGTGGGATTCTCCATGGGGTTATGGTTATCCTGGCTGGCATATTGAATGTAGTGGTATAAGCGGTAAATATTTAGGTGAATATTTAGATATTCATTGTGGCGGAATCGATAATGTTTTTCCACATCATACTAATGAGATTGCTCAAAGTGAAGCATATTTTGGTCATAAATGGTGTAATTACTGGGTTCATGGTGAACATTTAAATGATCAGACTGGTAAAATGAGTAAATCTAAGGGTGAATTTTTAACTGTTTCTTTATTAGAAGAAAAAGGATATAATCCTTTAAGTTATCGTTATTTTTGTTTAGGTAGTCATTATAGAAAAGTATTAGTTTTTTCATACGATGCTTTAGATCAAGCACAAAATGCTTATTATAAGTTAAAAGCTAAAATAGCTAAATTAGATAGAACTCCTGACTTACACGAAGATAAATTAGATTATTATAAAGATAAGTTTAAGGAAGCTATTTCAAATGATTTAAATACTTCTAGTATGCTTACTTTGGTATATGATGTACTTAAAGATTCTGATTTAACTGATTTTACTAAATTATATTTAATAGATGATTTTGATAAAGTATTATCTTTAAATTTAATTGATGAAGAAAAAGATATAGATAGTGAATTAGAATCTTATATTCTAAGTAAAATAGAAGAGAGAAATCAGGCTAAAAAAGATAAAAATTTTGCTTTAGCTGATACTATTCGTGATGAATTACTCTCAAAGGGAATAGAACTTAAAGATACTAGGGAAGGTACTATATATAATATATTATAGATTTAGGACTGAGTTTATCAGTTCTTTTTCTTTTATTTTTATGTTATTATATTAACTGAGGTGGTATTATGCCAAAAACAATGAATGTACTTGAAATAAATGTATTAGTTTTAGCATATTTAGGTGATACTATTTATGAAAATTATGTAAGGAGATATCTAATTAGTAAGGGTATTGGTAATGTTAATAGTTTGCAAACAGAATCTATTAATTATGTTAGTGCTAAGGCTCAGGCTAGATTTGTAAATATTTTGATTGATAAAAATTTTTTTACGGATGAAGAACTTGGAGTTATTAAACGTGCACGTAATTATAAAAGTACATCACATCCTAAAAACTGTGATATTGTCACTTATAAATATGCAACTGGTTTAGAAGCTTTGATTGGTTATTTAGACTTGACTAATAGAAATGATAGAATAGATGAAATTATGAAATTAATATTGGAGGTTTAATATGTTAGTATATGGAAGAAATGTTGCTTTAGAATATTTGAAAAAAAGTGAAAAAGTTAAAAAAATATATTTACAGGAGGGTTTTCATGATGAAAAGATCAATTTGCTTATAGAAAAAGGCAATATTCAGCCTAAATATTTGCCTAAATTTGAATTAGATCGACTTGCAAATGGAGTTCATCAAGGTATAATTCTAGATGTCGTAGATTTCAGTTATACTGATTATCACAAATTTATTCAAGATTCTGAATCTTTTGTAGTTATTCTAGATCACTTAGAAGATCCTCATAATCTTGGGGCTATTATTCGTACTAGTGAAGCAGCTGGTGTTAATGGTATTATCATTCCTAAAGATAGGGGTGTTACTGTTAATTCAACCGTAATTAAAACTAGTACTGGCGCTATTGATAATATTCCTATATCATTAGTTACTAATTTAAATCAAACTATTTCAGATTTGAAAAAGGAAGGCTTTTGGATAGTAGGTACAGATATGACTAATAGTACAGATTATCGTAAACTAGATTATTCTGGTAAGATTGCTTTGATTATTGGCAATGAAGGAACTGGTATTTCTAGAATGGTGAGAGAATCTTGTGATTTTATGGCTGAAATTCCTATGTACGGAAAGGTTAATAGTCTAAATGCTTCTGTAGCTGCTGGAATTTTAATTTATGAGGTAGTTAGACAAAAAAGGTAGGAAATGACTGCTTATAAAGATATAAATGATTATGAAGTTATGTATTTAGTAGAAGAAGGTAGTGAAGATGCTAGAAATATGGTGTTTGATAAATATAAACCAATAATAAAAAGTATGGCATCTAATTATTTAAAAAATTTTAATAGATATGGAATTGAATTTGATGATTTAGTTCAGGAAGGATATTTGGGACTTTATAACGCAATTAGAAGTTACCATGCTACTAGAAATACATTATTTTATACCTATGCCACAATATCTATTCGTAGTAAAATGCTTAATTATTTAAAGAAATATACAAATCAAAAGAATTTAGCTAATGTAGGATGTATTTCTCTTGATCAAGATGTTTCTAGTAATAATGATGAACCTCTTTTTTCTTTGATAAAAGATGAAGATGCCATCTTACCAGATGAAGCTATCATGTATATAGATTTTGAATCTAAAATTAAAGAATTTATTTTCTCATTAAAATTTCCTTATTCATCTATATTTGAACTTAAAATAAATGGATTTACTAATAAAGATATTAGTGTTCTAATGGATTACCCTTTAAAAAAAGTTACTAATGATATAAGTAGATTACGTAAAGAATGTTATCTTTTTTTAGAACATTGAAAAATATTTATAAAGTGTTATAATGATAATAGGTGATACTAGATGGCAGGAGTTGTTAGTAATAGAATAAGCTTACTTGATATGAATTTTAAGCAATTGTCAATGGCAGATAAGAGAATAGCTTTTATTCTTATGGATTCAATGCTTAAAAAGTTACATGAAAAAAATTTAATGGTTACAGACTTTAGTCTTAATAAAATTTATTATCAAGATGGTTATTATTATTTCGAAGACGTTTCTTTAATTTCTGATTATTATGCTAATAATAGAGATGTAGCAATTTTTAGTAATGTTTTAGCTTTAGCTAATTTAGCTTTTTGTAGTTATTTACCAGATTATCAATTGAATCAGGGTATGCTTAATTTTGATGTTATTAGTAGTAACTTTGATAATTTTGCTAGTTATTTACCAGAAGAAGATAGAGATTATTATAAGGGAATACTTGTTGATTCTTATCAAAATGGTAAAGTTGATGGTCATACATTATATTATTCTGATTATATTATTAATTTAGGAAAGAATAATAATGGTTCTAATAATAGTTTAGCTTATGTTAAAGCAACAGAAGCTGGTAAGGCTTTTGCTAGTCAGGATAATGAAGCTGCTTTTGGTAATAATTTCTTTTTAATGACTATAGTTGTTTCACTTGTTGTTGGTTTAATTGGAATAATCTTTTATTTTTCTAATTATATAGGTTAAATTTGTTGACTTTAATACCTTTTTGTGTTAATTTATATTTGAACACGAAAGGGTGTTTTTATTTTGGTTAAAAGGTAAGGTGTTAACATGGCAAAGTTTGTTAAGTCAGATCGTGAAATTATCGATATTGATGACGAAGTTAAGAAATTATCAAATGAAACAGTTGGTAGTAAAAAAGTTGAAAAAAAGGATTCAAATAAAAAGAATACTACTAAAAAAGCAGTAAAGAAGAATACTAAGAAAGGTAATAAAAAGAATACTAAAAAAACTAATAAGAAAAAATTCACTTTCTTTAAAGAAGTTAAAAGTGAAGTGTCTAAAGTAAAATGGCCTTCTAAGAAGGATATGATTAAATATTCTGTAGCTACTATAGTTTTTATTGTTTTCTTTGCATTATTTTTCTATTTAATCGATCTAATTATTGCATTATTAAAGGCAGGTGTGTAATTTATGGATAAACAATGGTATGTAGTTAATACTTATTCTGGACATGAAAATAAAGTAAAAGAAAAATTAGAGATGCGTGCTCAAAGTATGGATATGAAAGACTATATTTTTAGAGTTATTGTTCCAGAACAAAAAGTAATTGAAGAAAAAGATGGTCAAACAAAAGAAAAAATTAAGAAAATGTTCCCTGGTTATATATTAGTGGAAATGGTTATGAGTGATGAAGCTTGGTATGTAGTTCGTAATACTCCTGGTGTTACTGGATTTATTGGATCAAGTGGAAAAGGTGCTAAACCTACACCTCTTCAACCTTATGAAGTTGATAACATATTAAATAATATGGGAATGAGTAGATTAGATGTTGATAAAGAATTAGAGGTAGGAAATAAAGTTAAGATTATTGCAGGACCTTTCTCTGGTATGTTTGGTACTATTGATTCAGTTGATGCAGCTAACCAAAAACTTATGTTATTAGTTGATTTATTTGGACAAGAAACTTCAGTTGAAGTAGCTATGAGTGAAGTAGAGATGGCTAATTAATTATTATGGCAGATCATACTAATTTAAGAGAATATATTGAATTAAAAAATCTAGCTTATTATGCTTATGATTTTTATGAGAAGTCATCTGCTCCGAAAGCTCAGGAATTTTTAAAATATTTTTTAGATAAATATGATAATGATGAATTTAAACAGATATTTTTAAATACAATATTATGTCCATATGATTTAGAAATTTGTCAGTATATTGATAATCATAAGTTAGATGAAGCTACTGCTTTAGCAGTATGTGATATGTTTAAAATAACTAATGAAGTTTTTCAACAAAAGACAGTTGAATATATTAAATATCATTTTTCGGATTTTGTTAATCAGGGATTGATTGATAATAATATTGTTTCACAATTATCTAAAAATTTTAATAATATTCAACATAAATAGTTAAAATATAAAAATTATCTTGATTTTTAAGGATTTTAATGTTATTATTTAAGAGCTATATTTTATTTAATATAGATTTCGAAAGTGGGAAGCAAAGCTAATTATAAAAAGCGGGTAGCTATTTGAACCACTCACGAAGACAAAAATTATAGGAGGTGTTTTTCGTGGCAAAGGAAGTTGTAAAGAAGATTAAATTACAGATTGCTGCTGGAAAAGCTACACCAGCTCCACCAGTTGGAACTGTTTTAGGACCTGCAGGAATCAATTTACAAGATTTTTGTACTAAGTATAATGATGCAACTAGAGAACATATGGGGGATATTTTACCAGTTGAAATTTCTGTATATGATGATAGAAGTTTTGATTTTGTAATTAAGACTCCACCAGCAGCATTCTTAATTATGAAAGCTGCTAATGTTAAGAAAGGTTCTAGTAAGGGATCTAACGAAACTGTTGGAACTATTACTAAAGCTCAATTAAAAGAAATAGCAGAAACTAAATTGCCTGATTTAAATGCTTATACAGTAGATGAAGCAATGAAAATTGTTGAAGGTACTGCTCGTAACATGGGAATTAAGGTAGTAGATTAATATAGGTATTATGTGGGAGGATCCGCTCTCCTGATATATCCGTATTTTCGATTATTCGAAATAAACCACATAAGGAGGAATTTAAAGTGAAACAAAGAGGAAAGAAGTATGTTTTAGCTTCTGAAAAAGTAGAAAAGGGTAAGTTATACTCTAAAGAAGAAGCTGTTAAATTAGCTAAAGAAACTTCAACTAGTAAGTTTGATGGAACTGTAGAAGTTGCTGTTAGACTTAACCTAGATACTAAAAAGGCTGATCAACAATTAAGAGGTGCTATTGTTTTACCTCATGGAACAGGAAAAACTAAAAAGGTTTTAGTTATTACTAAAGGAGAAAATGCAAACAAAGCAAAAGAAGCTGGTGCTGATTTTGTTGGTGATGTTGATATGTTAGAAAAAATCGAAAAAGAAAATTGGTTCGGTTTTGATGTAATGATCGCTACTCCTGATATGATGCCTTTACTTGGTAAGTTAGGTAAAGTTTTAGGACCTAAGGGTTTAATGCCAAATCCTAAAACTGGTACAGTTACTACAGATGTAGTTAAAGCTGTTAATGAAGTTAAAGCTGGTCGTGTTGAATACAGAACTGATAGCTTTGGTAATGTTCATGGTGTTATTGGTAAAGTTTCATTTACTGAAGAACAATTACTTGATAACTTAAATGCATTCATGGCTACTATTCTTAAAGTTAAACCTTCAACAGTAAAAGGTGATTATATTAAAAATATCGCTATTACAACTACTATGGGTCCTGGAATTAAAATTTTAACAAATTCTTTTGACAAATAGTAATTGGTAATATATAATATTAGTAATTTATTGGTGCCATAGACAGCAGGTATAAAATAAATCCTGCCGAGGACTTTATTAAGTTTTGAAAAAGTTCTCGTTTAGTGCGAGAATTTTTTTATGGCATCCCTAAATGAAAAAATTAAAGGAGGTGTAATGGTGGCAAACGTAAATATCTTAGCTAAGAAGCAAGAAATTATTGATGAGGTAAAATCTAAAGTTGAAGAAGCAACTACAGTTGTATTATTTGATTATCGTGGTCTTACAGATAACGAATCAAAAGATCTTAGATTAAAACTTCGTGAAGTTGGTGCTGATTATAAAGTATATAAAAATACTTTAATGGCTAGAGCATTCAATGATTTAAAAATTGATGTAAATTCTAGTTTAGAAGGACCAAGTGCTTTTGCTTATGGTAGTGATGCAGTTGCTCCAATTAAAGTTTTAACAGATTTTGCTAAAACTCACCCAGCATTAGTTTTAAAAGTAGGGATTGTAGATGGAGAAGTATCTGATAAGGCTGCTTTAGCAGAACTTGCAAAGATTCCATCAAGAGAAGGACTACTTACTATGTTAGCTGGTGCATTAATTGGTATACCAAAAGATTTATCAATCTGTTTAGACTTATATGCTAAACAAAAAGAAGAAAATTAATATTTAAAAAATTAGGGAGGAATATAAAATGGCTAAATTAACAAAAGAAAGTTTTATCGAAAGCTTAAAAGAAATGAGTCTTTTAGAAATTAAAGAATTAGTAGATGCAATGAAAGAAGAATTTGGAGTAGATCCATCTGCTGTAGCAGTTGCTGCTGCACCTGTAGCTGGAGCTAGTGAAGATGAAGGAAGTTCTACAGTTACTGTAGTAATCGCTGACGCTGGTGCTGCTAAAGTTAACGTAATCAAAGTAGTTCGTGAAATTACTGGATTAGGTTTAAAAGAATCTAAAGACATTGTTGATGCTAACGGAACAGTTAAAGAAAACGTTTCTAAAGATGAAGCTAACGATATTAAAGCTAAGCTTGAAGAAGCTGGAGCTACTGTTGAATTTAAGTAAGATAAATTTGACTAATATTAAAGGAACTATCTAATTGATAGTTCCTTCTTTTTTATTTGTTGCTTTGTTTCTGTTTCAAGTAATTTATGTTTTAATTTTATTTTTTGGTTAGCTAATAAAATCATATCTGTAGTTATAGTTCTTAATTTTAATACTTCTTGTTTTGGTTTACCAAATAAGTGATTAACAGTTTCTTCTTTGGCTTTATTAATTGACATAATTGCTTTTAAAGTATCACGATTTAATGGATACTTTCTTAACAGTTCTTCTTTTGTAATTCCATATTTATTAATAATTTCTTCATTACTTGATGTTCCTATTTTTTTAATAGTTTCTAATTCATCTTTAGTAATTGGATATATCATAGCTAATTGTTCGCGAGATAACCCAAATTCTTGTTTTAATTTTTCGTCAGTCAAACTAGCTTGATAAGCCCAAATACTTTTTAATTCTTCAGTTATAGGATATTGTTTTAATAATTCTGTCATATTTACGTTAAACTTTTCTTCAAAACTTTTGGTAGTTGTTTTCATAATATTGTATATTGTTTGTTGGTCTATATCATTGATACTTACTAAATATGCTTTTCTTGCATGAGCTTCATCAATATTTCTTCTAAAAAAGATTATGTCTTCTGCTAAAACTTTTTCTTCTAGATTGATGGCTCTGATAAAACTTAAATTAGTATAAATATTCTTTCTATCAGATAATAGTCCGGCTTTTTTAGTTAGAAAAATACTTTTTTCTTCTGAATGGCCCTCTTTTCTAAAAAAAGCATATAATTCTTCTATTCTATTTTGAAATAAAATAAAAGTGTCACTAACGAATTTGTTTGGATGAGTATTAATATAATTATCCATTTTATTTATAAATTTTATATATCTTTCTTCCTCTTTTTCACTTAAATTTAAATAATCAAAATTATCATTAATGTAAACTTTAATTTCTTCGTATGTATGAGTCATTGAATACACCTCTTTTTAATGGCTCATATTATATCATTTTTTTATTTATAAGTAAAGTAAGAATATTATCTTTAGAAAAAAATATCTTGAAAAAAATTAACTTCTGGTGTATTATATAGGTACGAAAGGAGAACTAACTATTATATTGATGATAGTTAGTTCTTTTACTTTTTAGGAGGGGTACTTTGGCACAATATTTTGATAATGTTGAATTAAAAAGTGAAATTAGAAAATTTGATGTTGATATTCTTAATAAAAAATTCTGTTTTTATAGTGATAATGGTGTGTTTTGCAAAGAACATTTGGATTACGGAAGTAGATTATTACTTGAAAACATACCTTGGGATGAAGTAACTGGTTCAATTTTGGATGTTGGATGTGGTTATGGACCTATAGGTATAATAGCTTCTAAGTTAACTGGCAATAAGGCGGTTATGTGTGATGTTAATAAAAGAGCTCTTCATTTAGCTAAAATGAACATTAAAGAAAATAATGCCGATGCTCTAGTTATAGAAAGTAATTGTTATGAAAACATTATTGATAAATATAATACCATAATTACCAATCCACCAATTAGAGCTGGTAAAAAGATTGTGTATGAAATATTATTTGGAGCAAAGGAACATTTAGAATTAGATGGTGCATTATTTTTAGTAATTCATAAAGATCAAGGTGCTAAATCATTAATAAAAGATCTTAATGATACATATAATGTTCAGGTACTAGAAAAAAATAAAGGTTTTTTTGTTATAAAATGTAAAATTCGTTGACTTGTTGTTAAAAGTGTGCTAATAATATAAATTGGCAACGTATTATTTTTGGATAAATATGTTCTTTGATTATTATGTATAGGGGTGAATTTTAGTGGCATATAAGATAATTAAATGTGGTGACCATCGTGAAAGAAGAAGCTTTTCTAAGATTAGAAATACTTACGAACTAAAGGATTTACTAGAAATCCAAACCAAATCTTACCAAGAGTTTATTACTACTGGTATTAAAGAGGTATTTGAGGACTTATTCCCCGTAGAAAATTTTTCTGGAACTCTATCTTTGGAATTTGGAGACTATCATTTTGATGAGCCAAGATTTTCTATAAAAGAGTGTAAGGATCGTGAAACAACTTATTCTGCTCCACTTAAGGTTGAAGTTAGATTATTTAATCATGAAACTGGAGAAGTAAAGGAACAAGAAATATTCTTAGGTGACATGCCTTTGATGACTGATAGCGGTACGTTCATTATTAATGGTGCTGAACGTGTTATTGTTAGTCAATTGGTACGTTCTCCAAGTGTATATTTTAATCATGAAATCGATAAGAATGGTAGAGAATTAATTACATCTCAAATCATTCCAACTCGTGGAACTTGGTTAGAATTTGAAACTGATGCAAGAGATGTATTGTATGTTAGAATTGATCGTACTAGAAAAGTAACTTTAACTACATTGTTACGTGCTTTTGGTTTGTCTAGTGATGATGATATTCGTGATATGTTTGGTAAAAATCAATATATTGAGAATACTATTTTAAAAGATTCTACTAGAAATACAGATGAAGCATTAATCGAAATTTATGAAAAATTAAGACCAGGTGAACCAGCTACTCTTGATTCATCTAAAAATCAAATTATTACTAGATTCTTTGATGAATTCCGTTATGATTTAGCTAAAGTTGGTCGTTATAAATTTAATCGTAAATTAAATGTATTAGATAGATTACTTAATCAAACATTAGCTGAAGATATTAAAGTAAATGGTGAAATAGTAGTAGCTAAGGATACTTTAGTAACTAAGGATGTTTTAGATACTTTGAGACCTATTTTTGAAGATGGTTACGGAGTAAGAGAAGCTAAAATTAATGAAGAATTAGATGGATTTAATAAAATTCAAGAAGTTAAGATATATAATCCTAATAATAAAAAAGAAAAACTTACTATTATAGGTAATGATCAAACTCTTGATGTTAAGAGACTTACTATTTCTGATGTTTATGCATCTGTATCATATTACTTAACATTATTAGAGGGTGTTGGTGAATATGATGAAATCGATCATTTAGGAAATCGTCGTATTCGTCAAGTTGGTGAATTATTACAAAATCAATTTAGAATTGGTGTAAGTCGTATGGAAAGAGTTATTCGTGAAAGAATGACTACTCAAGAAATGGAAGAAGTAACACCTAAGACTTTAATTAATATTAGACCTGTTACTGCTGCTATGAAAGAGTTCTTTGGATCTAGCCAATTATCTCAATTCATGGATCAGATTAACCCTATCAGTGAGCTTACTAATAAACGTCGTTTATCTGCTTTAGGACCTGGTGGATTATCTCGTGATCGTGCTGGTATGGAAGTACGTGATGTTAACCCTTCTCACTATGGTAGAATATGTCCTATTGAATCTCCTGAAGGTGCTAATATTGGACTTATTACATCTTTAGCAAGTTATGCTAAAGTAGATGAATATGGATTTATTATGACTCCATATCGTAAAGTAGAAAACTGTAAGATTACTGATCAAGTTGATTATTTAACAGCTGATGAAGAAAATGATGTTATTATTTCTGAATCAACTGTATCAACTAATGAAGAAAATGTAATGACTGATAATTTAGTTTCTGCTCGTTTTAGAGGAGATACAATCTTAGTAAAACCAGAACAAGTAGATTATATTGATGTTAGTCCACAACAAGTAGTAGCTGTTACAACAAGTTGTATTCCATTCTTGGAACACGATGATGCTACTCGTGCACTAATGGGTGCTAACATGCAACGTCAATCAGTACCATTATTAAAGGCTGAAGCTCCACTTGTTGGAACTGGTGTTGAATATATTGCTGCTCGTGATAGTGGTGCAGCTATTAAAGCAAAAGCTGATGGTATAGTTGAATATGTTGATGCTAAACAAATAGTTATTAAAAATAAAACTGGAAAAGATACATATTATTTAGCTAACTTTGAAGAATCTAACCAGGATTCATGTTATCATCATAGACCAATAGTTCAAGTTGGTGAAAAAGTTGAACGTGGACATGTTATAGCTGATGGACCAAGTATGGATCAAGGTGAACTTGCTTTAGGTAAAAACGTTGTAGTTGCATTCATGACTTTTGATGGTTATAACTATGAGGATGCTGTTATCTTAAATGAAAAATTAGTTAGAGATGACGTTTATACTTCAATTCATATTGAAGATTATCAAATGCAATGTCGTGAAACTAAGTTAGGACCTGAAGAAATTACACGTGATATTCCAAATGTTGGTGATGATGCTCGTCGTAACTTAGATGAAAATGGTATTGTAATAATTGGTACTGAAGTACATGAAGGAGATATCCTTGTTGGTAAAGTTACTCCTAAGGGAATGGCTGAACTTACTTCAGAAGAAAAATTATTACATGCAATCTTTGGTGAAAAAACTCGTGAAGTTCGTGATACATCTTTACGTGTTCCACATGGTGGAGAAGGTATTGTTCACGATGTTAAGATTTATTCAAGAAAAGATAATGATGAATTACCTGCTGGTGTTAGTAAAGTAATTCGTGTATATATAGCTCAAAAACGTAAGATTCAAATTGGTGATAAGATGTCTGGACGTCATGGTAATAAGGGTGTTATTTCATTGATTTTACCAAGTGAAGATATGCCATATTTACCAGATGGTACTCCAGTTGATATCATGTTAAATCCACAAGGTGTACCAAGCCGTATGAACATTGGACAGATCCTAGAACTACACTTAGGTATGGCTGCTAAGAAATTAAATGTTCATTTTGCAACTCCAGTATTTGATGGTGCTTCTAACCAAGATATCATTGATATGATGAAGGAAGCTGGAATGGATGAAGATGGTAAGACTGTTCTTTACAATGGTCGTACTGGTGAACCTTTTGATAATCGTATATCAGTTGGTGTTATGTACATGATTAAACTACACCACATGGTTGATGATAAACTTCATGCTCGTTCTACTGGACCTTACTCATTAGTTACACAACAACCTCTTGGTGGTAAAGCTCAATTTGGTGGACAGAGATTTGGTGAAATGGAAGTTTGGGCACTAGAAGCATATGGTGCTGCTCATACATTACAAGAAATCATTACTTACAAATCTGATGATGTACTTGGACGTGTTAAAGTATATGAATCAATTGTTAAGGGTGAGGAAATAAATCAAGCTGGTATGCCAGAGTCATTTAGAGTATTAATGAAAGAATTCCAAGCATTAGGACTTGATATTTCAATAATAGATGATGAAGGTAATGAATTAGATTTAAAACAATTAGAACAAGATGAAAATAAAGATGAAACAAATTCTAATGAAAATGAAATTGATGCACCATTAATTCCTAATAATGAAGCAGCAGATGAAGATTACGAAGAAGATAGTGAATTTGATGACGAAGATGATTTTGATTTAGATTTTGATGAAGATATGATTGAACAAGATTTAATGGAAGGGGATGAATAAAAATGATAGCAGTAGATAAATTTGATGCTCTAAAAATTGGTATTGCATCTCCTGAGAAAATTCGTGAATGGAGTTATGGTGAGGTTAAAAAACCTGAGACTATTAACTATAGAACATTAAGACCAGAACGTGATGGTTTGTTCTGTGAAAAAATCTTTGGACCAACTAAAGATTTCGAATGTGCTTGTGGTAAATACAAACGTGTTCGTTATAAAAATATCGTATGTGATCGTTGTGGTGTAGAAGTTACACGTAGTAAGGTAAGACGTGAGAGAATGGGACACATTGAGCTTGCGTCTCCTGTATCACATATTTGGTTCTTTAAAGGAGTTCCATCTCGTATGGGTCTTGTACTTGATATGAGTCCAAGAGATTTGGAAGAAGTATTATACTTTGTTAGTTATGTAGTAATTGATAAAGGAAATACTCCACTTGAAAATAAACAAACTTTATCTGAAAAAGAATATCGTGCTTACTATGAAAAGTATGGAAATACTTTTAAAGTAGGTATGGGTGCTGAAGCTATTAAAGAGTTATTAAAGAAAGTTGATCTTGAAAAAGAAATTAATGAAATAACTAAAGAACTAGAAGAAGCACAAGGACAAAAACGTGTTAGATTATTAAAGAGAATAGATGTGCTTGATGCATTCTATAAATCTGGAAATAAACCTGAATGGATGATTTTAGATTGTATTCCAGTTATTCCACCTGAACTTAGACCAATGATTCAACTTGATGGTGGTAGATTTGCAACTAGTGATTTAAATGATTTATATCGTCGTGTTATTAACCGTAATAACCGTTTAAAGAAATTAATTGACTTAGGTGCTCCATCTATCATTATTCAAAATGAAAAACGTATGTTACAAGAAGCAGTTGATGCTTTATTTGATAACGGACGTCGTGGTAGAAGTGTAACTGGTGCTGGTAACAGACCTTTAAAATCACTTTCTAGTATGTTGAAAGGTAAACAAGGTCGTTTCCGTCAAAACTTATTAGGAAAACGTGTTGACTATTCTGGTCGTAGCGTTATCGTTGTTGGTCCATCACTTAAGATGTATCAATGTGGTATTCCTAAAGAAATGGCACTTGAATTATTTAAACCACATGTTATTCATGGATTAGTAAGTAAAGATATTGCTCACAATATTAAAGCTGCTAAGAAATTAATAGATAATCAGGATCCTGTAGTTTGGGATGTTGTTGAAGAAGTAATTAAAGAGCATCCAGTATTATTAAACCGTGCTCCTACACTTCATAGACTTGGTATTCAAGCATTTGAACCAATTCTAATTGGTGGTAAAGCTATTCGTTTACATCCACTTGTTTGTACTGCATTTAATGCTGACTTCGATGGTGACCAGATGGCTGTACACGTACCTTTATCAGAAGAAGCTCAAGCAGAAGCTAGACTTTTAATGTTAGGTGCTAATAACATCTTACATCCAAAATCTGGAGACCCTATTGTTACACCAAGCCAGGATATGGTTTTAGGTAACTACTATATTACTATGGAAAAAGCTGGTCTTCCAGGTGAAGGAAGATTATTCAAAAATACAAATGAAGCTTTAATGGCTTATGAAAGAAGAGAAATTACACTTCATACAAGAATAGCTATACCTGTTGATTCATTTAAGTATAAATTATTTACTGAAGAACAACATGGTAAATACTTAGTAACTACAGTTGGTAAGATTAAATTTAATGAAATTTTACCAGATTCATTCCCATTTATTAATGAACCAACTGATGATAATATTCAAAATATTACACCAAATAAATATTTCATTGAAATGGGACAAAATATTCCAGAAGTAATTGCTAGTATGCCTCTTGTTAAACCTTTTGCTAAAGGTGTATTAGAGAAGGTAATTGCTCAAGTATTTAAACGTTATAAAACAACTGAAACTTCTATCATGCTTGATAAGTTAAAAGACTTAGGATTTAAATATTCAACAATAGCTGGTATTACAGTATCTATGGCTGATGTTGTAAGTAGTGATAAGAAACCAGAAATTGTAGCTGAAGCTCAAAAAATTGTTGATAATATTAACAAACAATATAAACGTGGTTTAATTACTGATCAAGAAAGATATGAAAAAGTAGTTGAAACATGGAATGCTGCTAAGGATAAAGTTCAAGCAGAACTTCAAGAAAAAGCTAATGCTGATTTAGATAACCCAATCTTCATGATGATGCACTCTAAAGCACGTGGTAATATTTCTAACTTTACACAGGTTGCAGGTATGCGTGGTTTGATGGCTAAACCAAATGGAGAAAGTGTTGAAATCCCAGTATTATCTTCATTCAAAGAAGGATTATCAGTATCAGAGTTCTTCTTAAGTACTCATGGTGCTCGTAAAGGTAGTGCCGATACTGCATTAAAGACTGCCGATTCTGGATACTTAACTCGTCGTTTAGTTGATGTAAGTCATGACATTATCGTTCGTGAAGAAGATTGTGGAACTGACCAAGGTGTTGTAGTTCGTGCATTTATTAACGATAAGACTGGTAGTGTTATTGAATCATTAAGAGATAGAATTGTTGGTAGATATACTAATAAGAAAGTAATTAATCCAACAACTAAAGAAGTTATTTGTGATAAATTAACTTATGTTACTGATCAATTAGCAGATAAAATAGTAGATGCTGGTATTGAAGAAGTAGAAATTCGTACAATCTTAACTTGTGGTACTCACAATGGTGTATGTCAAAAATGTTATGGTAAGAACTTAGCTACTGGTAACTTAGTAGAAGTTGGTGAAGCTATCGGTGTTATGGCTGCTCAATCAATCGGTGAACCTGGTACTCAGTTAACCATGAGAACATTCCATACTGGTGGTGTTGCTGGTGGAGAAGATATCACACAAGGTCTTCCTCGTGTACAAGAATTATTCGAAGCTCGTATACCAAAAGGAAAAGCTACTATTGCTGAAATTGATGGTACAGTTACTAAGATTGATGAAGATCATGGTAAATTTAGAATATCTATTAAGAATGATGTTGAAACTAAAGAACATGTTACTAATTATGGATCTAAACTTCGTGTAGAAAAAGGTTCTAAGGTAGTAGCTGGTGAGAAATTAACTGAAGGAGCTATTAGCCCTAAAGAATTACTTGCTGTTACTGACCCACTTACTACACAAGAGTATATCTTAAAAGAAGTTCAAAATACTTATCGTAGTCAAGGTGTTGATATTTCTGATAAGCATATTGAAGTTATTGCTAGTAAGATGATTAGTAGAATTCGTATTGTAGATGGTGGTGGTACTAGATTCTTACCTGGTGCTATGGTTGATTTCTATGACTTTACTAAAGCTAACAAGGAAGCTATTATTAGTGGTAAGAAACCAGCTACTGGTAGACCAGTACTTCTAGGTATTACTAAAGCATCTCTTGAAATTGAATCATTCTTATCTGCAGCAAGCTTCCAAGAGACAACAAGAGTATTAACAGATGCTGCTATTCGTGGTAAGGTTGATCATTTACAAGGATTAAAAGAAAATGTTATTATTGGTAAATTAATTCCAGCTGGAACAGGTGCTAAAATGTACAAAGATGTAGATTTTGAACTTGCTAGTCAATTTGCTGATGAAGAACCATTAGAAACATTAGAAGAAGAGTTTATGTAAACTCTTCTTTTTTTTGTCATAAATGATAACATATAGTTGACAAAATTGCCTGGGGGGGGGGTAGAATAAAAATATAAAATAAAATAGGAGTGTGTTATTATGAAAAATAGATCTGTTTATAATTCTAATAAGTCAATGTATGATTATTTCGATAATTGTAATTTATATCATTATATTGATGAATTGATTAATGTGGGAAATCCAATTGCTTTAGCACATGATTCTTGTGTTAAAGCTCAAGAAAAATATTATAATCTAAAAGAAAAAATTGATTCTGATAAGAGAAATGGTAGGGAAGTATCATCTTCAGATGAAGATTATTTGACTAATTGTTGGGATAATATGAATAAATCTTTTGAATATTTTCAATATGTTGAGAAAAATCCTGATAATATGGAACATCTTGATAAATATAATAATGTAATGCAGCATATTGAAGATATGATTTATTTTCAGGCTTTTGTTCAATGTTATAAAAATAGAATTATTAAACCATTGGTAGATATACAACAACTTTATTTTGATTATAATGATGGAAAAATAACAATAGATGATGTTCAAAAAGCTTTGGTTTCACCAAAAAAATTTAAACCAATAAATAAATCATCTGATGCTGAAAAACAAGTTGATGCTATGGTAGAAGCTATGGCTAATGGTACTATTGATGTAGAAGGTAATAGTATAACTAATGAAACTAGTGTAGTAAATAATAATACTCATAATATGGGATTTGGTGGTATGTGGTTACTTGGTCTTGTTACCGGTTTATTAAGTTGTGGCATGATAATTTTAGGAGTATTTTTAAGATAAACTTAGTTTTATCTTTTTTTCTATAAATATTTGTTGACTCTCCAGTCTACTGGAGTGATATATTCATGCTGAAAGGAGGAAAGTGTAATACTTGTTAACTTATGTTTTACAAAATAGGAGAATTTTCTAAACTAGTTGATATACCAGTTAAAACTTTAAGATACTATGATGAATGTGATGTTTTAAAGCCAAGTAAAATAGATACATTTACTGGATATAGATATTATAGTGATGATGATATTATTGATTGTGAATTTATTAAGATGCTTAAATCATTAGATTTCACACTCGATGAGATTGTTAGATATAAAGATTGTTTAGATGAAGAGATAATTATAAAGAAGAAAAAAGAAATAGAAGAGAGAATGTATATATTAAAAAAACAATACGATAGACTGTTAATTATGCAGAAAGAAGTTTCTAATAGGGAAGTATTAGAAAATTTGACTGAAGAAGAGAGGGTATTAAAAAGAAAATATGAAAAAAGAGATATTGGAAAATATAATTAAACAAAATAGAAATATAGTAGTATCTGGTGATATTTCATCAGGTAAAACAAAGAGTTTCATGTTTCCATTAGTGGAAGAACAAATAGATAATAATGAAAATATAATTATACTTGATACTAAAGAAGAATATATTAGCAAATATTATGAGACATTAAAAAATAAAGATTATAATATTATTACACTTAATTTAAAAGATTTAAATAAAAGTGTAGGATGGAATCCTTTAAAGTATCCTTATACTTTATATAAGAGTGGAAATGTAGATGCTGCTTTAGATAGCATTAATAAATTAGCTGTTCCTATTTTTCATGATAAAGCTAGTAAAGATCCATTTTGGGAAAATAGTGCTTGTGACTTTTTTACAGGATTAGTACTTAGTTTATTTGATGATGCTAAAGAAGATGAAGTTAATTTTAATAGTGTTAATGCATTATTTGATTCTTTAAATGTAAGATATGGTGATAAAGATTTACTTACACATTATTTTGAATATAAAGGTAGAAATTCTAAGGCTTATACAGCTGCGTCAACGACATTATTAGCTCCAATGGAAACTAGAGGTAGTATTGTGTCTGTTGCACGTCAAAAGTTTAAATTATATGTTATACGTGAAAAATTAAATAACTTACTTTCAAAAACTACATTTAATTATGAAGATATTGTTACTAAACCAACTGCTATTTTCATTATAAGTAAAGATGAAAATACATATCTTAGTACGTTAGTAGAAATTTTTATTACACAATTATTTGACATATTAATTAACAATTCAAAGACCAAATATAATATAATTCTAGATAATTTTGATATTTTAAATGAGATTGTTGGATTTAATAGTATGTTGTCATCTGGTGTTGCTCAGAAAATAAAGTTTTATATTGCTACTCGTTCTATTGATAAGTTATATGATACTTATGGTTATTATATTAAGTCTTTAATATGTTATTATGATATTAATAATATTAGAAGAGATTCAACATTAGAAGAAGAAAATTTAGAGTATGTAGAATCAAATGTAGAATATCCTGTGTTAGAAATAAATGATATTAAAGTGTTTGATTTGGAAAACTTTTTGAATGATAAAAATGTTACATTACCACAAAAAAATGATGTTAATCATGTAAATAGTGATAAAATAAGTGATTTAATTAATAAAATAGATAATAAAATACAAGAATTAGATAGCAAAGATAAAATGGTTGACAAGTATTTAGATGAGATAAAAGATGAAGTTGATCAGGAAATGATAAAAAGGGGTTTAATGTATATTGATGATAATGGTTCTAAAGTAAGTAAATTTGGTTCAGCTACTACACGTTGGGAAATAGAAAAAAGAATTTTAAAAGAAAGATATAATATTAATTGGCAATCACCTGCTGATAAAAATCCAGGTGTGAAATTTGATTAATATTATCAGGTGATATGATGAAAGTATTTGTTGAAGTGGATGATAAATATATCTTACTTGAAGATGGACTAGAAGTTGATAATTTTGATAATGATAATATTAGAGATGATGTTATTAGTAATGCTATGGATAAAATAGAAAATTATAGATTATCAAAAGAAATGATTAAACAAGTAAATGCAGGATATTTAGTTAAAAAATTAGGACTTCATCCCGATATGATTGAAAATTGAGGATAAATTTATGAATAATAATAGTATGAGAAAATATTTTAGTAAAGTAAAAGGTCGAATAATAATTATAGCTATTATAATCTTAATAATATCTGTAACTGATATTTTTAGACCCATAATAGAAGCTAATTTATTAACTAGTATTACGGAATTAAATTATAAAATGGCTATCTGGTTTTCTGTTTTTTATATTTTATATGCAATTAATAATATTGTTTTAAATCATTTAAATAATAAAATATATATGGGTACAAAAGAAAAATTATTATATTATTTAAGAAAAGATATATTGGATAGAATCTTTAGTTTAAAAGTAGTTAATTTTGATAGAATTAGTTCTGGTGAATTTCAACAAAAATTAAGAGATGATCCAGCTAGTATTTCTAGAATACTTAGTGTTGTTCAATATAATGCTTTTGCAGTAGTTACTAATCTTGTTATTTTAATATATGTATTTTTCTTAAACTATATATTGGGAATTATTTATTTAGTGGGAGTTGTATCTGTATATTTTATAGAGAAAAAGTTATATAAAAGATATGAAACTTTAAGAAAAGATTATAGTGAAATTCAAGATAAAAATACTACAATTTTAAATGAAATTATGCATGGTATAAGGGATATTAAACTATTAAATATAGTGCCATCAATTTCTAATATAGCTTCCTCTTCTATGAGTCAATCTAATAAGTATGATACTAAATTGAAAATGCAACATGATAATATATGGAAGCTATCAAAAACAATAGAATATTTAACTACTTTTTTAGTTATTTTTGTAGGTATTTATTTAGCTAGTAATAATTATTTATCAGTTACTAATTTAATTATTATTTATATGTATAGATATGAAATATTTAGTTTGATATTTAATATAAATACAGTTAAAGAATATTATACTGAATATAAAGTAGCTAGAGATAGAATATTTAGTATTATGGATGATAATTATTTTCCTGTTGAACAATATGGTGATGTTAAACTTAGAAATATTAATGGATCTATTGAATTTAGAAATGTATCATTTGGTTATAATGAAAAATTAGTATTGAAGGATATTAATTTTACAATTGAAGCTAATGATACTGTAGCAATAGTTGGAGCTTCAGGTAGTGGGAAAAGTACAATCTTTAATTTACTTAATAAGAGTTATGATATAAATGATAATAGTATTTTTATTGATGGTGTTGATATTAATACTTTAGATCGTAATTCTATTCGTAATAATATTTCGATTATTTCTCAAAATCCTTATCTTTTTAATTTTTCTATTAAAGAAAATTTTATGTTACTTGGTGATAATATAAAAATGAAAGATATCAAGGAAGCATGTAGGTTAGCTAGAATTGATGATTTTATTGATAGTTTGCCTGATAAATATGATACTATTTTAGGTGAAGGTGGGGTTAATTTATCAGGTGGTCAAAAGCAGCGAATAGCTATAGCTCGTGCTTTACTTAAGAAGAGTAAAATTATTTTGTTTGATGAGGCTACAAGTGCACTTGATAATATTACTCAGCGTGAAATTCAGGAATCAATATCATCTATTTCTAAAGATTATACAATACTAATTATTGCTCATAGATTGTCTACTATTAAAGACTGTAATAAAATTATGGTTGTTCATGATGGTAAAATAGCTGGTGTTGGTACACATTATGAATTACTGAAAGATAATCCTTATTATCAGGAACTATACAATAATGAAATTCAACTTTCTTAAGTTGAATCTTCAGAGTATTGAACTTTGTTAACACTCTGAGAAGAGGAGTTTATGTAAACTCTTCTTTTTTATGTGGAACTTAGTAAATTGTTATCTATGCATGTAGAAATCTAATAACAATAACATTAAGAAAGAAATATTTTTTAATATAATTATTTATTATTATAAATAGTGCGTATAGATATAGATAATTGATAATTGTTACATAGATTTTATAATTTTGCTGAAATTATTTAGTTATTAAATGCATGTATAAGCACTTAATAATACTATATATGGTTGATATAACAATTAATTTTTATATTATGCATTTATTTTGATAATGACAATTAACATTTCTAAGTACCAATATTGATATTTAAAATTATAAATGATATATTATTATATAATAGAGGAGGATTTATGAAAAAAACATTTTTTTTAATTTTTGTTGCGTTATTGTGTTTACCAATATTTGTTTATGCAGTAACGGTTGATAATAATGGACCAATTTTATCATCAATATCTTATACAGATAATATAACTGAATGTTCAAAAGGCGATAAGCTCTATTTGGATTTAGTAGTTAAAGATGAAGTTTCTGGTGTTTCAACTGGAACGATATTATATCACAGTGTAGATGGTAAAGATTATTTCTATACAACTATATATGATATTAATGGCAAACCTTTTGTAATAATTCCAAATAATGTAAAATCAAATACATTTATTATTTATTCAATTGATTTAATTGATAAGGCATCTAATAGTTCAAGATATGCTATGCATAATGATAATGCTGTTCATTTTGAAGAGTCTTATTTTGATTTCAGTAATACATTATTAAAGATAAATGGCGATGAACAAATAGAATTTAAGCCAATAATAAAAAATATTTATTTTGATAAAACTGAAGTGAATGGTGGAGATACAATAAAAATTTCAGTTGAAACGGATCAAACAAAAGTTTTGAGAACTGTTGTAGCTAATATTTCGTCTATTTCTAATGGCGTTAATATAAATGATAGACTAAATTTATATTATGAACCATCTACTGGATATTATGCTGCCAAATATGTAGCTCCACAAAATGATGGCGATTATTTTATTTCTTTTGTATCATTAGAAAATGATTATAGAGATAAGTATGTAGATTATTCGTTAAATGAAGCATCTAATTCGCAAACAAAATATTTTTGTGAAAAAGGTACTATTAATTGTACATTGGGCATTTATAAGTTTGTAGTTTCAAATTCTCAAAATGATGTAACTGCTCCAGTTGTAGAACAGGTTGAGTTAAGCAAAAAAAGTTTTTCTGCACCTTCATTAATAGATATATTTGTAACTGCTAAGGATGATATTAGCGGAATATCAAAAATTAATGCTGAGTTGTATAAAGTAGATAGTAATGGCAAAATAGATTTAAATACAAAAAAAGTTGTGAATTTATCGTATGATGAATTAACTAAAAAATATAAGGCAAATATAGTATTTGATCAATATAGTATTAGTGGAAAGTATGTAATCTTTAAGATAGAAATGATGGATAATGCAGGAAATACTTCTAATAGTTGCCTTAATAAATGTTTGACAACAACTAATATTGATATGAATGATTTAAAATACGGTTATTTTGAAATAGTTGATGAATTTAAATATGATGTTACTACATCAACTATTGCTGAGGATTTAATAGAAAAAATTCGATCTGCTTCTGATAATGCAATTATTATGATAGATGGTATTCAAAACACAATAGTGCCAAAGGAAGTGTTTGATACTATAAAAAATACAAATAAAACAATTTATGTAGAAAGTAATGGGATTCAGTGGATATGGAATGGTAAAGATATAGTTAATGAAACTAAAAATATAGATACTAAGTTAATTACTAGCATTTTTTACGATGAAAATTTGGAGGATGACGAAAATTATATTTCACTAGAGTTTCAAGATAATGGATTATTACCTGGTAAAGCAAAAGTAAGAATAAAAGCAGAATATACTTTTAGATATTCTAGTGGCTATGATTCATTATACGTTTATTTTCATGATGGTGATAAATATTATGAAACAGCGAAGGGTATTGGTATGACAGAAGATGGTTATTATGAATTTGAAATAAATCATAATAGTGTTTATGTTATGTCAAATAAGGAGGTTCCTAAGGAATTAGTATCAGATGCAGAATATAATGTTTCTGAAAGTACTAAAGGTGATAATAGTTTAAATAAAAATAATACCATAAATGAAAAAAATAAAAATAGCAAAGATAGTAAATATTTATTTATTACTACAATAATAATTTCCACTATTATTTTAATTATTTTGATAGTATTAATTCAAAAAAAAGTGAAAATAAATAGAAGAGGCAAACTGTAAAAAAGGTATGCAACTTAAGTTGCATATCTTTTTTATTTTTAGGTACTTTTATTTTTCTATTAAATATCATATAATATATTTATTAGAGGTGATAACATGTTTAAATTGGATAATCGTGGTTGGGGACTTGGTGTTTTGTTAGCATTTCTAGTATTATTTTTTATAGCTATTATTTTAATATCTATTGGTGCTTCTAATTTAGGTATATAAAATAAGCAAAAAAAGATAAAATTTGTTGACATTTGGTATTAAGAATGTTATATTATAGCTACTGATAAATTTAGGTTTTGTTTAGGCAAAACTTATATTTAGAAAGAAAAATGACACACCTGGATATGTGTAAAGAAAGGAGAGATATTATATGCCTACAGTGCAACAATTAGTTAGAAAAAATAGAACTGATAAAGTAAGAAAGAGTAAATCTCCAGTGTTAGGATTTGGACTTAATACAATCCAAAGAAAAACTACTGAATTAAATAGCCCACAAAAACGTGGAGTATGTACTCGTGTAGGTACTAAAACACCAAAGAAACCAAACTCAGCATTAAGAAAATATGCTCGTGTTCGTTTATCTAATGGAAAAGAAGTTGATACTTATATTCCTGGTGAAGGACATAACTTACAAGAGCACAGTGTTGTTTTAGTTCGTGGTGGACGTGTTAAGGACTTAATCGGAGTTCGTTATCACATCATTCGTGGTACTTTAGATACTGCTGGAGTTAAAGATAGAAAACAAGCTCGTAGTAAATACGGTGCTAAAAGACCTAAAAAGTAAAATAAACAATATAGATTGATGAAGGGAGGATACAATTATGCGTAAAAGACAAGCAGTTAAGAGAGATGTTTTAGCAGATCCTATATACAATTCAAAAGTTGTTACTAAATTAATTAATCGTATGATGATTGGTGGTAAAAGAGGAAAAGCTGAAACAATTTTATATGATGCTTTTGATATTATAAAAGAAAAAACTGGAGAAAATCCTCTAGATGTTTTCAATAAAGCATTAGAAAATATTAAACCACTTCTTGAAGTTAAATCTCGTCGTGTTGGTGGTTCTAACTACCAAGTACCAGTAGAAGTTAGCAAAGACAGAAGTCAAGCTTTAGGACTACGTTGGTTAGTTAATTATGCAAGATTAAGAGGCGGAAAAGGTATGGCTGAAAACCTTGCTAATGAAATTATTGATGCTTCAAACGGAACTGGAGCAGCAGTTAAAAAACGTGAAGATACCCACAGAATGGCAGAAGCTAATAAGGCATTTGCACATTATCGTTGGTAGGAAAGGATTAATATATGGCTCGTGAAACGTCATTAGACAAAACAAGAAATTTTGGAATTATGGCACACATTGATGCTGGTAAAACAACTACCACTGAACGTGTATTATTCCATACAAAGAAAATCCATAAAATTGGTGAAACACATGATGGTGCTAGTCAAATGGACTGGATGAAACAAGAACAAGAACGTGGAATTACTATTACTTCTGCAGCAACTACAGCTTACTGGAAGGGTTATCGTATGAATATCATCGATACTCCAGGACACGTAGACTTTACTGTTGAAGTTAGTCGTAGTTTAAGAGTACTAGATGGCGCTGTAGCTTTACTTGATTCACAAGCTGGTGTTGAACCACAAACTGAAACAGTATGGCGTCAAGCTACTGAATTCTCTGTACCACGTATTATCTTTGCTAATAAGATGGACAAAATGGGAGCAAACTTCGAATATACTCTTGGTACTATTGACTCTAGATTAGGAGTTAATGCTAAACCTATTGAATGGCCAATTGGTGCTGAAGATGAATTCCATGGAGTTATCGATCTTGTTACTATGAAAGCTTATGAATATGATGGTAAACAAGAAGAAGAAGCTAAGGAAATTGAAATTCCAGCTGAATTAAAGGCTATTGCTGAAGCTAAACATAATGATTTAGTTGAAGCTGTTGCTGAATATGATGATGAATTAATGGAAACTTATCTAGAAGGTGGAGAAGTAACTGTAGAAATGATTAAGAGAGCTATCCGTCGTGGAACTCTTGATGTCAAATTCTTCCCAGTTATGTGTGGAACTGCTTTAGGTAACATGGGTATCAAATTATTACTTGATGCTGTTATCGATTATTTACCAGCTCCTACTGATATCGCAAGTATCGAAGGAACTGATTTAGATGGTAATCCAGCAGTTAGACATCCATCTGATAATGAACCATTTAGTGCATTAGCATTCAAAGTTATGACTGATCCATTCGTTGGACGTTTAACATTCTTCAGAGTTTATTCTGGACACTTATCTAGTGGATCTTATGTATTAAACTCAACTAAGGATATTAAAGAACGTGTAGGACGTTTATTATTAATGCATGCTAATAACAGAACAGAAATAACTGATGTATACACAGGTGATATTGCTGCTATAGTAGGTCTTAAGAATACTACTACTGGAGATACATTATGTGATGAAAAGAAACCAGTTATTCTTGAATCAATGGAATTCCCAGAACCAGTTATCGAAGTAGCTGTTGAACCAAAAACAAAAGCTGACCAAGAAAAAATGGGAATTGCATTACAAAAATTAGCTGAAGAAGATCCAACATTTAGAGTACATACTGATCAAGAAACAGGTCAAACTGTTATTGCTGGTATGGGAGAACTTCACTTAGATGTTTTAGTTACTCGTATGAAGGATGAATTCCAAGTAGAAGCTAATATTGGTAAACCTCAAGTTGCTTATCGTGAAACATTACGTCAAGCTGCTGATTGTGAAGGTAAATATATTAAACAATCTGGTGGACGTGGACAATATGGTCACGTATGGGTTAAATTTGAGCCAAATCCTGATAAGGGATATGAATTTGTTGATGCTATCGTTGGTGGTGTTGTTCCACGTGAATACATCCCAGTAGTAGATAAGGGATTACAAGAAGCACTTCAAACTGGAGTACTTGCTGGATATCCTATGATTGATGTTAAGGCTACATTATTTGATGGTTCTTACCATGATGTAGACTCTAACGAAATGGCATTTAAGATTGCTGCAAGCTTTGCTTTAAAAGAAGCTAAAAATAAATGTCATCCAGTACTTCTTGAACCAATTATGAAAGTTGAAGTAACTACACCAGATGAATATTTTGGTAATGTTATGGGTGACTTAACTAGTCGTCGTGGACGTCCACTTGGTCAAGAATCTGTTGGAAATGCAGTAAGACTTGATGCTATGGTACCACTTTCAGAAATGTTTGGTTATGCTACAAGCTTACGTTCTAATACACAAGGACGTGGTAACTTCGTTATGGTATTCGATCACTATGAAGAAGTACCTAAAAATATTGCTGAAGATATTATCAAAAAAAGTGGTAATTAAAATTAACTAATAACAGGGTATATTCATTTATACCTTGTTGTTATAAATATTTTGTCAGAAATGATAAAATGTATCAAAACAGTTGAAAAAAGTTCAATTGTTAGATAAAATATAAGATGTATAAATAAAAAAGGAGGAAATTAAATATGGCAAAAGCTAAATTTGATCGTTCAAAACCACATGTTAACGTAGGAACAATTGGTCACGTAGACCATGGTAAAACTACTACAACAGCTGCTATTACAAAAGTATTAGGATCTGCAGTTGATTTCGCTGATATCGACAAGGCTCCTGAAGAAAGAGAAAGAGGTATTACTATTAATACTGCTCACGTTGAGTATGAAACTGCAAAACGTCATTATGCTCACGTTGACTGTCCAGGACATGCTGACTATGTAAAAAATATGATTACAGGTGCAGCTCAAATGGATGGAGCAATCTTAGTTATTGCTGCTACTGATGGACCTATGGCTCAAACTCGTGAACATATCTTACTTGCTCGTCAAGTTGGAGTACCTAGAATGGTAGTATTCTTAAACAAATGTGATATGGTTGACGATGAAGAATTATTAGAGTTAGTTGAAATGGAAGTTCGTGATTTATTAAATGAATACGGATTTGAAGGAGACGATACTCCAATTATTCGTGGATCTGCATTAAAAGCTCTTGAAGGAGACCCTAAATATGTAGAATCTATTAAACAATTAATGGATGCAGTTGATGAATGGATTCCAACTCCAGTTCGTGATACTGAAAAACCATTCTTAATGAGTATTGAAGATGTATTCACAATCACTGGTCGTGGAACTGTTGTTACAGGACGTGTTGAACGTGGAGAATTAAAACTTAACGATGAAGTTGAAATCGTTGGTATCAAACCTACTCAAAAAACAGTTGTTACAGGAATTGAAATGTTCCGTAAACAATTAGACTTTGCTCAAGCTGGAGATAACGCTGGAGTATTACTTCGTGGTATTTCTCGTGAACAAGTTGAACGTGGTCAAGTTCTTGCTAAACCAGGAACAGTTACACCACATACTAAGTTCGAAGCTGAAGTTTACGTTCTTAGTAAAGAAGAAGGTGGACGTCATACTCCATTCTTCAATAACTATCGTCCTCAATTCTATTTCAGAACTACAGACGTAACAGGAGTTATTACTCTTCCTGCTGGAGTTGAAATGGTTATGCCAGGTGATAACGTTAGTATGACAGTTGAATTAATTCACCCAATTGCTCTTGAACAAGGAACTAAGTTCTCTATCCGTGAAGGTGGACGTACTGTTGGTGCTGGTTCAGTTAGCAAAATTGATGCTTAATTCGTAACTAAATACAACTAAAAAACTCTAAGATTACTTAGAGTTTTTTTAATATCAAAAGAGAAAAATTTTATTTATTTTTCTCTTTTTTCTTTACATATAAATTATATACTGTTTTATTTATGATTAAATCAAATTCTCCAATAAATTCTAATGCTTGTGCATTGAAACCTAGTTTCATTTCGTTTAATCCAGAATATTTGTTTTTTTCTTTAAATTCTCCAACTATACCATTTAAATTAAAATATTGATATCCTTGTTGATTTATTTGTTTAATTATTTCCCACTTTAATAAATAGTTTGAATTAAAACTTCTATAATTATTATCAAATCCTTCAATAATCATATCTAGTTCGTTATTATACTTTATGGCTAATAATCCACCTATAGTTATTCCTTTTGGATATTTACTAAGTAGACTGGTTGCTTGAATAAGATTAGCTTGATAGTTAGATACCTTTTTATCTGATTCCATCTTTTTATTTATAAAACTAGTTATATCTTTACCTTTTCTACTTACTTCTTGTAGTTTTTGGTTTAAAGTTTCATTAATATCTAATTCTTTTTCATATAAATCTTTACTTAGTGATACATATTTTTCTGTATTTAATTTAGCTAGATATATTTTAGCATCTTTACCATATTCTTTTAAAATATTATTATAGTATTTTAAACTACGATCATGTTTCTTTTTAATAAACTCATATAATGTTGAAAAATCTTCGTGTGTACCTTCTTCAATTTCTATACCACATTTAATAGCTTTATTAATTTTATTTCTTGTTTGCTTACTTAGATTTTTGTATATATTTTTATTTGAAGCTGTCAGTTTAACTATAGCGTTCCATCTTGGTTTTTCATTTTCAAAATAGTTATTAAATCCCTTATGGGTATAATCATTTCTTTGAAGTATTTCTAAAATATCATTGACTTCAGGGTTATATGAAATTATATTTCCATCTTTATCTCTTTCAGAACAATGAATATTTGGATTTATTTTTAAGTAAATAAATTTTTGCTTCATTAATAACAATTTTAAACGATTTGTTAATTCTTCAACTAAATCATTATCGGAGTAATCTACTAAAAATCCAAATGGGGCATAGGCCATTTTATAATTTAAAAATACCTTTTTATATAATATCATCGTTGCACCAATTAATTCATTACTATTACTAATAAATCCTAATAGATGATAATCATAACCTTCTATTTTCATTACTTTGGCATAGTTAACGGTTTGATAAATGCTTTTATATTTATGGTTATTAGCAAAATTAGTAAACTGCTGTTCGGATAAAGTAATAATTTTCATATTTATTTCCCCCTCTTTTTTCAAGGACACTTATTATAACATATTTTTAAAAATTTATCAATCTTTAGACAAAATATTACTTTTTTTATAGTATAATTAATATGAGGGTGGTATATGTGTTTGAAAATAATAAGATATTAATATTGGGGTTTGCTAGAAGTGGTTATGATGCAGCTAAACTTTTGATTGAGAGAAATAATACTGTAATTGTTAACGACTTTAAGGAAATGAATCCTAAAGATGCAGATAAAGTAAATGAGTTAAAAGAAAAGGGTGTAGAATTTATATTTGGTGGACATCCTGATGATTTACTAGATAACAGTTTTCAATATTTAATTAAAAGTCCTGGTATAGCTATAGATCATAAGTATGTATTAAAGGCTAGAGAACTTGGAATTGAAGTTATAAATGAAACTGAAATGGCTTATAGGTTAATACCTAAAGATAAAAATATTAAGTTAATAGGAATTACTGGTACTAATGGTAAGACTACTACTACTACTTTAATTTATAAGTTTATAAAAAAAGATGGAAGGGGTGTACATTTAGCTGGTAATATTGGCTATCCATTATGCAGTTTTTTAGATAAGTTAGAAGAAAATGATATTATCGTTGATGAAATTAGTTGTCAGCAATTGGAAAATGTTAAAGAGTATCATCCTAATATTGCGGTTTTAACAAATATTAGTGAAGCTCATCTTGAGTTTATGAAGACTTATGATCATTATAAAGAAGTAAAAAAACGTATTTTTAGTAATCAAACAAAAGATGATATTGCGATTACTAATATGGAAAATAGTGAAGCTATGATGCTTACTAAAGATATTAAATCAACAGTTCATTATTTTTCTAGTAAAAACCAAATTAATGGGGCTTATATAAAAGATAATTTTATATATTATTATGATGAAAAGATAGTTGATTTAAACCAAATTAAATTAATTGGTAACCATAATTATGAAAATATTATGGCAGCTATTTTAGTAGTTAAAGAGCTTGGTGTTAGTAATGAAGCTATTTGTAAAGTATTGAAAGAGTTTGGAGGAGTAGAACATCGTTTAGAATTTGTGGCAGAAGTTGAGGGTAGGAAATTTTATAATGATACAGAGGCTACTAATATTAAGTGTTGTCAAATTGCTTTATCTTCTTTTAACCAACCAACTATTTTATTTTTAGGAGGTTATGAGAGAAATCAAGACTTTAATGAATTAACCGATTGTGTAGAAAATGTAAAAGCAATTATGGCTATTGGTAGTTGTAGAAATCGTGTTAAAGAGTTTGGTGATAAAATGAATATTCCAACTTATCAATATGAATTTTTAAAAGATGCCTTTAAAATGGCATGGAATATTAGTGAAGAAGGTGATATACTACTTCTTAGTCCAGCTAGTGCTTCTTGGGATCAATATAAAGAATGTGAAGAACGTGGAGCTGAATTTAAAAAATATGTACATGAAATAAATACCTGTGACAATTTATAGAAATTGATGGTAATAGACAGTATAATAGAAGGTGTTGTTATGGAAGAAAAAACATTAGTTTTAGAAATATGCAAGAAGAAAGATATTTTAGATTATCAAAAGACTTTATATGAAGCTGCTGTTTTAGGAATAGCTCATGTTGTCTTTGTTATTAAAGTTGATGAAATAGCTAAATGTAGTAAGAATATTAATTTTATAATGAGTGTGATACATATGACTTGTGATGTATTTAATATTAGATGTAGTAGTAATACTGTTACAATGTATGGTGATTTCATTGGCGATAGTGTTGGTATTATAGATGAACAAGGCAATATTAAGAACTTTGGTTCATTACTTAAATTCTCTGCCTATAAAAAGAAAAGAGAAAATCGAGATATACTTTCTAGTGCTGAAAGTTTTAAAAAAGTTTATGATAAAAAATTAAAAATATAATTATTAGAAAGGGAGATATTATTATGAAAATTATTGATGTAAAAGGAAGAGAAATATTAGATTCAAGAGGTAATCCTACTGTTGAAGTAGATGTTATTTTAGAAGATGGTACTTTAGGTCGTGCTGCTGTACCAAGTGGTGCATCAACTGGTGAAAGAGAAGCATTAGAAATGCGTGATGGTGGAACTCGTTTTATGGGTAAAGGTGTTTTAAATGCTGTTGCTAATGTAAACGGACCACTTCGTGATTTAGTAATTGGCATGGATGCAGAAAATCAAAAAGAACTTGACTATGCTATGATAAATGCTGATGGAACTAAGACTAAATCTAAATATGGAGCTAATGCTATTTTAGGTATTAGTATGGCTGCTATGAAGGCTAGTGCTAATCAAAAAGGTTTACCACTTTATCGTTATATTGGAAATGGTACTACATTACCTAGACCTATGATGAATATTATTAATGGTGGTGCTCATGCAGACAATAAACTTGATTTCCAAGAGTTTATGATTATTCCAATGGCTGATACAATTCATGATCGTGTTAGAATTGGTGCTGAAGTATTCCATAACTTAAAGAAAGTACTGAATAGTAAAGGTTTAGCTACTGGTGTTGGTGATGAGGGTGGATTTGCTCCAGACTTACAATCTAATAGTGAAGGCTTTGAACTTATCATGGAAGCAATTAACAAAGCTGGTTATGTTCCAGGAAAAGATGTTAATATCGCTATTGATGTAGCAGCAAGTGAATTTTATGATAAAGAAACCGGTAAATATAACTTAGTTGGTGAAGGTCGTAGTTTAACTACTGATGAACTTATCGATTTTTATGAAGAATTAGTTTCAAAATATCCTATTATTTCTATAGAAGATCCAGTTGATGAAAATGACTGGGAAGGGTTTAGTAAAATTACTAGTAGACTTGGTGATAAAATTCAATTAGTTGGTGATGACTTATTTGTTACCAATAAAGAATGTTTACAAATTGGAATTGATCATCATGCCGGTAATGCTATCCTATTAAAAGTTAATCAAATCGGTACTATTACTGAAACACTTGAAACTATAGATTTAGCTAGAAGAAACGGTTATAATACTATCATTTCGCATAGAAGTGGTGAAACAGAAGATACTACTATTGCTGATTTAGCAGTAGGACTTGATTTAGGTCAAATTAAAACAGGTAGTATGTCTAGAACTGATAGAATTTGTAAGTATAATCAATTAATGAGAATAGAAGAAGAACTTGAAAAATAGTTCTTCTTTTTGTATACTGATATTGGTGATATAATGATAATCTTTTTAATAATTATTTTAGTGATGTTAGTTATTTATTTTATTCTTAAGAAAAAAATTCAATCCTTTTTATTAAAGTATTTTAATACAACAGATTTAAATAAAGTAATAGAAGAGTCTGAGTGGGAAGCAGAAAATACGCCTAAGTCTGTTTATGGAATGGAGAGTGTTTACAAAGATCGTATACTTAAAGATTTTCCAGAAGTTAATTTAAATCAAATTAAAAGCATGGTTGAAAAAAGTGTTTTGGATACATTTCAAGCAATAGAAAATAATGATGTGTCCGATTTTAAATATAATAGTACTAAAGCTATTGCCTTTGTTAAAAGTAGAATAGAAGATTATAAAAATAAAGAAGTAAAATTTGATCAAATTCATTTTCATAAAACGGTTTTAAGTAGATATGAAAATAAAAATGGTATCGCAACTATGAATTTTCAAACTAGTTTAGAATATTATTTTACTACTAATAAAAAAAGACGTAAAAAAGTGCAGGATCGTTACAAAGTTGATTTTGTTTACATCATAGATAGTAATCAGGTTAGTGATAATGAGAAAGTACTTGGACTTAACTGTCCTAATTGTGGGGCTCCTATTACTGATATAGGAGTTAAAACTTGTAAATACTGTGGTAGTGGTGCTTTAGAAATAGTAAATAGAGTTTGGTCTTTTAACAATATTGAAAGTTATTAATATAAGAACAGTTATGAATACTAGTTCTTTTTTTTCATATAATTTACTAGGTGATTACTATTACTACTAAAATTGATTATAAATGTTTACTATTAAATATATTTTTACCATTATTCTTGGGAAGTTTTATTGGATATGTTACTGCTCCTTATAATAATTATAATAGTATTAAACTGCCTAGTTTTGCTCCTTTAGGCATAGTGTTTCCTATAGTATGGAGTATACTTTATACTTTAATGGGAATATCTAGTTATCTTATTATAAAAAGTAATTCTAATAAAAAATATGATGCTTTGTTTATATATGGAATACAACTTATTATTAATTTATTTTGGAGTATATGGTTTTTTATTTTTAGATTTTATTTATTTTCTTTTATATGGATAATATTATTAATTATTTGTGTTGGTATTATGATAAAGAAATTCTTTGATATTAATAAAATAAGTGCTTATATACAAATACCATACTTATTATGGTTATTGTTTGCTTGTATTTTAAATTTGTTTGTATATTTTTTAAATATGTGATATTCTTGTGCCAAGAGGTGATTTAATGCCTGCTAGAGAGTTTTCTATATGTAGTGAATATATTGAGAAAGAAAAAATTCATTATAAGCTTTACAGGTGTTTTATTGCGGTTAAAAGTAATTGGTTTGAGGGTATAATAATAGATAATAAACAAAATAATATTGGTTTAGTATTTGGTATTTATATTCCTAATAATATTATTGAAATGTTTTCATGTCATGATGGTAAAATTATTAGATATTGTATGGAAAAAGATATAGGCTCTTATATAGGTACTTATACAACTACTAATTCAGTTTTAATTAATACTGGTTCTTGTGTTATTACTGAAGATAATTGTAGTTTATATACGGAAATGGAAATCTTAAATAAAGTTAGTATTTGTAAATCATTACTTAATTATGAAAGTAGAAATTTTTATGAATGTATTTTAAAACATAGAGATGATTTTTTACTTCTTTCTGGTTATCAGGGTAGACCTTTTGAAAAATTAAGTACTATTTTGGGTAACGATTTCTTTTTGATTAATCAATCTAAAAAGTATGATCAAAAATATAAAATTTTATATAATGATAAAAAAGGTCATGATTGGCGTATATAAAGTTGATTTCTTTTATTTTATGTGTTAGAATAATAACAGTTGTGGAGGGATAATATGCAAACAGTATTATTAGTAATATCCATTTTATTAATTATTATTGTCTTATTACAAAGTAATAAAGCTGAAAGTGGAGCTCAAATTATTAGTGGTGGTAATTCTGATTTATTTTCTAACCGTAAGGAAAGAGGTAGTGAACTAGTAATTACTAGAATAACTTTCGTACTTGGAATGAGTTTCTTTATTATTAGTTTTGTTATGGAATTTATTTAAAATAAGTATTTATATGTAAAGGAAAGACAAGTGTCTTTCTTTTTTATTGTTTATTAAATTTTTTTAGATTATAATGTAATTAGAAAGAATCAGGTGATATCTATGGAAGATAGGATATTGGAATTATTAAATCGTAAGAATAAAGCACTTAGTATTCAAGAAATAGATCATTTATTAGAATTAAAAACAACTGATGAATTTCGTGAATTAGAGGATACTATTAATAAAATGTGTAATGAATACACAATTTATTGTACGAATAAGGGTAATTATATGACTTTTGATAGAAGCCCATTAAAGAAGGGAATTTTACGTGTTAATCGTAAAGGCTTTGGCTTTGTGGAACTTCCTGATGAAGAAGATATTTATATTGATGCAAAGAATATGAATGGTGCTTTACATAATGATTTAGTAGTAGCTGAAGTAACTGGTAGAAAAGAGAAAAATAAACTTGAAGGTAGAATTTTAAAAATATTAGACCGTAAACTTGAATATGTGATAGGTGAATTTTATTTAGAAAATGGTGTTGGTCATTTAATACTGGATGAAGAAAATCTAAAAATGAATGTTATTATAGAAAAAGATGATATTCATGGAGCTGTTGATGGTCATAAAGTTCAAGTACGTTTATTAGAACAGAAAAGCGATCATACTTATCGTGGTGAAGTTACTAAAATTTTAGGGCATAAAAATGATCCAGGAGTTGATATTCTATCAATTGTTTATAAGTATAATATTAGTGATACTTTTCCAGAAGAGGTTATTGAACAATTAAAAACAATTCCATCTGAAGTAAGTGATGAGGATAAAGTAGGTAGAACTGATTTAACTGATATTACTATTTTTACTATAGACGGTGATGATACTAAGGATATAGATGATGCGGTTTCTATTAAAAAACTTCAAAATGGTAATTATGAGTTAGGTGTACATATAGCTGATGTTAGCTATTATGTAAAAGAAGGTACTCCACTTGATGTTAATGCTATGGATAGAGGTACAAGTGTTTATTTAGTTGATAGAGTTATTCCAATGATTCCGCATCAGTTATCTAATGGTATTTGTTCATTAAATGAAGGAGTAGAAAGACTTACTATTTCTTGTGTTATGGAGATTAACTTAGATGGTAAAATAGTTGATTATAATATTTTCCCAAGTTATATTCGTTCTCGTAAAAAAATGACTTATAAAAATGTTAATAGTATTTTAGAAAAAAATATAGTACCAGAAGGGTATGAAGATTTTGCTGATGATTTAAGATTAATGGCAGAGTTAGCTAAAATATTAAGAAAAAGTAAAATTAAACGTGGATACTTAGATTTTGATGTAGATGAAGCTAAAATTTTAGTAGATGAAAAGTGTCATCCTACTGATATTGTATTAAGAGAACGTGGTGTTGGAGAAAACTTAATTGAAGATTTTATGATTATAGCTAACGAGTGTGTAGCTACTCATATTTTCTATATGGAACTTCCATTTATTTATCGTGTTCACGAAGTACCAAAAGAAGAAAAAATTCATGATTTTTTATCTTATATAGGAACTTTGGGTTATGTTTATAAAGGTAATATGAAAGATAATAATCCTAAAGCTGTACAGGGGTTACTTGAATTTTTAAAAGATAAAAAAGAATTTAAAATATTATCAAGTCTACTTCTTAGAAGTATGCAAAAAGCTGTATATAAACCTCAAAACTTAGGACATTATGGTCTTGCTAGTAAATGTTATACACATTTTACTTCTCCTATTAGAAGATATCCTGATACTACTGTTCATAGACTTTTACGTACATATTTATTTAATAATGATTTAAGTCCTGAGACAATTAGTCATTGGGAGAATAAGTTACCAGTAGTTGCAGAAATTGCTTCTAGTCGTGAGAGAGCTAGTATTAATTGTGAACGTGAAGTTGATGATATGAAGATGGCTGAATATATGGAAGATCATATTGGTGAAGAATTTAAAGGTATGATATCAGGTATTACTAATTTTGGAATATTCATTCAGTTAGATAACTTGGTAGAAGGATTATGTCGTCTAGCAGATATGAAAGAATTTTATCATTATGATGAAAAGGCTATGTGTGTAGTAGGAGAAAAAACTAAAACTAAGTATTCTTTAGGTGATGAAGTTGTGGTAAAAGTAGTTAGAGCTTCTAAAGAGGAACAAACTATTGATTTTGAAATATTAAAAAAAGATTTAAAACAAAATGAAGATGATACAGTAACGAAAGGTTAAGGTAATATGAAAAGAATAGTGTTAAGAAATACTTTATTCCTAATTATTTTCTTAACTTTTTCTGTTATATTTCTTAGTATTTATAGTAAAAGTATAGTATTAAAAAGAGAAGAAGTAATTAATAATTCTGATATAGATGTTAAAGAAGAAAATGTACCTAAAAAACTTTCTTTAGTTATGGTAGGAGATGGTTTAATACATGGAGCTGTCTATGGTGATGCTAAAGAAGGTAATAGTTATAATTTTTATAAAATGTTATCTGAAATGAAACCTATTATTTCAAGTTATGATTTAGCTTTTTATAATCAGGAATCTATATTAGGCGGAAGTGAACTTGGTCTTTCTAGTTATCCTAGATTTAACTCTCCGTATGAGGTTGGTGATGCTTTTTTAGATGCAGGATTTAATTTAGTATCGCTTGCTAATAATCATACTTTAGATAGGGGCGAAGTAGCTATTCGTAATTCTTTGAATTATTGGAAAAATAAAGATGCTTATACGGCTGGATCTTATGAATCAGATGATACAAGAAATCGTATTTTAATAAAGGAAAAGAATGGTATTAGGTATGCGTTACTTGCTTATACTTGTTGGACTAATGGATTAAATGTTCCTAATGGTAAAACTTATTTACTTAATAGATATGATGATGAACTTGTTAAAAAAGATATTGAAAGTGTAAGAGATAAAGTTGATTTATTAATGGTATCTATGCATTTTGGAGATGAGTATTCTTTAACTCCTAGTAGTGAACAAAAAAGAATAGCTAATTATTTATCAGATTTAGGTGTTGATATTATTATTGGACATCATCCTCATGTAGTTCAACCAATAGATTTTATTAATAATACTTTAGTTATATATTCACTAGGTAATTTTATATCAGCACAAAGAGGTGTTGAAAAATTAACAGGATTAATGGTATCTGTTGATGTATTAAAAGAAAGTGATGAAGCTAAAATTAAACTTGATAACGTTAAAGCAGAATTAACTTACACATATAGTAATTATACTAATAGTGGTCGTAATGGTTTTAAAGTATATCCTTATAGTAAACTCAATGATAGTATTTTACCAAATTATAAAATGTATTATAATAAATATATGAATATAGTTATTCATGGGGATAACAGAATAGGAATGAGTGATTACAGTGGAAATAGTAAATAGAGTAGCTAGACATGATTATTTTATAGAAGAAGAATATGAGTGTGGAATAGTTTTAACTGGTACTGAAATTAAATCTATTCGTGATGGTAAGGCTAATATAAAAGATAGTTATGGTATAGTTAAGAATGGTGAAGTTTTCCTACTTAATATGTTTATTAGTCATTATAAAGAAGGAAATATTTTTAATCATGAGGAAACTAGAACTAGAAAGTTACTTATGCATAAGGCTGAAATACGTAAACTTGGTGATAAAATAAAACTTGAAGGATATACCTTAATACCTTTAAAAGTTTATTTTGTTAAGAATAAAGCTAAAGTGCTTTTAGGTTTATGTAAAGGTAAACATAATTTTGATAAGAGGGAAAGTATTAAAGAACGTGATATTAAAAGACAAGTAGCTAAAGCAGAAAAAAATGTCTATTAAGGAGAATTTTATGAAAAAAGATAATTCTGTTGTTTATGATGGAAAGCCTCAAACTACCAGTAAATGGTTAATTGTACTAATTATAGTTTTAGCGGTGATATTTACTGTTTTACCAATTGCAGGAGTAATTTATGCTATTGTAGAAGATAGTTCGATTGTAACGGAGTTCAAAAGAAATAATAATGATGAGGTATTATTAAAGAAAAATATCGTTATTAGTAATGAAACTGGTATTTATAATGAAGATGATGGAACTTATTATATACAGGGATATTTACAGAATAATAGTGAAGATAATTTAAATTATGCTCGTATTGAATATTTTGTTTATGACAAAAATAATAATTTATTAGGTACTGCTGACTGTACTATTACTAATTTGAAGCAAAATATTAAATGGAAATATAAGGCGACTTATTATAGTATAGATAGTAGTGAAATTAGTAGATTTGAATTATCTAGAGTAGAATTGTATTGATTAAAATAATAAAGTGTGCTATGATTAGCACACGACATGGGGCTGCTTTGGTTTCGACAGGATTAGTAGGGCAAGAACTGCAAGTAGATGGCAATCTTTAAATGCATCAGTTAAATATAACTGGAAACAATTATTCAATGGCTTACGCTGCTTAATTAGCAATATAGCGTTTGCGCTTCTTTAAAGGTTTTACCTGTGGATCTTTTTAGGGGCTCGATTTTAGCAGGTTATATTACTATGATGTCTATATTAGTAATGAATTTTATAGACTGGCTATATTAACATGTGTTAACTAGTTTTTAATATAGTGAGATTGTTTAGTTAACTAAACTTGTAGATGTTCTTGAGGCACTAGTTTTGGACAGGAGTTCGATTCTCCTCAGCTCCACCATTGAGGTTAAAAGTCGCACTTTAGCGATTACTATATAGATAAAGTTCATAGTATTTGATATTATGGGCTTTTTTCATTGTCTAAAGGAGTTGATGAATATTTATGAAAACGACCATAGAAACTTTAGAATTTCCTTGTGAATTTAAGAAGAAACTTAAAATGAAAGCTAGTTTTGGTAATTTAAGTATTAGTTTTACTTCAGGACATATAATTAAAATTAATAATACCAATTTAAGTGTTACAGAACCATATAAGATTATTGTTGAGAATAATTCTAGGATACTAATTGCATATTTATACGAAGATAATGACAAGATATATTTGCCTATTTCAAATGCTATTATCTCGTTTACAAAGTTTATTACTATCCTTAATGAAATGAACAAAATGGGAAAATAAATTATCTGTTATTTTACCAGTAAAACTACCAGACAAATTACTAGTAAAAATGGTAGACTTTTGGGTATTGTCATTATAAAAAGACTATGGTATTCTATGTATTGTAGAAGATAATTCTCTAGATATAGGTTAAAATTTGTCAAGTGAATTACAGTATGATTTGTCTAGCAATTTACCGTATAAAGTATCTAGTAAGTTCCATATTGTATGTGATAATATGGTAGTGTAGAATTAGATTCTATAACAAATACTCTTTTAATTTTCTCCAAAAAAGCAGTATTTAAAAAAATTAGATTAGCTATTAAACACAAGGAAAAAATTAAACCTTGTGTTTTTTCATGTTCAAAGGAAAGGATTAGTGGTTAGATGGAAGAACAAAAGAAAGTAATAGCTAGGCTTTATCCTAGAGTATCAACTGAGGATCAAAGTAGATTCGGTCATAGTTTAGATGAACAAGAAGATTGACTAAAAAAACTATGTGAATTTAAAGATTATGAAATATATAAAGTGTATCGTGAAGAAGGGGTATCAGCAAAAGATACAAATAGACCTAAATTTAAAGAAATGATACAAGATATGAAAGATGGAAAAATAAATAAAATTGTTGTCTATAAACTTGATAGATTAACTCGCTCTATTCAAGATTTAGAAAATATTTGTAAGATGTTAGAAGAATATAATTGTGATTTAGAAAGTGTGGCAGAAGAAATCAATACTGGAAATGCGAATGGTAAATTTTTTATCAGAATGCTTACTATATTTGCTCAATTAGAAATCGAAAGAACAAGTGAAAGAACAAAATTTGGTCTTATTGGTGCTGCAAAAAAGGGTCATATATCTGGACAACCTACACTTGGATATACTAAAAAAGATAAAAGCAAAAAATTAGTAATTGATGAGTTAGAAAGTGATGTTGTAAAAAGAATTTTTAGTATGTATTTAGAAGGTTCATCTGTATGTCATATATGTGATATATTTAATGAAGAAAATGTTTTAAATAAGCACTGGGCAACTACTACAGTAGATAAAATTTTATCTAATAAGATTTATATTGGAAGTATTGAACATGGAAAAAGAGATAAAAAGAATACTCAAATATTTGAAGATGTGGTTCCTGCCATTATAGATAAAACTACATTTGAATGTGTTCAAAAAAGAAAAGAGAAAAATCTAAAAAATTATAAAAGAAAAAGAACCTATATATTTATGCAAAAGATACTTTGCCCTAAATGTCATAAAATTATGGGTGGTGAATCCAGTACAAGTGGAACTGGAGCTAAACATATTTATTATAAGTGTAATTGTTGTAAGAGAAGAATTAGTGAGAAGAAAATTGAGAGTGAACTTATGAAATTTTTAAATGATATGTTAGATTTTTTCTTGATCATTGATAACTCATTTAAACCATCAATGTGTAGAGATATTGATGAAGAAATAACTAAATATGAAAAATTAAAAAAAGATTTAAATGATAAAATAACTAGAATTAAACAAGAATTTATGGATGGAAAAATAGCTGCTAAAAGTTTTGAAAAGGAACTTCACTATTTAGAAAAAGAAACAAAAAGTATTGAAATTAAAATTACGGAATTAAAAGATTTAAAACAAAATAATGAGCATAAACAAGATGTAAAATTGTTTTTCAATATGAAAGAAATTGAAAAATTAAAACTAAAATCAAAATATGTAAAAGAGCATAATTTTTGGAGTAAACTTAGTCAAGAACAAAAACAATATATTATTAATAAATATATTGATGAGATAGAAATTAGTAGCGATAATCATCATAATATTTCTATTTTAAATATTATCTTCAATAAAAATGAAATTGAAAATATTGGACTTATGTTTAGAAATGATTGTTTTGATATGGTTGTTAATATAGAAGATAAAGATGTTATTTTATCTAATGTAAAAAGTAATGAAGAAATAAAAAAATATATTAAGACATTAAGAAAATTTTATAATGTAGTTGAAACAAAAATTACTAGTGAATTATTTGATATTAATGATTATTATGAAGATATCATTCAAATAATTACACAAGAAAAAAAGAATAAATTTGAAAAAAATAAATTTACAATATTACAAATTGAGGTATAGAAATATATCTCATTTTTTATTTAAGGGGGATTGATAAATTATGAATTATTTTTTTAAATTTTTAATACCACAATTATTAGAATATTTTGATAGTGATAAAGAAAAATTATTAGAATTTATTCCAAAAATTGTGAAAGAAAATTATAAAAATGAATTAGAAGACATTAAAGTTAAAAAAGATTAAAAATTGGGTAGAGGTTCAAAAAAGGTTCTTATAGATTTCCTTATGTAATAAGGAAAAATTAAGATTTTTATAAGAATTTGAACCCCAAAAAGGGTAAAAAGGGTTCTTTTCGCAAGTGTGAAAAGTATTGGTGGTGCAACTACGATACTAGAAAATCCTTTATTTATAAGGTTTTCAAAGTTTCGTGGTGCATTCCCATATCCTGTTGTAATTTAAATTTTAACTATTTTCGGCTTAATAGTTAAAAAATTATTAAAATGTTGTAGATCATAGAAAAAATACCCAAAATATTATATAATATTATTGAGGTGAAATAATATGGCAAGCTCTTTTTTATCAATAGGATATGTAGCTATGGTACTTATAAAAGAAAAATCACAAATTTTTGGTGAAAGTTTTATTACAATGTCTGAACTTAATCAGTTTCGTTATTTTATGCAAAAAGAATTTAATAACAAAGATTTAGGTATTGTAATTACTTCTAATGATCTAAGTAGAGAGGATTTTAATATATTTGGTGGAGTTGTTATACCATCTGAAAGATGTTGTTATGATGTTGATTACATTCGTAATGATATATTAAATATTTTAACTGATGAAAATTTGATTTTGCAGTTTTTTACAGAACTAGAAAATAGAAAACTAAAAAATTTGGAAAATCTACAAGCAAATACTTATAAATCGTGTGCAAAAGATAAAAGATTGTCTCTTGAATTAAAAAAATAGACCGGCAAAAGATTTTCAGTTTAGAAATTTGAATTGATAACATACTAATGCTTTTTCTTAATTCTATCTTATATTATTATATAATAATATTGAGAATATAAAAATAATTTTATGATAGTTTTAAATACAGAAGACAATTTATTCTTAACAAAATTTAAATACTCAATATCATATACAAAAACATACAAATCAAAAGAATATGTTGATGATTTATTTTTAGAAACAAAAATATATTTATAGTATAAATTTGATTTATTTAATTGAATTATTAAAATTTATACGATATAATTTAACTATCAAATATAAATGAACTTTTTATAATTATGTGTGCTAAACCCCTTTAGCAATCGCACCAGATTGATAGTAAACTCGAACTTTTTCGAGATAATATAAAAACTACTTTCAATTTAATTTTGAGAGTAGTTTTTATTTTGTAAATTTAATAACACACTTGCAAATTGATATAATCATTATTGATGTGTGATAAATATTATATATTTTTAATCAGTTATCTTGTTAAATAAACTATTTTTTATGTATAATATGTCTTCTATGGATTTTCCTATATTAAATCTTCCATTTCCTACTGGATAAAAAACTGAATAACATTTATACTTTTTATTATTAATAATTTTTTCAAATTGTTTTTTTCTACACTGAGAAACAGATATTTTTTCATTTAGTACAATCGAACTAACTTGATTACCAAACAACACTATTACTTTTGGATTAATAATCTCAATTTCTTTTTCTAATAAATGTAGATATTCTTTGTAAACACTATCTGGTAATGGCCTTGCATCTATTTGTGTACACTTTCCTAAATTAGTTATAAAATATTTATGTTTTTTTACATTTTCATATACAATGCTTGCAAACTCTTCAGTCCAATCAGTACCTTTAATATTTTTAATTTCATTATATATATCTTCATCAAGCATTCCGAGTTCATAAAACAAATTCCAAATGTTTTTAGTTCCTATCCAAGGAGATTTTAATCCTTTCCAATTCTTGGAAGATGCAATATTTTTTTTTGTTGGGTTCATAAATACAAAGCAAATATCTGGATTTTTATCACATCCGCCATTATAGATAGAATCTAATTCTTTAGCTCCATACTTTTGTTGCAATTTATCATACTCTTTAGTTAAATTACTTAAAGTCATATACAACTCCTTTGTTATTTTTTTCTTTTAGTTTTGTTCCATAATATCTGATCTTTACTTTGTTTTTTGTTGCTAATAAATACTTCATCTTTGTACCTCCAGTTTCTATTTGATTATACTATATTTTGAATATATTTACTAGTTAAGTATTTTATAATTTATATATTCGTATATTTTATTACTAACTCTTTCTTTTGCTAGAAAAGTTGCTTTCTTTCTTTCTTTAGGGCACCATTGATAAGGCGTCCAATCTATTCGAACTTTAAATACATTTTCAGTCTGAAATATGACTGATTTTTATTATATCCATCAGCTATGTATTGTTGAATTTAAATATTTATAAACTTGATTATTTTTTATTAACTCATCATGTTTTCCAATACCTTCAATTTTGCCATTATTTAAAACAATAAGATTATCAGCTGCTTTCATTAATTCCTTGTTATGAGTAATAATAAGGAGAGTGTGATCAGTTTTCAAGTCATTTAGTAAATTAATTATCTTATCAGTTGTATTTGGATCTAATGAAGATGTAATTTCATCAAGTAATATTATTTCTGAAGTTGTAAGAAGTGCTCTAGCTAAAGATAATAGTTGTTTTTGTCCTCCACTTATATTGGCTGCATCTTCTTTTAGAATAGTATTATATCCATCTGGTAATGACATTATAAAATCGTGGATTCCAGCTCTTTTACATGCATTAATTTGCCTTTTTCTGTTGGAATCAATAAGTGATAAATTTGCTCTTATACTCATATTGAAAATAAATGTTTTTTGATTTACAACACTAATATTTGAATTATAAACATCTTTAGAATATTCATAAATATTTAAATCATCTATTAATATTTTTCCCTTATCGACTTTATACATTTTTAAAAGAAGATTAAAGATCGTTGTTTTTCCGGCACCTGTTTTGCCAACAATTGCGGTAACTTGATTTGGTTTAGCTATAAATGAAATGTTTTTTAATATAGGTATTTGATTATATTTAAATGAAACATTTTTAAATTCAACAAATCCAATAATGTTATCATTGTTAACTATACCATCTAATTTTAAAGTATTATTACCATAATTAATTATTTCATTTATTCTATATAATGAAACTGATTCTTCCATGATTGATACATCAAAGCTCATTATATCGTTTATCGATTCTTTTGCTTTATCATAATATGAAATTAATAATAAAAACATCGCAATTTGCATTTTGTTTTTAATAAGAAGAATTATCAAAATAAAATATAATGTTATCTTACCCAAATCAATTATTAATCCTACTAGTGTTTTTCTTGTAAAATAATATTTTCTTTTCAAAAAATAACTTTCTTGCCATTTTTTTCTATAGCCATCTAATTTATTATTTAATTTATTTGAAATACCAAAACTTTTAATATCTTTTAGTCCAATTAATATTTGTGACAGCATTCCAGTTATTTTATCAGTATAATTTTTCTGTTTTTTTAAGTAATAAATATTTTTATCATTACATTTTCTAGCAAAATTATAATATATAATATCTACTATGATTACATATATTGCTACAAAAATACTTTGTTTAGCAAATACAAAATATATGACTAATAATTTAACTATTTCGATAAATAATTCAATTATAAATGAAGGTATTTCAGCAATATTAATTATATCTGTATTGGATGAGTTTATAATTTTTCCTATTTTTATTTTTTTAGAATATTCTTCATCAAAATTATATATACTGTTTACTAATGTTGAATGAACTTCTACATAAGATTCCTTAAAAAAATTAGCATAACACCAATTTGTATAATATGATCCTAACTTGTTAAATAAATGCGTAACCCCTAACATAATAACACACACAAATGCCATGTTATAAAATTTATTAGTTACATTTTCTACTATTAGCGATACAAAATACGGTACTAATAAACTGACTAAGACATTTATTAAATCAACAATTATAAATGCTATTAAATATTTATTTCTAAAATCTACTAAAGAAAAATAATCTTTCGTAATTTTAATATTTCTCTTAAACATATACTTCACCAATATCATTGTAAAGTATTTTAAAACATGTTTCTTTACATTTTAAATATTAAAATTGTTAAGATTACTTTATTGGCAAATATATATAACAGCTATCATTTACATATAGTTCAATCTTGATATTACTTTTAATATTATAATTTGTAGATGGTATCCATTGTTTTTTAATTTTTTCTTCTAAACACACTATATCATTTTGCTTTCTGGATATAGGTTTAAATACAGCATATTCATTCTTTTCAAGTTCATACTTTTCTAAATTAGAAAAATATTTTGTGGAACCTAAATAATAATTATATAGATTTTCGTTTTTAAAAAATATTCCATACATGCCAACTTCATTAAATTCTTTATAATAGTTATTATTTTTAACCTTTTTGTATAATTCTCTAATCTTATATAATAAATCAGGATGATTTTTGGATGTAATATGATAACAGTATAAAGTTATTGAATTAATCTTTTTTATTTCATAATCAAAGTTATAGTTCTTTTTATCAGTTTCAAAATATTCTCTAGGTATTATTTTATAATTACCTATACCTTTTCTACATTCTGTTGGCGTTATATTAAATAATTGTTTAAATGCCCTATTAAAAGATGATGCAGAGTTATATTGGTATTTAAATGCAATATCAATTATTTTTGAATTAGTATTTCTTATATCTTCAAAAGCTTTACTTAATCTTCTTTTTTTTATGTATTCAGTTAGTGTCATATTTGTTAAAAACATAAAAATTCGTTCAAGAATAAATATATTTATATTTGTTATTTTACTTAATTCACTAAAATCTATTTCGCTATCAAGATTATTTTCAATATAATCAATCATCTTATTCATGCAATTAAAATTCAATTAAATCACCTCTAGTAATTTTTCAATAAATATTATAGCATTAAATATAACTATTTTATTAGAATTTCATGACATTTATTATTATGTATAATATAGACAAAAAATTAAAAATTAGTTTATATAATAGTAGTTAAAAATAAAGGTAGAAATTGTTTTCTATCTTTTTGATTTGATTTTATTCTAATTTTTATTAATTTGTGATAGAATTAAGTAGATGATAAAAAGAGGTGCATTATGGAAGAAAAAGACATTATTGATGATAGTAAAAAAGTAAAGAAAACAGTTAAAAGAAATAGAGTGAAAAAAGAAAAAAGTATTTCTAATGAAGAGCCAGAAATTAGAGAAGTTGTGGTTGAGAAAAAAACTGGTTTTAATTATGCTGAAGTTATTGTTATAATGGTTATTACTTTAATACTTGGTGGTGTTATTGGATCTTTTATAACTTATATATTTAAAGATAATCAAAATACTAGTAACACTGTAGTTAAAGAAGTACCTAGTGAATTACAGGAATTTATTAAAACATATAATGATATCGTTGCTAATTACTATCAAGAAGTTGATCATGATAAATTATTAGAAGCCGGAATTAAAGGTATGCTTGAGTACTTAGGTGATGACTATTCTTTTTATATGAATACTGATGAGTCAAAAAGCTTTAATGAACAAGTAGAAGGAAAATATGAAGGTATTGGCGTTGAAATAATGTTACGTGATGATAATACTGTTATAATTTCTAAAGTATTTAATGATACTCCAGCTAGTAAAGCTGGTTTAAAAACAGGAGATGTTTTTGTTTCAGTTAATGGTGAAAGTGTTACTAATTTATCACCTACAGAAATTTCTAATAAGATTAAGGGTGATAGTAAAACTGTTAAAATTGTTGTAAACAGAGAGGGTAAAGATTTAGAATTTTCACTTAACTTAAGTGAAGTAGAACTTGAATCAGTTACTAGTAAAGTGTTTGAGGAAAATGGTAAGAAAATTGGATATATTGAATTATCTGTATTTGCAGCCAATACTTATTCACAGTTTGAACAAAAATTAACTGAACTTGAAAGTAGGAATATTGATAGTTTAATAATTGATGTACGTGATAATTCTGGTGGATATTTATCAACTGTAACAGATATTGCCTCATTATTTTTAGATAAAAGTAAAATAATTTATCAGCTTGATACTAAAGGTATAGTTGAACAAGTTTATGCTAAGACTAATAGTAGTAGAAATTATAAGATTGCAGTATTAATAAATGGAAATAGCGCTTCAGCTTCTGAAATTTTAGCTGGTGCTTTAAAAGAATCTTATGGAGCTACAATAATTGGTGTTAACTCTTTTGGAAAAGGCACTGTACAAAAAGCTTATCAGTTAGAAAGTGGGGCTACAGTTAAATATACAATTCAAAAATGGTTAACACCTAATGGTAATTGGATAAACGAAGTCGGAATCACACCTGATGTTAAGGTTGAATTAGATAATAATTACTATAAAAATCCAAGTGATAGTACAGATAATCAACTTCAAATGGCTATCAAAAATTTAAGCGAGTAGTACTTGCTTATTTTTTATAAAATATTTAGCACTCTTTATTGACAAGTGCTAATTTTTGAGTATAATATTAATCGTGAGGTGATAGTTATGTATACTAATATGGAACAAGAGAACGAAAATGTTCTTGAAAAATATGGTCGTAATATCATTGAAGATGTAAAAAAAGGTAAGATTGATCCAGTAATTGGTAGGGATGATGAGATTCGTAGTATAACTAGGATTTTGTCACGTAAAACTAAAAATAACCCAGTTCTAATTGGTGAGCCTGGTGTAGGTAAAACAGCTATTGTTGAGGGACTTGCTCTTAGAATTGTTAGAGGAGATGTACCAAGTAGCTTAAAAAATAAAATAATTTGGGAACTTGATATGGCAAGCTTAGTAGCTGGTGCTAAGTATCGTGGTGAATTTGAGGAGCGTTTAAAGAATGTTTTAAATGAGGTCAAAAAATCAGAAGGTGAAATCATCATGTTTATTGATGAAATTCATACTATTGTTGGTACTGGCGCTGAAGGAGCTATGGATACTTCTAATATTTTAAAGCCAATGTTAGCTCGTGGTGAAATACATGTAATTGGTGCTACTACTTTAAATGAATATCGTAAGTATATTGAAAAGGATGGAGCTTTAGAGAGACGTTTCCAAAAGATTATAGTTTCTCCACCTAGTGTTGAAGATACTATTACTATTCTTCGTGGTTTAAAAGAACGTTTTGAAATTCATCATGGTGTATCTATACAAGATAAAGCACTAATAGCTGCTGCAACTTTATCTAATCGTTATATTACAGATAGATTTTTACCAGATAAAGCTATTGATTTAGTAGATGAAGCATGTGCTACTATTCGTGTACAAATGGATTCTGTTCCTACTAGTCTTGATACTTTAACTCGTGAAATTATGAGACTTCAAATTGAACGTGAAGCTATTAAGAAGGAAAAAGATGATATTTCAAAGAAACGTGTTGAATCTATTGATGAGACATTAACTAATCTTCAAGCCCAAGAAAAAGAGTTAAAAGAAGCTTGGGATAAAGAAAAATCTATTAATGATGATATTAAAGCTAAGAAAAAGGAAATAGAAAGAGCTAAATTTGATTTAGAACAAGCAGAAAATGATTATGATTTGGAACGTGCAGCTAAACTTCGTCATGGTGATATTCCTGCACTAGAAAAAGAATTGGCTCAGTTAAATAGTTTAGAAAAAAATAAAATACTAAGTGATACTGTTACTAGTGAAGATATCGCTTCTGTTATTTCTAAATGGACTAATATTCCAGTTAGTAAATTAGTCAGTGGTGAAAAAGAAAGACTTTTATCACTGGAAGAAAATATGAAGAAAAGAGTAATTGGTCAAGATCAAGCTATTAAATTAGTAAGTGATGCTATTATACGTAGTCGTAGTGGTATTAAAGATCCCAATAGACCAATTGGTTCATTTATTTTCTTGGGACCTACTGGTGTTGGTAAAACAGAAATAGCTCGTACTTTGGCTTATGAACTATTTGATGATGAAAAACATATGATTCGTATTGATATGAGTGAATATATGGAAAAATTCTCTGTTAGTAGATTAATTGGTTCTCCTCCTGGATATGTTGGATATGAAGAGGGTGGACAATTAACTGAAGCAGTTAGACGTAATCCTTATAGTATCGTATTATTTGATGAAATAGAAAAAGCTCATCCCGAAGTATTAAACCTACTTTTACAGATTCTAGATGATGGTCGTGTAACCGATTCTAATGGTCGTACAGTTGACTTTAAAAATACTATTATTATTATGACATCTAACCTTGGTAGTGAACATATTCTTGATGGTAATACTAGTAAAGTTATGGATGAAGTTAAAAAATACTTTAGACCAGAGTTTATTAATAGGGTAGATGAAATTATAGTATTTAATCCTCTTACTAAAGATGCTATTAGAAAAATTCTTGATAAATTAATTGGTGAGATGGAAGACAGATTAAAAGAAGATAATATTCATATTGAATTAACTGATAGTGCTAAGAATTATTTAGTTGATAATGGATATGATGTTACTTATGGTGCTAGACCATTAAAGAGATTACTTAGTCGTACAGTTGAAACTAATTTAGCTAAAGTATTAATTAATAATGAAGTTAAATTTGGTATGACTTTAGTAATTGATTATAAGAATGATGATTTTGATATTACGATTAAAGATAATAATAAATAAAATTAACCTCGTTTCTTTATTAAGGAAACGGGGTTTTTATATTGAATAGTTAATTGAATTATGGTATAGTGAAGCTAGATTTAGTTATAAGTAATTTATAATGTGTATATATATTATTGAATGAGGTGACTATATGAAGAATATTGTTGAAGTAGCTAAAAAATTAGATTTAAATCAAGATGATTTATTCTGTTATGGCAATTATATGGCTAAAGTTAATAAGAATTATAGTCCTAATACTAATTCAAAATTAATTTTAGTTACAGCTATAAATCCAACTCCTTATGGTGAAGGAAAAACTACTGTTAGTATTGGACTTGATGATGCTTTATGTAAAATTGGTAAGAAGTCAGTAGCTGTATTACGTGAACCTTCACTTGGACCTGTTTTTGGTATGAAAGGTGGAGCAACAGGTGGTGGTAAAGCCAGCGTTGTTCCTAGTCAAGAGATAGATTTACATTTTACTGGTGATTTTCATGCTATTACGGCTGCTAATAACTTGCTTGCGGCTGCAATAGATAATCATATTTATCAGGGAAATGAGTTAAATATTGATGAGGATAGTATTTGTTTTAAACGTTGTTTAGATGTTAATGACAGGAGTTTACGTAAAAATTTTAATATTACGGCAGCTAGTGAAGTAATGGCTATATTTTGTTTAGCTAAAGATTATGATGATTTAAGAAGAAGATTAGGTAATATATTATGTTGCTTTAGTAAAGATGGTAAGCCAATATATGCAAAGGATTTTAAAGTAGATGGAGCAATGGCTTTATTATTAAAACAGGCATTTTATCCAAATTTAGTTCAGACATTAGAGGAAAATCCAGTTTTAATACATGGTGGTCCTTTTGCTAATATAGCTCATGGATGTAGTAGTATTAATTCTATTAATTTGGGTTTATCTTTAGCTGATTATGTTGTTACTGAAGCTGGATTTGGTAGTGATTTAGGTAGCGAAAAATTCTTTGATATAGTATGTCGTAATGATAATATTATTCCTAATTATGTAGTGTTAGTTGTTACTAATAGAGCTTTACAATATAGTGGATATAATAATTTAAAACTTCACATTGATAATTTAAAGCAATTTAAAGTACCTTTTTGTGTAGCTATAAATCAATTTAAAGAAGATAAAGCAGAAGAACTTGATAAAATTAAGGCATACTGCCATGATTTAGGAGTAGAAGCTATAATTACTAACTCTTATGAAGAAGGAAGTAGTGGTAGTATTGAACTAGCTAAGTATATTACAGAAGTTGGTTTAAGTAGTGATAATAGTTTTACTTATTTATACGATAATCAGGCACCAGTTGAAGAAAAAATTGCTACTATTATTCAAGATGTTTATAATGTACCAAATATCGATTTCAGTCCTGAAGCTACTTCAAAAATGGATTTAATAGATTCTCTTAAACTTAATCATTACCCTGTTTGTATTGCTAAAACGCAGTATGCTTATCCTGAAGATTTAGATAGGGTTAATGTTAAAAATATAATTATTCAAACAGGAAGTGAAATGATAATAGTATTACTTGATAATATAATTACTATGCCAGGACTTCCTAAACATCCAAATTTTGAAAATATGCAGTAAGTAATTACTGCTTTTTGTATACAAAAATATTATTTATCCATACTATTATTGGTGATATTATGATGAATATTGGTGATTTAATACTAAGAAGTGTTTTGTCATTAGTAGTATTATTTCTAATTACAGAATTAATGGGTAAAAAACAAATAAGTCAATTAAATTTATTTGACTATATTATTGGTATTAGTATTGGTTCAATAGCTGCTAGTTTTTCAGTTGATGATTCTATTAATTATTTGGATGGAATACTAGCAATAGTTATTTATGGTGGGATTGCTACTTTTATTTCTTTTTTAACTACAAAAAGCATTGTTGCTAGGAGATTTTTTACTGGTACTCCACTTATTTTAATAAATAATGGTAATCTTAACTATAATAATTTAAAAAAGAGTAGACTTGATATTAATGATTTACTACAAATAGCACGTGAAAATGGTTATTATGATTTGAGTCAGATATCATATTCGATATTAGAACCAAGTGGTAAAGTTAGTTTTCTACCTAAGGCAAAATATTTACCTGTTACACCCAATGATATGAAACTTAAAGTAGCTAATAATGGTTTGTGTAGTAATTTAGTTATTGATGGAAATTTAATGGATGAAAATATAAAATATATTGGAAAGACTAGAGAATGGGTAATTAAAAGACTTGATAAAATGGGATATAACGATATTAGTAATTTATTACTTGTGATATGTGATAATAAAGAGCAGTTTACGGTTTATATTAAGAATAATGATGGTGATGTAAAAATCTTTGATTAAGAGTGTAGTTTTATGTTATAGTTGTTGTGGTGATATTATGAGAAATGAATCTAAAATATTATATGATATTCAAAAAAGAAAAAAATATCTTCAAAAACGATTAGCTGTTACTACAGATGCTAAAGAAATTAGAGCTATCTCATGTTCATTACAAAATTATTTAGAAATGGAATATCATTTATCTAATCTTTCTATTTTTTTAGAAAAAATGTCACTAAGTTTATTCAAACAAAGTATAATGCTTAATAGAAGTGTACCTTACTTATCTAAAATAGATGTAAATAGTAATTATCTTGATAAAAAACTTGATGTAGATTATGTACACCAATTATTATCAAATTTAGCTACACCATATTTTTTTGATATACCTAGTACTTTAACTTATAATGATAATGAACTTATAAAGTTAACTAGAGATTTCTATAATGAAACTTTTACTGGTAAAATTAGGGACTATGCATTAGAAATAATTGGTTCTCATAATATATATATGATGAATAGAGCTGTATTATTTACTAATATATATGGTAAAAATTATGCTGATCCTTATTTTGGTGATACTTACTGTTATGTTTTTCGTAGTAATACAGATGTTGACTTTTTGACTTTGGCTCATGAAGTGTATCATAGTGTGTGTTTTAAGTTGAACAGAGATTCTGTTTATTCTTTTGTTAATGAAAGTAAAGAGATTGGGACTACTACTATTGAACTTTTATTTACTGATTATTTAATAAAGCAAGATAGTACTCTTGCTAATATTGGTAATTATTTAAAAAAAGTTATAATAACTAGTCTTTCTAATAGATCTCATTTATTAAATGCTAATTTTGGTAATATTAATCAATCTATATCATTTACAAGTGATTTCTTATTGCTTGAAGCTATGGTAGTTGGTTATGGATTATATTTAGAATATTTAGATGATCCAGTAAAAACATCTAATAAAATGATAGAAATAGCTCAATATAATTTTAATAATGATAATCTGCCAGATTATAGCTCTTTTGGATACTCTAAAGAAGAAATATTATTATTATCAAAAAACTTTAAAAACAAACAAAAAACCATTTAAAAAAGCTTTCGTTTGAAAGCTTTTAATTTGTCTTAATTATTAATATATTCATTTAATGGTTTAGTTCTATATATTAATTCATCCATTTTATCAGTAGATATGAAACCAGCTTTAGCATTAATTACATCAGGTATTCTATTTACAATAGTAGCACAAGTTAATTCTACAGTTGAAGGTCTATTAATTACTAAAGTTGTATTAGGTTCACCAATAATAGTCCATTCATTTTTATCAAATTCACTAGGTGCATAAACTTTACCAACACATTTTGTTTCTAAAGTAATTCCTTCTTTAGTTTCGGTAGTTACAATAGCACTCATTCCTGTAGCTGTACCTTGTTTAATATTCATATTTAGAGTATTAGAATGAATATCTTCATTATATGTTTCTGGTATACATTTTTGAGTTTGACTAATGATAGTTAAGTTTAATTTTGAAGCTAACCAACCATTTACATTCCACATATAACTAGGTAAGAATGTACCATTATTAATTAATTTTTGTCTTTCCTCTTCGGATATGTTATCAACTACAGCAACTTCTTTATCAAACTCTTCCATAGTTAATCCAGCTCCATGAGCTTTGGCTAGAGCTATACCATAATCTTCAACATTGTACCAGGATTCTCCTTTAATCTTAGTGATATTATGGGTAGAGGCGGCAAGTGCACTTACTAATTCACCCCAATATATATCTTGATATCCACTACCTGCAATAGTACAGTTATTCTTTTTGGCTAATTCATCAATCTTATTATATAAAGTTGGATTGGAATTTTTAGAATAAAAAGCTTCTTCACAAGTAGTGATGGCATTGATACCAAGTGATGCACAAAGCAAAAGAATTTCACTACAATCATTTAAAAGACTCATAGTAGTAATTATACATATATCCGGTTTTAAAGAAGATAATAAATATTCTGTATCTTCTTTTGGCGAAATTTTGACCCCTTTATCATTATTTCCATCTTTAATTATCTCATTGATATCTTTTCCTATAATATTTGGATTAATATCACTAGCTCCTACTATTTCAGCACCTTTTTCAAGACAATACCTCATAGTATATTGAGCCATTTTTCCACAACCATATTGAAATACTTTTATTTTTCTTTCCATGTACCTGCCTCCTTAGTTTAAGATTAGAACAAAAAAATAAATGTTTCAAGAATTTTTGAGTAATAAATTTTTACTTTACTATCTTGTTTACATTTTAATAAAAAGTTTATCATTTTTTCTTTGAATGATATATAATTAAGTTAAAGAAGGTATGATTATGATAAAGATATTTAATACAGATGAAAATACGATGGAGCTTATGCAGATTAAAGAATTAAAAGTTGGATCTTGGATTAATATTATTAAACCTGATCAAAATGATATTGATAATCTTAATAATATGATAGGAATTGATTTTAATTTTATTGCTAATATTCTTCAGGATGATGAACAACCAATGATTGATGTGAGAAGTGATTTAGGACTTAAAATGATCTTTGTTGATGCTCCTATTAAGGTTAATAGTAAGATTATAAAAGCTATACCATTATTAATTATTTTTGTTAGAGATGATTATATTATTACTGTATCTAACGAAGAAACAGAAGTTTTAAAAGCATTTAAATCTGGTATCATTAAAAATTTTTCTACACAAAAGAAGAGTAGATTTACTATTCAAATATTATATCGTACAGCTACTTTATATTTAAAATATTTAAGAAATATTAATAAAGAAATAGAAAAAGAAGAAAATAAAATGTTAAAGGCTACAAATAATAAAGATTTAATTAATATGTTAAGTATTGAGAAAAGCCCTATTTATATTAGTACTTCTTTGAAATCTAATGAAATAGTATTAGAAAAAATTTTAAATGGTAATATTATTGATTTTTATGAAGATGATCGTGAACTGTTGGAAGATGCGCTAGTAGAAAATGAGAGATGTATTGAAATGGCTAATTTGTATCGTGAAATTATAACTAGTATGACAGATTCTTATGCTACTATTATTTCTAATAATTTGAATAATATGATGAAATTTTTAGCTGCTATTACTATTGTTTTTTCTATTCCTACAATGGTAGCTTCTTTTATGGGAATGAATGTTCCACTTGGTGATATTGCTACTCATCCATATGCTTTAATAATATTACTTATGATTTCTATAGTTTTGTCATTACTAGTTGCATGGTTATTAAAGAAAAAAGATATGTTATAATTTACTGTCTAGAAAGAAAAAGGTTTAATTTTAGGATAATAATTTATGGTTATTATCCTTTTATTATGTAATTTTACTTAATAATAAATAGGTATTTCTAAAAAAATAGAAATAATATAATTGGAGGTGGTTTTCTTGAATAAGAAACAATTAATAAACAATCCAAATAAAATGGTACCAATATGTTATGATGAAATGTTTAAGGCAGTGTTTGGTAATAGAGAATATCCTAATATCACAGCATATTTAATAAGTGTTTTAACAGGTATCCCATATTCGTTATTAAAAGGAAAAATAGCTTTTAAAAATACTAATCAAAAATTATCACGAGTAACAGATAAGAAAGCAGATAAAGATGTTATCTTTATTGTAGATTTAGAAGAACCATTAAAGATTAATCTAGAGATGAATAATCGAAAAACATTTAAACAAGAAATAATTGAAAGAAATATTTATTTTGCTAGTAATTTTTTCGGTATGGGATTAGAAGAAAGTGAAGATTATACTAATATAAAAACGACTATTCAATATAATTTTAATTTAAAATATGTAGATACAATAAATAAAGAAAAGATAGATGAATATGTACTTAGAAATAAGTATGGACATATATTAACAGAGAAGTTAAAAATAATACATATCAATATTGAAGAGTTAAGTAAATTATGGTATAGTGAAGCTAGATTTAATTATCCAGAAAATTATCAAATATTATGTGGGATATCAGCATTAATGATGTGTACAGATAAGAGTAAATTTGAGAGTGATATAAGAAGTGTACCACTAGATGAAAAGATAAGGATGGATATCGAAAGGATAGTGGAAGAGATGAATTATGATGATCAACTACCAGAGAGATATTATGATAGAGATGAAGAGTGGGATAGAATTAAAAGAACGTGTATTAAAAGTGAAATAAAAGAAGCTAGTAAAAAAGCTCTTGAATTAGGTGCTAACCAAGAAAAAGTAGAAATAGCTAAAAAAATGTTAAAACTAGGTACTATATCTATAGATGATATTTCTAAAGCTACAGGTTTATCTAAAGATGAAATTAAAAGTTTGAAAATAGTAAAGTAAGTTTGTAAAACTTGCTTTTTTTCTTGGCAAATATTGACTATATTTGTCGATAATGTTAATATCTATAATAGAGGAGGAGTTGACTAGATGTTTATCTAGTGTTTAAAAAATGATATTATGAAAAAGATGTTGGCAATTATGCTTTCTGCTTTTGTTCTTTTTTCAGGAATGAATATAGTAGATGCTAAAAATTACAAAACTTATAATACTGGCGATGAAATAAATGTAAATGTTGATGGTACTAATTTATACAAATTTTACGTAATTAGTGATTCAGGAAGCGACTTGGTAGCTTTATCTAAGGATGTTGTTGATAGTAGTGTTGATTTTGGTAAAATGAATTATGAAGATGCTATTAATAAAATAAATAGTCTTAAAACTGCTTGGACTAATACTAGTGATGTTTATCTTCCAACAATGCAATTAATATTTGGAGATTCTACTAGTTTTACTGAAAGTTTTGATTTTACTACCCCTGCTTATGCATTATCTAGAACTAATTATTGGACTTCTACTGAATTTTTTATTAATGGTGAAACTTGGATTTGGACTATTAGTACTAAATTAGATGGTACTGGTGTGACAGGTACTGCTGATAGAGCTTCAAAAGCTGCAGTAAAACCGGTTATAAATATTTCAAAGGATCATGTAGAAGGTGCTGTATTATCTGATGATTCTAGTACAGGTGGTATGGGTGATGCTACACCTGGTCAAGATGATACTTCAATTGGAATTGGTGATCTTCAACCACCTACAGAAGATGAAATGATTTGGTTTGACTTTTTAGATGCTTATTTGAACAGTGATTATTACAATGAAATAAAAGATGATACTGTTACTGTTTCACAAATTGGTAACGAAGTTGTATTTGTTGTTAATGCTGGAAACAGTGATGAGTATAATTTTAAATTTAAATATTGTGATGGTATAGTTACTTATGAACCATCTACTCAAGAAAGTGAATGCTATTCTCTTGAGTATCAATATGTTTTAAATGCTATATATGCTTTATCTTCATTAAAAAATTATAACATTGATACTCTTAGTGATTTCTTGGATAGTAAAGATAACTTTACTATAGATCAAGATGGGGTTGAATATAAGTATGGAGAATGTATGGTGTGTACTAGTGATGATTATGGTGGTATTTGTTCTACTTCCAATACAGGTAAATTTGATTCATTTAAACTTGATATAAAAAATGGTATTAAGTCATTCAATACTACTGAAGATAAGAAAGAAGAAACAGTTGAAAATCCTAAGACTGGTAATTTCACTCAATATGGAATTATTACAGTAGCTATAATAGCTGTTGGAACTTTAGGATATGTTAGTATAAGAAAATTTAATAAATTTCCACAAGCATAATAAACTTTAGCCTCTTATGAGGCTTTTTTTCTATCTTATACTTAATGGAGGTAATATGAATAAAATACTAGTTTTAATAGATAAAGAATATATTTCATTTTCTATTACTAATAATATAGATACTGAAAACTTAAACAATACCAATGTTATTAATACTAAAAATTTAAAATTTACTGAAGAATACATTGTTGAAAACTTAGAACTTGTTGCTGCTTTCTTTCAACTACTATTAATAAAAAATAAGATTAGTAAAGCTAAAATAAAAAACATAGAAATTGCTGAAACAATTTTACAACTACTTAAATTACTGTCTAATATAGAGCAGGTTATTTTTACAGAGGATAAAGAATTAAATTATACTTTATCAGGATTATTACTGGAAAATCATAACTTAGAAAAAATAGAATGTTATAGTATGCCAGAAATATTATTTTATAAATTTCCTAATAATACAGTTAATACTAGAGGAGAAATTCTTTTTAGTAGTCAGTTCATGAAACTTAATAATATCCAAACATATTCACAACTATGTAATAAAGAAAAAATATATATTGATAACTCTATTAATTCCTGTGAATTAGATGAATTAATGTATTTCTTTAAGATTAATCGAAAACTTAAGAAGATTATAATAACAAATTATAGTAGAAAAAAAATATTACTTATAATAAATATGTTGCGTGATAATGATTTTAAAAAAGTAAATATTATAATTATAGAAACTAATGATTTACTTGACTCTATTATGAAAGATATTAATTTATTTAATAAAATAGAAAAAAAGTATAATGTTAATATAAAGATCAAGTATTCTAAAGAATATATGGATAAAAATAAAATAAAACAGTTAAATATAGCTATGTTTAGAGGTATTATGCTTATTTTAATAATTATTGGTTTGATAATATTTGGAATAGCTAAATTTAGTGAACGTAAAACAAATGATCATTTTGATGTTAATGTTAAGATTATTAATGATATTATTGATGAGGTTGATAATAACGATACAGTAGATAATAATATTGTACCTAGCAATGATGAGCAATCAAATAATATTAGTGATAATTCTAATAATCAGACTAATACCTATGTTAGTCCATATTATAAAAAATATGAACAAGTATATGATAAATTACTAGCTATTAACAATGATACAGTTGGATGGTTAACAGTTAAAAATACAAAAGTTAATTATCCAGTTGTTCAGGCTACAGATAATGATTACTATTTAAATCATGCTTTTGATAAAAGAAATAATTTAGCAGGTTGGATATTTGTTGATTATAGAAATGATATGGATAATATAGATAAAAATACTATAGTATATGGTCATAATGTACATAAAAATGAATTATTATTTGGTTCATTAAAAAAAGTACTTGATTCTGATTGGCTTAATAATAGTGATAATTATAATATTACTTTTAATATAAAAGGACAAGAAATGACTTGGAAAGTTTTTTCAATATACACTACAGAAAAAACTAATGATTATTTAATTACTAAGTTTAATAGTAATAAATCTTTTATTAATTATGTTAATGATAAGATAAATAAAAGTGTATATGATTTTGGAGTTGAAGTGAATGATAGTGATAAGATATTAACTTTATCTACATGTTATGATAATGCTGATCATCGCTTAGTTATTCATGCTAAGAAAATTTCTTAGTTTGGTATTATTTTTCTTTATTTTATAGTATAATTGTATTAGGAAGTGAAGTTTATGACATTTACTTGGATGATAATATTTATTCTATTAATTTTATTAGAACTTGGTACTGTTAATTTGGTTTCTATATGGTTTGCTTTGGGATCATTAGCGGCCTTTGTTCTTAGTTTCTTTATAGATAATATAACGATACAAATTGCTTTATTTGTTGGAGTTAGTTTTATTTCACTTTTATTAACTAGAGGCTTTGTAGAAAAGATTCGTGGAAATAAGATTATTCCTACTAATTTAGATAGAGTTATTGGACAAATTGGAATAGTAACAGAAGAAATTACTAAACTGGAACCAGGTGAGGTAAAGGTTGATGGTAAGAGATGGAGTGCTGTTTCTAATAAAAAAATTAAAGTTGGTAGTAAAGTAGAAATACTTTCTATAGATGGAGTAAAACTAAATGTTAAGGAAGTAAAGGAGGAAGATTAACATGGTATGGATTATTCTAATTATTATTTTAGTTTTAGTTATTGCAGGAATTAAAATTATTCCACAATCAAGAGCTAAAGTTGTTGAAAGACTTGGTAGTTATCATGCTACACTTCAAACAGGGGTACATTATGTAATTCCTTTTATCGATAGAGTAGCAAGTGATGTAACTTTAAAGGAAATTGTGAAAGATTTTGCACCACAACCTGTTATTACAAAAGATAATGTTACAATGCAAATTGATACAGTTGTTTATTTTCAAATAACAGATCCTAAACTTTATACTTATGGAGTTGAAAATCCAGTAAATGCTATTGAAAATTTAACAGCAACTACACTTCGTAATATTATTGGTGAACTTGAACTTGATCAAACTTTAACAAGCCGTGATATTATTAATTCTAAAATGCGTTCTATTCTTGATGAAGCAACAGATCCTTGGGGAATTAAAGTAAATCGTGTTGAAGTTAAAAATATTATTCCACCAAGAGATATTCAAGAAGCAATGGAAAAACAAATGAGAGCAGAACGTGAAAGGCGTGAAAAGATTCTTCAAGCAGAAGGAGAAAAGAAAGCAGCTATCTTAATTGCTGAAGGAGAAAAAGAAAGTGCTATCTTAAGAGCTGATGCAAAAAGAGAAACTCATATTCGTGAAGCAGAAGGTGAAGCTCAAGCTATATTAAAAGTATCAGAAGCAAAAGCTGAATCATTAAAACTATTAAAAGATGCTAAAGTAGATGAAGCTGTACTTAAACTAAAGAGTTATGATGCTATGGTAGAAGTGGCTAATGGTCAATCTACTAAGATTATTGTACCAAGTGACTTACAAAATTTAGTAACAGCAGGAACAGTAATAGCAGAATCATTAGATAAAACTAAAAAATCTGATAAATAGTAGACATTATTTACATACTAATTTAAAAAGTTTAGTGAAAACTAAGCTTTTTTTGTTTATAATTAAGGTAGGTGATGAGTATGAAAAAGAAGAAAAAATATAAGATTCGTTGGAATAGAGTATTATTTGTTGTTTTAATACCAATAGTTTGTTTATTTTTATTATATAGTTGTTTGTTTGGTGAAACGATAGAGAAAAAACTAATTAAACTTGGTTATAGTAAAGAAGATACTAAAACGATACTTAATAAAGTAAATAGTAATGATGTAAATAATATTTTAAATAAAGAATATTTATCTTATTTACCTAAACTTTTGAATAGTTCTTCTTATAATAAAGATAATCTTGGCAAATATCTTGATTATATTTCTAATATTACTGGAAATTATGATATAGAGGCTGTTATTTATTTAGTTAATAATAATATAGAATATCCTTACTCTGATAAATTAGTTAATATTATTAATAATAAATATTTTATAGTTGATAGACTTGAACGTTATATGAATTATAACAGTGATGATATTAATACTATTATTACTAATGTTAATAGTAATCTTGATTATGAATTTTATATTGATATTACTAAAACTGATACTGAAAAGGGATTTTTAATGATCGTTAATAAGTATTATTATTTAGATAAAGATTATTATTATGGTGAACTTATAACTATGGATAAAGCTTATGATAATAAAAATGGTAGTAAACTTAATAAAACTGCTTATGAAGCTTTTAAAACTTTAGTTGATGATGCTGAAAAGGAAGGATATCATATTCGAAATAATTCTGCTTATCGTAGTTATAATACTCAGAGTGGTTTATATAATAATTATAAGAGTAGTAATGGTCTTACTTGGGCTGATAAATGGAGTGCTAGACCTGGTTATTCTGAACATCAAACAGGACTTGCCTTAGATGTTGGAGTTAAAAATGAATATTCTCTTGGTAAATTTGAAAGTAGTCCTGAATTTACTTGGATGAAGGATAATGCACATTTATATGGTTTTATTTTAAGATATCCTAAGGGAAAAGAATACATTACTGGTTATGGATATGAACCTTGGCATTATCGTTATGTTGGTAAAGATGTAGCTAAATATATTTATGAAAATAATATTACATTTGAAGAATATTATGCTTATTTTGTAGATAATAAGTAATTAAAAGGAAGCTTTAATATTATAAAGTTTCCTTTTGTTTATACTTTTTTCCTTGATAAGAGTTTCTTTTTACCATTTCTTTATCAATGTCGTTTAATACACAAAACTTTTTTATGAGCCATGTTGGTTCAATTAGATCTTCTTTTACTGGGTCTCCTGTTATACGATTTATTACTATATCTGGTTTTAATATTTCTAGTTGATTGATAACTATATCAATGTATTCTTCTTTAGTTAAAACATGAAATTTTTCTTTTTCATACATTAAAGCTAAGGCAGTATCTTTAATTATATGAAGCATATGAATTTTAATTCCTTGGATATCGAGATTATTTAAATGGTTAACTGTTTCTAACATCATTTCTTTTGTTTCATATGGTAAACCATTAATAATGTGTACAACGACATTAATATTTCTTTCTCTTAGTTTTTTGACCATGTTATCAAAACATTTTAAGTCGTGTCCACGGTTAATTAATTTAGTTGTTTGTTCATGAATTGTTTGTAAGCCTAGTTCAATAGTTAAATAAGTTCTAGTTGATAGTTCTTCTAAGTAGTCTAGACAATCTTCAGTTATTGCATCTGGTCTAGTAGCAATATTTAGTCCTACGACATCATCTAATTCTAATATTGGTTCGTATTTTTGCTTTAACACTTCAGTTTTGGCATACGTATTGGTATTTGCTTGAAAATATCCAATGTAAAGAGCGTCAGGCCATTTCTTTTTCATATGCTCTTTAACTTCATTGAATTGAGTTATTAAATCTTTTTTAATATCTCCAGCAAAATCACCACTGCCTAATTTAGAACAGTATATACAACCACCTATTCCCTTAGTACCATCTTTATTTGGACAAGTGAAACCAGCATTTAAACTAATTTTACATACTTTTTTACCAAATTTATGTTTATAAAAATAATCTAAAGTAAAATATCTTTTATTATCTTCACTATATTTAAAAGGATTTTGCATACATTATCACCTGTTTATCTATTTTATCATAAAAACCAAATAATAAATTGCTTTTTAGAAAAATAAATTATATAATTAATACAATAGGTGGTGGAATAATGGAACAAGATTTAACTAAAAATGTAGTTAAAAAACAGAATCGTAAAATAACTGTCTTTGCATGTCTTTTATCAGTTATTTCAATCGGTTTATTGGTATTTGGTTTTATGGCTGTATCTAGTAATAAGGTAATAATGCTACAAAGTATATCTAATTTAAATAATAAATTGGATCCATTCTTAGAAAATAATAAAGTCTTACTTGATAAACTAGCTAATAGTAAAGATGTTGGTCTTCGTACTAATATTGATGTAAATGTTAATGAATTAGTAGCTCAAGATGCTTCTTTTAGTATTAACTTTGATTATTTAGAGAATAGAGATGATCAAAAGTCTAAATTAAATTTAGAAGTAACAGCTAATAATGAAGAACTAGTAAAAGGTCAAGTAGCTTTAGCTAATCAAAAAGTTTATGGTTTTATTAATGATATAACTCCTAAATATTATTATACTGCTTTAGAGTATACATCATTACTTTCTAGTTTAGGTAGTAAAGATACAGAAAAAATTTGGTCTTTGTTAAAAGATTCTGTAAATGATTCAATTAATAATGATGATATTAAGAAAGAAAAAGTAACTATTAATTATAATGGTAAAGATAAAAAAGTTAATAAATTATCTTATACTATCACTAATAAGAAAGTTAAAGCTGTACTAGATAAATTCTTTAATTCTTTAAAGAAAGAAAAGACTTTATTTAGTAATATTTCTAAACAATTAAATTTAACTGAAACAGAATTAGAAACAGAAATAAATAATTTATTAAGTTATTTTGATAAAGATGAAGAGGAAATAGTATATAGTGTTTATTATTATGGTTTTAATAAGATTGTTCAATATGAACTAGGAACTGTTGATAATAAAGATATGATTCAATATAAAATTGAAGATAAAGAATCTATTAAATTATTTTCTGAAGGGACATGCTTTGTATCATTAGAGGTAACTAAAAATAAAAAACAGTATGATTTTACTGGATATATTGGTTATCAAGAGAGCAAATTAGATTTCTCTGGAACTGTTTTAGATAATAAAACTACAATTAAATTTACTGTTGATGATACTAATATAAGATTAGAAATTACTGAAAATGATAATAATAATGGTCTAACTTATAATGATACTATTGATTTATATGTATCTGCTGGTGGTCTTGATTTAAAAGTAGTAACTATAAATACTAAAATTGAATATTATTTTGATCAAAAAGTAGATGTTTCTTTAGATAACAGTACTGATTTTAATGAAATGACTGAAGAAGATTATAATACTATATATAATAATTTCCAAAATCATCCATTATATGAAGTATATGAAGAAATACTAAATTTAATATCTAGTGATTTTGATATCAGTCTATAACTTTTAGTTATAGACTTTTTTTTTGAAAGAAAATGTGCTATTATGTGTATATAATGAATAATAGGGTGATAATATGGAAGAAAAAGTTGTTGGTAATGGTTTATTAGCTAATAGTGAAAATATTATAAAGGGTGAACATTTTCGTATTAGTGTTTTAACTGAGCGATTGATTAGACTTGAATATCATCCTAATGGTGTGTTCTACGATAATGAGACACCATTAGTTCAATTTCGTAATTTTCCAAAGACACAATTTGAAGTAACACAAGATAGTCGTTTTTTGGTTATTAAAACTAAATATTTTACTTTGTCTTATACTAAAGAAAGAAGTTTTGATAGTGGTAAGTTGATTCCTACTAATAATTTAAAGATTGATTTAGTTGGTACTGATAGAACTTGGTATTATCATCATCCTGAAGTTAAAAACTATAAGGGCAATTTTGTTTGTTTAGATGGTACTAGTGAAGATGCTAAGAGTAGAAATGGTCTTTATTCAGCTGATGGCTTTGCATCAATTGATGATAGTTATAACGATATATATGATGATAATCATAATCTTGTAAAACGTGATGGCAAGGGTATAGACATATACTTATTTATGTATAATAATGATTTTGAACTTGCACTTAAAGATTATTTTTTATTAACAGGTAAACCTAGTTTAATTCCTAGGTATGCGCTTGGTAATTGGTGGAGTCGTGATTTGGATTATACTACTCAAGATATAATTGATTTAGTTAATCATTTTGAAAAGAGTGAAATACCTTTATCAGTTTTGTTACTAGATGATGGTTGGCATGTGAATAAATTTCAGGATGGTAGTAAATTATCTACTGGGTATACTTTCAATAAAGCTTTGATACCTAATCCAGAAGAGTTAATAAAAGAACTTCATGATAAGAATATTCATGTTGGACTTCAATATAATCCGACACAGGGTATTTATCCTCATGAAGGACATTATCAAGAAATAGCTAATTATTTTAAGATAACAGATAATAAAATTATAGCATTTGATCCGCTTAATCCAGTGTTACTTAATGCTATTAATCAGTTTATGTTGTCACCACTTACTAAAATGGGAATTGATTTCTTTTGGAATGATTCAAGAACTACTCAAACTAATTTAAATGGTTTATGGTTAATGAATCAATCCTTACTATCTATTAGTTCTAGTAAAATGTTACTTACTAGAAATAGTTTAATAGCTAGTCATCGCTATCCAGTTACATATACTGGCAGTACTTTGATTGGGTGGGAAACTTTAGCTAAGACACCTAATATGTATGAACAAGCTAGTAATATTGGTGTTAACTGGATTAGTACAGATGTTGCTGGTAACTATGGTGGTGTTGAAGAAGAAGAATTATATATTCGTTCTATAGAATTATCTACTTTTAGTCCGATTTTAAGATTTCATGCTCCACGTGGCAGGTATTATCGTAGAGAACCTTGGAGATGGAATGCTAAAACTTTAGAGGTTGTGGATAATTATCTAAGCTTAAGACATCGTTTAATACCATATTTATATTCTAAGGCTTATTTTTATCATAAAGATGGTAACTTAGTATTAAAACCTTTATATTATAATTATCCTTGGGTATATGATGATAGTAATTTTAAAAATGAATATTATTTTGGTGATATGTTGATTTCACCAATCTTAACTAAGAAAGATTTATTAATTAATCGTACTATTCATAAATTCTTTATACCTGATGGTATTTGGTATGATTTTAGTACTGGTAAGAAATTTCCTGGTAATAAAGAATATATTTCATTCTTTAGAGATGAAGATTATCCAGTATTTGTTAAAAGAGGGGCTATTATACCACTAAGTGATACTAAAGAAACTAATTTTACTGGTAATCCTGATTCTTTTGAAATACATGTTTTTCCTGGTGAAAATAATTCGTTCTATTTATATGAAGATAAAGATAATGAAGATAACCATTTAATTACGCAATTTGATTATAATTATTTACCTAGTAATTATACTTTAATTATTCGTACTATTGAGGGTAATCGAGGTGTGGTAGAAGATTATCGTAATTATAAAATAAGATTTAGAAATACTAAGAAAACTGATCAAGTAATTGCATATTTTAATGATACTCAGATTAAAACTGTTAGTTATGTAGATGATACTGATTTTATAGTAGAAGTTAATCATGTACCTTCTATTGGACAATTTACGTTAAATTGTAAGGGTAAAGATATTGAAATAGATGCTATTCGTTTAATTAACGATGATATTGATAGTATTTTACTTGATTTACCTATTAATACAGTTTTAAAAGAAAAAATATCTTCTATTATGTTTAGTGAACTTCCTATTAAGAGAAAAAGAATAGAGATTAGAAAACTTAAAAAATATAATTTAGGTAGCGAGTATATTAAACTTTTCTTAAAATTACTTGAATATATTGGTACTATTTAAAAAATATATAAAAAGAGTAGCATTTATAAAAAAATGTGTTATACTAATAGTAATTTCGTGTTGATGAAAGAGTAGTAATAAATGATTATTTAAAGAGAGTCTATGGCTGGTGAAAATAGATAATATTAGTTTATGAACTTGCTTTTTGAACGATTAGGGTGATTCCTTTAAAGATTAAGAGTGGATAGATTTATCTATCAATTAAGGTGGTACCGCGATTATTCGTCCTTATGGGTTAGAATAATCGTTTTTATTTTGAGGGGAGATTTTATGGAATATATTGTTTGGTTTATTACTAGTTTTTTACTGATTTATATTATATATTATGTATTTTGTATAAGGAAGGCTCGAAGAGGAAAGAAAGTGCCAACTGAAGCACAATATTTAATTTACCAGTATAAATTAGATGTTAAGAAGTTTAGTTATAAAAAATTTATAAATATAGTTGGATTAGTAACTAGTTTAGATATTGCGTTAGTAGCTACTATAGTGTGTAAAGTAGATGGGGTAGTTTGGCAAATACTTTTTGGATTTGTAGCTGTTGTTCCTGTTATAGTAATATCGTTTATGTTATTAGGTAAGTATTATCAGAAAAAACAGGAACAGGATAATTCAAAAGAATTAGCTAAAGAAAAGAAATACTTAAATAAAAAAGATAAAAAGAAAAATAAACAAAAGAAAAGAGGAAAATAATTATGGAAAGTGCACAAATTATAGAAAAAAAATGGCAAGATTATTGGGATAATCATCATACATTTGAGGCTAAGATAGATAAAAGTAAGGAAAAATATTATTATTTGGTAGAATTTCCTTATCCAAGTGGAGCTGGACTTCATGTAGGACATGTTAGAAGTTATACAGCTTTAGATGTTTTAGCTAGAAAGAAAAGAATGATGGGTTATAATGTATTGTTCCCAATGGGATGGGATGCTTTTGGAGCTCCAGCTGAACAGTATGCTATTAAAAATCATATTCATCCTAGTATTGCAGTTAAAGAAAACATTAAGACATTTAAGGGACAAATTAAGAAACTTGGTATCTCCTTTGATTGGTCAAGAGAATTTTCAACAACTGATCCTGAATATTATAAATGGACACAATGGCAATTTTTACAGTTCTTTAAAAATGGTATGGCTTATAAAGCTAAAAAGAATATAAATTGGTGTCCAAAATGTAAAACAGGTCTTTCTAATGAGGATTCTAGTGGTGGTGTTTGTGAAAGATGTGGCACACAAGTTGTTCAAAAAGAAAAGGAACAATGGATGCTTCGTATGAGTGATTATGCTGAAGATTTAATAGATGGATTAAAAGATACTGATTTCCAAGAAAGAACTAAGACAGCACAAATTAATTGGATTGGTAAATCAACTGGTGCTGAAGTAGACTTTAAACTTGCTCAAGTAAATGAAAAACTTACAGTTTATACAACACGTCCAGATACTTTATTTGGAGTAACATTTATGGTTGTAGCTCCGGAACATCCTTATATTGATTTATATAGCGGATTAATCAAAAATATGAATGAAGTAATTGACTATCGTGAACAAACAAATAAGAAAACAGAGTTTGAACGTACTCAATTAGTTAAAGATAAGACTGGTATTAAACTAGATGGCTTAAGTGCTATTAATCCTGTTAATGGAAAAGAAATACCTATTTATATATCTGATTATGTTATGATGAATTATGGTACTGGAGCTATTATGGCTGTACCTGCTCATGACGGTAGGGACTATGATTTTGCTAAGAAATTTGGTATTGATATTATTCAAGTATTAGAAGAAGAAACTGGTATTAGTCATAGTGATGAAGCTAAAAAGAAATCTATTGTCGCTATCGTTTATGATGAAAAACAGGATAAATATTTAACTATTAATTGGGGTAAAAACGGTGGTAGATTATTTGTAGGCGGAACTATGAAAGAAAATGAGTCTGCTCTAGATTGTGCTATTCGTGAAATACAAGAAGAAACTGGTTATACTGATATTTCTTTGGTAAGGGATTCATTTAAAATTAATCACCATTATTATGCTTATAATAAAGATAAATATTTTAATATTGAAGCTACACCTCTTTTATTTAAATTAAATAGTGATAAGAAAGTTAATCAAAATTTGGATGATGATGAAAACTTTCAAGTAGAATGGGTTTCTAAAGATGTTATAAGTAAGGAAATTATTGATGAACTTCATAAAAAGTCTTTTGAATATACGGTTAATGAAACTGCTATGGTTGGAGATGGAATTCATATTAATTCTGATGGTTTAGATGGCTTACATAAAGAAGAAGCTATTTCTAAAATGATTAGTTATCTAGAAGAAAAAGGTATTGGAAGAAAGAAAACAAATTATAAACTTCAAGATTGGATTTTTACTCGTCAAAGATTCTGGGGTGAACCTATTCCTCTTATTTATTGTGATGATTGTGGTTGGGTTCCTGTACCTGATGAAGATTTACCAGTACTTCTTCCAAATGTTGCAGAATATGAACCTACTGATGACGGAGAAAGTCCACTTGCTAGAATAGATGAATTTGTAAATACTACTTGTCCTCATTGCGGAAAACCAGCTAAAAGAGAAACTGATACTATGCCTAACTGGGCTGGATCATCTTGGTATTGGTTACGTTATATGGATCCTCATAATGATAAAGAATTTGCTTCTCGTGAAGCTCTTGAATATTGGGGAAAAGTTGATTGGTATAATGGTGGTATGGAACATGCTACACGTCATTTACTTTATGCAAGATTTTGGAATCAATTCTTATATAATATAGGATTAGTTCCTAATAAAGAACCATTTAAAGTTCGTGCTAGTCATGGTATGATTTTAGGTGAAGGCGGAGTTAAGATGAGTAAAAGTCTTGGTAACGTTATTAACCCTGATGATATAGTTAAAGTATATGGTGCTGATAGTTTACGTACTTATGAAATGTTTATTGGTGATTATGAAAAAGAAGCTACTTGGAGTGAACAGGGATTAAATGGATGTAAGAAATATTTGGATAGAGTAGCACGTATTGGTGAAAAAGTTAATGATAGCTTAGAATTCTCTAAAGAAATAGAAAAAGATATTCATAAAACTATAAAAAAAGTTACTGAAGATATTGATGGATTAAAATTTAATACAGCTGTTTCTTCTTTAATGATTTTACTAAATAAGATGGAAAAAATGGATTCTATTTCTAAATCAGATTATCGTACTTATTTAATGCTTTTAAATCCATTTGCTCCACATATAACTGAAGAGTTAAATGAAATGTATAAGTTAGGTAATCCAATATGTGAATCTAGTTGGCCTAGTTATGATGAGAACAAAATGATTGATGAAGAAAAGGAAATAGCTGTTCAAGTTAACGGTAAAGTTAGAGCTACTATCCTAGTTCATATTAATGATACAGATGATATTATTCAAGAAAAAGCACTTAATGAAGATAATGTAAAGAAACATATTGATGGTAAAGAAATAGTTAAAGTTATCGTAATTAAAGGTAGAATTGTTAATATTGTAGTTAGATAAGAAATTTTTAGTAAGAAATTAAAACAAATTTCTTACTTTTTTTCTTTTAAAATAATATTGGTGATAATATGAAAGTTAAAGTGTTTGACTTTGAAGATGAAAAAGATTTAGAAAGTGCTATTAATGATTTTTTAGATGATGATATGGATGTTTTTGATATAAAGTATAGTGTTTCATCTTTTTCTTTTGGTGAGGAGCAAATATATTGTTTTTCAGCTATGGTTATTTATTCAAAAAAGTAATGTGTTCGATTGTTTCTACTTAGTTCTTGATTTATAATATTATTGGTGATAGTTATGAAGGAAAGACTTATTTTTCATATTGATGTTAATAATGCTTTTTTGTCATGGACAGCTGTTGATTTATTAAAAAAGGGTTATTCTATTGATATTCGAACTATTCCTTCAGTAATTGGTGGTGATGAGGATGCTAGACGTGGTATTGTTACTGCTAAAAGTCCTGTTGCTAAAAAGATGGGAGTAGTATCAGCTGAACCGTTATATATGGCACGTAGAAAATGCCCTAATTTAAAAGTATTTAAGGGTGATTATGAATTATATCATCGTGAATCTAATAAATTATATAAATATTTTTGTACACTTACTGATAGAGTTGAAAGATTTTCAATTGATGAATGTTTTTTGGATATGTCAGGTACTAATTTTCTATATCCTGATCCTATTAAACTTGCATATCAAATAAAAGATGAAATATATAATAAGTTTGGTTATACTGTTAATATTGGTATAGCTAATAATAAATTATGTGCTAAGATGGCTAGTGATTTTGAGAAACCTAATAAGGTTCATACATTATTTAATTATGAAATAGAGAAAAAAATGTGGCCTTTACCAGTAGAAGATTTATTTATGGTTGGTAAGTCTTCTAGTAAAGTTTTGAGAGAAATGGGTATATCTACTATTGGTGCTTTAGCTCATACCGATTTGGATCTTTTAAAAAGAAGATTCAAGAGTCAGGGCGAAATGATGAAGAATTATGCCAATGGTATTGATTTTAGTCCAGTTAATCCTAATAACCATAATGGTAAAAGTAAAAGTATGAGTGTTACTGAAACGATGCCTAAGGATGTTGAATCAACGGTAGAACTAAAGAAGATTTTGATGAAGCAAGCAGAACGTATATCTAGACAGGCTCGTAAAGAAAAGCTTTATGCTCAAACTGTTGCTCTTATTTTTAAAACCAGTGATTTTATTTCTTATTCTCATCAAATAAAACTTGTTAATCCAACTAATGTTACAGCAGACATTTATAATTATTGTTTAGATATACTATCTAAGGGATGGAGAGGGGAACCACTTCGTTTAATTGGAATTAGACTTGCTGATTTTACTAATAATAACCGAAAACAAATTTCTATATTTGATCAAGAAAAAGATTTACATGCAGACAAGATGCAAGAAATACTTGATGATATCAGTAATAAGTATGGTGATGGAGTTATTATTCCAGCGTCACTTAAGAATAATAATTAATGGAGGTGTTTATGAACTATAGTAGTGATTATATTAATAAAATAATTGATGAAGAAATAATTTTTAGTAATAATTTAGCTAATAAATATCATTACCCTGATAATATTACTCATTTACTTTATATTATAATACCAGCATTTATTTTAAAATATGGTAATTCATATCGTTCAATTGTTGAAAAATGCTTTGCGACAGTTCCAATTATAATTTCTGATAAACAAGATAAAATATATCAAGCCTATTATTTTAGTAGACCTGTAAGGTACAATAATGACATTATTATAGAAAAAGGAATTGTTTTAAAAAATTATAAAGATATTGGTTTAATGCAATTAATTGATAATTTAGTTCATGAATTTAATCATGCAATTAATTCTATGCAAAATGAAATGCAGATTGATTCTTGCATTAAATTACGTACTGGATTGGTTTATAACTATTTTAATATTAATGATTTAACATTTATAAAACAGGGCCCTGAAGTTATAATTGAAGAAGTAATTAATACTAGACAAACAGAATTAATTATTGATATTATTCATTCGTTATCTAATTATGATATTAAGAATACTACTGTTTTAAGTACTTTATATTCTATTAATCATTCTATCGATAATAATTATCATTCTAACAGTTACTTTTTAGAGTCTTATGTATGCCAGAGACTATTAAATAATAAAACTTTCATTTCGACATTAGAAAATTTACGTTTTGTTGGTCAAATAGATGATATTAATACTTTCTTTAATTCAATTACTGGTGATGATAATTCATTTTTAATGTTAGCTAATTATTTAAATAAATCACTTAAGCTACAAAAAGATTATGCTAAAGCTAAATGGTTTAAAAAAAATATACTTAGAAAAATAAAAGATAATAATCAGTTATGTTTAAAAATTATTGATAAATTTGATAATAATACAATTTATAAATAAAAAGGATCTGTTTATTTTTTTAAAACAGGTCCTTTTGCATATATTGTTTTTATTTGATCTATTAATTTGCTTGGTAATTGTTCATATGGTATATTTTTAGGAGTTATTATTTCAGTAATTATGCCATTTTCTTTTCTAATTACAATATCTTTACTATTATTATTTTCTAGCCATTCAATTTGCTGATGATTATTTATAACACTCAATATATATATGATACAGTGTACATACTGTGCAAAATAACTATTTTTTTGTGTTTCAGTAGGTATTTTATTTTTAATAATATTGTTTATTTCTGCTAAAGTACTTACATCTTTAATATAATCAGTACTATTATTTTCTAGTTCTTTATCCCATGTTAATACCTTTATCATTGAATAATGAAATAAAATATCTTCTAGTTTTTCTACATTTTCACTGTTACCATTATGATAAAAATTCTGTTCTAGTAGTGATTCACAACAAAATTTAGTAACATCTACTGATTCACTTTCATAATGAATGATTGGTTGATATTTAGTTATGTTCTCTTTTTTTCTTTTCATAAAAACACCTCTGTTATCTTTATATTATATTAATTTCAATATATTTTGTAAAGAACTATTGGTACTTACTATTCATTTTATTTATTTTATGTTATATTGTATTTATAATATTATGGAGGATTAGCAGTGAAAAAAAACAGTTTAATTTTATCTGATTTTAATTTGATATTTCAAACTTTGGTTATTGATTTACTTAATATTTTAATAATAATTTTACTTTATAATTTTACTGGTATTGATGGATCATTTGCATTTGGTATTTCTTATTTTATATATTTTTTAATTAATAGTTTTTTTAAATTAATAATTCCAACAGTTATAGAAAATATTATTCATGAATATAATTGCTTTGGTTACTATAAGTCAAAATATAAGTTTTTTAAATATGGTATAAGAATTTTTATAACTATTGGTTTATTATTATTTATATTGATGTTTATATCTTCATACTTTTTGCCTAAGTTATTATTTGATAAATTTTTTGATGTTAATTTAATCAATACTATTAGTGATATAATGAAAATATTTTCATTATCTATATTATTAATTCCTGTTTTGAATTTTTATCGTGGTTATATTCATGGAAATAATAGAACTAGTAAATTTCTTTTTATTAGTCAATTATTAGAAGTAATATTGGTATTAATTTTTGCATTAATTACTTGTTTAATTGGTACTAATATTTATCATATTTCTAGTTATCAATGTGTTAAAATGATTGCTTTATCATATTTTGTTAGTATTTTAGTAGTATTTATATACTTAATATTTGTATCCTTTAAATATAAAAAGATATTAAATAGAGAAACACTAAAAGTAAGTGGATTATTATCTAGTAATAGGGAAACTGTTAAAGTGTTGTTTTCTCATATTTGGTTTTATTTTAATATATGGTTGTTTCATTTAGTCATTTATATAATTGATGTTGTAATGATTACTAGAATAGTAATTAATAAATATTATTATTTAATAAGTGATTTAAAGAATATAATTAGTTTTATTTCAGTATTAGGATTTCAGCTAATATCATTTCTAATATTGTTAGTAGTTCTTTTCATTATAAAAAAATTTAAGAATATTGATATTAAAAATTTAGTTAATAATATTTCATATTTATTAACTAAAATATTATTAGTTGTTTTACCCTATACTTTAATTATCTCAATATCAGCTAATTTAATATGGAAGATATTTTATGATAATAATCTTTTATTATCACGTATTTTTAAATATTATATTTTTATTATTCCTATATTTATTATTTTTGTATTTCTTGTTTCAGTATTAAAATATTTGAATGAAGATAAAAAAATTATAAAAATAGTTTATATTGGTTTGATAGTGAAAATTATTTTAAATTTGCCTTTTATTTACGCTTTTGAAAAGATGAAATTTCCTTTATGTTATGGAAGTATAACATCTACATTTATTGGTTATATAGTTATTATTTGGCTTTTACTACATTATATTAGTAAAAAATATAATATTTTTTATGAAGAATGCATCGGTAAAATACTTAATATATTTGCTGTTTCTATAATAATGATTATGGTATTATTAATTGTTTCTTATATATTTCCTTGTGTATCGGATAGTATTTTGATAAATATTTCATATTTTTTATTTATTTTAATTTTAGGTTTAGTTGTATATTATTATTTATGTAAGAAAATAAATCTTATTGATGGTGATAAACTGTTGTCTAAAAAGGTAAAATAGATAAAAAAAATTGTATGATGCTTGACTTTTTATATATTTAAAGGGTTTAATATTATTAGGGTAATAGGATGGAGAGTGTAACATATGAAGGATAGTTATGTGTTTGAATATTTAAATGAAAATGATTTTAGGGTAAAAGAACGTTCTGTACGTAAGTATAATATGTTGGCTTATAAAAAAATGACTTTCGAATATTATCCTAAATTAAAAACAGGTGAATTTTTAGGGAAAATGGTTGGTACAAATACTGATGGTAGTATTATGTATGAACTTCCCCTTCCTACTGATGAGATGTTTAGTAAAGTTCATGGGGTAATAACACTCCATTATACTGTTTATCAGGATAAAAAAGTAGTTTTGCTTACTAATATCACTCCTGAAGGAATATTGGAAGAAGGACATCGTACTGAACTTGGTGCTTATAAGGGAGTTATGGTATCTAAAGCTAATAAAGAAAAAGATATATTTAAAATTAATTTATTAAATATGATGAACAAAGGTTATGGTAATGTTTTTGCATTGACTTGCATAGTTGCTTCCTTAGTATTATTAATGATTGGAATTATTGGTTATTTTGTTTTTATACGTTAGAAATTAAAAGAGTATATGTATACTCTTTTTTTGTTATTTTTTTATTTATGTGTTAAAATAATTATGGTGATATAGATGCATGATAGAAAACTTAAAACTAATAGTTATATGGAGGGCGCTTTTATTGCTACTCTTGGAATAGTTATATCTAAAATATTAGGTATCATTTATGTTATTCCTTTTTATGCTATTATTGGTACTCAAGGTGGTGCTTTATATGGCTATGCTTATAATATTTATTCTATATTTTTAGGAATATCTTCTGCAGGTATACCTTTAGCTATTAGTAAATTAATTAGTGAATACGATACTTTAGGTTTGTATAAATCTAAAGAAAAGGTTTTTAAAATATCAAAAAGATTTTTATCTGTTTTAGGTATTATTTGTTTCTTAGCTTTATTTGTTTTTGCGCGTGATATAGCTACCTTAATAATTGGAGATATTAAGGGTGGTAATACTATTGAGGATATTGTTTATGTAATAAGAGTTATTTCTTTTAGTATTTTAATTGTTCCCACACTTAGTGTTTATCGTGGTTATTTACAGGGTCATCGTTTTATGGAACCTACTTCTATTAGTCAAGTTATAGAACAATTTGTTCGTGTTACAATTATTATTGTTGGTAGTTTTTTAGCTTCTAAAGTATTTAATTTATCTTTAAAACAAACTGTTGGCGTAGCTTTATTTGGAGCTACTGTTGGAGCTTTAGTTTCTACACTTTATTTAGTTAGAAAAGTAAGACTTAATAAAAAAGTACTTATTAAAGAATCAAAGAACGAAGTAGTTAAAACAACTAAAGAAATTATATTTCAAATATTTATGTATGCTTCACCATTTATTTTTGGCGAGATAACTAAATCTTTATATAATTCGGTAGATACTTTTTTTGTGGTTAGAACACTTGTTAATGATTTAGGTTATAAGGTAACTGATGCTGAAGCTATTATGGGATTTATTTCAACTTGGGGAAATAAACTTAATATGATTATAATAGCTGTAGGAACAGGATTTATGTCTAGTTTACTTCCTAATCTTACTATTAGTCATGTTAAAAATGATCGTAAGGATATAGATAGTAAAATTAATCAAACTATTCAGATATTAGTTTTAATTGCTTTACCTATGACTGTTGGATTGAGTTTTTTAGCTAGACCAGTATGGAATGTGTTTTATGGGTATAGTTATTATGGACCTAGAGTGTTTGCTTTTTCTGTTTTTACAGCATTTATTACTATTTTTCTTACTACATGTACTACTACTTTAATGACTTTAAAAGAATATAAGATTTTATTTATTAACTTAATAGTAGGACTTATTGTTAATGCAGTACTTGATGTACCACTAATGCATTTATTGAATAATATTGGTCTTCCTGCATATTATGGTGCTACCTTATCTACTATTTTAGGTAATGTTACATCGATAATGATTGTTTTCTCTTTCTTAAAAATTAAATATGGACTTCATTTTAAAGAAACAGTTATTCGTGTAGCTAAGTTAATTTTATCAGTATTAGTTATGTTATTAGGATTAAATATTTTAAAATTAGTTATTCCATTTGCTAGTAGTAGAATGTTGTCGTTTGTTATTGTATGTATTTATGCATTAGTTGGTATAATAATTTATTATGTTTGTATTAAAAAGTTTGGATTGTTAGATGATATTTTAGGTAAAGATCTTCTTAATAAATTTAAAAACAAATTTAAAAGAAAGGCTAAGTGATTTTATAATGAAATTTGAGGAATTAACAGAAAAAGAATTTGATAATTTTTCTAAAAAACATCCATGTGCTAATTTTTTTCAAACTGTGGAAAATGCACATTTAAGAAATTTTTATGGTAGTGAAATACATTATTTAGGCGTTAAGGATAAAAATAAAATAGTAGCTGCTGGTATGTTTACTATTAATCCATGTATGTTTGGAAAAAAAAGATTTTATTCTCCTCAGGGATTATTAGTTGATTATCATAATTATAAGTTACTTGAATTTTTTACTATTAATTTAGTTAGTTATGCTAAAAAACATAATGCTATGTTTATTAAGTTTGAGCCTAATATTATATATCAACTTAGAGATACTAATGGATGTTGTTATCCTGATAAAAAGCCTGATATGGAAACTATTGATAATTTAAAAAAATTAGGATATCATCACTTCGGTTTTACTAAAGATTATCGTTTCACTCAATCCAGATGGAATTACCGTTTAGAACTTGACAAGCCATATGAAGAACTTAAAAAAGGTTTTAGTAAAAGCACTAGAAAAAATATTGATGCTGTTTATGAAAAAGGCTTGGTATTAAGACGAGGCAATAAAGATGATTTGGAAGATTTAACTGAACTGTTAAAGGCTACAGCAGATAGAAAAAATTTTCAATCACGTGATTTAAAATATTATCAAAAGATGTATGAATGCTATGGAGATAATATGCAAATATACTTTGCTCATGTTGATTCAAAGTTATATTTAGATTATGCTAAGAAACAATTAGATAGCCAAAAGGCTAAAAAAGAGGATATTTTATATAAAATGAAAAAAGATATGGTTGGCTCTAAGTTAAAAAGTCAATTAGCTAATGCTGAAACTGCTATAGAAAAAGCTGATAACGAGTTAAAATATGCAGAAAATTTTTATAAGGAAAATCCAAATGGTAAAGATATTGGTGGTTTATTATCGTTGAAATCTGGTAATGAATATGTAACCCTTAGTAGTGGAATACTTGCTAAATACAAGAGTTTTAAACCTAAGTATCTTATGTATAATGAACATATTTTAGATGCTTATAGATTTGGCTTTAAATATGTTAATTTTTATGGAATATCTGGCGATTTTACTCCTAAGAGTCCAGTATATGGTGTATACGAATTTAAACGTGGTTTTAATGGACAAGTAGTTGAATTAGTTGGTGAATTTACTTATAAGGTATCTAATACATATTATATTTATGATTTATTTAGAAAATTAAAGATTGCATATAGAAAAATTACTAAGAAATAGGTGATTATATGAAGTTTGTTGAACAGGTTACTAAAGAAAAATTTGATGGCTTTAATAAAAAAAATTCTAAGTCTCACTTTATGCAAAGTTATGCATGGGGTGAATTTGCAAAAGCAGAAAAAAATTTATTTCCTCATTATGTTGGACTTGAAAATGATAAAAATGAACTAGTTGCTACAGCTTTACTGTTAGAAAAAAGATTACCGTTTCATTATACATATTTTTATGTTCCACGTGGTTTTACTATTGACTATGATAATTTAGAACTTGTTAAAGAATTCACTACTGAAATTAAGAAATATATAAAAAATTATCGTGCTATTTTTTTGAAAATTGATCCAGATATTATTTATCGTAATGTTAGTTACGATGGTAAAGTGATTGTAGAAAACAATGATAAAATGATATCTGAATTAAAAGATATAGGTTATAAACATTTGGGATTTACTAAAAATTTTGAAACTATGCAACCTAGATATACATTTAGAATTGATATGAATCAAACTTTAGAGGAAATAGAAGATCATTTTTCTAAAACTACTAAACAAAGAATCAAAAAAGCTGATGATTTCTTTGTTGATGTTAAAATTGGTAATAACAATGATATTAAAACTTTCTATGATTTAATGATTATAACTGAGAATCGTAAGGATTTTATTACTCATAATGAAAAGTACTATCAGTCTTTATATAAAATATGGAACGAAGATAATAAATGTTATCTGTTTTTAGGTAGTGTTAATTTAGATAAGATTATTAATGAAAAAACTAATTTGATTGATGATATAAAAAATGAACTTAATAATCTTCCTAAAGATAATCTTAGTAAAAAAGAAAATGTCAAAAAACAAGAATTAGAAAAACGATTAGACAAATTAAATAGTGACTTATCACGTTATATTAATTTAAGAACTGAATATGATAATAATATTACTTTAAGTGGTCATTTTATTATTACTTATGGTGATAAGGCTTGGGTTTTATATGCCGGTAATCATAATATATTAACTGATACTTATACAAATTATAAGACTTATTATGAACACATTAAATACTGTTATCAAAATGGTATTAAAGTATATGATCAATTTGGTACTATTGGTGATTTAAGAAGTGATAATCCTTTACTTGGACTTCATGAATTTAAGAAAAAATTTGGTGGTAATTACATTGAATTTACTGGTGAATTTGATTTTGTAATGAAGCCATTTATGTATTTTGTTTTTACTAAATTGGTACCAATATATCGTAATTTAGTTAAAAATATTTCTAAAAAGAAAAGAAAAAAACATCAAGGATAGGATGTGATATTATGAAATTTACAGAATTATCAGTAAAAGATTTTGAAGATTTTGCTTTGAAACATGATCAAATTAGTTTTCATCAATCTAAAGAATGGGCACTTTTAAAAAAAGTAAATGGTTGGGAAGCATATTATGTTGGTGCTTTAGATGGTAAAAAGATAGTTGCTGCTTCTTTATTACTTGCTAAAAGTACCCCAATAAAGAAAAAAATGTTTTATGCACCACGTGGTTTTTTGATTGATTATGAAAATAAAGAAATATTGAATTTTTTTACTATAGAAGTTAAAAAGTTTGTTAGAAAAAAAGGTGGTTTTTTTATTAAAATAGATCCTTATGTTTCTTATAGACAAAGGGATGTTAATGGGAATATTGTTGATGGTGGATATTGTCATGATGATATAGTTTCTAATTTAAAAGAACTTGGTTATCATCATTATGGATTTAAAAATGGTTATCAACAACTTCAACCTCGATTTATATTTTGGTTGCCACTTAAAAATAAAACAGAAGAAGAAATATGGGATAAATTTTCAAAAGATACTAAGCGTCATATTAATAAAACTAAAAAAGAATTATTAGTATTAGAGGAAGTTACTAAAGATAATATAGATGATTTTTGTGGAATTATGGAACATACTTCTAAAAGAAGAGGTTTTATAGATAGACCTAAAAGTTATTATTTACGTATGCTTGATGTTTTTGGAAAACATATTAAAATTTTAAGTGCTGTTTTATATACAGATAAGGCCTTATCATACTGGAAAGAACAATTAAGTATTTTAGAAAAGGATAAAGTTGATAAGGAAAAAATTGTTTCAGAATCAGGTAGTAAAAAAAGTAAAGATGCTTTGAAACAGGTAGAAAAAGAAATTACTGAAATAAAACAGAATATTTCTGATTTGGAATCTATTAAAGAAAAGTATGGTTCTAGAATAGTGCTTGCTAGTTCTATGTTTTTAATGTACGGTAAGGAAGTTCTTTATTTGTTTAGTGGTTCTTATAAAGAATTTATGAAGTATAATGCTCAATATTTAATTCAGTGGGAAATGATTCAATATGCTATTAAGAATAAATATGAAAGATATAATTTCTATGGAATTGAAGGAAAATTTGATGATGAAAATGGTGTTTATGGCTTTAAAAAGGGGTTTGATGGTGAAGTAGTTGAATTTATTGGTGAATTTGATTTAGTTGTAAACAAAGGATATTATTATCTTTATAAGATGGCTTTTTCAATGTATCATAAATTTAAACATTTAAAATTTAGTTTATCAAGAAAGGAACATTGATATGGAATTAGTAAAACTAGAAGAAAAAGAGTTTAGTGAATTTGCTTTAAATCATGAACAGGCTACTTTCTTGCAAACACTTAGTTGGGCTAAATTAAAGGAAAAAAATGGTTGGGAATGGGAACTAATTGGTTTTAAAGATAAAAAAAAGATTGTTTGTGCAACAATGATTTTATCAAAAAATGTTTTCTTTGGTAAAAAAATGTTTTATGCACCACGTGGTTTTTTAATTGATTACAAAAATGATGCTTTATTGGATTTATTTGTTTCTGAAATTAAAAAATATCTTAAAAAGAAAAAAGCTATCTTTTTAAAAATAGATCCTTATATTATTTATCATGAACGAGATATTAATGGTAAGATTGTTGATGGTGGTATTGACAATTCTAGTGTAGTTAGGCATTTATATAATTTAGGTTTCCGTGAACAATGTAGTAAACCTGGTGAACAAAGTTTACAGGCCAATTGGATGTATGTGATTGATTTACATAATCGTACTTTTGATGATGTATTAAAGGATATGAATGCTTCATTAAGAAGAACGCTTAGAAAAAATGAGAAAAATGGGGTTGTGTTAAGAGAAGGAACTAGAGATGATTTACCTAAATTTAAAGAAATACTTGATCATACTAGTGAGAGAAGAAATTTTATTAGCAGATCTTTAACTTATTATCAAAATATGTTTGATAGTTTTGGTGATAATATAAAGCTATATTTTGTTGATTTAAAAGTTGAAGAAAAACTTCTTGAATTTAAGAAAGAAAAGAAAAGTTTAGAAAAAAATTATCAACAACTATTAGAAACTATTAAGAATACTGAAACCAAAATTAGCGATGATAAATTAAAGGAAAAAGAAAATGAAATAACTAGATTGGAACAGAAAATAGCTAATTATCAAAAAATGTATGATGAGCATGGAAGTATTTTGACGTTGTCAGCTGTTTTATATTTTATTTATGGTAGAGAGGTACTATCTTTTATAGGTGGTGATCTTAGTGATTATTTGGAATTTCAACCGTTTGCTACTATGCACTATGATATGATAAAATATGCTATTGACAATAAATATGATTATTATAATATGTATGGTATTTCGTCAGATTTAACAGAAAAAGATCCTATGTATGGAGTATATGAATTTAAAAAGAAATTTGGCGGTAGTGTGGTAGAATTAATTGGAGAATATGATTTGAAAATAGATTCTTTTTTCTACTATATATATAAAATAGCTTATTTTCTAGTTCACAAGTTAAAGAAAATTAAGACAAAATTACATTAATAAAGATGTCATATGATTATGGCATCTTTTTACATCATGTTGTAAGTATTTGGTTTATAGTTTGAACTATAGTCGTTATCTTTTTTATTACTCATTTGAAGTGAATTTTTGATTTTATTTACTTCTACTTCCAAATTATAAATACGATTTTCTAAATTTTTTAATTCCAAATTATATTGATATAATTGCGGATTCATGGCATTTGGAAAAGGATAGGGCCAGTTATTATTATTCATAAGACATCTCCTTTATTTATTTTATTATATGTTATATAATTAATTTGGTGATATGTTGTGAGATTAAGAAATGTTAAAAATAAACGAGAAATTATGGATAATTCAACATATTTAGTTGTAGATCCTATTAAATATATTGGAAAATGGTATGATATTTTTGGAAACGATAATCCTATTCATATAGAAATAGGTACAGGTAAGGGTAATTTTATTATTGGTAAGGCTATTAGTAACCCTAATATTAATTTTATTGGTATAGAAAAATATGATAGTGTGATTGCTAGAGCTTTAGAAAAAATACCTGCAGGACTAAATAATTTAAAGATGATTAGGATGGATGCTTTAAATATAGAGAATGTATTTAAAAAAGAAATTGAAGTTATATATCTTAACTTTTCTGATCCATGGCCTAAAAAACGTTGGTATAAACGTAGACTTACTAGTTCTTTATTTCTTGTAAAGTATGATTCAATTTTTAAGAATAATAAATGTATTATTCAAAAAACTGATAACACTTCTTTATTTGAATATTCAATATGTTCTCTTAGTCAATATGGTTATGTTATAGAAGATATTAGCTTTGATTTACATCATTCTGGCATTGAAGGTAATATTATGACAGAATATGAAGCTAAATACTCTAAAAAAGGCAATCCAATTTACTATTTGAAAGCTGTTAAGTCAACAGAAAAAAATTAAAAAATATTTTTCTTTCTTGATTTATTTGATATAATATTATAAGAGTAGGTGAATTATGAAAAAACTGATGTTTTTAGGTTGCATGATTTTACTCTTAAGTGGATGCTCTTTGGTTTATGTAGATAATCAATCATACGAAGAAATTATAGATTCTGTACTAGTTAGTAATACTAAACTTAAATCTATTTCTTTGGAGGGATATTCTTATTTTTTACCACAGGGTGTTAGCTTAAATAGATGTGATCAACAAAATTCAATATTATATTATAACCATAAAAAAATGTATTTGTATGTTGATTTAGTTTCATACTATCATAAAGTTGATAGTAATTATGAACATAATAAAAATAGTTATTATTCAGTAGCTATTGATAAAAATGGTTATAAAGGATATTTAGAAATCAATAAAATTGCTAATAGTTACTTTGTTGAATTTATGTATCATTATAGTAAAATAGAGGCTTATGTTGATGAAGATGATTTAAAAAGAACAGTTACCGTTATGGCGTATATATTAAATAGTGTTCAGATGAATGATTCAGTTTTGGAATCTTTAATTGGTAGTGGTTCTTTAAATTATTCAGAGGAACAGTTTAATATTTTTCAACCTAATGGTGAACAAAGTGATTATTTAGATTATGTTGAAAAATATGATGATGGTCGTAGTAATAGTAAAGATGAAGATATACTTGATTTAGACGATAATATAGAATAGGGATGGGTGCATATGAAGCTTTTAGAAAAATTAAAAAATACTTTTTTTGAAGAAGAATATATTGAAGTAGATGAACCAGAAGTTAAGGAACAAGTTGTAGCTAAAAAGTTAGAACCTAAAGAAATAAAAAAGGAAGTTAAAAGAGAGGTACATGAAATACCTGTTGAGAAAAAAGAACCTGTTGTTTCTCAAGAAACAGTTAATTATTCTGATAGTAAGTTAGTTAATGGTGATAGTAAACTTCCATATTTTGAAGATGATGATTTTATAGAGGAAGAGGTAGTTAAGCCAGTTTCAGAACCACCTAAGAAAATATATGGCGGTACACCTGATAAGTTATACAGTTCTATAAATAATCATACTACTAGTAGTAGCAAACCTTATGGAACTCCAGTTAAGGAATCTTTTAAACCAACACCAATAATTTCACCAATTTATGGAATACTAGATAAGAATTATCATAAAGATGAAGTTATTGATCGTAAAGATAAACCAGCTAGTTATGTATCTAGAAAAAATGCTGACCTTGATAGTGTAAGACGTAAAGCTTATGGTGAAATTAATCCAATTGAAGATATGCCAATAAATGACGATAAAAAAAATGAAGTAGAAAATGATGATAATCAATTAGAAGATAATTTACTATATGATATGACTAATGATAGTTCAGCTCCTTCTGTTGATAAGGTTACTATAGCTGATGCAGAAGAATATTTTAATGATTTAGGACTTGAATATAATATAGATTATAAAGATAGTCGTTATGAAAAAGCTACTGGTAGAAGGACAAGCTCTAATAATTCTGATAAAACTGATGAAGATACAAAAAAAGAAGATTCTGATGATGCTAATTTGGATGACAATTTATTTGATTTAATTGATTCTATGTATGAGGATGGTGAATAAAAATGGAAGAATTATTACATTACTTTCCACTTGTATTATATGTTCTTGCTGCTATTTTACTAATCGTGTTAATTATCTTAGGTATTAAATTAATAAATACCATTAATAAAACTAATATTATATTAGAAGATGCATATAATAAAACTAAGTCTTTAAATGGATTATTTAATATTATTGATTCTGTTACAGATACTTTATCAACAGTTAGTGATACTTTAGTTGCTAGTATTACTAATATAGTTGGGAAAGTGTTTCGTAGAGGAAAGAAAAAGGAAAAGGAGATCGATGAAAATGAGTAAGAAAGAAATTTGTACATGTGATAATGGTAGTTGCAAATGTAAGAAAAAGAAGGGATATGGAAAATTTGTTTTAGGTGCTTTAGTTGGAGCTGGTGTTGGAGTTTTATTTGCTCCTAAAGCTGGAAGTGAAACAAGAAAAGAACTAAAAGAAAAAATGTCTGTATTATTAAAGAAAGTAAAAGAAATAGACGTTGAAGAAGTTAAAGAGAGTATTTCTTTAAAAATTGATGAAATTAAAGAAGAGTTAAGTGATTTAGATCGTGAAAAGGTTTTAAAACTTGCTAAAGAAAAGGGTAATGATATAAAGGAAAAGTGTGAAGAATTAGTTCAACTTGCTAAAGATAAAGGTACTCCTGTTTTAGAAAATGCTGCTAATGAAGTACGTGAAAAAGCAATTGAAGCTGTTAAAGAAGTTTTGAATAAATTAGAAGCAGCAGATAAAAAAGCTAAAAACAAGTAAAAAGTGTTAAGAATGAAATTATTTTTCATTCTTTTAATATATAATAAAAAAACATTTGGAATAATATTAATTATGTGTTAATATATTAGTGTAATTTAATTGTGATTGGTTTTTAGTAGTTATCAAATTTTATTGATAGAGAGTTCATGGGTGGTGAAAATGAATATAAATTGATAATGAATTACATTTCCATGAATTAAATCGGAGTAGTCCGTTATACTATTGAGATAGAAAAATGTTTCTATGAATTAAGGTGGTACCACGAGTAGTTTCGTCCTTATTTTATAGGAACTTTTATTTTGGGAGGTTATTATGAATTTATACGAAGAACTTGTATGGAGAGGTTTAATTAAAGATGTTGCTGGAGAAGATTTAAAAGATAAGTTAAACAATGAAAAAGTTACTTTTTATTGGGGAACTGATCCTACTGCTGATAGTTTACATTTAGGTCATTACTCTTCTTTGATTACTGCTAAAAGATTAGCTCTTGCAGGGCATCATCCTATTTTATTAGTAGGAGGGGCAACGGGATTAATTGGTGATCCACGTCCAACATCTGAAAGAGAAATTATTGCGAAAGATACTTTAAATAAAAACTTAGAGGGTATTAGTAAACAAGTAGACAAGATTTTTCATGGTGTAGCTACTGTTGTTAATAATTATGATTGGATGAAGGATTATAATTATCTAGAATTTTTAAGAGATATTGGTAAATATATAAATGTTAATTATATGCTTGATAAAGACATTATTCGTAGAAGACTAGAAACAGGTATTACTTATGCTGAATTTTCATATACTTTGATGCAAGGGTATGATTTTCTACATCTATATGAAAAATATAACTGTATTATGCAAGTAGAAGGCTCTGATCAATGGGGTAATATTACTACAGGTATTGATTTAATTAAAAAGAAATTAGGTAAAGATGCTTATGGTTTTACTATGCCTCTTATCTTAGATAAATTCGGTCGTAAATTTGGTAAGAGTGAAGGTAATGCCTTATGGCTTGATAAGAATAAAACTTCTTCTTATGAGTTATACCAATACTTAATTAATACTGATGATGAAATGATTATCCATTATTTAAAAGTATTTACTTTCTTGACAAAAGAAGAAATTGAAAAAATTGAAAAAGAACATTTAGCTAATCCTGAAAAAAGACTTGCTCAGCAAATGCTTGCTAAATGTATTATTACAGATTTACATGGTGAAGGGGAATATGAAAAAGCTCTTCGCTTAAGTCAGGTTCTATTTAGCGGTGATGTTTCTAATTTAACCGGAAAAGAAATTATGGAAGTATTTCATGGTGTTCCAACTTTTGATATCAATGATGAAGAAAATATACTTGATTTTTTAGTAAATCATGGTATAGTAGCTAGTAAACGTGAAGGAAGAGAATTTATTACTAGTGGTAGTATTACTTTAAATGGTCAAAAAATAACTGATATGGATATGTTAATTAATAATGATTTAGCTATTGAAAATAAATACATTATTATAAGACGTGGTAAAAAGAAATACTATTTAGGAATCTATTCATAGAATGGAGGGATTTATATGCCAAGTACACAAAAGAAGGTTAATATTAAGACTTCTTCTGTAAAAAAGAAAAATTCAAGTAATAATAAGAATGTTTCTATAAAGAAAAAAACAACTACGAAAACAACTAATGAAATAAAAGTACCTGCTAAAGCTAATAGTTCTAAAAAGAAGGTACCAGCAACAACTAGAAAAATAGTTGATCAGGCTAAAAAGAAGAAAACAGATAATATAGAGAAAGAATTAACTAAAAAAGATAAAACAAAAATAGTTATGCCTACTAATAATAAGAAAGTTGAAGTAAAAAATACTGTTTCTAAGAAAAAAAAGGAAACAAAAAATAAGGTTAAAACTAAGACTTCGTTATTTTCTAAAAAATCAAAGAAATGGTTAATTATTATTGGTTCAGTTTGTGGAATTATTATTTTATTGGAGTTAGCTTATTTTATTTATCATCAACATTATGTTGATTCCAAGTCTACTTACTATGATGTTTTAAATTCGGTTACTATTGATAATACTGATGTGGTAGCTGTAGGAAGTAGTAATTTTAGATATAGTAAACATAATGACTATACTAATTGTTTAGAAAAGGGTAAACTTATTAAATATAATTCTAGTGGCAAAGTTTTATTTGAAAAAATGTATGATAAAGGCATTAATACTACTTTTAGTTCTATTATTAATATTGATGATGGTTATATAGTAGTAGGTAGTGGTGTATTTAGTAAAGAGGAAGAAGAAGCTGAGGCTAGAGAGGCTTTTATTATAAAATATGATAAGTCTGGTAATATAATTTGGGAAAAATTTTATCATGTTGTTACTAATACTAGTTTTAATAAAGTAATTGCTACTAGTAATGGTTATGTAGCAGTTGGCCAAAGTATTTACGCTAATATGGAAATGGGTAACCATACTACTGGTGGTGGTATTATCGTTAAATACGATTTTGATGGAAATGAACTTTGGCATAATAATCATGGTGGCATGAAATCTGGAAATTTCAATGATGTAGTTGAAGTTAATGGTGATTTATATGTTGTTGGTAAGGATGCTACTGATAGTGCTAATTTAGTTAAGTATAATTCAAATGGTGAATATCAATGGCATAAGAATTATAGTTATACAGATAGTATTGGCTTTTCTGGTATAGCTTATTTAGACAATAATTTATATGTCGTTGGTTCTAAGAAAATATTACCTGAAGGAACAGGTGATAATGATGATCGTAATACTACTAATACTGATGCTCTTTTATTAAAATATGATTTAGATGGTAATATTGTATTTGAAAAATTATTTGGTGGTAGTAGTTATGAAAGATATAATTCAATTCTTGCTTATAGTAATGAGTTATATGTAGTTGGACATATTACTTCTAGTGATGCTGGATTTAAATTGTATTCAAGTAATGATTTAATGACTGGTATAGTCGCACGTTATGACAAAGATGGCAATATTACTAAAAAAGAAATATTTGGTGGAAGCAACAATGATAATTTAACTGATATAGTGACGGATTATGGTAGTTTTTATATTACTGGATATAGTAATAGTAAAGATGGTAATATCATAACGGCTAAAAATAATGGTAAAGATTATTTTGGTAAACTCATTCAAATAGATTATAGATTTAGAACTTTAATGGTTAAATAGTAAAAGCATGTCAATATGACATGCTTTTATGCATATGGGTTTTCAATTTCGGCAGTTTGGAAGTTGGTAGCACTAAAATCAGTAATTACTACATATAGACCTATTAAGGCTGGAACTAGTGAAATGATAGATGCAATGATTTGTAGATTTAATGAACTAACATCTTGGTTAGTATTTTTAGCAAGTTTTTTAGATCTATAATCTAAATATAAAAATAATAATAATAGCAGTAATATAAATATTTTATTTAAAGTAATTATTATTTGGGATTCTTCTGTAGTTAGAAATCCTTTTTTGTTTAGGGCTACTTTTCTTTGATTAACTATTACTGTTATTGTTGCTACAAAAGATAAAATGTATAAGATGGTTCCTATTAATTGTCCATCTATTATAAATAATTGTTCTTTTTGTAGTTCTTGTTCATTCAATATATCACATCCAGTATTCTTTAAATTATATGTAATATATTTATGAAAAAGAAAAAACTTCACATAAAGTGAAGTTTTAATTCTATCTGTTGTAGAATTCAACGATTAATGATTCATTAATATCAGCGTTAAGTTCGCTTCTTTCAGGTAATCTTACTAATTTACCTTCTAATTTCTTGTCATCAAATGTAACAAATTCAACACGTTTAGTAACTTTTTCTAAAGCAGCTTTAATAGCAGGATGTTCTTTAGAATTTTCTTTAACAGCAACAACATCTCCAACTTTTACACGATAAGATGGGATATCAACTTTGTTACCATTAACAGTAATATGACCATGGTTTACAAGTTGTCTAGCTCCACGACGAGTAGTAGCTAAACCTAAACGATAAACAACGTTATCTAATCTAGATTCTAGTAATCTTAAGAAGTTTTCACCGTGAATACCTTTTAATTTACCAGCTTCTTCGAAAGTCTTTCTAAATTGTCTTTCGTTTACTCCATACATAAATCTAACTTTTTGTTTTTCTTTTAATTGTTCACCATAGTTTGATAATTTTCCTTTACGATCTTGTCCGTGTTGTCCTGGACCGTAAGGACGACGTGTTAATTCTTTACCACTCTCTAGAATTGAAAATCCAACTCTACGAGCTTGTTTGTTAACAGAACCTGTGTATCTTGACATAATGTCCTCCTTCGATATTTTGTCATAAACATCGAATGTATTAAACCATTTATTAGGGAGTTTATGTTTCAGAGTTTCGCTAACAGTGAAGTTACTACTCATTTCATAAACACATTAATAAACTTTTAATAGCACTGTTTGATGAATATGCAGTTTAGATTATATATAAAATAATGATTTATGTCAATCTTTTTTATCAAAATTATCTTTATTTTAGTATATGTTTATGGCTATTTATAGTAATAATTATATTAGTAATAGAATTTTGTCAAAAAAAGTAAGTAAAAATCACATTTATATGGTAAAATATAATATATATGATAGGGAGGACTAATCATGAGTGGTGTGTATTTATTAATTGGTACTTTCTTTATTGTTGCCGTTATATTAGTTACGGTAGTTTTAGTTTTGATACAAAAACATAGATATAATTCTTTCCGTAAGGAAGTAGAAGAGTTAGATAAAGCTAAAAATATGATTGCTAGTACTCCTGTTTTATCTGAGCTTTCTAAAGTTGAATCAATAGTTAAAAATGATAAAATGGAAGAAAAATATAAAAACTGGCAAAAACGTTTTGAAGTTATTAAAGATGATAAAATTAATCAAATAAATGATATGATTAACGAATTAGATATTTCTACTAGTCAAAAGGATTATAAAAATATAGATCAGAAGCTTGCTAAAGTAGAAATGGAAATATATAAAGTAAGAGAAAGTGCTAATGAATTATTAAATGAAATTCAAGAAGTAACAGTTAGTGAAGAAAAATATCGTAGTATTGTTACTAAATTAAAGGCAAAATATCGTAAATTAGTTAATGAATTTAATAATCATAAATCTGATTATGAAGATATAAGTGATGCTATAGAACTTCAGTTGGAAAATATAGAAAAAAGATTTTTAGATTTTGAACATGTAATGGAAAAAAACGAATATGATGAAGTTGTTCATATTGTAAAAGCTCTTGATACTATGATAGATCATATGGGTGTTGTTATAGTTGAAGTTCCTAATTTAGTTTTATTAGCAGAAAAGTTGATACCTAAGCGAATAGAAGAAATAGTATCTATATCTAAAGATATGACTGAAAATGGTTATAATCTTGAATATTTAAATCTTGATTATAATATGGATGAATGTAATAAAAATGTAAGTGTCATTTTAGATCGTGTTCGTGTTTTAAATTTAGAAGATTGTATGTTTGAACTTAAAACAATGCTAGATTATTTGGATTCAATATTTAATAATTTTGATCAAGAAAAATTGGCTAGAAAAAATTACGAAGAATTATCAACTAATTTTGAAAAAAATCTTAAAAAGACTAATCGTATTATGAAAGATATCTATGGTCAACTAGATGATATTAAGGGAATGTATGATTTGAGTGATGATGATATATCAGAACTTAATACTTTAAAAACTAGGTTAACTGATTTAACTAAAGATTATAAAAAAATGGTTGCAGAAGTAAATAGTGCTAGTAAACCATATTCTGCCTTTTTTAAACAACTTGATGCATTTAACTCTTTACTTCATGAATTAGAAACTAATTTAGATACTGCTTTAAAATCACTTGGTAGTATGTATGATGATGAGATTAGAGCTAGAGAGCAATTAGAAGAAATACAAGATTTATTAAAACAATGTAAAGTAAAAATACGTAGTTATAAATTACCGATTATAATTAATAACTATTTTGTTGAATTATCTGAAGCTAATGATGCAATTGATGAAATAGTAAAGGAATTAGAAAAGAAACCTATTATTATTAAAACATTAAATACTAGAGTTGATACTGCTAGGGATTTAGTATTAAAACTTTATAACACTACTACTGATATGATTAAAACAGCTCAACTTGCAGAAATGGCTATTGTATATGGTAATAGATATCGTAGTGAAGTTAGAGAAATAGATAAAGGTTTAGAGAATGCTGAAATGTTATATCTTAAAGGTAATTATAAGGATGCACTTGAGGTGTCTATATCATCTATAGAATTAATAGAATCTGATATTCATAAAAAGTTATTAGATTTATATCAAGAAAGTTAGTTTAATACTATCTTTCTTTTTTTTAAATTTTGTGGTATAATAGAGCCGTTTTGAGGTGATACCAGTGGCAAATATTGAAGTTAGAACTGTTAGTTGTCTTTTTACTCCAGTGAGAAAATATAATCCAATTGATGTTGTTTTAGATTTTATTGTTCAAAATTATCCAGTTAGTGAATATCCTAGGATATTAGAAATAGCAGCTGGTAGTGGTAATGTTAGTAGTAAATTAGCAAATTTATCTTATCAAGTAACAGCAATGGATCCTAGAACTAGATATAATCCTAATCTTAATTATGATGTTATAACAGAACCATTTTATCAATATACTGATATTTCGGATTATGATTTAGGTATTGCAATTCATCCTTGCGGTATTCATAAAGATATTATTCAGAATTTTAAATTAAATGAAAAAGCACTTTTTTTAATACCATGTTATATTCTTACTTGTGATAATAGTGAACTTACTTCTTATAAAAATGAGGATGCCTGGTTAGAACATTTAGAAGCTTTTAATCCTAAAATGAAAAGAAAAAAATTTTTTGCTTCTGAAAATACTGAGCATGACTTTTTACTTGCTTCTTATCAAAATGCTTTTTATACTAAAAAATAATTTATTAAATATTGAAGTTTTATGATAAGTATAGAAATATACTTATCTTTTTGTTATAATAATGACAGTTTTGATGTGTAGGTGGTAAAATGGATTGTTTTGTACCTTTAGAATTAATGGAACCAATTGATATATCTAATCTATTAAAGGAATTTGATTTACCTGTTAGGGTTATCAATTATTTAAAAAAAGAGACTTTTTATAGTGAAAAATCTTTTTATGATACAGTTAATAAATTTATTTTAGAACACACTAGTAATTATTTGCTTCCTAATCATATGGTTATATTTTATCCACAAATTTTGGAAAGAAAAGCTAGTTGTGATTTAACCTGTAATTTATCAGGTAGTAAGATTAAAAAGAATTCTAGTTATTATGTTTACTATCCTTTTATTGAGAGTTTACGTAATGGTAGGTGTTATACTTTGAAAAAAAGAATTATAGCTGAAGTTGGTTATCAAGATCTTTTTCCTCAAGATATAACTACTTATGAAGAATGGTATTATAAAGTGAAGAATGCTTATTATGATACTAATTCTAATGATATTATTGATTTTTATTTATTAAGCTGTGAATGTGGTGAGAGTTGTTTAGAATTATATCAGCTTGGTCAAAGTAAAAAGAGAAAGAAAGTGATTTTATGATTTATTTAGATTATAGTGCAACAACACCAGCTAATAGGGAAGTAGTGGATGCTTTTAGTAAAGTTAGTTTAGATTATGTTGGCAATCCTAATTCCCTACATAAGCTTGGAGTTGAAGCTAAAAAATTAATGGATGCTGCTTGTATGCAAGTTGCTGATTTGTTAGGAGTAAAAAGTAATGAAGTTATTTTTACGAGTGGGGCAAGTGAAGCAAATAATACAGCTATTATGGGAGTAGTAGAAAAATATCCTAATAGAGGAAAACATATTATTACTACTAGATTAGAACATTCTAGTGTGCTTGAGTGTATTAACTATCTTGAAAGTATTGGGTATATAATTGATTATGTTAATATAAATGAAGATGGTTTAATTGATTTAAATCATTTAAAAAGTTTACTTAGTAAAGATACGGTTTTGGTTAGTATATGCCATGTTAATAGTGAAGTTGGTATTAAACAAAATATAAGTGAAATTGGTAAAATATTAAAAAATTACCCAACTACTATTTTTCATGTTGATGGTACTCAAGCAGTTGGTAAAATTCCTGTTGACTTAGAATATGTTGATTTATATAGCTTTTCAGCACATAAGTTTTTTGGACTTAAAGGTGTTGGTTGTTTAATTAAAAAAAATAATATTGAAATAGAGCCACTTATTCATGGTGGTAAGAGTCAAACTAATTATCGTAGTGGAACACCAGCACTTGCATTGATGGTTTCTACTTCTAAAGCGTTAAGACTAGCGCTTAATGATTTTGATAAAAAATATAATCATGTACTTGATCTTAGTAATATGTTAAAAGAAGAAATAACTAGAATAGATGACATAGTTTTAAATAGTAATCAAAATTCTATTCCGCATATAGTTAATATGAGTGTACTTGGGATAAAACCAGAAACTATGTTACATGCATTAGAAGAATATGATATTTATATTTCTACTAAAACAGCTTGTTCTAAAGATAATAGTGATTCTTTAACACTTACAACAATGGGAAAAGATTCTAGTATTAGTGGTCATTCTATTAGAGTTAGTATTAGTTATTTAACTACAGAAGAAGAAATCCACATATTTGTGGAAAAGTTAAAATTATGTATTGAAAAATTAAAATTTTAAGGAGCAAAAAGTAAATGAAAAAAAAGACTGAAGATTTATGTGTGTTAGCAACTGATTTTAGTGCTGTAAATAAACATATGGAAGATTTTGAAAAACAAAGAGAAAAAAAAGAAAATATATATCATGCTTTTTCTGAATATATTTTATGTTTAGAAAATTCTTTAGAACATGAACACAATTTTGTTGATAGATGTTTACTTCAAGAAGAAATAAAAAAAATGAAAGAGGAACAGCAAAAGTATTATGTTCCTTCTATATTAGAAGGAGTTATATATAATGAAATCAGAGATAAAAGAAGCGCTCATTCTTTAGAAAAATCTTCTTTTTCATTAGTAAAACAAATAAAAAATAAATTTAATTATAAAAATAGAGAGAGTGGTAATAATAATGAATAGAGTCGTATTAATTAAATATGGAGAACTTACTACCAAAAAAGGAAATCGTAAATTTTTTATTAATACATTGTATCAAAATTTAAAAAAGAAACTTTATAATCTTGATGTTAAAATTAGCCGTGATATTTCAAGAATGTATATCGAATTTTCTGATAATGACTTAGAATTGGTTTTAAAAAAATTAAATCAAGTATTTGGAATCCATACTTATCAAGTTGCTTATAAGATAGAAACTGATAGTGAGGCTATTAAAAATTTAGCGGTTACTATAATGGAAAATAAGACTGGTACATTTAAAGTAGAAACAAAACGTGCTAATAAAAATTTTCCTATCCAAAGTATTGAGTTTAGTAGACAACTTGGTGGATTAATTTTAAAAAATAATGATAAATTAACTGTTGATGTACATAATCCAGATACTACTTTGATGATTGAGATACTTGATCGTTATACTTATTTATATACCGATAAATATTATGGTCTTGGTGGATATCCTGTTGGTACTCAACCTCGTGGTATGCTTATGTTAAGTGGTGGGATTGATTCACCTGTAGCTGGGTATCTTGCTTTAAAACGTGGCGTTAAAATAGATGCGGTATATTTTGAAGCTATTCCACATACTAGTTTAGAAGCTAGAAATAAGGTTATTAATTTATCAAAAAAATTGTGTCAATATACTGATCAAATTAGATTACATATAGTTCCTTTTACTAATATTCAAGAAGCTATATATAAAGAATGTAATCCAGAATACTGTATTACTATTATGCGTAGAATGATGTATCGTATAATGGAAAAACTTGCTAAAAGAAATAAAGGTTTAGTAATAATAAATGGTGAAAGTATCGGGCAAGTTGCTAGTCAAACATTAACTAGTATGTCAGTTATCAATTCTGTTACTAATATGCCAGTAATTCGTCCAGTTGCTTGTTTAGATAAATTAGAAATAATTGATATAGCTAAAAAAATTGATACTTATGATATAAGTATTTTACCATTTGAGGATTGCTGTACTATATTTGTACCTAAACATCCAGTTATTAATCCTAACTTGCAAGAGTGTTTAATAAATGAAGAAAAGTTTGATTATAATAAAATGATTCAAGATACAGTTAATAATGTAATGACAATTACTATTACTGAAAATATGGAAAAAGAATTTAATGATTTACTTTAAAAAATAGGTAAAAATTACCATAGAAATAAATGTATTAATTATCGTTTTTTTCACAATCTATTAATGTATAGGAGGTGAAAGAAATGAATCAATCAAATAACTCAATGAAGATGAGAGTACCAGGTGCTAAACAAGCTATCGAAAAAATGAAATATGAAATCGCTAATGAATTTGGTGTAGCTTTAGGACCAGATACAACTTCTCGTGCTAATGGTAGCGTTGGTGGTGAAATCACTAGACGTTTAGTTCAATCAGGTATGAACAATATTAGTGGAAGTTACCAAAATAAATAATTAAACTAATTATAACCGAGTTTAAATAAGATAGATTTTACTTTCTATCTTATTTTTTGTTTACATTATTCGTAATAATAGTTCTTTAAAAAAATAAATTAGTATAGTATAATTAATTAAAGGAGAGATATTATGAAAGTTTTATCAGTAAACGCTGGTAGTTCTACTTTAAAGTTTCGTTTATATGAGATGCCAGAAGAAAAAGTATTAATGAAAGGTACTATGGATAGAATTGGTCTTGATGGTTCTAACCTAAGTATTCGTATTGGCGAAGAAAAAGTTCAAAAAGATGTTGAACTTAATAATCATGAAGATGCTGTTAATGCTTTATTAAAGGAATTATTAGAACAAGGAGTTATTAATTCACTTGATGAAATTAAAGCAGTTGGGCATCGTATTGTTCATGGTGGCAATTTATATTCTAGTAGTGTAATTATGAATGATAGAGTAATTCATGAAATAGAAAATATTTCTGATTTAGCTCCACTTCATAATCCAGCTAATTTAATTGGAGTTAGAGCTTTTCAACGAGCTATCCCAACAAGCATTCAAGTAGGTTGTTTTGATACGGCTTTTCATCAAACATTAAAAGAAGAAGATTACTTATACCCTGTTCCATATGAATGGTATATTAAATATCATATTCGTAAATATGGTTTTCATGGATTAAGTCATAAATTTATTACTGAAAAAATGACTAATATATTAGGTAAAAATCCTAATTTAATTATATGTCATATTGGAAACGGTGCTAGTATTTCAGCAGTTAAAGATGGTAAATGCGTTGATACTTCAATGGGATTTACACCTAATGCTGGTATTATGATGGGTACACGTAGTGGTGATATTGATTATACTTTAATTTCTTATGCTATGAAGAAAACTGGTTATAATCTAGAAAAAATTGATAGTATGCTAAATAAAGAAAGTGGTCTTGAAGGTGTTGCTGGTATGAGTGACTTAAGAGACTTGGATCGTGCTTTTGAAGCAGGAGAAGAAAAAGTTAAACTTGCTTTTGATATGTATACTAATAAAATAGTTGATTATATAGCTAAATATTTTGTTAAATTAGATGGTAAAGTTGATGCTATTTGTTTTACTGCTGGTGGTGGTGAAAATGATAGTATAATTCGTGGTGAAACACTTAAAAAGTTAACTTCTCTTGGTATTTATCTTGATGAAGAAAAAAATAACGCAACTATTGTTCGTAAAGGTGTCGAAGGAATCATTACTAAAGAAGAATCTAAAATACCAGTTTATGTAGTTGCTACTGATGAAGAGTTAATGATAGCTCGTGATACATTTTCTTTTATTGGTAATGAAGAATAAATAATAGATTCGTAAATTATATAATCTTATTCCAATTATTATAAATAATTTTTGTAGAAGCTTTGGGCTTCTTTTTCTTTTATTCTTTTTCTTTTTATTGTATAATATATTTGTTAGAAAGAAGGAAATATATGAAAATTATATCTATTAATGCTGGTAGTAGTTCATTAAAGTTTAGTTTGTTTGAAATGACTACTAAAGAATGTATTGCATCTGGTTATTTTGAAAGAGTAGGACTAGATGGCAGTTTTTATACTATTAAATATAATGGAGAAAAAATACGTGAAGAAGTAGAAATGCCTAATCATACAGTAGCAGTTGAAGTACTTCTTGAACGTTTAATATCAATTGGAATTATTAAAGATTTAAAAGAAATAGATGGTGTTGGTCATCGTTTAGTTCATGGAGCTGATAAATATAATAAAAGTGTTATTATAACTGATGAAGTTGTAGAAGATTTAAAAAAATATTCTGAACTTGCTCCACTTCATAATCCTGCTAATATTTTAGGAATAGAAGCAGTTAAAAAAGCACTTCCTAATGTACCAATGGTTGGTGTTTTTGATACAGCATTTCATCAAACTATGGAACCTGTCCAATATATTTATCCAGTACCATATGAATGGTATACAAAATATGGAGTACGTAAATATGGATTTCACGGTACTAGTCACTGCTATATAAGTAAACAAATTCCTAGAATACTTGGAAGAGATAATTATAAAGCTATAATATGTCATTTAGGTAGTGGTGGAAGTTTATCTGCTGTTAAAGATGGAAAATGTGTTGATACTACTATGGGATTTACTCCACTTGCTGGTATTATGATGGGAACTCGTAGTGGTGATATTGATCCTTCAATTATTCCATTTATAATGCAAAAAGAAGATAAAACAGTAGATGAAGTTATAAATGATTTAAATAAAAAATCAGGATTTTTAGGTGTTAGTGGTGGCGCTAGCGATTTCAGAGATATTTATGCTGGTGTAGTAGAAGGAAAAGATAGATATAAACTAGCTTTTGATAAATATGTTCAAACAGTAGTTAATTATATTGCTCAATACTATGTTGAACTTGGTGGATGTGATATTATTTGCTTTACTGCTGGTCTTGGTGAAAATGCTAGTGAAGCAAGACTTGCTATTATGGAAAAACTTCTTTGCTTAGGTGTTAAAGTTGATTTAGAAAAGAACCAAGTTCGTGGTGAAGAAATTCAAGTAAGTAGTAATGATTCTAGTATTTTATGTTATGTAATTCCTACAAATGAAGAATTAATGATAGCTGAAGATACTTTGTCTCTAATTGGAGAATAGATAGGAAGATATTATGTTTCGTAAAATTTTTAAGGCCATTAAAAAGTATGATAGTATTGTGATTGCTAGACATATTGGAGTTGATCCAGATGCTATGGCTAGTCAATTAGGGTTAAAAGAAGCAATACTTACAACTTTCCCTAAAAAACAAGTATATGCTGTTGGTAGTGGTGGCAGTAAATTTTCTTACTTAGGAAAATTAGATCATTTTGAGGGTGATTATGCTAATACTTTATTGATAGTTTTAGATACACCTGATAAAAGAAGAGTTGATTGCAGTAATATAGATGATTTTGCATATAAGATTAAAATTGATCATCATCCGTTTGTTGAAGAATTCTGTGATATTGAACTTATTGATGATCATTCTTCTTCAGCTTGTCAATTGATTATGGAAATGATTTACGCAACTAGATTAAAATCTACTAAGGAAGTAATGGAGAAATTATTCTTAGGATTAATTTCTGATACTAATCGTTTTATGTTTTCTAATTCTTCAGCTTCTACTTTTAAAGTTGTTGCTAAGATTATGAAAGAATATCAACTTGACTTACCAACTTTATATTCTTTATTATACATGAGACCACTTCATGAAGTAAGATTACAGGGTTATATGGCTCAAAATATGAAAGTTACAGAAAATGGTGTTGGTTATATAAAAATAACTGAAGATGTTTTGAATCAATATCAAGCAGATGTAGCTAGTGCAGGTAATATGATTAATAATTTTAATTATATAGATGAAGTACTAGTTTGGTTGGCTGTTACTGAAGATAAAAAGAATGATATAATAAAAATTAATATTAGAAGTCGTGGACCTGTTATAAATACTATTGCCGAAAGATACAATGGTGGTGGTCATAAGTTAGCTAGTGGTGCTAAAGTTAGTACGATGGATGAAGTTGATTGTTTAATAGATGATTTAGATAATGCTTGTCTAAATTATATTAATAGTCAAGATTAGGAGGAAGATTATGAAAATTACAGATGCTAAGTTAGAAGTAATGGCAACTAGACGTAGTCAGTATCCTGAAACTGATTTACCAGAATTTATGTTGGTTGGTCGTAGTAATGTTGGTAAAAGTAGTTTTATAAATACTATTTTAGGTAGAAAAAACATTGCTTATACATCAGGTAAACCTGGTAAAACACAAACTTTAAATTTTTATCGTGTTAATGATGCTTTCTTTTTAGTTGATGTACCAGGGTATGGTTACGCAGCTGTTAATAAGAAAATTCAAGAAAAATTTGGTAAAATGATCGAGGAATATCTTGAAAAAAGGGATGAATTAGTTAGAGTATTCATGTTAATTGATTTTAGACATAAACCTACTGAAGATGATCAATTAATGTATAATTTCTTAAAGTATTATAATATTCCAGTTACGATAGTAGCAACTAAAGTTGATAAAGTTGGTAATAGTAAACTTGAAAAAAATAAAAAAATTATTCTAGACACACTTGATTTAGTAGTTGGTGATGATTTAGTATTGTTTTCTAGTATTACTAAATTAGGGAAAGAAACTATCTTGAATAAAATAGAAGATTTAACTGTTGAAACTATTTAATAATAAAAAGTTCTTAATTGATAAGAACTTTTTTTGTTTCCCTTTTTTATATTTTACATATTTTATTATAGGTGATTAGCTTTGAAAGTAAATTTTATTGATGATGATCATTTTATTGTTTATTATTTATCTTTCAATAACTTAAAAACTGAAGAAGAAATAAAAACTTTCTTTATTTTATTAAATTATGATTTGAAAAAACAGTGTAATTATTCATTTCATGGTTTATATAACGTAGAAATATTATGCTTTGATGATTTTTATATATTAGATTTTGATTTAGTGGATGATTTTGGTACTACTGATTTTGATATTACTGTTTTATTAAATACAGTAGCTTTATATGAGTTTTATGATAGTGATTTGATTGATGGTGATAAGATTTACTATAATGATAAATATTATGTAGAGATTGATAAGATGGTACACGATATTCATTTTTTTGAATATGGTAATGTTATCTATGGTAAAGATGCTGAAGTTATTTTAAATAATGGTATTTTAGTTAATATGTGATTATGTTTCAAATACTTTATAAATGATTTGTGGATAGTTAGTAATTATTCCGATTTTTTTAAAATCTTGCTGTAATTCTGGAGTAGATGTTACACCTAAATAATGTTCGTAAGCAAAGGCAATATAATATTCAGAATGTAAATATAAAATTACTTTTTTATTATTATTAATCAACATATTTATAATACTATCATCAAAAGCACTCATAGTTATAATATAATAATCGGTATCAATAAAGTTTAAATCGTTTTCATAGAGTATAAAACCAATTTTAGTAGCTATTTTCTTTTCTAGCATTTTACTAACAATTATTCTATTAATACTGTGGATATAAATTGGTAGTTTAGGGTACTTTTCAACAGTACTTTTTAATATATCTATATAATTGTTTATTCTTGAAGTAATATTTTGAATATTTTCGTCATTAATAATTCCTGTTTGGAGTGGAACTATGTTTAGATAAATGTTTTTAACTATTTTTAAATTATTTAATTCTTTTAATACTGTAGCTAGAGTTATTATTTCGTAATTCTTTAACTCTGATGTAGTACTATTTTGAATGATGTTTTTAAATGCTGTTTCTGTTGAAATACTGTTAAAAATAACTAATTCATTATCTGCTGTTAAAATAACGTTAAAACTAAGGCTATCAATATAATCAGTTGATATAGCTGTTTTAAAGAAATTGCATGTGTTAGTAGCATCACTTTTTTGCATTATTATTTCCATATTATCACCATTAATATATTATGCTTTTATTTTTTATTTATTATTGTTTTGGCAGGTATTCCTACTGCAGTTGTATCTTTTGGTATGTTGTTTAATACAACAGCATTGGCACCAATTTTTACATTTTCTTCTATTATGATATTACCAAGTATTTTAGCGCCACTTCCTATTAGGACATTGTCTTTAATAGTTGGATGCCTTTTACCTTTTTCTTTACCAGTACCACCTAATGTTACCCCTTGGTACATAATAACATTATCACCAATCACAGTAGTTTCACCAATTACGACACCATTTCCATGATCAATGAATAATCCTTTTCCAATACTAGCACCCGGATGTATTTCAATACCTGTTTTTCTTTTGGCTTTTTCAGAGATATAACGAGCTAAAAAATATAATTTTCTTTTATAAAAGAAATGAGAGATTTTATAAAATAATTGAGCTTTAAAACTAGGATAAAGAAATACTTCTAGAGTTGAGTGAATAGCTGGATCATTTTTTTTAATAGTTTTTATTTGATCTTTAATAAATTTCATATTATCACCTATAGTAATTTATTAATTTTATTATTTTTTTGACTGTTCTTATTTCCTATAAACCTTAAAATATTAATATATACTGGTATTTTTAATAAAAATGTGATAAAATAACCTCAGCTTTAGGAGGTGCTTATATGAATTTGCCAACAGTTGCATTAGTGGGTAGACCTAATGTAGGAAAAAGTACTTTATTTAATCGATTGGTTGGGAGTAAAGTTTCTATTATAGAAGATACTCCTGGTGTTACTAGAGATCGTATTTATAGTGAAGTAAGTTATAAAAATTATCGTTTTCATTTAATTGATACTGGTGGGATTGATGTTAGTCAAGAATTATTTAATGATGTTATTAAAATTCAGGCTGAGATAGCTATAGATGAAGCTGATATTGTTGTATTTATAGTTGATGGTAAAGAAGGATTAACAGCTAATGATAAGATAGTTCGTGATATGTTACGTAAGAGTGGTAAAAAGGTAATAGTAGCTATAAATAAAACGGATAGTAAAGATAGTTTAGAACATCAATATGATTTTTATGAACTTGGTTTTGATAATTATGTTTTAATTAGTGCTGAACATAATATAGGTATATATGAGCTTCTTGATATGATTACTAGTGATTTTAATCAATATGAAGAAAAAGAAGAAGACACTAGACTTAAGTTTTCAGTAATTGGTAGACCTAATGTAGGAAAAAGTAGTTTAATTAATGCACTTCTTAATGAAGAAAGAGTAATTGTATCTAATAATGCCGGTACTACTAGGGATGCTATTGATACTGTTATGAAGTATAATGGTGAAGAATTCGTTTTAATAGATACAGCTGGTATGAGAAAAAAAGGTAAAGTATTTGAAGCAATTGAAAAGTATAGTTTACTTCGTAGTTTAAAAGCTATTGATAGAAGTGATATTTGTTTACTTGTTATTAATGCTGAAGAGGGTATTATTGAGCATGATAAACATATAGCTAGTTATGCACTAGAACAGGGTAAGGGTATTATTATAGTAGTAAATAAATGGGATACTGTAGAAAATGCAAATACTAAAGAATATGAAAAAATTGTTCGTAGTGAATTTCAGTTTTTAAGTTATGCACCAATTGTTTATTTATCTGCGCTTACAAAGAAAAGAATTCATACATTGATGCCAGAAGTATTAAAAGTAGCTGAAAACATTAAAAGAGAAGTTAAGACTAGTGTATTAAATGAAGTTATAACTGATGCTTATACTTTAAATATACCACCTTCTTATAAAGGAAAAAGATTAAAGATTTACTTTACTAATCAATCAGGTACTAAACCACCTAAATTTACTTTCCATGTAAATAATAAAGGATTAGTACATTTCTCATATGAGAGATATTTAGAAAATAAATTAAGAGAGAACTTTGATTTAGAAGGAACTCCAATAATACTACAATTTAAAAATAGAGGTGAAGAATAATGATGGAAGAAACAAATTATTATAATGCATTTAAGAAAGGATTTTATTATGTTTTATATGGTGATAATAAAACTAGAAAGACACCTGTAGTTAATTTAGATGATTTAGACTCTATTGGTTATAATGCTGGTTTTCAATACGGTGAATACTGTGAACTTACTTCTCAGACTATGAGTATAAGTGGTGAACAATTATTAGCAGTTATGAGTAAATCATATGCTAGAGCTGTTGAACAAAAATTTTCACACCAAAAAAGAGAGAAACAATATGTTGTTTATAAAAATGCTTTTATTGAGGGAAAAGGTGATGTTTTATTAAAGTATGGGGAAAAAGATGAATCATTTAACTTAATTCCTGATTTAGATGCTACTGATATTCATTCAATTGGATATTATGATGGTTACTGTTATTATCTTAATAAAATACTTAGTGTTGATAACTTATCAGAATTAGATGACTTACCAAAGTTAGAAGAGATTTGTCGTGAAAACTTTGATAAAAGTGAAAAAAACTATTATTTTGATAAATTAGAAGTAGGTATTAACAGATAATGAATAATACTGAATTATATCAAAAACGCAGTGATTTAATAATTGACTATATTTCACAAATACTTGTATATGGCTCTAATACCAGTGGTAGTATTTCTATTGATAAAAATCAATTTGAAGATGGTAAATATTTAATACTAACAGTTAGTGTTATTAAGAATAGTTATTTTAGATGGCATGATTTAGGAATATTAGCCACTGATAGTGTTGATTTTTATAAGATTGTTTTAAATAACATTTTAGATAAATTTAAAACTTTTAATATTTGCTTTGATAATAATAAAGTTATAATATCTAGTTCAGTTAACTGTAATAAATTAGACATTTATTTTACATTTACTAATAAAAAAGAAAAAGATTGGTTTCAAAAACAAGAAAAGTTATTCTATAATAAATAGTAGATAGTAGGAGGTTTATTATGGGATGGTTTTTAGATAGAAAAGATCCTAAAACAGAACTTGAAGGATTAGAAAGAGCTCAAAAGATATTAGATGAAAGATATCAAAAAGGCCAAGTTATGGATGTTGTTTACCAAAAACAGTGTCTAGAGTTTCAAAAACGACGAGAAAAATATGAAAAAAAATTAAAAAAAAGTGGCAAATATTATGATTAACATATTGAAACCTTTTACATATAATTATGTAGGAGGTTTTTTTATGTTTGGAGATGCTTTTTTTAAGAAAGTAGAAAACAAGTCTGGAGTTAGTAAAGAAACAATATTATCACTTGCTAATAAACTTCAAAATTCTAATATGAAAGATGAGCAAGTTTTAAGAAATTTAGTGCAGGAAATTGGTGAAGTTGCTGGTAGAGAGGTTAGTAAAGAAAAAGAAGATAAAATAGTAAATGCTATTATTAAAGATAATGTACCTAAAGATATTGATAAAATGATTTAGATAAGATTATTCCTATACTTGGAATATCTTTTTTTTATTCTCATATAGTTAAAATGAATAAGAGAAAGTGAGTGTTTAGTTATGGATAAAAAAGAGATAATAAAGAATATTGCTTTACGTACTGGTGGGGATATTTATTTTGGGGTAGTTGGGGCTGTTAGAACTGGTAAGAGTACTTTTATAAAAAAAGTAGTTGAAAATTTAATTGTTCCTAATATTGAAGATGAATACGAAAGAAAAAGAGCTTTGGATGAGGTTCCACAAAGTGCAGCTGGTAAAACTATTATGACTACTGAACCTAAGTTTGTTCCTAATGTGGCATCTAAGGTACAGATTGATGATTTTAGCTGTAATATAAGGCTTATTGATTGCGTTGGTTATTTGATTGATAATGCTAAAGGTGCAGAGGATGAAAATGGTCCTAGACTTGTTAAAACGCCTTGGTATGATGATCCTATTGCTTTTAGTGAAGCTGCTGAAATAGGAACAGAAAAAGTTATTAAAGATCATTCCACTATAGGAATTGTAGTAACTACAGATGGTTCTATTGGTGAATTTACTAGAAATGATTACTTAGAAGCTGAAACTAGAGTAATTAAAGAATTAAAAGAAATTAATAAACCATTTATCGTTATAGTTAATTCAACACATCCTATGCTTCCTGAAACAGAAAAGATATGTGAGAAATTAAAAGAAGAATATGATGTTCCAGTACTTCCAATGAATATTGAAGCTATGAATCAAAAAGATATGTATGATATTTTAAGAGAGGCTTTATATGAATTTCCTATTTTAGAAGTTAAAATTAATATGCCTGAATGGATAGCTATTTTAAATCCTAAAAATGAAATTAAGAAGAGCTATATAGAAGCAATTCGTGAGAGTGTTGTTGAGATAGATAAATTAAGAGATGTAGAAAAAATCAATGAACATTTTATGAATGTTGAAAATATATCTAAGTCATATTTATCTGATATTGATCCTTCTACTGGTGTTGTTACTATTAATTTAGAAGCTCCAGGAGAACTTTATAATAAAGTGTTAACTGATATTATTCATGTTGATGTTACTAGTAAAGCTCAGTTATTATCATTATTTCAGGATTATAATGAAGCAAAACGTGAATATGACCAGATTAAATATGCACTTAAAATGGTTAAACAAACTGGTTATGGTGTAGCCTCACCTACTTTGGATGATATGAAATTAGATACACCTGAGATTACTAAACAAGGTCCTAGGTATGGTGTTAAACTTCGTGCTACGGCTCCATCTATTCATATGATAAGAGTTGATGTTAATTCAACATTTGAGCCAATAATTGGTAGTGAAATGCAAAGTAAAGAATTAATTGATTATTTAATGAAAGATAAAGAAAAGGATCCTAGTAGTATTTGGAAAAGTGAAATCTTTGGTAGAAGTTTAGATGTGATTGTACAAGAAGGTATTCAATCTAAAATTAGTATGATGCCTGATAATATTCGTTTTAAACTACAGAATACTTTAACTAAGATAGTTAATAAAGGCTCTAATAATATGATTGCATTTGTGTTATAAGAAGAGAAATCTTCTTTTTTTCTTTTGTTTGTGGTATATTATTGGTGGTGATTATAATGGATTTATTAAATGAAAAATATGTTATACTGGAAATTATTCCTACTGGAATAGATAAAGATCATGGTGAAATAGTTCAATTATCAGCTTTAAAATTGGATGGACTAAAATTAATAGATAGGTTTGATTATAGATTAAATGAAGAAAAAGTACCTATTCAAGAATTTATTGATATGTGTAGTTATGATAAAGATAGTTTTAATTATGTGGATAATACTGATTTAATACTAGATAAGTTTAAGGAGTTTGTTGGTAATTTACCGTTATTAATAATTGATAACAGTTATACTAGAAATTTTTTGAATATATTTGATAATAATAAAGAATGTGTGTTTAACTATATGGATATTAATAATAATGATGATTCAATTCAGGAGATGATTAATAAATATAAACTTGAGGAGAGTAATTATATAGTTGATCTTATTTATGAAGCATTAATTAGAGAATTACAGTAAATTATTACCCTTTTTTTGTAAAATTTAGGTCAATTTGTTGATTTTATGCTTATTTCATGCTATTCTGTATATGTAAGCATAGTATGTGCTTAATAGAAAAAAATATGGAGGTTTATGAACATGAAAAAAGCAGAATTAGTAGAAGTAGTAGCAGAAAAAGCTGGTTTAACTAAAGCTGATGCAACTCGTGCAATCGATGCTACATTTGAAGCTATTAAAGGAGTATTAGTTAAAGGAGATAAAATTACTGTTCCAGGATTTGGTACTTTCTCAGTAAGTGAAAGAGCTGCTCGTGAAGGACGTAATCCACAAACTGGTGCTACAGTTAAAATTGCTGCTAGCAAATCAGCTAAGTTTAAACAAAGTTCAGCTTTAAAAGAAACTCTTAACTAATATAGATTAAGTGGTAAAAGAATGTGTTACATTCTTCAGATTGTAGACAAACCCCTAGATTTTTTCTAGAGGTTTTCTTGTGAATAAAATTTTTATGATATTTTTTAATAT
>CAKPMC010000002.1 GCA_934167875.1 uncultured Bacilli bacterium | reverse complement strand
ATATTAAAAAATATCATAAAAATTTTATTCACAAGAAAACCTCTAGAAAAAATCTAGGGGTTTGTCTACAATCTGAATAAAATCCACTATTCAATTAGTGGATTTTATTTCTACATCATATCTTCAATACTTTTTTCCATGTTTCTGGTCATTTTTTTCATTTCTTTTTCTGCTTTTTCTGCAGATTGTGGATTTAACTTCTTATAAGCACACCATGCACCATAACCACCTAAAGCCATTAACACTGCTGTGGTTCCGATTATACTACCTTTTTTCATAATATCACCTCGTAACTTGAAAATATGACTGGTATTAATACCATTATTATTATGATGTGTAATATACTTTTTTATACATTTTTAATATTATCTATTATGAATTTTTTTAAAGTTGTACGTCTAATGTTAGACTCATTGTTTTGGATTGCTTTTTCCAATGCTTCTATTTCGCCAATTAAATATAATTTCTTTTTAACTCTAGTAACAGCTGTATATATAAGTTTACGATAAAGCATTTTACCATAATTATTAACTAATGGAATTATTACTGTATCAAATTCACTTCCTTGACTTTTATGTATACTGATAGCATATGCATGTTTAAACTTTTGAAAATTAGCTGGTGTATATCTAACTATATTACCATCAAAATTAATGTAAATTTCTTTTTTAGAACCATTTTTAATAGTTTCAATATAACCAATATCACCATTAAAAATGTTTTCATCTGGCATATTAGATAATTGAATTACTTTATCATTTTCTCGATAAACAACATTATTTATTATAATTTCTTTTTTTGATTTTGATTCTGGATTAAAAACATTTTGAAGCGATATATTAATATTATCAATACCATTTATTCCTTTATACATAGGAGCTAATATCTGTATTATTTGATCATTATCAGTATAATTACTTGCTATATTTACTATTTCTTCAACAACCTTATTTTGAGGTATTGGTATAAATGTTAAATCATCAGTTTGATTAAATATTGTTTGATCTAATTTATTCTCATTTATTTGATAAGCAAGATTTATAATGTTTGAATTTTCTTTTTGACGATATAATTGTTTAAGTTTTACTACATGTAAAGATTCGCTTTCAATCATATCCTTTAGCAGTTGCCCTGATCCAACACTTGGTAATTGATTGTAGTCTCCTACTAAAATTATTTTAGTATCGTATCTTAATCCCTTTAAAAGTGAATCAAATAAATAAGTATCTACCATACTAAACTCATCAATTATTACGAAATCAACTGAACTTTTATGATATTCATTAATTCCAAATTTATTGCTTTCCTTATTCCATTTTAAAAAGCGGTGAATAGTTGATGCTGGCAAATTAGTTGATTCACTAATTCTCTTGCTGGCTCTACCTGTTGGAGCTAATAAGGCTATTCTTTCAGCTAATTTATCATATGATAATTTATTCATCTGACGATACAATTCACAGATGGTATTAATAATAGTTGTTTTACCTGTTCCAGGACCACCAGTTACTATTAAAATATTTTTTATATAAGATAACTTAATTGCTTCTAATTGTTCTTCGTTATAAAAATAGCCGAAGTTTTTTTCAATTTCACGAATAGTTACTTCTAATTTTTTATCTTGATGTTCCTTTGCACGCATTAAATAACCACATCTTTTAGCTATATTATCTTCTGCTTCATACATCTTAGTTAAATAATATTTTTCATCAGTATTTATTATTTTTAAATCTCTTGCTAGATTTTCTAAGCTTTGATCTATTTCAGCTAAAGTTAAATCTATATTTAAAGCTCTGGTAAGATAAAGTATTATTTCATCTTTTAATAGATAACTATGTCCTATAGTATTACATACTTCATTTAAGACATATATAATTCCTGCAGCTATTCTTCTAATATCGTTTCTTTTTACTTGATTTTTTAAAGCTATTATATCAACCTTTTTAAAAGTTATTTCTTCTATATCCTCACTTAATAAATATATATTATCATTTAAAACTATTTCAGTTTTATCTTTATATTTATTATATATTAATAAACTATCTCTTGTTGAAAATCCAATTTCATTTAGAAAAACTATGGTTTTATAACTTGATTGATACTCTAATAATGTATTATGTAATGTATCTATTTGTCTTTTGGTAATTGTTGGAATTAATAATAAATTATTGGGATTTTCGATAATAATATTCAAGGTATCTTTTCCAAGATAATTCACAATTTTTTCGGCTGTTTTTTCACCTATACCTTTAAATAAGCCACCGCTTAGAAATTCAATAATAGCATCGTTTTCTTCAGGCAATATTCTTTCATAGTTTTCAACTTGAAATTGTGTACCATATTTTTCATGTTCAACAATATTTCCACTAAAAAGATAAGTTTCTTCTTCAATTAATTCATGAAAGTATCCTGTAAAAGTTATAGTATGATTAATATATTCTTCTAAATTACTTGAATTAGTCTCTTTTATTTTAAATAAGCCAATAATATAACCATTATCACTTCTATAAATGGATCTTTTAAAATTACCTTTTATATAAATATTATCCATATATTCCTCCAAAAAAAATATCCCTAAGGATATTATACCAACAATTATTTGATTTTTTTATTATTTATGTTTTTCTATAAATAAATTCATAGCTTTATCATATTCTTGATCGTCATCTAACCCTATCAAAAATTTTTCTTCATTCTCTGTTACTTCTTTTCTTACAAAAAAATCAGTATCATCGTCATCATCTACAAAATAAACATATTTGACGTTGTTAGCTTCAATAGTATCTACAACTAAATACTTTTTATCATCTAAAATTAATTCGCTATTATCAACCATTTTTAACTCCTTTTATTTAACATTAACTGTATTATTCTCTTTAAAATCTTCTTGCATGTGTTTTATAACATCAGTCTGATTATGAGATTCTTTATCTAATCCAGCTTCTTTCATTTCTTGACTTGCTTCTGTATATAATAGGCTTAATTCTTTATCATCTAAATTGTTTATATACTGAGCAAAATCATCACCATATAAGTATTCCTCACTATAAGTTCCACCAATTGGATTATAAGTATTTACTATTTTAGTAGCCTCGCTTCTAATACTAGTCATTCCATCATCTTTACTAGCTGCACTAACTACACCAATTCCAGTACCGATTATTAATACTGCTGCGGCTGTAGCTGCTACCTTTTGAGCTAAAGCAGTTAATTTTTGATTATTTTTTTTATTCTTATAGTATTCACCTGATACTTTGATTCTATCACTACTACATGATTTTCTTCTTGAATTATTGGCGATAGCTACTAGATCATCTTTTAAAATTAAATCTCTGCCATCAAATTTTTTATTTTCCATTCTCATCACCTATTATAATTATAAATTATTTATGGTATTTTTTCAAACTAAAATAGATTATTATAAAATTTTCCGTGTAAATTTTTGACTTTTAAGTGTTTTTCTTTTGTTTCTTTAGCTACAATATGAGGTAGATTTTTAACTTCAATATCAGTTGATATATTTTTCTTTTCTTCTTCTAATACATTGACACTAATTGTACCTATTTCGGTAGTTAAGGAAGTATCATTAGCTATTTGTCCCTTTAACCAAATAATTCCTGTACCTGTATGAACATCAAATTTACTGCCAGATAAGTCTATTAGGCTAATATTAGGCGCAATACCATCTATAGTCATTAAATCGATATGACTATCTTTTATTTTAACTTTTCCCATTACATCAGTGATATTAATAGTTTCAAAAATAATATCTTTTATAAAAACTTTACTATTTTCAGCACTTATTCTTAAATTTACTATCATATCTTTAGGAATTTCTATTTTTGTTGTATTTGAAAATAAATTGAATGAGTCTCTATATAGTATATAATTTTTATCACCTTCATGGAAGTTAGCAATGCAATCATAAACACTTAATCTAGCTATTTCATCTGCCTTTACAAATGAGTTTGAAAGACATGAAGTAAGTGGGGAAACAATTCTTATTTTTTCACACTCTTTTCCCACTATTATAAAATTATTACTTGATGTTTTAATATCAATAGATAATTTTTCGCTTTTCATAAACTATAACCCCCTGTTTTTTAGTTTATTCAACTACGCAATATGGATATTCCACTTTTGATATTTTAGCTATGACTATATCTTCACTTTTATATATTTTATTTAACTTTACTAAAAGATAATTACTAGTATGACCAAAACTAATATCATTTTTAGCTTGTTCTACCAAAATCTCTAAATTTTTACCTATAAATTTATTCATATAATTTTTTTCTAACTCTTTTGATAATTCTAAAAGTTTGTGTGCACGTTCCTTTTTTATATTTCCATCTACTTGATTTGGAAATTTAGCAGCAGGTGTTCCCTTTCTTACTGAATAAGGAAAGACATGTATTTTAGCAAATTCTATTTCCTTACAAAAAGACATACTTTCCTCGAATAATTCATCTGTTTCACCGGGAAATCCCACAATAACATCAGTCGTAATTGAAATATCAGGTCTAATACTACGAATTTTATTAATTTTATCTCTAAAGTATTGAGTATCATATTTACGATTCATATTTTTTAAAATTTTATCGCTACCAGCTTGAAGTGGTATATGAAGGTGATCAGCGATTATATTATTATCTTTTATAATCTCTAAAACTTCATCAGTTAGTTCCGTAATTTCAATTGAAGAAAGTCGTAAACGATATAGTCCATCTATTTTTACTATTTCACTTAATAATGAGGCAAAATCAGTATCTAAATCTCGACCATAATTACCAGTATGAATTCCTGTTAGCACTATTTCTTTATAGCCATTACTTACTAAAGCTTGTATTTCTTCTATTACTTTAGCTTGATCTTTACTACGGCATTTTCCTCTTACGTAAGGGATAATACAGTAACTACAGAAATTTTCACATCCATCTTGGATTTTAACAAAAGCTCTAGTTCTACCTTCAAATGTTTTTATTTCCATATCTTCAAATTTATTTCCTAAATCAGAATATAAATTAGTTATCTGTTTTTTATTTTTTAGATAATCTTCTACTAAATCAACAACTTTACTTTTATCTTTATTACCAATATAGATATCTACGCCATCAATTAAATTATCTTTATTAGCTTCTATATAACATCCCATAGCTACAATACAAGCATTAGGATTATTTCTAGTTGCTGATCTTATTATCTTTCTACTTTTACTATCGCTCTGATTAGTAACTGTACAAGTATTAATTATATATATATCACATATATCTTCATATGGAGCAATTACATATCCCCTTTCTTTAAAAAGGTTCATAACATATTCGCTTTCATAAGCATTTACTTTACATCCTAAAGTATATATACCAACTTTCATACTACCACACCTCACAAAGTAGATAAATTATACCATATTTTTAATAAAAAATATACCTGTAATTAAAAAAAGAGACGTTTGTCTCTTAAAAGTTTTTATTTTGTAAGAAAATTGGGAAATCATCATCACTATCATCATCGTCGTCATCAAAGTCATCATCCATAACTTCAATTTCACGAGGTTGACTTCTTCTACTAGTATTTTGTACATTATTGAAAACTGGTTCTTTAGTTTTTTCATTTTTATCAAAGCCGGTAGCTATAACTGTTACTATTACTTCATCAGTTAAGTTTTCATTAATAACTGATCCAAAGATAGTATTAATATCAGTATTTGATGCAGCTCTTACTACTTCAGCAGCTTGTTCTGCTTCAAATAATGTTAAGTTAACACCACCAGTAACATTGATAATAGCATCTGTAGCACCTTGAATACTTGTTTCAAGAAGTGGTGAAGAAACAGCTTGTTGAGCAGCTTCCACCGCTCTATCTTCACCCATACCTATGCCTATACCAATGATGGCTTTTCCTGAGTTTTGCATTACTGCTTTTACATCAGCAAAATCTAGGTTAACAAGTCCTACAACAGCGATTAGATCGGATATAGATTGTACACCACGACGAAGTACATTATCAACTTCTTTAAATGCTTCTAACATTGGTGTTGTTTTATCAATTATTTCTCTTAAACGGTCATTTGGAATAATAATTAAAGTATCTACGTGTTTTTTTAATTCATCTAAACCACGTAAGGCATTTTCCATTCTTCTTTTACCTTCGAAGCCAAATGGTTTAGTAACGATAGCAACTGTTAAAGCTCCTAAAGTTTGAGAAATTTCAGCTATTACAGGTGAAGCTCCTGTTCCGGTTCCGCCACCCATACCGCAAGTAACAAAAACCATATCAGCACCGCTTAATGCGTCTTCAATATCTTTTTTACTTTCTACTGCAGCTTCTCTTCCTACATCAGGATTAGCTCCAGCTCCAAGGCCGTCAGTCAAATTAGTACCAATTTGAATTTTAATATCTGCCTTTGAATTATTTAAAACTTGCAAATCAGTATTGGCAACAATGAACTCTACGCCCTTAACACCAGATTCAATCATACGATTTACAGCATTGCATCCAGCTCCACCAACACCAATTACTTTAATTTTTGCAAGTTGATCCATTTCTAAACTATTAAACATAAAAAATCCTCCCTATTCGCCTGAAAAATATCCAAATACTTTGCTTATAATATTGCCACTGGATACCTTTTCTTTTGTTGAAATTAAATGATCTGCCTCTTTCTCACTTACCATAGAATAAGACAATCCTCTTAAGTCAAGTTTATTATAAAAGTACTTAATGATTCCATAACTGCTAGAATACATATTACTTCTGATCCCCATCGTACTAATATCTAAAGTAGAACATCTTCTATCAAAAACATTTTCTACTACATATTCAAAACCTGCTAACTCGCTTATTCCCCCTGTGATTATTATATAACTAATTTCACGGTTTGTTAAGACACTAATTTGTTTTTTTGCCTGTTTTAATAAATCAACCAATCTAGCTTCTACTATTTCAGATACTTCTAACTGATTAACAGTTAGTTCTTCACCATTTTTATTTATTATTTCTAAGGTGTCATTAATATCTGAATATCTTGTATTACTAACAGCAAAATTTTCTTTTATTTTGCGAGCCTGTCCTTTTTTTATTTTATACATATAGGCTAAATCTTTATCTATTAATTTACTACCACTGTTTATAATATCATTTTTTATCATGATACCTTTATTATATATTGATACTTCTGTTTTACTATAGCCAATATTTATTATAGCTGATACAGCGTGATCAAATTCTGGGTTTTTAGCTTCAAAATAATCACCGATTGCTCCATAAGTTACATCAACAGCTTCTATGCCACATTCCTTTAATAAGTTAATTACGTTTCTAAAATTACTTTTAGGAATTGAAGTAATAACTGCCTTAACTGATAATGCATCACCAGTCATTCCCTTAGGATCAGAAACTGGTTCTTTATCATCGATTTGAAAAGAAATTGGCGTAATAGTTATTAGTTCTTTATCTTCCTCAACACGTCCTAGGGTAGCATCTTGAAAAACATTACATATATCGTTAGAAGCAATTATTTTATTTTCTGCCTCGACTACAGTTTTACCTTCAACGATATCAAATACTCTATCATTAATAGGAACGGTAACAATAGCTTGATCTATTTTTATACCTAACATTTCTTCTACATTTTGTTTAGCTTTTATTAAATATGGTTTTGCTTCGTTGATATCGGTAACAATACCATTTTGTATTCCTTTACACCTAGTATTAGAAGCAGCTAGCACATGAAACTTATTATTTACTACTTCACAAACGACAATCTTAATACTGTAACTTCCAAGATCAATACCAGTATATATCTTCTTCATTCATGCTCCCTCTTTCTACTATCATGTATTTATTATACAATAAAATAAAAAGAATGCAAAGTAAAAAAACTCAATTATGAGTTTTTATTTTTCTAGATAATGATTAAGCCATAATTCAATATTTTCTTTTGGCATAAATCCTACATTCTTCTCTACCATTTCACCATTTTTAAATAGTAATAAAGTTGGAATACTCATTACACCATATTCTCTAGTTATTTCTTCATGGTCATCAACATTTATCTTTAAAATTTTGATATTTTGATATTCTTCACTTATTTTTTCTAAAACGGGGTGCATCATTTTACATGGACCACACCATACAGCATAAAAATCTATTAAAACAAGATTATCTTTTATTTCATCATTAAAATTTTCTGTAGTTAATTCTTTTATCATAATTGCTCCTATCTATATTTATTTATTATATTATCTATACCTGTTACTTTGATTTTATTAGCATCTACTAATTTTATTACGTAGTCGGTAGTTATAATTTTATGTTCTAGCATAACATCTATTGATTTAAGATTTAAAGTATTTTCATCTAGCTTTTGGTCATAGTAATCGTTTCCTAATTCATATAAATCATTAAATGTATCAACGAATCCACCAGCTACATTTGATAATACTGGGGTTGAATTTAAAATTGGATCGGTTAATTTACTACCATTAAATATATCTAAATTAAATCCTGGTTGACGTAGAAAGAAAAGAATTAAAAATGTAATTACAAATCCCTCTACTATACCTACTACAAAGCCTAATATCTTAGATGGTATACCTAGTATAACAGTAAATTTTAAAATTTTCTCAATAACACCAGTTACTTTTATTAAAATGTTTAATATCACTTCTAATAGCATTATTACTAAAATAAACGATATTAGTTGGTATAAAATGATGTTTATACTGGTTATGTTAGCAAAACTACCACCGAATGTGAAAAATGGTAAATGTAAACTCAAAAACTCAGCTATTGGATTTTTTAAATAAAATGCCAATATAACAACAATAATAAATCCTACTGTAGAAACGGTTTGTTTTAAAACGCCTCTTTTAAAACCTGCTACACCACAAGCAAGTATCAATAATATAATTATAGCATCTACTATATTCATAATTTCACCCTCTTTTATTATATTCATTATATCGTTATTTTATTTATTTGACAATCATATAGCTTTAATTAATTTTTTAGTTGACATGTAGCTTTTCTTTTTGAATTTAACGTGATGCATAATTAAGTTAGGATTTTTATCTTGCCTAATTTGCTTAATGTTTTTTAGGATATTAGCTTGATCTGTTTCTGATATAGTAGTTGAATTACTTCTGTTATTAAGGGAATAACTTATATCTTCTCCAATTTGTTCAATGTATCCTAACTTTTTATTCATTAAATATAATAAATAAGAGGTATCTTCTTTTAAATCAGCTTCTATTTCATCATATGTTTCTAGTAAACTATTAAGTGAATTCATTATTTCTTTATTTTGAATTCCTTTTTCATCGTCAAGTTCAGGCTCTATTCTAACTAAATCTGATATATAAATGCTATTATTATCTCTTTCTTCATACACTAAGTACCAGTCTTCTCCTAAAATGATATGACTATCTTCTAAACTATCATCATTAGTATATTGTTGCATATCTTTTGGATATACCTTTTCTTCCATCTTTTTCATTTTACTAAAAGTATAATCACGAATATCTTCTTTACTTTCTTCTATAATTCTTCTTTCATCGCGATATATTGGTACTAATGGTTCTAATTTTCCTAAACTTAATTCTTCTACACTTCCAGTTATAATATATTGAGTACTTTTTGCATCAGAATATGCACTTTCTTCAGAATCAAAATATACTTGAGTAGAATTATAATTAACCGGTTGAAAATTAGATAAAGTAAATACTTGATGATTAAAAATATTTGTATTTGCTACATTAATAGTATTAGCATAATAATCGGAAAGGTATAGATCACTATTGCCAGCACCCACTGTTACTAAACGTATTACTTCTCTATTTTCTAGCTCTGCTAATCCTTCTAGTTTTTTAGTTTTTTCTTCATTAGAAAGTAAAGATCTTTCTATTTTCTTTCTTCTCTCTATTATATATTTTTCTACTTCTTCCTTACTTTTTCTAATAATTTCTAAAGCATCAAGTTCTATAGCTTTAGCTACCGCATCATGTAAATCAGTTTTACTTTTAAAATAAGGTGTTGCCTCAATATTATCATGACAATAAACGTTATTATTTTGCCAATCCCATGATTCTGTTAGTAATATTTCTCCATCTTCAGTAACAAGCTTTGTTACAAATATTCCACCATCATCACTATTTACAGCATGAGCTAAACAATTGTGCCCAATTCCTTCAAACACTTGACAACAATTAGTATAGTTAGTTTCTCCTACAAGCATACTAAAACTATCATCTTTTCTTAATAACTCCGCTTTTATTTTATAACCGTTAATTTCATAAATATTACTTCTTTTTACTAATGAAGTTAATTTTCTTTTATCATTTGATTCATATATCTTTTGATAGAATTCAAATGTTTTTTGATTTACAACCCCAGCTTTTTTAACATCTTTCGCAAATTCTATGTTTCCTGCATGGATATTATCAAATTTCATATTTTCAACATAATTAATAGCTTGTTTTAATGTAATATCATCAATACCTGCATGAAGTTTATAATAAGCTTTTATATCTTGAAAATTCTTTTGAATATCTTTTACTCTTCTTTGGTATATTTCGTTTTTTAAGATGGTATCTATATATTTCATAAAGAAATTATAAAAATCTATATCAAATTTTTTATCACAACCATCAAACATTCTATGTAATGATATGGAATTAACAAAATTGTCTGAACGACAATATCCAATATTATCTTTTTGTCTGTAACCTACTGTATGAACAACTTCATAATTTTCTTTTACAAAATCATTAATTCTTTTGCCATAATTTCCAGTTAATTTTTTTACATTTTTCATTTCTTTTTCCGTTAATGTTGGGGTTAAATCAATATTAAATTATTCCGGAATAACAACTCCTGGTTTTAATTGACAATATGTATAACTTACTGGTTTTGTATAATCAGACATAATAGCATCGGTAAATATTATATGTTTATTATTAATAAAATCTATATAATCTTGAAGTCTACCTCTAGCCCCATTATCATTTTCAAATAATCCAAAGATAGCTATCATTTCACTAACGGCTTCTGCCATTTCAATATCAGTTACATCTAATAAATTTCCAATTTGATTCCAGATCTTATAATCAAACTTTTCCGTTTCTTCTAATGATAATGTTTTGAAAAGAGTATGTGGAATATTAAAATTTTTACGTAATTTATAAAATAAGTTTTTAAATTTAAGAATAGCATCTTTTTTATATATTAAATCACTATTAATTACGCGACCTATATAATAATTATCCAAAAAATTATTAAAATCAGAATATTTATCTTTCAAAATAGAATTAGCATACAGATATAGATAAGATTGTATAACAACATTAGGAACATTTATCTTGATTCTTCCATATGGAGTAACTAATAGCTTTAAAGAGTTGTGACCATCAAATGCATGTTCACCAATGCTAGTTAAACTAGCTGGTAAGACTACTGATTTTAATGACATGCAATCATAGAATGCCTCTCCACCTATATTGGTAACATTTTCTGAAATAGTTATGGACTTTAAAAATCTACAATTATAAAATGCTCTATAGCCTATACTAGTTACACTTTTTGGAATAGTTATGGACTTTAAAGAAGTACAATTAAAAAATACATAATCGCCTATATTAATTATACTATTTGGGATAATTATTGATTTTAATGAATAACAATTAGAGAATACAATTCCACCTATACTAGTTACACTTTTTGGAATAGTTATAGACTTTAAAGAGGCACAATGAAAAAATGCATAATTAACTATACTAGTTACACTTTTTGGAATAGTTATGGACTTTAAAGAAGTGCAATTAAAAAATGCATAATAACCTATACTAGTAACATTATTAGGTATTTTAATAGTACCATTTTTAATATCGCTATCATCAACTTTTACCAAAACATTATCAACTATTTTCATAACTATTTCCCCTTTGATTGGCTTTATATTATACAGTAGTTTTCTTTATTTTGCAAAACAAACTGGAATATTTCTTACTTTTTCTGTATAATATACTTAGAATTTAGAAAAAAGGTGAATTAAATGAACTCAGTTATACGTGTTAGTGATAAAACAAAAGAAAAAATGATCAAATATTATGAAGATAAAAAGAGAGATAAAGTTATCCCATATGTAGTTTTTCAAGCTCAAGATGGTGATACTGTAATTACTATGTATGAAAGTGGTAAAATTATGTTTCAAGGTACTACTGCAGATGTTGACAGTAGTATGTGGTTAGAAATGGATGGTCAAAGTAAGAAAGATAGTCCTGAAGTAAAAGAAAAAGAAAAAAAATATTATTACTGTTCTTCTATTGGATCAGATGAGGTTGGAACAGGAGATTATTTTGGGCCTATAGTAGTTACCGCTAGTTATGTAAAAAAAGATGATATACCATATTTAGAAGAACTTGGAATAAAAGATTCTAAAAAATTAACAGATGAAAAAATATTAGAGATTGCTCCTAAGGTTGCTAAGAAAATCTCTTATAAAAGTATCATTTTAACCAATAGCGAATATAACGAAAAACATGGTAATGATAATAATATGAATAAAATTAAAGCTATTATGCATAATAAAGCATTGTATCAAATGGTACAATCAACAAAAGAAAATTATGACTATATTATTGTTGATGAATTTGCGAAAGAAAATAGATATTATGATTATATTAAAGAATCTACTGAGATACAAAGAGGTATAACTTTTATGACTAAAGCTGAAGATAAAAATTTAGCTGTTGCTTGTAGTAGTGTTATAAGCAGATATATTTTCTTAAAAGAGTTTGATAAATTAGCCGATTCTTTACATATACCTCTTCCTAAAGGTGCTGGAGCTCAAGTTGATGTTATTGGTCAAGAAATTGTTGAAAAATATGGAAGAGATAAACTCAAAGAAGTTGCTAAATTAAATTTTGCTAATACGAGTAGAATATTAAAGACCGTTATATTTTAACGGCCTTTTTATTTAGTTCTTAAATTCTTTATTGTCTATTAATCCTTCATGTAATAACTCTTCATTACTGTTTAAAAATACTTCCTCTATTCTATCTACTCTACACTTTTCTGATAATAATATAGCTGATACTTTGTCTACAGCATTTTCTAAATCATCATTTACTACTACATAATTATATTTAGTTACTTCATTAATTTCTTGGTATGCTGTTTTAAATCGTGAAATTATTTTATCAGGTGAATCTGTACCTCTAGCTATTAATCTTTTCTTTAACTCTTCCATTGAAGGTGGCATTATAAAAATAAATAATGCTTCAGGAATTAATTCTTTTATTTGAAGAGCGCCTTGAATCTCAATAATTAAGATGACATCAATACCCTTATTTAAATATTCCTCAATTTTATGTTTTGGAGTTCCATAATAATTGCCATTATATTCTGCATACTCTAAAAAATTATTCTTACTGATATTATCTTCAAATTCTTCTCTAGTAACAAAGAAATATTCTTTACCGTTTTCTTCCTGTCCACGTGGACTTCTAGATGTCATTGAAATTGATATCCAGGCATTAATATTTTTTCTTTTAACAACTTCATTTACAATAGTATCTTTACCAGCTCCGCTTGGACCACTAACAACTATTAATAAACCTTTTTCTTTTTGCTTAATGATAGACATAATATCACTCCTTGTTTGACTAATTATACTATATTTTTAATAAAAATCAAACAAAAAAGACTAAACCGAATAGGATTTAGTCTTTATAAAAATATTAATCAAAGATTTTTTTAACAATATCAATAACTACAGTAGCAAATACTGACATTGAAGCAACTGCCATAAATAATTTATTATTATCTACTCCAGCTACTTCTTTAACTGATTTGTAAAGAATTATAACACTTAGAATAGAAGCAAATGAAGCTATATAAGCTCTGATGTTTCCAATAAAGCTTCCATCAATAAATACTAATACTGAATTAACTAAGTTAGCTGTTAAAACCATTGTTAAACTAATTGCTACAGCAGCTATCATTTGTTTCCAAGTAGCTTTTCCTTTTAATACTTTTGAAATAATTAAGTAACCAATTAGAACTATTAATGCATACTCTACTAAGTTAGTAGCAAAAGTAGTTAAAAATTCTTTAAAATATTCTGGTTCAGCACTGAAACTACCACCTGATAAGGCACTATTTAATAAATCTGAAAAATCACTTGCATTGAATGCATCAGCATTACTAGCAGAATACATATTTTTTAAAGTAGCTATTTTATATAAACCAGTTGAAATAGCAGTTAATACTATCATAATAATACCAGCAATAAATTTATTATCGCAAACAAATTCTTTGATTGCTTCTACTGGTTTAGTAAATATTTTTTTAAAAACATTTACACAATCCATTAAACTTTCTTTAATATCGATTTGTGTAGAAGTAGTTTCTACAACTTTTTCTTCTACTTTTTTATTTTTTTGGCAATCACAAGTTTTGCCATCTTCTAATTTTTTTCCACACTTTGTACAAAATTTTGCCATTGTTTATTCTCCTTCTTTATTTTAATAAAAATAATATTGTAAGTCATCCATATCAATTAAATAATATTCGTTATTATCATAAGCATATGTAAGAGTAATATATTTGTAATCATCATCTTCGTCTGTTTTTTCTTCACCACTATATGATGTATATTTAATTGAATAATCGAAACTAGCTCTTACCTCTACTTCAATATTACCATCTTCATTTAATGATAAATCATAAATAGACATATCAGTAAATTCAATAGATGTTAAAGTACGAGATGATCCTTGTAAATCTTCTAGGAATTCTTTGTAGCTAGCACCTAGTTTAGTTAAATCTACTCCTTTATGTTCGAAATTTGATTTAAATTCGTCAAAATTCTTACCAGCAATTGCATTAGTATAAACAGTTGTTAATACTTCTTTACTTCTATTAATAAGTTTTTCTTTAGAAGCATCACTTAAATTATCTTCATCAAAAGTTAAAGTGTATGAGTCACGATAACTTGATGGTGTTACTTTCTTTTCAAATTCCATACCGTTAGCTAAAGTAACTTTGATAGTAGTTTCTGCTGCAAATACTTTTGGTAATTTGTATACATCTAGCTTAGATGTAGTTTCATCCTTATTTAAGTATTTTTCTGTTACATTAATTCCCGCAAAACTAACTTTTGCTCCTTTTGGAACTTTTAAAGTAAAATCTTCTACTAAAATATTATCTGCAGAAAGATCACTGATTTTCCAATTAGCAAAAATTAAATATTTATTACCTTTTTGTTTAGTTAGATTTACAGTATCAGTTTTCTCACTACTACTATTCTTAGTTGTATATTTGAAGGTTACTTTTGCACTTAATTTGCCATCACCATATTTGACATCAGTAATTTTATAATTAACGATTTCATTAGTTGGTTTTGTATCTTTCATTAAGTCAGCAAATACTTTCTTAGAAGCAAATGTAGTATCCCCTTCTATTTCAATATACTTGTATAGTTTTTCACCATCATTATTAATTGTAGCTTTGATATAATCTTCAGCTATTTTTCTTGGACTAGTAAGATTATCTCCTACTTTATATCCAACACCTAAAACTATAACTACTGCTGCTACAATAGCAATTATAATTTTATTCTTTTTAGACATCGGTTGTCTAGGTGTTACTGTTTTATTAGTAGTACCAGTTTCTTTCTTTACTTCTTGTTCTAATGGTGCTCCACATTCTGAACAAAAAGTATCAGTCTTTTTATTCTTAGCACCACATTCACCACAAAACATTCTTTCACTCCTCTCTACTATAGAGTACAATTTTCATAGTTCAATGTCAAGAAAAAATAACTTTTTCTAGTTTAAATTTATGCTTTTATATGATAATAATTACTTACTTTTTTCTTCTTTGAAATCTTCTATTTTGTCTTTAATATCTTGATGGAAAAATTTCCAGGTAGCACGAACTATTAGGTATAATGGTAATCCAGCCATAATACCCCATATTCCAAAAATACTACTGCATACACCAGCAGTGAAAATAACTAATAAAGGGTTAATGTTGTTGGTTCTTCCATATATATGAGGTGATATAACATAGCCATCAATATTAGGAAAAATTAAAGTTATAAGTAATGTTAAAATGAATAATTTAGTTGAAATAACACTAGCTGTTAATACAGCAATTATATTGGTTAGGATACCACCAAAGTATGGAATAACAGTAGTAACACAAGCTAATATTCCTAATAATAACCAACTTGGATGGCCTACTAATTTAAATAGTAATGAGTATTCTACTAATTGTACTAACATAAATATTGATAAGCCATGTAAATAATTACCCATTTCATGATCAATTGTTTTTACGTATTGATATTCCCTTTTATGAGGTTTTAAACTTTTTTTAATGAAGGCACGAATTTTATCCATATCAACTAAAAAGTAAATTCCAACCATAAATACAATAACAGCATTAGCTAAGAAATTAACACTCTTACCTAGAATATCAATAGTTCCTGTTGAAATATATCCACCTAAGTCTTTTATCATTTGATTTAGAGCATCAACTATTGTGGTTTCAAAATCACCTAGATTTAAATCAAAGCGGAAAGAAAAATCGCCAATTACTTTAGTAACTGTTTTAGAAAAAGCTATAAGTTGATCATAGATTGCTGGTAATGTTACCCACATCAATCCTACTAATAATCCAAGTACTATTAAAACAACTAAAATAAGAGCTAGATTTCTTCTAATTCCTTTTTCTTCTAATTTCTTAACAAAAGGATTAAGAATATAAGCCAAAACAAATGCTAAAAGGAAAGGAACAATAATATTAAATACTTTTAAAATAATTCCTCCCCAATATCCACTGGTAGCTATTATGATATAAATAATAGCCATTAATAATAAGAAATTGACTAAACGATAGTTTATTTTATTTTCCATTTTGGTCCTCCTTTTCCAGCCAAATAGTTACTGGTCCATTATTTATTAAATTTATTTTCATATCTGCTCCAAAAACTCCTGTTGCTACCGTTATATATTTAGCAAGTTCTATATTAAATAAATCATATAATTTACTAGCATCAGTACCATTTAAGGCATTGCGGTAACTAGGTCTATTACCCTTTTTAGTATCAGCGTATAAAGTGAATTGTGAGATAGATAAGATACTAGTATTTTCTACTTCTAAAACGCTTTTATTCATAACACCATTTTCATCATCAAATATTCTTAAATTAATGATTTTATTTACTAAGTATTTAATAGTATCAATTGTATCACCAGCTGTAAATCCTACTAACAATACTAATCCTTTAGAGATTGAACCTGTTACTATATTATTAACAGTACAGCTTGCTCTATCACTTCTTTGAACTAATACTCTCATCGCATTAACCTCTCTATTTTGGTTATATATGATAATTTTTCTATTTCACGAAATACCTTATTTAAGTATTCTAAACTTTTAACAAATAAATCAACCTCATATATCATTTCATCTTTTTGACGAAGAGTTATAAAGCGTTCAATATGGATATCAAACATACCTAGTTTTTGGATTACTTCAATTAAATTATTAGATTCATCTTTAGTATGAATTAAAATAGAAGTTTCATATTTATCTTTAGTATTATCACTCCATGATACTGATACAGTACGATTGTCTAAATATTCTAGATTATGGCACTCTTTACGGTGAACACTAATACCATTACCTTTAGTAATATAACCAACTATTTCATCACCAGGAATAGGATTACAACAATTAGCAAGATTTACTTTTACTTTATCAATACCAGCTACTACAACATCAGAATTACTATCTGTTTGTTTGATAATAGGTTTTTTTACTGGTTTTGGTTCTTCTTCTTTTTTATAAATTATATTTATAACAGTAGTAGGATTATGCTTACCATTACCTATTTCTAAATATAAATCATCAATAGAATCAACCTTTAATTCTTTAAATATTTTTTCGGTATTTTCTGGTGTTAAAAACTCACTAAATGAGATTTTTTTCTTTCTTAATTCTTTTTCTAGTGAATCTTTACCTCGATCTATATAAATTTCCTTTTCATTTTTAGAAAAGAAGGCTCTTATTTTATTTTTTGTTTGAGTAGATTTAACTATATTTAACCATTCTTGTGATGGACCTTTAGAATTTTTAGAAGTATTTATCTTAACGATATCATTATTTTTTAACTTATAATCAAGGGGAACAATACTATTATTAACTATTGCGCCTACCATTGTTTCACCTACTCTAGTATGAACTTTATAGGCAAAATCAATAGGTGTTGCATCACGAGGTAGTTCAATTATATCGCCCTTAGGGGTAAAACAATAAATATTATTGTTTAAAACTTCATCTTTAACACTATTTACAAAATCTTCACTGCTCATTTTATCTTCATTTAATTCTATTATTGATTTAAAGAATTGAAGTTTTTGTTCAGTAGTATTTTGCATTAATTCTTTGGCATCTTTATGTTCTTTATAAGCCCAATGCGAAGCAATACCATTTTCTGCTACTTCATCCATTTGATAAGTACGGATTTGAATTTCAAATAAATAACCATCTACACCAAATACTGTAGTATGAAGTGATTGATACATGTTTGCTTTGGGCATGGCAACATAATCTTTAAAACGATTAGGAATAGGTTTAAATTTAGAATGAATAATTCCTAATGCTAAATAACATTCTTGTTCTGTATCAACTAAAACTCTTAAAGCTAATAAATCGTATATGTCACTAAATTTCTTACCTTTATTTAATTTGTTGTAGATACTGTAAATACTTTTTGCTCTTCCTTTGATTTCATGAGGAATATTATGCTCAGTTAATAAGCTACTAACTAGGTTAAGCATTTCGTTAACTGTATTATCACGTTCTATTTTAGTTTTATCTAATCTTTCAGCAATATCATAGAAAACATCAGGTTTTAGGTAACGTAAAGATAAGTCTTCAAGTTCACTTTTTATTTTATGAATTCCTAGATGATGGGCAATTGGTGCTAATATTTCAAGTGTTTCTTTCGCTATTTTCTTTTGCTTTTCTGGAGGAAGCGCATAAAGTGTTCTCATATTGTGTAAGCGATCTGCAAGTTTAACTATTATAACCCTAACATCTTCACTCATTCCAACAATTATTTTTTTATAATAATCTATTAAATATTCGTTTTCAGTTGAAAAATTAATACGACCTAATTTAGATACACCATTTACTAAGTTAGCTACTGTTTTTCCAAACATTTCTTCTAATTCGTCTTTATCAACATCGCAATCCTCAATAGTGTCGTGTAATAAACCAGCTATTAATGTATCAGTATCAGCATAAACTGTAGTTAAAATAATAGCTGTATTCAAAGGATGAATAATATAAGGTTCTCCCGATTTACGAAACTGGCCTCGATGAGAAGCTTCAGCAAACACATAAGCCTTTCTTATTTTTTCTAAATTTTCTTCTTCTGGTATATATACACTTGCTTTTTTTATCAAATCTTCTATTGTATATTGTTCTTTCTTACTCATAAAATCACCTACTGTATAACATTATGTTTTATTAAATTAATATCAATTTCACCATTTAAAATATAATCAACCATTTTAGCTAGTGATAAATTTATTGTTTTTTTGAAATAATTTTCAACAAAATAATCCCAAATTTCTTCTATTTCTAAGTTAATATTTTGTTTCTTCAAATCCTTTTTTCTTATTTTAAGTGCTGGTGTTAGTCTTTCTTTTAATTCACTGACACTATGAAATTCCATTTCCATATTAATCACCTAGTATTTATTATACATTAATTTTTAATTTTGATAAAGTACTTAATAATTTAAAAAGGTATCATTTTAAATAAAATTCATATGCTTTAATGGGTGATATAACTTGACTAAAGAAAAATTTATTAAATCAACTATTATTTTAATCATTGGTGGTTTTATTACTAAAGTATTAGGAATGGTTATCAAAGTAATTAATACTAGATTAATTGGATTAGATGGTATTAGTTTATACATGTTAATATTTCCTACTTTTTCTTTATTTATGTCGTTATCACAATTTAGTCTTCCTACTAGTGTTTCTAAACTAGTTAGTGAAGATAAATATAATAATAAAAATATAGTTTTCTCAGCTATACCTATTATTTTAATTTTTGATATTGTTTTAGTTTTTATTATTTTATTATCAGCACAATTCATTTCAATTAATTTGCTAAAAGATAGCAGATGTTATTTACCTATTTTATGTATAAGTATGGTATTACCATTTGAAGCATTATCAAATATGCTTAGAGGATACTTTTTTGGAAAGCAGAAAATGTTTCCTCACGTAGTTAGTCATGTTATAGAACAGATAGTTAGACTAATTTTAACTATTATTTTTATTCCAACTCTTATAAAAATTGATTTGGTATATGCTGTTAGCTTTTTAGTATTAGTAAATATGATTAGTGAGTTTACTAGTATAGTTATTTTACTATTATTCATGCCTAAAAAAGTTAAAATAACTAAAGATGATATTAAACCCCAAAAAGAAAATATTAAAAATATTTTAGAAATATCTATACCTAATACTAATACAAGATTAATTGGTAATATTGGTTATTTTTTAGAGCCAATATTACTAACGGCTGGGCTTATGAAAAGTGGTTATAGTCTAAGTTATATAACGCAAGAATATGGTATTATAGCCGGGTATTCTATGCCACTATTACTATTGCCAGGTTTCTTTACAGGAGCTGTTTCTAATAGCTTATTACCTGTAATTTCCAAAGCACATGCTAACAAAGAATATTTGTATATTAAAAGAAAATTAAAACAAGCTATTACGATATCACTAGCTATTGGGTTACCAGTTACTATTATTCTGTTTATATTTCCTGAATTCTTTTTAAAATTAATTTATGGCACAACTCATGGTGGAACTTATTTAAAAGCTTTAGCTATACCATTTTTATTTTATTATATAGAATTACCATTTGCTGCTTGTCTACAAGCTATATCAAAATCTAAAGATGTTATGATTGATAATATTATCGGTATTATTTTAAAAACTATTCTATTATATATTTTATCTCTTTTACATATAGGAATATATTCATTTATAATTGCTTCTTCTGTAAATATTATTTATGTTGCTTGTAATCATTATAGACACATAAAAAAAGCATTAAGCTAATTAGGTCTTTATAGTTTTCCTAATTGTCTTAGTGCTTGCGTTCTTTTAATATCATCAATCTTTTCTCTAGCATGAATACTATCGTGATGTTCTATGTATAATTTTATTTTACTTATTTGTAACTTGAAACAATTTAATAGATTAATGTATTCTAAGTCTTCACTTTCAATAAGTATTTGTTTAATTTTTTTATTAGTAAATGTTCTATTTACAAAATCATGATAACTTTCAATAAAATGATGATATTCTTCACTATTAGTATCTTCTAATTTACTTACATACTCTGAATAAATTTTTAATGTTTCTACTCTTGATTCTGGAATTGTAATAATACTATTAAAATAAGCTGAGGCAAATGATTTTAATTTGCTATTTATTTCTCTAATATCAGCTGCCATAAAATTAATTCTATTAGTTTCTGATATATAAATAATATTTTTATTACATAAAGTAACTAGTTCTTTAAATATAATTTTGTCATCTTCTAAAAATAAATCACATAATTTTAAAATAATTTTAGAATTTATAATCGGCTCTTGGGCAATTTTGTTTCTAAATGATGTAAATTCTTTCTTAGTGTATTTACCTTCTTTTACTTGATCAGCAAAATTATTATGGATATCAATTATATGATTAATTAATTCACTGTTGGTATCTGTTTTTTCTTGTTCTAATAATTCTTTACTAAAAATTAAACCAATTTTATTATCACTATTTATTATCATATTAACTCCTTTTTACCAATTTATAGGTACTTATTCTATCTGCAACTGATGAAGAGTAGGTTTCAAATATACGATCTTTTTTCTTATCTAAGTCAATAATATAATTTTCTAATCCAGTTTTAACTTGGCTCTTAAAGTCTGATTTAACATTCATACAGAAATTCATTACGCATGGATTTAACTTGCTGATCCACTTTTCATATTCGCTAATTATATAGTTAATTATATTTGAAGAATCATCATCTATTTCAGAAAGATACTTTCTTATTTTGTCTTTTTGCTCTGGCATAGTAATGTTTTTATCAATTTTATTTTCTGCTAAGTATTTAACTATCAAATCATCAACATGTCTAGTTATTTTTAATTTAAAAGATGTGAAAAATGAAACTATATCGCCAAGTTCATAAATATGAGGCTCAAAACTATATTCATCAACAAACTTATTACCGTTTTTAACTTTATTTACCTTACGTGTGTCGGCAAAAACATTTGTGTTTAATTGTTCATCTAGTTTTCTTAATAGAAATTCTTGTTCCTGTTTAGTTAAACTCATAATAACTAAGATACTGATATATGAACTTTCAAATACTGATATTGGCATTTTCTTAAGCTGGCTAATAAAATTAGATTTAATATTAATATACTTTAATTCATGTGCCTTACTACTGATTAGTATTTCGTCTAATTTAGCTAGTACTGATTTAATATGATCATTTAATTCATCATTAGCAGAGCAAAAATAAGTATCGTGAAAAAATTCTTTTAAACACAATTCATTTTTATGATAACTTTTCATACAACCACCTACAACAATGGCTGTTATTATACTATGTTTTCTTTTATATGTCAATTAAAATCAATTTACTAATATTAATGCTTTTAGTATAATTAATATAGAAATGAGGTTATTTTATGGCAATAAATATTGGTGCTAAAGGTACTAAAAATGATAGAAGAATATTTAAACTAAATGTTAAAAGAAAAAAAAGAAAAGAAACTAAAGAAATAGAAGAAAAGAAAACAGAAGAAGAAAAGAAGAAAATAGATACTCAAAAGAAAAATATTATAATAAATATCTTAAATAATAAAAAACAAAATATTATTAAAGAAAATAAAGATAATTTTTCTAAGAAAAAGGGTTCATCTAACAAAGAAAAACCAGTAACTATTCCTAAAGATAAAAAGCAACAACCGACAGGTAGCACTACTATTAGTACTGATAGTAAGGAAAGTATCCAGAGCACAGATATTGAAAACAAGCAGATAAATAATCCAGTCGAAAAAAAGAAATATAGTGATACCGAAATAAGCGATTATTTAAAAATAGAAATAACTCATATTCTTGAAAACAGTATCAAAGACAATATATATGAACTTAAAAAACTAGATTCTAATTTTTATAGTATAGAAAAAAAGATAGATTATGCTGAAGATGACAGCGATATAAAAGAAATAGAATTAGAAATAAATAAATTATTAGAACAACTCCAATATATTAAAATGCAGATTGCTTCCTTAGAAAAGACATTTGAATCCAAGTTTCCTGTTGAAGAACCTGATAATTATTTAATTTATTTAGTTGAAGAATATAAAGAAAAAGTCAAAAATGAATATAATCTTATTAAAGATTTAAAACATAATAAAGAATATAAATCAATTATAGAACGAATTGTTGAACTAGAAGATAAAAGAGATTTATTATTTAAAAAAATAAATTCTAAAAAAGATCAATTTGAAATCATGGATGATCAAATACAGGAAATGAATGAAAATATGATATCAATAGATCAAGCAGCCTTAGATATACAAAGATTGGTTTCTAGTCAACAAGAAATGTTAGAGTATGTAAAAAGACAGGTTGATGAAACTGTCCATATAACTGAAAAAGTTGAATATATAACTAAGAGTGTTAATCATACTTTTATGGAATTATTTTTACTTATGGCTTTGTTTAAAAGAAATCTAAGTATTAAAAATAATGTTGTTGCCTTGACTGAAACAGCAGTACTTTTAAATTTAATTAATAAGATGTGTACTCCTACAAAAGAAAAAGTAATAACAATTAAATCTGATGTGGTTGATTATAAAAAGATAATTAATAATTGTTTAGAAGATACTAATAAATTAGATAATCTTATTGATAACAATTTAAATACTATTGATTCTATTCGCTATACTTTTTTACACGATTATAAAGAGTGCAGTCATTTACCTGCATATAAAGAAACTATGAAGAATTTAGATGCTATTGAAGAAGACATAAAAACCAAAAAAGATGAAATTAAACGAATGAGTAAAGAAATAGAACTTCAATTAGAAAAAAATGATGCTAAAGTAAAAAAATATGGGAATCTACAATAGTATTTCACATATCTTACACATAATAATGATAAAATTAAAGCACTGGGAGGTTTTTTATGAATATATTAATTGTTGATGATGAAGAGTTAATTCGTGAAGTTATTAAGGAATACAGTACCAATGAAGGATACAATGTTTATGAAGCTAGTGATGGTTTTGAAGCACTAGATATTATTAAAAAAGAAAAAATAGATGTTATTGTACTGGATATAATGATGCCAAAGCTTGATGGTTTTTCTGCTTATAAAGAAATTAAAAATATTAAAAATATTCCTACTATTATATTATCTGCTAGAACTGAGGAATATGATAAGTTATTAGGATTTGAACTGGGTGTTGATGACTATTTAACTAAACCTTTTTCACCAAAAGAACTAATAGCTAGAATTAAAGCGATTACTAAAAGATCTAGTGGCACAACTGATAAATTTATCTATAACGATTTAGTAGTTGACTTTATGGGTTACACTATTTATATTGAAGGTAAAGAAGTTAAAGTAACGCCAAAAGAATTTGAGATTTTAACTTATATGATCAAAAATAAAAATGTTGCTATATCGCGAGAAAGTTTACTTTCTAATATTTGGGGTTATGACTACTTTGGCGATGATAGAACTATAGATACTCATGTAAAAATGCTTAGAAATAATTTAGGAAAATATCGAGATTTAATTCAAACTGTTAGAGGAGTTGGCTATAAATTTGAAATCAGATAAAAAAAATAGTTTAAATACTAAGATTTGGCTATATTTAGCTATTTTTTCCTTATTTATATTATTATTTCTATGGGTTTTTCAAATTATTTTCTTGTCTTCTTATTATGAATGGCGTAAAACTAAAGATATAAAACAGTTAGTTAAACAGGTTGTTACTAATTATAATACTAATGATACAGATGATTTTTATAACAACTTGGAAAAAATAAGTTTTGAAAATGGTGTATGTATTGAACTAACTGATAAAAATAATACTATTCCCTACTCCAACAATGGTATCAATCGTGAATGTATTAAAGGCATGCACGCTGAAAAGTATAAAAATGATTTTATAAATAGTAAGCAATTAACTAAAAAATATACTATAATAAACCCCCAATTTGAAAACAAAACTTTGATATATGGAATTCATTTGGATGACTCTTTGTACGCTTATATTTCTACTTCGTTAGTACCAATTAATTCAACAGTTTCCATTTTGCAAAGCCAATTTATATATGTTACTTTAATAGTATTAATATTAGCATTAATAATATCATATTTTATTTCTAAGAAGTTATCACAGCCTATTGAAGAAATAACCATATCTGCTAAAGAATTGGCTAAAGGAAATTATGATGCTGAATTCAAAACTTCAACTGATATTATTGAGATTCAAGAATTAACTGATACATTAAATTCAGCTAGAATAGAACTTGGAAAGACTGATGAATTAAGACGTGATTTAATGGCAAATGTATCTCATGACTTAAAAACACCTCTTACTATGATCAAAGCGTATGCTGAAATGGTTAGAGATTTAACTTATAAGGATAAAACTAAACGTGAAAATAATTTAAATACAATTATTGAAGAAGTTGATAGATTAAATGCCTTAGTCAATGATATATTATCGTTATCAGTAGCAGAAAGTAAGATGCTTGTTTTGGATGAAGAAACATTTAATTTAACTGAATTAATACAAACTATTATCAAACATTATGAAATATTTACTACTACTTTAGAATACAAATTTATAGTTAATACTAATGATGATATTATGATTTATGCTGATAAAGCTAAAATTGAACAAGTAATTTATAATTTAATTAATAATGCTATTAATTATACTGGCGATGATAAAACAATATTTATTAATATTTTAACAAGTGATAATGAGGTTAAAGTTGAAATAACTGATACTGGTAAAGGTATAGATGATGATGAGGCAAATCTTATTTGGGATAAGTATTATCGTTCTAAAAAGAATCACAAGAGAAATACTGTTGGCACGGGATTAGGATTAGCTATCGTTAAAAGAATATTAGAGTTACATAATTTTGAGTATGGCGTGGTTTCAAAAAAGAACAAAGGTACAACTTTCTATTTTATCTATAAAAAATAATTTTAAAATTTACACATAAATTTCACATTTATTTATTATATTAATTAATGTGAAATAAATATTTTCACATAACTATCTTAATACTCTCACCTATAGATAGTTAAAAAGGGGCTTGCTGGCTCCTTTTATTTTTCTAAATCACTACGTTTTATTATATACAAACCTTTATCTTTATAAAAAGCATAAAAAACATTTGCTAACTCAACATGTTCATCTTTTAAAGTTTGATTTAACCATTTTTCGGTTTTCTTTATTTGAGTTAAGGTTTCTGGTTGAATTACACCATCTAAAACAAGCGGCAATGGATAATCTCCAAAACGATTATTTTGTTTAGTAAATACACTTAGTTTACCGCTTGACTCTAAAATAGCGTAATCAACTTCTTCTATTGTCCTAACTTTTTGTTCTCTTAATTGTATCAATAGATCATCTATATTATAACGCTGTTTGACCATTTCCTTAAAATTAACTACTCCTCTATTTATCATTACTGAGGGTGTGCCATCAAAAGCATCCCTTACTTTAGCATTTTTTAATGATATATAACTCATTCCAATTTGAATAAATACTAATGATACGATTGGTATAATTGATAAAAAGATGTTTTCATCTCTGTTATCAATAGACATAGCTGCTAGTTCTGCTATTAAAATAGAAACAATTAAATCAACTATACCTAACTGTCCAACTTCCCTTTTACCCATAAAACGATATAGTAAAGTAATGATTATATAAAATAAAATAGTTCTTTCAAGTACAATTAAAAAATCCATACTATCACCTAAATATATTATGGTTTTTAGAATATATTTTTATTCATTACATAAAGTTTATTAGGTGATATCATGGATGTTTTAAAATATTTAAAGGTTCTTATTTATATATTGGTTCCAGTATTAATTTTAAATTTTATTTTATCTTTATTATATTACTTTAATTTAATTGGTAGTGGTATTATTAATTATTTAAAATTATTTGTTGTTACAATTGCGATGTTAATTGGTGGGGTATATATAGGAAGAAGAACTAGTAAAAATGGTTGGTTAGAGGGACTAAAAGTTGGTGCTGAAGTAATTGTATTATTCTTTATTGTTAGTTATTTAGCTTTTGATAAAGGTATAAATATTAAAACAATTATTTATTATTTTATATTAATTGCAGCATCTATTCTAGGTAGTATGATAGGAATTAATAAAAAGAAATTAAATAAATAGTAATAATAAACTATCTTGTTATTGCATTTTAACTCTAAATAAAAAAGACTAATAATATTAGTCTTTTTTGGTTTTATAATTTTTATAAAATTCATCACGATATTCTAGTATTCTATCTTCTTTAATAGCTTCTCTTAATTCTTCGGCTAAACGAATTAGGAAACGAATATTATGAATAGATAATAATCTGCCACCTAACACTTCATCTACATTTACTAAATGTCTAATATAAGCTTTAGTGTAGTTTTTACATGCATAACAGTCACAACCCTCTTCAATAGGTGTGAAATCTTCCTTGTATTTAGCATTTTTTAAACTAATTTTACCGTATTTAGTAAAAGCATTTCCATGACGAGCTATTCTAGTTGGCAGAACACAATCAAAAATATCGACACCACGGATTACGCCTTCAATAATATCTTCTGGTTCTCCAACACCCATTAAGTAGCGAACTTTATCTTCAGGAATATATGGTATTGAATAGTCAATAGCTTTATACATGGCATCTTTATTTTCACCATCATTAGCTACTCCCCCAATACTATATCCATCAAAATCAAGTTTAACTGTTTCTTCGGCTGAATACTTTCTTAAGTCTTCGTATACTCCACCTTGAACAATTCCAAATAGTGACTGATTAGGATTTTTATGAGCATCTTTACCTCTTTTAGCCCAACGAATCGTTCTTTCGACACTATTTTTCATGTAGTCATAAGTAGCACTTGCTGGTGGGCATTCATCAAAACTCATCGCAATATCACTGTCTAGTTTATTTTGAATTTCAATAGACTTTTCTGGTGTTAAGAACAAACTAGAACCATCTATATGACTTTTAAAATGTACTCCTTCTTCAGTAATATCTTTAGGTTTAGCAAGTGAAAATACTTGAAAACCACCACTATCAGTTAAGATAGGACCATGGTAATTCATAAATTTATGAAGTCCTCCTGCTTTTTCTATTAGATCAGGTCCTGGTCTTAACCATAAATGATAAGTATTAGCTAAGATGATTCCGCTATGCATTTCATATAATTCTTCTGGAGTTAGTGTTTTAACTGTGGCACGAGTCCCAACAGGCATAAACATTGGTGTATCAACTATACCATAGTTTGTCTCTAATTTACCTAAGCGTGCTTTAGTGTTTTTTTCTTTATGCAATAAGTTATATTTTACTTTCATGTTCTACCTCCTTTATTGATGATTTATCAATTAATTTTTGTAAAATCTCATCAGCATATTTAGGATCTCCAAAACTGACGGACTTCAAGCTATTGTTTATAATTTGCCATACAGTTATACTTTCATATTCATCTAAAAGCAATTTTAGTTTTACGCAATTGGCAAGTTGTTCTCTAAAAATGTTTTCTGGTAAGGTTAAGTATCCAGTTCTTTTTTTATTTTCCCCATACCCAGCATTCAACAAAATAATATTATTTGATTTTGCTAATACTTCTAGCATAGATGTCATAGCTTGGTTAGGGTCTATATTTAAACCAATTTGTTTGGAGCATTCTGCTATAGATTCATTATGATTTTTTAAATTAAGACTTGATTCATAAATATTACCATCATAAGAAAGTAAAACACATTTACTGTTCCATAAATCATTCATATTTTCACCTACTTTATCAACATACTATCACCAAATGAAAAGAAACGATATTTTTCTTTAACAGCTTCTTTATAAGCATTTAGAATATTTTCTCTTCCAGCAAGAGCGCTAACTAGCATAACTAAAGTTGATTTAGGCAAATGAAAATTAGTAATTAAGTAATCAATTCCTTTAAATTTATAACCTGGGTATATAAATATATCAGTATTACCACTACATTCTCTAAATTCGCCATATTTAGTCATAATAGTTTCCAAAGTTCTAACACTTGTTGTACCAACAGCTATTATTTTTTTATTATTTTTTCTTGTTAGTGTTAATAATTCTGCTGTTTCTTTACTCATTTGATAATATTCAGTATGCATTTTATGATCTAATATATTATCTTCTTGTACTGGTCTAAAAGTTCCTAATCCAACATGTAGTGTAACATATGCTATATTCACACCTTTTTCTTTCACTTTATTTAGTAATTCTTTGGTAAAATGTAAACCTGCAGTAGGTGCTGCACTACTTCCTATATTTTTAGCATACACCGTTTGATATCTTGATTGATCTTCTAGCTTTTCATGAATATATGGTGGAAGTGGCATTGTACCAAGTTTTTCTAATATTTCTAATAAAATGCCGTCATATATTAATTCGTAATTACGAATTCCATCTTCTTTTTCTTCAATACAACGAGCTTTTAATTCTCCATTACCAAAGGAAATAATAGTTCCAACATGAACTCTTTTTGCTGGCCTAGTTAAGCATTCCCAAGTATCCGCCTGAATATCTTTTAATAATAGTATTTCGATGACGGCATTTGTTTCTTCTTTAATACCAATTAGTCTAGCTGGTAATACTTTAGTATCGTTTAGTACTAAAGTATCCCCTTCTTCCATATAATCTAAAATATTAGGAAAATGCTTGTGTTCTATAGAACCAGTTTCTTTATCAAGCACCAAAAGTCTAGATGAATCTCTTTTTTCAAGTGGTACTTGAGCTATTAATTCTTCTGGTAATTCATAATCAAAATCTTCTAGTTGCATAATATCACTTCTTTCTATTTTATTAAGTCATAATAATCTTTTACTTCAATCTCATTAATTTTATCATTAATAAATTTATTATATTTGTCCTGATTAGCAGTACTTATTTTACTACTAATAAAACTATTGACAATATCTAATAGTATTTTTTTTCTTGCTTCTATATCAAGTGTTTTTTGTCTAACAGCTAATAATAACGTTGAATTCTTGATAATTGGCAATGTATTCTTAATATCATTAATACTACTATTTTGATAGTAATCAGCTAAAGTAAATAAGCTACCTTCATCATATATATTTATATCAATTTTACCAAATTCAATTAATGCGGATAATGATACAATATACATTGCTTTATCTTCGATTGGTTGAAGTAAATTATCTACGTATTCAACGAATTCTAATAGTTTTTGTTGGGAGTTATCATCCAAAGTCAATAATTTTGGTATCCCATTCCATTTTTCAATATCATCTTTTTGATCTAATATTGTGAATTTATTTCCTACTATTTCATTTATTCTATCTATTAGTTTTTTTACGCTTATATCACCATTAAATTCTAATAATCTTTCTTCCATAATATCCCTCTTTATATTTTAATTAAACAAATTATTCTGATATTCAATTTTTAAATGTTCATATGCAAGTGGAGTTACCATTCTACCACGTGGCGTTCTTTTAATAAAACCTTGCTGTAATAAATAAGGCTCATATACATCTTCTATAGTTGTTACTTCTTCACCAATTGATGATGCTACTGATTCAATTCCAACTGGACCACCATTAAATTTTTCAATTATTGCTTTTAGTAATTGATGATCTGTGTCATCTAAACCTTTATCATCTATTTTTAAACGCTCTAGTGCTCTTTTAGTTATGTCTAGATTAATAATGCCATCACCTTCTACTAAGGCAAAATCTCTAACTCTTTTAAATAAGCGATTGGCAATTCTTGGTGTTCCCCTACTTCTTCTAGCTAATTCTAAACTAGCATCATCTTCAATTGGAATATTTAAAACTCTAGATGTTCTTTTGATGATGTCAACTAATTCTTCATTAGTATAATACTGGAGTTTGGCAATAATTCCAAAACGATCACGTAAAGGCGATGTTAAATCTCCTGCTCTAGTTGTTGCTCCAACTAAAGTAAATGGCGGTAGATTAATACGTATATTTCTAGTATTGCCTTCGCCACCTATTATAATATCCAAAACAAAATCTTCCATAGCCGGATATAAAATCTCTTCTATATATGATGGCATACGATGAATTTCATCAATAAAAAGGACATCACCAGGCTCTAAAGACGATAAGATAGCAGCTAAATCTCCTGCTTTTTCTATACTTGGTCCACTTGCTGTTTTAATATTAACACCTAGTTCGTTAGCTATTATATTAGCAAGTGTTGTTTTACCTAAACCTGGTGGACCATATAATAATACATGGTCTAGAGGTTCTCTTCTCATTTTAGCTGCTTCTATATATACTTTTATGTTTTCTTTAACTTCTTTCTGTCCTATATAATCAGCTAAATACTCTGGTCTTATATTTTGTTCACCAATATCTTCAGTAATTTCTTCACCTGATATTATTCTATCATCCATTATATCCTGTCCTTTCATCTAATTGTATACTATACATTTTTAATTTTAGGGGTAAATTTTTGCTTTCAGTACCTAAATCATAAAACACACTAGTGCCATCCTGAAGTATTGTATCTTTTATTAGTACTAATATATCTGGCAAAATTTTCTCGTGTCCTATCAATATACTATAATCATCATAAGTGACCGTTCTTATAAAACCAAAATGTTCAACTAATAATGAAACAGCGTATTGTCTATCATCAAGTAACTTTAATACTTCGGGATTGGTTATTAATAATTGATTTAATATCGTATTAGCTGTTGTTTCGTGATTTCCCTGCTCTATATCACTTTTACTCATAAGTGCATAACCATTTGGATCTATTAACCAGTTGCCAGCTTTAACGCTATCAATAACTAATTTTTCTATATTTAATTCGTGATTAGAACAAGGCACAATATCAGAATAATTACCACCATTATATTTTTGCTTGGCTGCTTGTGATATACTATCATAATTGATAACATCAAGATCTTTTTCATTTATTATGAACATTTTATTCTTCACACTTTTTAAATAAGTACCCATCTGATATAGTGGATTTATAAAAATATAATTTAATTTCAATATTAAAAAATCAAAACATGAAGAAAAATAATTATAATCTTTTTTAAAATGTTGCCAATTTTCATAATTTTCTTCTAACTCACAAACACCCATGCAAAATTTATAAACTTCATCATAGTTTAATAATATTATTTGGTTATCTGGAGTAATAAAACCAGTTTCTTTTGGCATATTACCACCTACTTTAATAATAATTTTAATGCTTCTTTTACTTGTTCCTCAACACTTAAATCTCTATTTACTTTGACTACAATACTTTTTATTTCTTTTTCTTTATATCCTAATCCTTTTAATACTTCTATTAATTCTTCATAGCCATTATTACTATTAGCCAAATCAACACCAGCTATAGAAATTTTACCCTTTAAATCCAAAATTATTTGTTTAGCAACCTTATCACCTATTTTAGGGAACTTTTTCAAATATAATATATTTTCCCTTTCGATAGCATCCATAATACCGGGAATAGAACCGGTAGCTAATATCGGTAAAGCCATTTTAGGTCCTAGTCCTTTAACACTTATCAATTTTAAAAACATTTCTTTTTCTTCTTTAGTTTTAAAGCCATATAAACTATTTTCATCTTCTCTAATACATTGATAAATATATACTTTATACATAGTTCCAATATCAAATGAATATGGATTAGCTGTATAAATTTGAAAACCTATGCCATTTGCTTCTAAAACAATGTAAGTTCCTTCAATATCTGTTACATTACCTATAATATAATTATACATATATGTCCTCCACAACTATATATATTATACAACATTATTATTTGAAAAAAAAGAAAAATGCTTCTTATTAAGCATTTTCTAATCATTTTAATTTGACATAATCTGGAAGTGATTACCACTATCTAAGTAAAGTATACCTTTCTTGCCATCTAATTTACTAAGTACCTCTTCATAATAGTTAATTTGTTTGAACTTAGTTAGTGTTAAATAAACATAATTTCCATCTGTCATATATAGTAAAAAACGATCATCATCTTGTTCGTTGGGATAATATCTAATTTCTGATATTTTGGTTTTAACATTTTCATTTACTTCAGCCATTCTTTTTAAAAAAGTACTGTATTTAGTATCTGGTATATAATTAAGTAATATTGGTACAATATACTTTTCTTGATCATTTGTCTCTTCACCAGTTTCTAAAACAATCATATTATTTTCTTCTTTACGAAATAAAATATTTTTCTCTTCTATTTCAATATGTACTTCTGCAAATAATTTTTTAGATACTTTAACATTTTTAACATAAATATTATTTTTTAATCTTTTTTTAATTTTAGAAGAAGTTGTTTTTAGAAAACTTGGATAATTTTCTATTTCTGCTAATTCTATTATTTCTTGATCTGTTAAGTAGTTATTACCCGTAATATATATGTTTTTAATAGGAATTAATGTTAAAAAATATACGCCAACTATAATTAGTATTATTAATAGTAGTGTTATTAATAAAGGTAGTATTTTTAATTTTATATGTTTTTCTGTCTTCTTTGCCATATAATTACTCCCAATTTATAAATTCTTGTTCTACAACTAAATCAACGTTATATTTTTCTTTAACAGCCTGTTTAATAAAATCTATTAACTCTTTAACATCTCTAGCTTTAGCATGATCATAATTAATTATAAAATTGGCATGTTTATCACTTATTTTAGCCCCACCTTTTATTAAACCTTTATATCCTAAATCTTCAATTAATTTACCAGCAAATAAATCAGGTGGATTACGAAAAACACTACCAGCTGATTGATATTCAAGAGGTTGTGTTTCCAATCTTCTTTTTTTACGGTCATTAACTAAATTTTCGATTTCTTCTTTATCACCTTGTTTTAATTGAATAGTAGCTTCTAAACAAATATAATCTTTATGCTTTTTTAAGAAAGAAGTTCGGTAATGAAAATCAAGTTCAGAATTAACCATTGTAATAACTGTCATTTTAGGAGTTAACACCTTTATTTTCGAAACAACATAACCCATATCACTTTTATAGGCTCCTGCATTCATATAGACTGCCCCACCTACACTACCAGGAATACCTGTTGCAAACTCTAAGCCGGTTAACCCTCTTCTAACACTTTGATATGCTACTTTCATTAGTGGTGCACCTGCTCCAACATCGATTCTAGTCCCAGTAAATTCTATTTTATTGAATTCATCTAGTTTAATAATAACACCGTCATATAACTCATCACTGAATAATACATTAGAGCCATTTCCTAATACCATGAATTTAGTACTATTAGCTTTTAATTTATTGATAAGCTCTACTAAGCAGTCAATATTTTTGGGATATATAATACACTTAGCAGTACCACCTATTTTATAAGTTGTATATTCTTTCAAGGAAACATCAACTAGTATTTTACCTAAATCCATTTTCTTTAATTCTTTTATAAATTCGTTATTCATGTTTACCACCATCTATTAGTCCTCTTAAAATTTGATAAATTTTACTAGCACTATCTGTTACTCCTAATTTTTTAGTATTAGAACTTAATTCATTGTAGTATTGTTTATTTTCTAAAATACTATCTACTGTTTTTACTAATACTTCTTTATCATAGTTTGCTTCTTCTATTATAACAGTTGCTTTGTTTTTCTCAAGACTTTTTGCATTTTTTAATTGATGATTATGTGTAACATAAGGACTAGGAATCAAAATACTAGGTATACCTAAAACTGTTATTTCAGCTATGCTACTGGCACCAGCACGTGATATTATTAGGTCTGTTTTCTTTAAAACTTGATCCATATTATCTAAATATGCTACTAATCTAACATTGGCTGGTAATTTTATTTTACTATATTCTTCATAGTAATTTTTACCTGTTACAAATACAACTTCATATTCTTTGTTATTAAATAAAGGTAATGTTTCTTTTAATTTTTTATTCATAGTAGTTGAGCCTTGTGAACCCATAACGATTAATACTAATTTCTTATTATCATGAAGTGATAAACCTAAATCCTTTTTACCTACTACCTTACTTGATAAAACCTCTTCGCTACGAGGATTACCTGTAAATATTACTTTATTTTTAGGGAAACTATTAATAGAATCAGGTAAGCTAACACCTATTTTATCAGCATAGTGTGATAAAAATTTATTTGATAAACCTGGAATAGAATTTTGTTCATGAATAAACGTTTTATATCCTAATTTTTTAGCACTATAAATAACAGGAGCAGTTACATAACCCCCAACTCCAATTACGATATCTGGATTAAACTCTTTTATTTTTTTCTTTAAAATAGCTATATTTTTAGAATATAATTTTAATATCTTAATATTTTTAAATGGATTTTTTCTACTAAGTCCTTGCATCTCAATACCAAAATAAGGAATATTTTCTTTAGGAATAATAGTAGATTCCATTCTATCTTTTGTACCAATATATAATACTTCACTTTTTGGTTCTTTTTCTTTTATTTTATGAATAATAGCTAAAGCAGGATAAATATGACCTCCTGTACCTCCAGCACTAACAATAATTTTCATAGTTAACACCCACTATCATTATATCATAATTATATGTTTTAATGATATATTTTATTATAATATTGTAAGATGATTCTGTAAAAATAATTTGACTTTTTTGACATTTTATTGTATAATTAGTCATGTTGTTTAAGAAGTACTATGGTACTTCTTTATATTTTGCACTAAAAAGGAAGGATGATAATATGAGACAAAGCCTATATGGCAAGTACCCTGGTGCTTTAAAATACGACAGTAAATATGTAGAAAATTGTTCTGAGATGGAGTTATTTGTTGTAGTTAGTAAATATTATGAAGTTGTACGTATGAGAAATTATTGTAATAAAATGATCAATTTTGCAGAAAGAAACAATGATCAAGAAATGAAGAAGCATTTTGAAGAAATGCTTGCTAATGAAAAAAAGAAAAATCCTTTAGTTAATGATAATCCTCAAGAATATTCATATACTTTAGATTATTGTTTATTGCAAACAGCACGCTTTAATACAAATATTAGCTATAATCCAAATGGACGTGTTGTTGTAACTGATGAATTTAAAGATTGGTATGAAAAATGGCAATTATATATTGCTACACTAGATAAAAATTGCTATTCATTATATGCAAGATATCGCTATGAAGGTAAAAACTTAAGTCACTTTAGTGAGGAAAGTAATTTAATTATGAATAATGACGATTTAGAACAATTTGAAAGTATTGATGTTGAAGATAATTATACTTTACAAAAAAATATTAGACAAATTTCTGCCTAATATTTTTTTATTGAAAAATTATTAATACTTACTATCTCATAACCTTTACTAGCAAGTTGATCTGCTATATACGGAAAAATATTAGATTTATATTCGTAATATTTTTCATCTAATAGCATACTGTACAATTCACTCAAACTCTTACCTTCTGTTTTATTATTGTTGCAAAGTCTTATTAATTTATCACTAATTTTGCTTGCTATTTTATTATACATATCGTGATTCATATTATCTCCTTTATTTATTAATATAACCTATATTATAATGGTTATACAGCCAATAGTCAACAAACAATGTTATTGGTAAAATTTACCATAGGAAGTGTTGTGATGGTAAAGATTAATATTGAGGGTGGATATTATTTATTTAAATTAAATGATGTTTTAATAGATAAAAATGTTAGTAAAAATAGATTAATGCGTGAAACTAATACTGATTTTAAAGTTATTCAAAGAATAATTAATGGTGATTTAACTAGATTAGATATTATTGTTTTAGCTAGAATTTGTAATTTTCTTAATTGTAATATTAATGATATTATTGAATATTATCCTACTTTAAATAAGGAATTAGAAGAGATAAATTAAAAAAACTGGTATTTAGAAAATTTCTATCTATCAGTTTTTATATTGTCTACTTATATTTAAAAGAATACCAATACTAACTAATGTTATTAATAAACTAGATCCACCATAGGAAAGAAATGGTAAAGTAACACCTGTTACAGGTATTAGACCTATTACTACCATTAAATTCATAACTGCTTGGATTAAAATCTGAAAAATCATACCAAATGCTAAATACTTAGAAAAATTATCTTTACAATTCAAAGCTATTTTTATTCCACGATATAATATAGTTATAAATAAAGCGCTTACTATTACTACTCCTAAAAAGCCAAATTCTTCACTAATAATAGAAAAAATAAAATCTGTTTGTGGCTCTGGTAAATAAAATTGTTTTTGTCTAGAGTTTAAAAAACCTTGACCTAGCAACCCACCTGGTCCTATTGCATATAAACTTTGAATAATTTGAAAACCGGTTCCAAGTGGATCTTTCCATGGATCTATAAATGAAGTTATTCTATCCATACGATATGGTGCTATCATAATTAAGCCAACTATTCCACCTACACCTAAAACTCCTAAACTAATAAAGAACTTAATATTAACACCTGCAATAAATAACATAGCTAAAATACTTACCACTATAATCATGCCAGTACCAAAATCAGGTTGCAGCATAATAAGACCAAATACTGTGAATAGGACTATTAAAATGGGAATAACCCCTCTTTTAATATCCTTTAAAAATTTATTATTATTTGATAAATACTTAGCCGTAAATATGATTAAACCTAATTTAGCAAATTCACTTGGTTGAATACCAAATGAACCTATACCAAACCAACTACGACTCCCATTTCTTATGCTTCCAATACCAGGTATTAAAACTAAAATTAATAAAAAGAGACAAACAGCTAGAATAATGTTTGTCTTTTTATAATACCATGTATAATCAACTTTAGATATAGTAATCATTAGTACAATTCCTATTACGATAAATAATGATTGCTGTTTCACATATTTAAAACTATCATGAAACTTGTATTCAGCCCAAATAGATGATGCCGAATAAATCATTATGAGTCCAAATAATATTAAGAGTATTACAGCGATAAAAAGGACAACATCAAATGTGCGCTTCTTACGCTCTATCAAAAATATCACTCACTCTCTTATAACCAAACACCGAAGAATATACCACCCATAGCTAGTATTAAACCAACTACCCAAAATAATTTTACAATATCCTGTTCTTTCCATCCTAATTTTTCAAAATGATGATGAATCGGTGTCATTAAAAATAATTTACGTTTAAATACGTATAACCAAAATACTTGTAGAATAACACTAAGTGTTTCAATAATAAATACACCAGCAACTACTGCTAATGTTATTTCACGGTGTGTTAGAACAGCAATAGTTGACATAACACCACCTAGTGCCAAACTACCAGTATCCCCCATAAATACTTTAGCTGGATAAGTATTAAATACTAAAAATCCTAATAAACTACCGGCTAAAATAAAGGTAAAAATACCCATATCTTCAAAACCAACTACCATTGAAATTAAACTGAAAGCAATAAAGGCAATAGCTGATAGACCTCCAGCTAAACCATCTAGACCATCAGTTAAATTAACAGCATTAGATCCACCTACTAATAAGAATAAAATAAACAAGCCATAAACCCAGCCCATTTCAATATGAATTCCAAGCGTTGATACTATTAATGCTGTTTGACCTCCGTTACTTATATATAAATAAAAGAAAGCTAAGGCTATTAACACTTGACCAATCAATTTTTGAACTTCAGTTAAACCTTCGTTGTTATGTCTCTTAATGCTTAAATAATCATCTAAGAAACCAATAATGGCATAACCAACAAAAACAATTAAAACAATTCCTAAATTAGTTGTATACTCTATCTTTTTAGTTATTAATAGAATTAAAGTAGTTAATAAAGTAGAAATTATAAATATTAAACCACCCATTGTTGGAGTTCCTTCTTTTTTACGATGTGATTCACCAACAAACACACTAATTCTTTGACCAACATTTAATTTTTTTAAAGCTGGTATCAAAATTAGTCCTAAAACTACAGAACACAAAAAGCCAATCATTATAGCAAATATTGACTTGGTTAGAATTAGCATACAATCACTCCTATTTCTCTAAACATTATACTACATTTTAGTTAATAACCGAAACATATTTTATTATATATACAAAACTTTACATTACTCCTAATCAATTATATGTTTTATATTATCACTTATAACCAAAAGAAAAGATACTTTATTTATAATTTGGTATCTCTTTTACTTTCTTTTTGACATAACTGGTTTGAACAATACTTAGCCATTTATCTTTATTTATAGGGATTTAATCATCTGTTATTATTTTAACACGATCATTATTTTTTAATACATAATTAAGTGGGGTATTTTTTTTAAATATCAAGTATTTTTAGTCATTACCTAGTAGCAGAATAATGGTTTCATCAGCTGCTAATCTTTCTCCGGCTTTAGGACTCTGAGTTATAACCTTGTCTCCACTTCCTACGTATTCTTTTTTATAGTTTGTTAATAATTTTTTAGCTTCAGAAACGGTTAATCCTTCTACATTGGGAACTTCATAATATATTTTATCTTCCCAAGTGTAATCTTTTATTAGTTGATTTTCTTGTTTTTCTATTTCTAAAGCATCAATTATATCAAGTAAAATTCTTCTAGCTATAGGTGTAGTTGTATAACTAGAAAGTAACGCTGTATTTTTAGGATTATCTAGGGCTATATATAATACGGCTTGTGGATCATTAGATGGAACAACAGACATAAAGCTCATAATGTAATTACCTACTAGATATCTACCATTTTCTACTTTCTGGGCTGTTCCAGTTTTACCACCAACACGATATCCATCAATATAGGCTGCTTTACCTCCACCTAAAGCTACTACACTTTCTAAAGCTCTACGCATTTTTTCACTTGTAGCTTCGGAAACAGTATTTCTTACTAAAACAGGTTCATTTTCTTGAATAACAGTATTAGTTTCTGGTTCTAATATTCCTTTTACTACATAAGGCTTATAGAGTTTACCTCCATTTACAATTGATGATACTGCTGTTACTTGTTGAATTGGGGTTACGCTTACTCCTTGCCCAAAAGCAGTTGTTACTAGTTCTAGTTCTCCCACCTTTTCTAGCGGGAAGATAATTCCTTCACTTTCACCATTTAAATCAATTCCTGTTTTTGAACCAAATCCAAATAAATCAAGGTAAGAAAATAATTTTTCTTTACCTAACATCTGTCCTAATTTAACGAAACCTGGATTACAAGAATTCTGTAAAACTTGAATATAAGTTTGATCACCATGACCTCCTGCTTTCCAACAGCCAATTCTGGCTCCCCCTATATGAACACTACCAGAATCATAGAAATGATCATTATCCATATCAATTAGATTTTCTTCTAATGCTGCGGCAAAAGTAGCTATTTTGAAAGTAACCTCCGAAAACGATACCTAAACAAAAAACTAGATTATCATGTGTAATAATATGTGGTAACCTAGTCAATGCTGCAACTTAAATATACATTAATTTTAAAATTATTTCTTTTAAAATCAGCTCTTCCCTTATCTAATGTTTCAACCTCTTTACTAAATACTGACAGTGATTTATCATCATCTATGTGCCTAGCACCTTTTCCAGTTGAAATTGTTTTTTTTAATAAATTCAAATATATTTTTAACATTAATTTATGCCTATCATCGTCTTCTTTATAAACTATAATTTCCTCTAAAAATTTATCTACAAATTCACTAACGTTATTTTTATAATCAACCTGCTTTTTAATAGCATCCTCAATTATCTTGATATTACCAAAACTATCAGACATGATTTTTCTTTCCTGTTCTATTTTCTCAATTTTTATATTTAAAGATGATATGTCTTCATTATACTTACCATTTCTTTCTTTAAATTCAAGATTATTAATACTACCATCAATATTTAATTCTAATAATTTTTCTTTTTTTGTTTCAATAGTTTTAATTTCTTTTTTTAATTTTGAAATTTCAAATTGATAATTATTATCTATTTTTAAATTAGAATAATAATTTAACATTTCTTTTATAATTTCACTTTTATTATTAAATACTTGTTTCATTATAATTGTAAAAATATTATTTAAATCCATTTCTGCAATTATTGGGCTTTTGCAAGCATCCAATCTATATTTTACATAGTTACCACAAGCCCATCTGGGCTTTGTTTGTTTTCTTTTACTTGACATTCTTTGATAAGAAACATTATGATCGCTGCAAAATATTTTTGCCGTATAGCAATATTTTCTTTCAGATCTTTTGGCATTACCATTACTTGATTTCATTAATATACTCCTACTATCTAATACTTCGTTAGCACGATTCCATAATTCTTCACTAACGATAGATGGTATAGATTCATCTTTATAAATAATTTGTTCTTCTTTTGGTATATAAACTCTTTGTTTGGTTCTATAATCGATAGTTTCAGTAGTGTGTCCACAATAAAAACCTTTATATTTAGGATTCTGTATTATTCTTTTTAAAGTATCTTTATCGTAGATATTTCCCTTGTAATTATTTATACCTTGTTTATGAAGTTTTATAGCTAACTTATAAAATCCATATTTACCAGTTGCATATAACTCAAAAATTTTTCTAATTTTTTGGGCTTCTTCTTCTACAATTACTAATTTAGCATCATCTTTTTTGTATCCAGTAATTGTACTTGATCCTAAAACTCTACCTTTTTTTATTGCTTCTTTATGGCCCCATTTAACACGTGAAGAGAGCCTTTTAACTTCTTCTTGTGCAACACTTCCCATCATATTAAGTATAAATTCAGAGTTAGGATCATAAGTATTTATTCCATTAGATTGAAAATATACACCAACATCATTAGCAAGTAGTTCTTGTGTATATTTAATACTATCAGATAAATTTCTGGAAAATCTAGAAACTTCTTTAGTAACAATTAAATCAAAATAACCAGATTTAGCATCTTCTATCATTTGCAAAAATTTTTTTCTTTTCTTTACGGTACTACCACTAATACCTTCGTCTATATATCCTTTAACATAGGTCCAATTTTGATTTGCCTTTATAAAATTTTCGAAAAAAGAGATTTGATTATCTAAGGAATTTAATTGTTCTTCACTTTCAGTAGAAACGCGAGCATAAAAAGTAACTCTTAGAGGTAGGTCAGCAATATTTTTGCCTTTCAAGATTTCCTCTCTTACTTTATAAAATTTCATAATCTACCTCCATATTAACATTTAAACTCTTTATTACAATGACTTATTTTTTCATAAATTATTTTGCAGACATCATTATATTGTTGTTCTGTTATTATTCCTTGATCATATAATTTTTTATTTATTATTAATTCATATTCAAGTACTGTTATTTTTGGAGTTTCAAACATATAAAAACACCTCCACTAATGGAAGTGTATGATTTTAAGGTAAATCTAATTACTGATTGTATTTTATTTGACATTTTTATTAAATATTTAAAAATATGTTTTTTTTAATTTTTTTGACATTTTTTCATCATCAACTGAATGTATTGAATGATTTCCTAATTTACAGAAATTTCTTACTTCTTGCTTAATTTTTCTTACTTTGTTTTCTGTTGAAAAAACATAAAAAAATTTCACAAAATTAATTTTACTATTAAAACAAGAATTCATTTTATATCTTATTCCCTCCCAATCATTATCGGCATTACCAATCCATGATTCTCCTTGATATAAAGTATATATTAATCTGAATTTTTCTTTTTCGTCTAATTCTTTTTGCTTTTCATCAATAATTATTAAATTGTTTTTTATTAAATTTTCTATAAATTTCCAATTATCAAAACAAACAGGGAATAAAACTAACATATAATGTTGCATATTTTACTATTGTATAATCTCAATTATTTCAGCTGGAGATATGCTTTCAACTCCAGTTATTGATTGAATTGCCATTTGATGAAAAACAAAAATAATACATTCATAATTTCTATATTTCTTAATTACTTCTTGAACTCTTTTTTTTAAATGTTCTTTTGATTCCCAGTTTACTATTCTATCAACTGGTGGAATACCATTATTTTTAATATAATCTTTATAATATTCTTTCATTTCTTTTGCTTTATATTGATATGTATTATCAGGTTCCCACTCTCTCAAATCAGGTTCTATTTTTATATCCAGTCCAGTTTCTTTTGATATGATTGCAGCTGTTTGCAATGCTCTAGTATATGGTGAAGACACAATAAGTGTTGCTTCTTTTAAACGCGGATCTTTAGATGTCTTTATTACATCTTCAATATACTCTTCATCTAATCTAGCCAAATCATGTCCGTGTCCAATAAAATTATGAGCATCGCCATAACTATAGTCTGCTTTACCATGTCGTATCATAAAAATTTTCATATATTCATCTCCTTAATTTTAATAGCTTGCATATATGCTCACTAGCATACTCTTTATTCTTTCCAGTTGTGTCAATAAACTCCTTTTGTGATTCTAATGTCATTATATCATAAAATTCATTTTGATAAAATTCAAAATCATTTTTAATCCATTTACTTTGTAAAATTTTGTTTCTGCTTAAATTCCTCTTTAACTTTTCAATTGGATCCGCTGTTAAAATAAATGTTACATCCGGTTTAATATACCACGTTTGATTTATCATTTCTTTATATATTCTAAGCGCATTATCATAGCCGTTGTATTTACCTAATTTTAAAAAGGCATAGGAAACGGCCAAAATTGAAAGATAGCTTCTTTCCATAAATACTATTTTATCATGTTCCAAAAGTGATGATGCTAATATCATTCTTTCTTTTTCTATTTCGAAGAAAATTTGTTGATTTTTTAGTTCTTCTTCTATATTCTTCGATGGTTTTGGTGCCAGTGGATGATCCATAAATTCCTCGATTATTTCTACATTAGGAATTTCATTCAAAATTTTTGATGTAGTAGTTTTACCAGAATTAGATGTTCCCTCTATTACATATAAATTTTTCGTTATATATCACTACCTTTCTGTTTTATATTTTTTCATTTTAAAATTAAATATGGAATACAAAGGTCCTATATTAGATATAAATGTTGAAATACAAGCAGCACATATTAGGCTTAACTTGTTATTAATTTTTTTATTTTCCAGCTTTTCAATAATTTTTATTGTACTTATATAAATACATATTTGCATAAATGCATAGGAAAACATTGAAATTACAAGTAAAATAATACTTTTATAATATATACTAATTGCAAATGATAAAATAATAAAGAATGGTAACAATAGCCAGCTTAAATTCATACGGACTCTTTGAAAAAGCCAATTTTTACATGAATTTGAAATTCTTTTATCTTTTTTTAAATTACTTTTTATCATCTTGATCCATTGATTAGAGGTTTTATACCAATTAGCATTTTGCTTAATTAATACTGATATATTTTTTGGAGTTTCCATGTTTTCAAGACTTAAAATAGGAGTAATCTTAATATTTCTGTTTCTAATAATTGAACTCATGTATATGTCTTCACACCAAAATTTATTATCAAATCCTCCAATTTTTTTAAGTGTGTCTAATCTAATATACAATCCGTGCCCAACAACATAGGTATATAATAAATTTGAAAAAGTTAGGGAATTTATCAAGCCATACTTTATTTCAAAATTACTTTGGTAAAGTGCAAATCCCTTCATGATAAATGAAAGATTTTCTAAATTACTAAATGCATAAGAATATTGCTGTATTATTTCTGGGTAGTCTTGTTTTTTGATTATATTCAAGACACTATTTATTGTGTCCAAGTTTGGTCTACTGTCTGCATTATATACAGAAAAATATGTTTTTTTACTATTATATTTTTTGCATTCTTTCATTACATAATTTAACTGATCCGCCATTATTCCATCTTTATGTGGATAATGAAAAAGTTTGACTTTATTTATCTTATTTTCACTAATATATTCATTTACCACGTCAAATGTTGTTTTATTTCTTTCTTGTTTGGTCAGTAATTGTTCGTATTTTTCTTTTTCTGTTGTCACAATTATTAATTCTATATTATCTTTATCATTTATCAAATTCAAAAAATAATCTATTGTTTCTTTTATAATAGTTTGTTCTCGTAGGCAAGGAATGATAATCAATATTTTACAGTTTAGAGGTTTACTATTATTTTCATGTATTTTTATGCTATTAATTTTTCTTTTTGCTATATAAGTTTTTAATATATTCCAAAGTGCGCATAAAATTTCTACAATTATTATTATCCAATAACTTATTAACAATATATCTTTCATAAATTCCATCCCTTTTCTTTTGCTAAATTATCAATTGTTGTACAATAATTATCAATCATACCACGATTAATAAAAAATTCTTTATCATATTTAGCATCTAGTAAGTCAAAAACTAAAAATGAAACTTTAATTTTGAGGTATAAACAAATAGCTAGTCGATGTGCCCCATCAATTGGAATACCTGTTTTACTTATAGGTATTACGGTTGTGCTTAAACCTTTTGCTTTTATAGATTCAATTAATATGTTAAAATTGTCAATAAAATCATCTGGGCTAGATTTACTGCCATCAGGTTCAAAAAAATTATTAAAGGCTTTAATATGGGATAAATATATTTTTTTAGCTAAATCATAATTGTTCTTTTCGATGTAACTTTTTACATAAAAATATTTTACATAGACATCATATCTGTAACGAGAAGCTAATTTTTCGGGGCTACATTCATACACATAATATTGTCTTCTTTTTTTTAGCAATGAATATATATAGTGATTATTAATGAGTTTATTTGCAGTATTTTCGTCTACAATTTTGATTAGTTTGCTATTTTTTATAGGGCTCATATTAATGTCAGTAATAACTGTATTGGAACTATTATAAAATTTATCAAATATTATTTTTCCCATATTAGGTATTTCTTTGGTTTTCATACTTATTTATCACATCCAATATAAATATTTAATCAAGATAATTTAAAACGTTTATTTGGGGGTAGTATACAATCTATATACAATTTTGTCAACCTGTATTTACCTTAAAAAGCAAATTCGAATTTTCATTCGAGATTCTGTTTTTACTATAAAAGCAATAAATTTAGAAAAGAAAAAACTCCGTTAAAAATGGAGTTTAGTCTAAAAAATTATATTTAAAAAAGAAATGTAACATGTTTAATATAATAATTTTAATTAAAAATATTTAATGAAAAATCCAACAAGTATATATAGTTTATAGAACTTAACATGTAAATATATTGCTTTCGGGTGGTACAATATTGAAAGTACTACCCGGTTCATAAGATGCCCAAATTGGTAAATTACGACTTAATACTTCCATAGTATAATTTTGGTAATTATTAGGATCATAAGTTGGTCGTGATGACATAGCTAATATCTCGCCAGTATTAGGATTCATTACTACTGCTAATGCCATATCGGGGTTAAATGCTTTAACAGCATTATCAAGTTCTCTTTCTAAAGACATTTGAATATTGTAATCAATTGTTAGTTGCAAGTTCATTCCACTGGTTGGAGCTAAATATATATCTGATAATTCAAGCTTGTTACCCTTAGCATCTGCAAAGTATTTAATAGCTCCACTCTCACCTGTTAAGTATTTATCATATTCTAATTCCAGACCACTAAGTCCTTGATTATCTATTCCAACATAACCAAGAACATGAGATAAAGTGGTACCATATGGATAATAACGTTTAGCTTCTTTAACTAAATAAACACCAGGTAATTCTAAACTACTTATCTTATCAGCAACTTCATATGATAATCTTCTTCCCTCTGGGTGAACTCTTTCAATTGAGGTAATTTTATTTACATGTTTATCCATTTCTTCCTTAGTTACTCCTAGTATTTCTGCTAATTTGATACTAGTATTTTCTTTATCTTTAATCTGATTAGGAATTAATACTAAGGATGTAGTGGTTAAATTATCGGCTAAAATAACCCCATTTCGATCTAATATTAAACCTCTATTTGCTTCGAGTGGTAAATCCCTGCTCCATAAATCACTGGCCAATAATGATAATTTTTCATAACTTATTAATTGTATATAAGCTACCCTTAATACAATAAATACAAATAATAATAAAATAATTAAAAACAACAATTTTATTCTTGAATCAATTTTTTTAACAAACAAAAAACTCACCTCTTAAGGTAAGTCTATGCATTTAAATTATTATTTATTTTTCTATAATATTTATTTTTGGGTATTTTATAAAAAACTGGTTCTCCTATTTCTTCATCATAATATGCTATAGCATCTTTGTTGCTAGTATGGTTTTTAACATGATATAATGCCTCATCTGCTTCACGCTGTTGTTGTTTCCAATCATTGCCACTATGAAAAGATGACACACCAATAGAAACAGATAATGGTAATTCTAAAACGCATCCTAAATCATTAACTTTATCTTTTAATGAAGATAACTCTTCTAGTGCTGTTTCTTTAGTTTTATTCATCATGATAAATATAAATTCATCTCCACCTATTCTAGCTACTAAATCGTATTCACTACTTATGTAACTTTTAAATAGCTTAGATAATTCAGTTAAGGCTTTATCTCCGCAGGCATGACCATAATTATCGTTAATTAATTTAAAATCATTAACATCACACATGGCAATTATACAGTCGTTTCCTGATAAAATTATATTTTCTATTTTTTCCTTAACGGCATTTAAATTAGCTATTTTAGTAAGTGGATCTTTTTTTAATTTACTGGATAATTTTTTATTTTCTAAAAAATATCTAGTTACATCAATATATTCTTCTTGAAAATACTTTCTATCATCACAAGTAATTAATCTAATATTTTTTTTCCAATAAGTTGTACCATCAGTAAAAATATCTTTTTCTAATTGTTGCAAATGAAAAAAGTTATTTGATAACTTTTTATTTGTTTTTATTATTTTACCTGATAAATCTCTTAATATTAATATAGTATTTAATGAATCAAGTTGAAATTTTGGCTCCAATAAAATCACTTCCCATAAATATTATATGAAAAATTTAATTTTAATAAACTATTTTATTTCAATACTACTATACTGTCATTAATTCTGCTTCTTTTTCTTTAGTCTTTTCATCAACAAGTTTATTATATTTATTAACTAAATCTTGAACTCTATTTTCTAGGTTTTTTTGTTCATCTTCAGAAATTTCTTGTTTTTCTATTTCTTCATTTGAATCATGTCTAATATTTCTGATTGATACTTTAGCTTCTTCAGCCATTGCTTTTACTTGTTTAGTTAATTCTTTTCTTCTTTCTTCTGTTAATACTGGAATAATAATACGAATAGTTTCTCCATCATTATTTGGGGTATAACCTAAGTTTGATTCAAAAATAGCCTTTTCGATTGCTCCTAAGCAACTTCTATCAAATGGTTTGATTAACAATTGTCTTGCTTCAGGTACTGAAATTGTAGCTAATTGCTTTAAAGGTGTAGCACTACCATAATAGTCAGCTGTGATACCATCTAAGCTTGAAGGATTAGCACGTCCTGCACGAACTGTCGCAAAACGATGATCTAAATTTTCTAATGTTTTGTTCATTTTTTCTTCTGTTAAGTTAATAATATCTGTCATCATATGTTTTAAATTCTCCTTTATTTAACTTATATTCTTATTTTAACATTATTAGCATTAATAAACAATAGAAATTTTATTAAGATATTACTCTTTTTCTTTTAGCTATAAAATTATTAATTAAAATAAATATAATAGAAAGTATTACTATTACTAACATATTTATAAGTATTGGTAACATATTAGATAGATTTATTACTTCAATAGCTGATAATATATCATTTGAATTAATATACCAGTATGCTGGTAGTACATGAGCTACTGTTAATATTGATGATGGTAACCATTCTGCAGGTATAAAAGCTCCACATAAAAAGGCAGAACCCAAAGCTATTACATTCACAATACCACTTATAGCTTCCTTACTACTTACTATGGTACTTATTAATAGGGCTATAGTTAGAGAACAGAATGTAAATATAAAAGTATTTATAGAATAGATTAAACCTTTTATGGTAAATAAATCTCCCTTAAATAGGAATATTCCTAGTAAAATATATAATAACCAAACAATACATGTATATATAAAACTTGCTAACAAGATATATTTATTATGAGTTTTATAATTCATACTACTGATAATAGTTCTCTTACGTATAGATTTTTCATGGAAACTAGATAATACTAAACAGATTATATAAATAACTACAGCCATAATACTATAACTAGCAAAGTTAAAATATCCAGATACCTTATTCTCGGTATTAGTATCTATTTTAGAGGTTACTTCTATACTTGACTTTTTATCTAGACTTTGATTAATAGATTCTATTAGATTGCTTTCATTATTAGTAGTCTTAGCATAAATACTCTGTGTTTTTAAGTATCTAGAAAGCATCATTTCAGTTAGACTAGACATATAATCTTTAGTAGATTTAATATCTATCTTAGGATTTAAACCGTTTAAAATATCCTTTCTATAACCATTAGGTATATAGATAATATAATTGATATCTCTATAAAATAGAGCATCATCTCTAGCTTCTTCGCTATTCTTTACTTTAATAATATTACTATTATTTTCTAGATATTTGATTAGATTAGCTGTAAGACCAATATTCTCATCATTATTTACTATTAATATATCTGGTTTACTAGCAGTAAAAGTAGTAGTCTGATTATTACTTGATGCATTCATACCACCAAATATAATAAGCATAATAGTATATAGAATAATAGTACCTTTATATTTTTTAACTATTTGCCAATAAGTTTTAAATACTATCATACTTTTCTCTCCTTAATCCTTGGTATGATATTAATAGCATTATAATGGAAAATACTAACAGACTAACTATATTAAAATAATATCTATTTAAAGTATCGTAATAATATAGGGAGTACAAACCATCAGTTATCATATTAGCAGGATTTATTTTATTTAATATAGGAATATTTTTATCGATAACGTATTTCATAGTAATACCCATCATTCCAGATAGAAAACTAAAGAACATGGTAATAGCTATCATAATACCTGTTTTAGTATTACTATTAGCTTTAATAACGGTAGATATCATAATACCAAAGGTTAATCCTGCTAGAGAACCTATAGCAGCTAATAATAATACTAGTGGTAAATTAGTACCGTAATCGACTTTAATTATTAGTATAGTATAAATAAATAATAGCATTAGTCCTAGTAATTGAATAATATAACTAGCCAACAAACTACTAAGTAAAAGCGATGATTTATTGATTGGTGATATGGCAGTTCTCTTACCTACGCCACTCATATTAGCTAGTTTATAGTTCATAACAAACATTGATATTATGCCTCCATATAGACTAGCCATAGCTATTAGTGTATAGTATTCAATCATAGTATAACTTAAATTAGTATTAGAAATATCATTTATCTTAATATTAGTATTAGATATTAGATTTATGACGTTAGAATATATCTTTTCATAATCAATATTAGTATTCCCACTAGCTAATTCTTTAGCTATTTCTTGACTAGATAAAGTGTTTATTATTTCTTTTTGACTATTTATTTCATCTACTACGTATCTAAGTATAGTTTCATTAATACCAGATTTTTTAACGGTTATATTTACATTATTATCTTTAAATGTTAAATAGCCTGTAATCTTATCTTTAGCTAACATATCTTTAGAGTTAGATAAATCAGTATAAGTAATATTAAAAATTTGATTATTAGTATTTTCATTACTTAAACTTTCTATAGTATTTTTAAATATAGTATCGTTTTGATAGTCACTATTATTTATAATAGCTATATTTATGATATCTAATGATTCTTTATTTTCAATATCAGAAAAAGCCATATTAAAGAATGTACCTAATATAATAGGAAAAATAAAAGTCCAGAATAAAAGCATTTTATTTCTTAATAGAGTTTTTATAGTATATTTAAAGTTATGCCAAAACATTAGTCTCTTAGTTCCTTTCCAGTTAGTTCTAGGAAAACATCATTTAAGGTTGGTCTTTCAGAAAATATCTTACTATAAGTAATTTTATTTTCTTTTAGATAATCTATTAAGTCTATTAAGTTATTTTTACCCTTCTTATAGGTAATTATTAGATTAGTTCTGGTTTTAGTTACTTCTGCTACATTTTTAAAGCTTTTTATTTCTTCTAAAATAGTAGGTGAAATACTGTCTATTTCTATAGTTATTTTTTCTTCTATATTAGCTAATGCTTTTAGTTCATCTTTATCTCCGGTAGCAAGTATTTTACCTTTATCAAGAATAATAATACGATCACATAATATTTCTGCTTCTTCCATATAGTGAGTTGTGTAGATGATAGTTGCACCACTATCTCTAAGCTTTTTGATTCCATCTAGAATGTTATTTCTACTTTGAGGATCAACTGCTACTGTTGGTTCATCTAGAATAATAAGTTTGGGTTTATGAGCAATCCCACAAGCAATATTTAGACGTCTTAATAAACCTCCTGATAACTGTTTGGGATAGAATTTTTTAAAGTCCTGCAAACCAACTAAGTTGATTGCATCTTCTATATACCCCATTCTAGTATTTTTATCTTTAATGTATAGTCCACAGAAGTAATCAATATTTTCATATACTGTTAGTTCTTCAAATACTGCTACCTCTTGGAAAATAACTCCTATTTGAGATTTAGTTTCATATGAGTCGGGAGTCATTTCTTTACCAAATATTTTAATACTACCATTTTGAAATTTTAATAGTGATAAGATGCAGTTTATGGTTGTTGATTTACCACTACCATTAGGTCCAAGTAATCCTAGTATTTCTCCTTCTTTTACAGTAAATGATAAATCATTAATAGCAGTAAGTTTATTATAAGTCTTAGTCAAGTGTTTAATTTCAATTATATTATTCATAATTCACCTCTTATATTAACTGATATCATTATAATATTAATTTGAAAAATAGTAAACAAAAAGAAGGCCTAAGCCTTCAGTTCGATTAATCTCCATTAATTTGATTCATTACTTCTTCAGCAAAGTTTTCTTGTTTCTTTTCGATTCCTTCTCCGACTTCATAACGAACCATGCTAACGATCTCACAACCATTAGCTTTAGCATATTCTTTAACAGTTTCTTTATTTTCAGCTTTAATGAAAATTTGATCTTCTAAACAAATTTCTGAGTAAAATTTATTTACTTTTCCAACTAAAATATTTTCAATTCTATCTGCTGGCTTACCTTCTTTAACTAGTTCATCTCTCATGATATTTTTTTCTTTTTCTAAAACATCAGTTGGAACTTCACTAGATTTTACATATTGAGGATTCATAGCAGCTGCATGCATAGCTATTTCTTTAGCAGCTTCTTCGTTTGTACCATTAAGTAATACTAATGAAGCAATTCTTCCTCCCATGTGTGAATAAGCACCAAATACTTGGTTTTCAGTTTTAGTAAGTCTTGCAAATCTTCTAAATGATATTTTTTCACCAATTTGAGCGATTGCAGCAGCTATCATATCAGCTACAGATCCTTCATCAGTAGTAAGTGCTAAAGCACTTTCCATATCATTAACATTACTATTCATAATAGCGTTAGCTAATTTATCAACAAATTCAATAAACTTTTCGTTTTTAGCAACGAAATCTGTTTCAGAATTTACTTCAAGAATAATGGCTTGGTTATCATTTACTAACATCTTAGTAATACCTTCAGCAGCAATTCTACCTTCTTTTTTAGCAGCTTTTGCCATACCGTTTTCTCTTAACCAATCGATTGCTTTATCCATATCTCCATTTGATGCTTCTAAAGCTTTCTTACAATCCATCATTCCAGCATTAGTTCTTTCTCTTAAATTTTTAACATCACTAGCACTAAACATATTTTCCTCCTAATTTATTATTTACTTAATACAGCAACTAATTCAGCTTTTTTCATTGAAGTATATCCATCAATTCCTGCTTCCTTAGCTTTATTTTTTAATTCAGCTACAGTTAATTTTGATAAATCAACTTCTTCTGTTTCTTCTTTTTTAGTTTCTTTCTTAGGAGCAACTTTCTTTTCAGTTTTTTCTTCTACTGGTGCTTCTTTTACTTCTTCTTTTTTAGCTTCTTTTTTTGATGCTTTACCTTTGTCTTCATCAGTTAAATAATCAACCATTTCAGTACCATTAGCTTCACTAATAGCGTTAGCTAAAACACCAATCATTAATTTAACGCTTCTTACAGCATCATCATTACCAGGAATAACATAATCAACCATATCAGGATCACAGTTAGTGTCTACAACACCAAATACTGGAATTCCTAAAATATGAGCTTCTTTGATAGCTATTTCTTCTTTACGAGGATCAACGATAATCATAGCTTCTGGAGCTTTTTTCATATCTCTAATTCCTCTTAAGTATTTATTTAATTTGTCATATTCTTTCTTAATTTGAATTACTTCTTTTTTAGGTAATAAATCAAAAGTACCATCAGCTTCCATTTTTTCAATATCTTCTAATCTTTTGATTCTTGAACGAATAGTCTTGAAGTTAGTTAAAGTTCCACCTAACCATCTTTCATTTACGAAATACATGTTAGTTCTGTTAGCACATTCTTCTGCTGCTTCTTGAGCTTGTTTCTTTGTACCTACAAATAAAACTTTACCACCATTTTCAGCTATTTCTTTTAAAGCTTTATAAGCTTCTTCAATCTTCTTAGCTGTTTTTTGTAAATCGATAATATAAATATCATCTCTTGAAGTGAAGATATATTCCTTCATTTTTGGATTCCATCTTCTCTTTTGGTGTCCGAAATGAACACCTGCTTCTAATAAATAATTCATTGAAACTACTGTCATATAATTTTTCTCCTTTTTGTTTATCTTCTATTAATTTCTAAAACTAACCACCTATTTTCTAGGCACTAGGTTAATAAATTCATTAATATGTTTATTTTTGTAAAGCTGCTACTAATTCGGCTTTTTTCATTGAAGTATATCCTTCAATATTTTTATCTTTAGCCATAGCTTTTAATTCAACTACAGTTAATTTTGATAAATCTTGAACTTCTTCTTTAACTGTTTCTTTTTTAGTTTCTTTCTTTGGTGCAACTTTCTTTTCTTCTTTTACTACTTCTTGTTTAGTTATTTTTCCAGCTTTACCATCTTTAGCTACTTTAACTAATTCACTAAATGCTTTAGGATCATTGATAGCTATTTCTGATAACATCTTTCTATTAACTTCAACACCTGCTTTAGTTAATCCTTCAATAAATCTTGAATAACTTATTTCGTTAGCACGACAAGCAGCATTGATACGAGTAATCCAAAGTTTTCTGAAATCTCTCTTCTTTTGTTTACGATCTCTAAATGCATATTGTCCTGAATGCATTAATTGTTCTTTAGCAGTTTTATATAATCTATGTTTACTACCAAAGTATCCTTTTGCTTGTTTTAATACTTTTTTATGACGAGCTTTTGTTGTAGCTCCGTTTTTAACTCTTGCCATAATTTTTTCCTCCTAATTTTTAAATTAAATAATATTTTTGAATCTGTTTTGATCTGCTTTACTTAAACCAGATTGTTTTCTTCCTTTTCTATTGAAGTTAGTTGGTTTACTACCTGTATTATGTCTTGTTCCTGGATGTCCAATAGTGATAGTACCACTTTTTCTAATATTAAGTACTTTCTTCATTCCTTTATGTGTCTTTAATTTTCCCATAAAAATCCTCCTATATTACTTATCTTTTTTTGGTGCTAATAACATTGTCATACTTCTACCATCAAGCTTAGCAGCTTGTTCGATAATTGAAATATCTTCTAATCTTGCAGCAAATTTTTCTAGTACTTCACGTCCAAGCTCAGTATGAGCCATTTGTCTACCTTTAAAGCGAATTGAAAGTTTGATTTTATCGCCTTTTTCTAAATATTTGGTAACTTGTTTTAATTTAGTTTCAAAATCACCAACATCAATAACTGATGATAGACGGAACTCCTTAACTTCGGAATTGTTAGCTTTTTGTTTTTTTAAAGCTTCCTTTTCTTTCTTTTGCTTTTCATAACGATATTTGTTGTAATCCATAACTTTACAAACTGGTGGATCTTGATTTGGATTTAACATAACTAAATCAAGCCCAGCATAGTTAGCTAATGTTAAGGCATCACTAATAGGTTTAACCCCAACTTGTTCACCGTTAGGACCAATAACTAGAACATTACTTGCTTTAATTTGCTCATTAATTATAGGCAAATTACCTTTGTTACTTGCTATAAAAAACACCTCCATAAAATATAAAAAAGATGGATATGAATCCACCTTTAAAAAACCTTACTATAAGTTATCTTATATTTGGCTCTTTACCCAAAGCTACGCGCTATCAGGTGGATTCATAAATCGCTTTCCTTTTTTAATTTCTATTCAATTATATACAAATTATGTATATTTGTCAATATTATTTTTATCTTGTCATTCCTTGAACATTTTCATCTTCAGCAACTGATGCTGTGATTGATTCAAGAAATTGTTGACCTTCAGCTGTATTAAGATATTCATCAATATCAGCTTCAGTTATTGCTTGATTCTCTTCGCCAGCTTGAGTAGTTGTCTCAGGTGTTATTTCTACATCTTCAAAACCTGGAAGAATAGTGACATCTCCACCAGTAGTAGGAGTTGTTGGTTTTGTAGGTTCAGATGGTGTTGTTGGCTCGCTTGGTGTAACTGGTGTTGTTGGAGTTTCTGGAGCTGGATCATCTGGTTTAATTACTTCATCTTCAGGAGTTGTTGGTTCACTAGGTTGTGTTGGAGTAACTGGATTTACTTTTCCACCAGTTTTGTTATTGTTTTTAACTTCCCATTTCATAATACCAGTATTTTTTGCTGTATTGAAACTTGCTTCTCCTAAATTATTGTATGCTGTTTGTAATTCAGCAGGAATACCACTAACATTACCATGTGTTTCATAATAAGAAACAACAAGATTAACAAAATTTACGCCCTCTTTAAATGTATTACCCTGATCTTTGTTCATTTTATCTTCTGTTTCTTTCTTATCTTTTTCTGATTCGTTAGCAGTAGTACCATTTTTCTTATTGTATTCTTCTTTGGCTTTTTCTACAGCGTTAGGATTTGATCTGTATAAAGCTTCTTTTTCTTTATCAGAAGTGATTGTTACACCTTTCTTAGTAGATGTATATGTATCACCCTTATTTTGTAAATTAGAAGCTATTTCAGCCATTTCTTCACTTGAATACTTACCGTTTGCTCCAATTGTAAGACCTTTATTTTGTAAATCTCTAGCTATTTCAATAGCGTTAGAATTAATTTTTTCTTGATCTTCAACTGTTACCAATTGGTTTGTCATTGTAAGTTCTTTATCAATTAAATCATTTATTTGTTCTTGATCACATAATGTTTCTGTAATTAATGTATCTAATTCTTCATTTTGTAAAGACATTAATACAGGAGTACGATTTTCAAGATTAGCTTTTTCTATTTCATTATTATTATAAATCTTTGCATTTTGATTATCTACAATTACTGTTTCCATTTTAGATACTAATTCTTTAACATCATCTAATTTTTCGTTAGCTTGATCACAAACTGTATCTAATTTACTTTGATGTTCACCATCACCGATAATTATTGTATCTGAGAATAAAGCACTAGATAATCTAACATTGTTATAGTTTAATGAATTTACTATTACAGTTGTAGCAAAAGCTGCACCTGGATGAGAACTATAATCTATGTAATCAGCACTTGTTTGATCAACTGTTACATTGTTCATATATTCTTCAAATTCTTTAATTGCTTTATTTTTAGCTTCAGAATTTTCTGCATTTAAAATGTTATTATGATAGTCTAATGATTTTAAATAGAATGTTTTTACTTTTTCATCTTTAAATACATTAGCTAAAGCTGTTCCATCTACTTGACCAGTAGCTAAATATGCGCCAGTAGTTATAGCACCTTGCTGAAAATTATCTGTTAAGTTTGAAAAATCATATAATCCAAATGTCTTAACATAATCTTCAACTGAATATAAATTAGAATTACTATAAGCATCGATTGCTATTAATTGGTCTATTGTTAAACCACCTAATTGTTCAGTGCCATCAACTAAATTAACATTTTTGTTAAAGTTTTGTAGAATGTTTAAATAATTAAAAGCATTTTCTTTTTGCATAGAATCTGGGATTTCATCAGCATATTGATTCATATCAGCAAAGTTTGAAAGATCATAATTATAAACGCCAAAACCATTTTCATCATTTAGGTCTAAATCAGTTGTACTTTCAATAGCATTGTTTTTATTACTATCTTTATGTAATTTATATCCTACAGCTCCAGAAGTAGCAGCAATAATACCTACTCCTGCAATTAATCCAGCAGTAACTAGAGCATTTTTTGCTTTGCTATCTTCTTTTGTTTCTTCTTTAGCTGCTTTGTAAGCAACTTTCCATGTTTTAGTATTAGTTTTATAAACTTTTTTATCTAATTCAATGTTGTTATTCTTCATAGTTTTGCAAAAATCTTTTGCATCACTAGCATCAGTAAATTCAACTACTGCTGAAGTATCATCATTGTAAAAGATAATGGCTTTTTCTATATATCCAAAAGAATATGGATTTTGTTTATATTTTTTTTCATTTGCTCCAAGCATAACGTCTTGAATGTTGGCAAAATCTAAATTATCATAACCCATTTTCAGTCACCCCTTTATTTATTTCTAGTCTTTCCTGTAAATGTATATCCGTCAGGTCCAGGTAATACACAATCAACCCATTGATAATCTGTATAAGCTTCTCTTAATAAAGTACGAGTGTCTACACGATAGAATTGAACATTACCATATAATGTTTTAGCAGGTTCTTTTAATACTTCTTTATATGAACCAACTGGTACTGGAATATATACATCTATATTCTTTTCAACAACTTCTGCACAGTCGGCTGTAACATTTGTATATTCTTTAGATATTTCAACTTTTCTTACTTGTTTTCTATACTTCATATATGGATGGCTTGTACAAGTTTCTTTACATTGATCGTAATCTACACCTTGAAGTACCCATCTTTCAGTTAAAGTATCAGCAGGAATATCACCAGCATAACCTGATTTATATTCATCTACATAAGTCCAATCAGTTATTACACGATATACAGTTGTTTCATCAGCTACATAATTGTATTTATTACATAACTTATATGTTAAAGTTTTATATTTCATCATTTCAGTATGTTCAACATAAACTTTTTCATATATTGCAGATTGTGTAGCATAGGCTACTCTTCTGGTTCCTAAATCAACAACACGTTTAGTAGCACCTTCACCGAATACAAGTGTTTGATTTTTCTTTTTCATTTGTTCAGCACCGATTGTCCATTCACTATATTGAGCACTGTAATCTTTTTTATACTCACATTGTTTTTCTGGAGCAGGTGTTGGAGTTGGTGTTGGTGTTGATGTTGGAGTAGTTGTTGGTTTTGGTGTTGGTTTATTTGTTGGCGTTGGAGTCTTAGTTGGTGTTGGAGTCTTAGTTGGTTTTGTAGTTGGTTTACTAGGCTCCTCAGTACTATTAGGTTTACGTTCACAAATATCTGTAGTACAGTATGAATAACATCCTAAATGTACTAAAATGTAATCTTCTTCATCACCACATTTTAAATTTACTTTCATTAAATATTCAGTTTCTTGTTTTTCAAGTGATACATATGAAGCAGTTACATCACATGAATTACCATTTTTATCAGTAAATGGAACAAGTAATTTTAAATCTAACATTTTTTGAAGTGTTAAAGTAGTTTTATCTCCTACTTCTTCTGGTAATCTTTCAGTAGTGAAATATGTGATACCAGCTTCTTTCATACGTTGTAAGTTAGAATTGAATATTTGGTCTTTTAATGGATTTAATGAATCCATATTAGGCCATGGTACTAACCAAATAAGTAATAAAACAAAGATGATAATTAAAATTAATTTTAGAATGAAGTCTTTAATTAAACTTCCTCTTCTCTTTTCTTCTGTATACATAATACAAATTCCCCCTTCGTTATGTGCCGTATTATAGCACAGAACAAATTTTTTGTCAAATATTTTGTTTAAGTTCTACTATTGTACATCCAACATTGAAAAAGTTAATGTAGTATTTTTCTACTCTTTTATCATGTTTTAGTACTTCATGAACTTCCTTTTTTAATATACCAGTACCGATTCCATGAATAATGATTATCTTTTCAGCATGTAATTTAACTTGATCGTTAATAAATTGTTTAACTAAAAGCTCTGCTGACTTTCTATCTTCTCCATGTAAATCGATAGATGGCACATTACTGTTTAGTGGTATATAACTATTAGTAGTTTTTTTCATACTTACCACCCTATTGGTATTATAGCAAAAAAGAAATTATCTTGGAAGATAATTCTTTATATTTTTTGCTTTTTTTAGAAAATCCAAGTTGATAACCATTTAACACTTTCAACATAATCACTAGTTGTAACCATTCCTGAAATAACAGGATAGAAGATAGCAAATATTAATATTACTATTGCAATATAGAAAATGTAAAAACTATTATTACCTATTTTCTTAGTAATCCATTTTACAAAACTAACAATTGCTAACATAACAAAAGGCAATGTTGGGAAGAAATGATACATAAACATTGATCTTCCAATAAATGAATATGGTAACCAAGTACTAAGTATTAAAACAATAATAAATAAATTTTCTTTATTCTTTTTAACTAATGATGAAATTAAAGTATAAATAGCTGCTAATACTCCAAACCACCATATTGCTGGATTACCAATTCCAACAATAGTTGATTTAATATTACCTACATAATTACCAGCATAATACCAAACTGGTTTAATCATAAGTGGCCATGTATACCATTTTGATTCAAATGGATGTTTTTCTGTCAATGTTGAATGATATTTATACATATCCTTTATTTGATTAATTATTCCTGAAATACTATTATCTGTGTAGTTATATACAGTTGGGAATAATAAATAGCATAATATGTACATAACAACTGGGATAATGATAAAGAATAAGATACACATTAATATTGTCTTTAGAGCCTTACGATCTATTTTAACTATATAATAAATTAATCCAACAATTACTAATAGTAAGTAATAGATAACAGTTAACATTGTAGCTAAGTTTTTACTAGCAAATAAAACTGTTAAATAGTAAATGGCAACTGGTAAAATACATAATGAGAAAAGGCCTATTAATACTAGTTTTTCTGTATTTATCTTTTTATCTTTACTCTTCTTAGCCATTAAACCATTGTATATTAAATTACCAAAGAAAATAATTGCTAAACCTAATCCAGCATATAGTCCTGTCCATTTAGTACAGATAGCACAGCCAATGAATAAACCTGACCAGAATAAATTTTTAATCTTTTCTTTTCCTTTTGCATTTTTATCTAAATCAATATATTGATACATAAATAAACTAGATAGCATTATGAATAGTACTAAAAAACTATCAACTGTACCCATTCTAGTTTGAGCAAAATGGAAACAGTCAAATGTCATTAAAATTCCAGCAAGTAAAGCAAATTTACGACTTTTGAAAATTCTCTTAGCAAGAATATAAATAACTGGAATCATTAAGCATCCTGCTAAAGTACCCATTAAACGATAAGCAAAAGTACTCATTCCAAATAAAACAATTGGAATCATCATGATTAATTTTCCTAATGGTGGGTGTACCCATTCCATGGCATTAATACCATGTGCATATTCATAAGCACTTCTAGCAAAGTATATTTCATCGAAATAACTACTATTAATATTGCTAATTTCTACTGGTACAGTATTGGCTTCGTCAACTATAGTAGCACTTTGATCATCTGATGCTGTTGCTAATACTTTATCACCGTATTTATTATATAGTTGAATTTCACCTAGATAACTTCCACTAGTTTTAGCTACAAACTTAATGTATTTGAAGCTTTCATTAATAACTAAGTCTTCCCACGCAAAGACAGATTGTTCTGTTAATGTGGTTGCTTCTTTATATGTCTTACCATCAGTTGATATCATTACTGAAAATTCACCAATTTCGGGTCCAGTATAATAACGTATTTTGGAAATTTCTTGACTAACACCAGCTATTTCTACTCCAATATCTTCTCCTTCATATTGAAATTGATAATAAGTTTTTGGTGTTTGTAATGTTCCTAAGTGATAAAAAGAGATGATTAAATAGAAAATCATTAGAACTCCTAAAATAACAAAGTCTTTTTTCTTTAACTTAGGTGTATTATCTGAGAAACTTTTCCATAAAGAACTGAATTTTGAAGTTTTTACTTCTTTTTTTGATTTTATTTTTTCTTTTTTCTTCATATATCTATAGCCTCCTACAATAACATTATAAGGCATGATAAATAAAATTTCAATTATTATTTTTTTGCTTTTACTCATATATTTTTTTTAATTCTTTTACTTTTTTAATCGTATTTTCAGGATTATCATCTATTATTTTACCTGTGAATGGACTTACAATTGGAATATTGTAGCCGTATTCTTCAAGCATTTTTTTGATTATAAAATAGTTTTTTCTTTTGTCTAAAATATATTTAGGGATGTCAGTACTACTTAATAGGTCTTCAAGAAACATAATTTGCCTATTATTACTGGTTTTACTTTTTTCCAATATGTATTCTATTTCATCAAAATATCCAATGGCAACTAAATATTTTCTTAATGATATTGAATTTTGTATTCTTATCTCTCCTGGGCCGCCATATTGTAAGTTATATTTTTGAAGGCATAATACATTTTCTGATAAAATTAAGGATATATTAAATCTTATATAGTTATAGAAGATAGTACTCCAATCTTCGCCATCATAAACATCTTTAAATTGTTTGTTATTGGGGTGTATTGCTAAACAAACCTCATTTTCCTGTTGTTCATAAATCTTAGGTAAATATTCTAAGTAAATATATTTTTTCTTTCTTAGTTCTTCTCTTGTCATAATTTGCTCAAATTTTAAGATTTGCTCAAATATTTTTAAATCTTCTAATTCATGATTATAATATTGTAAATTAATTCCGTGAAAAAGTTTTTCTTCTATTTTTTTAATATAATAATCCATATACTCACCACACTATCTTAAATTTATTAGTAAAAGTTTTTTAATCTATATCAGATTTCCAATTTAAATTAAAATTTAATAACTCCTCACATACTTTTTCGTAAATATCTTGTTCATTTTTTATAGTGTCAATTAAAAACATTTTATCAGTTTTATATTCTTTTAGTCATCTTATTATAATAGAACTTATCATTATCTAACACAATAAATGGCATGATATTATTTTTCAAGCATTCTTTAAACATAATAATTTGTCCAACTCTACCATTGCCATCTGCAAATGGATGTATTCTTTCAAATTTCACATGAAATTCTATAATATCTTCTATCGTTATATTTTTTAAACTTTTATACCAGGTTAATAAATTATCTATATCTTTTTTCAACTTCTTCAGGTCTAGAAGTATCTACATATCTTGGGTTTTCTTCATCAGTCATATTTTTTCTTTAATATTTTCTTTTGTTTATCTATTATAGCACAAAAAAAGACCAAATCTTCTTGATTTAGTCTTAATTTATTTAATTTTGAATTTTGTTTTTAATGGCAGCCTGTGCCCCATAATATATAGGAAAACTTATTGGAACGACATCTCGTTCTATTTGACTAAGATTACTTATTTATTATTACTTATTTTTATCATCTTCTTCTGTTTCAATATCATTAAAATAATTTGGAATATTAAATTTAGGCAATTCTATTTCAGGTAATACAATACTTGGAATATTAGAAACTATAGAAGATAATGGATTAACCATTGAACTTATTTTCCCACTTAGTTCTCTCATAGGTTGAGTTATTAATTCTATATTATCCATAAGTGGCTTATAAGATTTGGTTACTATTTCACTTATCATTTTTGACATTCTATCAAATGATTCTTGTTGCAGTTCTAAATTTTTATTAAAGAAATCTTTTTCTTCAGTGACAGAAATTGCAATATCTAATGATTTTGTATTTTGTTTCAATAATTTCAAACATTTATTATATTGATCTTTACTAATAAATTTACAATGAGCAATATTGTTTCTAAATCCTCTTATATCATCTAATATTTGTTGAAAATTATCGTCTATTTTTTTGTTACCAAAAAATCTTTCCCAGTCATTTTGGGGTTTTAATAACTCAAATTTTTTTCGTAACTCTTTATCATCTAGTTTAGATAAGTCTTTGTTATTATTTAAAAAATTCTGGATTTCATCATTATCTTTTGTTGAAATATATTTGGTAAATAATAATTTATCAATATCACTATAATCTAATGAATAAAAACCATATTTAGTAAGACAATCATTATTAGATACATTATCGTTGTTTAATTTATTTAATTCTTTATTTAATTGTTTAGATTTCTTTTCAATATTATCTTGTAGTTCTTTACTTGGTGTTGCTGAATAATATTTTAAATTAAAATTTAGAGTGTAAACATTAAAAAGAACTTTTCTTAATTTTCTTTCAAATTCATTTAGAAACGGAAACAACTTATTGCAATAATACTCAGATATATAATCATAAGAAATAATAGATATATAATACTTATCAAAGACGTTGTTTTTTGCTATTAATATTGTATTTATATCATTTAAAATGTTTATTACTGTTTTCCTGTTTGATGAATTAATAATTATATCTAAATAATAATTTTCCCATACACTATGATATTTAAAAAATATAGTTTCCTCTTTATTATTAACTTTAATAACAATACTCCCACTATTAATGGAATCACTATTTTTATAATCAAACTTTATATTGTTAAAAGAATCTTTTAACAACGACATAAATGATGGTGGTATATTAATTACAAGTGTGTTGTCTTCTTTAGGGATTTTTTGGGGTTCTTCATTTCTCTTAAGAAATATATAACTATTCTTATATTCCATTAAATAACCTCCACTTCAATGATACTTATGGGTATTAATAAATTCAATATCCGTTTCTAATATTATAACATAATTTCAGTTTTATTTTACATATTCTGCAACAAAGCAATCAGATTTACTTTTACCACTAATCACTAGTTTTAGTGTATCTTTCATAAAATTTAATTTCCACTCAAAGTAATCTTCATCTAATATTTCTAACTTTTCTCTTTTTACTCTCATTTGTTGCCATTCTCTAATAGCGTTTTGAATTATCTCATTATAGTCTGTTTTTTCATAATTATTATAATTAAATTTTATCTCATAATATGGAAATTCTTCTTCTAACCACATATGAAAATAAATAACATCTATTGGGCTATTAAAATCATATTTCTTTTTAGCATTAACGCTAACTTCATATAAGCCTGCTATTTCTTTTAACCTCATTTTGCTTGGTTCTCTGCAGTCGTTTTCATAACTATTAAAAGTTTTATGTGGGTCTTTACCACAAAAGCCAAAATATTCTGCCACATCATCCACAGTCATATGTCTATATCTTCTTATATACTTAAGTCTTTCTCCTTGAGATAAATTTTTTAAAGTTGGTTTAGCATAATACATTTGAATCATTCCTTTCTTTATTTATATTTTTTTTGAAAAATAATCGCCCTAACTATAATTTAACTATTTTTATTAGAAATTAAGTTTTTAATTATCACATCGGCTAACACTTTTTTTCTTTTGTTTATCAATACTTTCTTCTTTTTACAACAAAAAAGAGCCTTTTAGCTCTTTCTTAATATTTTATTATTTCACGCTTTTGCGTTCTATTTTTCACTCGCTTTAATAGCGGCTTGTACCACAGTTTAGTTCGGGACACCTTAATATAAATTTTTGTTAGATGACTTCTTTAACATTTAAATATTAATCACTTATTCTTACATTAACCCCATCTATATTTTTATATACTCGTTTTTCATTTTTAGAAACTTTCTTCTCTATTTCATCTGCCAAGTCAAAACCCAACATTTCAGATAGACCCATTAAGTAAATAGCAATATCTGCTAATTCTTCATTCAAATCATCTTTTTTCTTCTTCCAAGCATCGTATGCTTCAGCCACTTCTCCATATAGTAAACAAAATTCTTTATTCACATCTGTTGTATTAAATCCTTTGTTTAATTTATTTTGCCAAATATCTTTTTGAATCTTTTTTAATTCCATGTTTTTCCTCCTTAAAATCATTGTAATATTCTATTACCTTATTAACATTATACCCTAAAAATTTATTTAATTCAATCTCACTAAGTGTTTTATTGTTAACAATAGTATATACTGGAATAGTTCGTCCATCAACTAATAAATATCCAAAATTTTTACCTGTTTTTGTATATTCAAATATATCTTTTGAATATACATTGTCCATAGTATCATCAGAAACATAATGTCCACCATTTTCAAATCTTATTCTGTTTCTATTTTTTCTTATTTTTAAACTAGAAACTAAATTGACAATAATAGAGTTGCTATTGTTTTCTGAATTATCAATAAAATTTTTTATACTACGAAAATATGCATTTTGAGAAAATTGTGATTCATATAGTTCATCCCTACCTCTTGAAAACTGAATTATATTGTGTGTTTCTGAATTTACAACCGCCATTTGAATTATATAATCCCATAGAATAGGTCTTATTATATCGTGTCCTTCTCCCAGATTTGCAGGTTTAGTATAGTGATTTATTGAATTTATATTATCATTATACTCTTCCCATATTTTATTAACATATTTAAGTTCATTTTTAATTTTTTTAAATTCTTCTATTTTATTTTGATACAGCAAATCATCTAACATAAACGCTTCTAATAGTGGCTCTAAATCATCTATATCTGAATATATATTATAATACTTTTTAAAATAATCAATAAAAGTTGTTTTTCCAGCACACGAATTACCTATAACAATAATATTATTAGGAAGTAATGTTGGTTTGGTAGTTTTATCTATACATGACTCTATAGAAAATAGAGGTCCTATATTTTCTATGGATTTGCTAGCATTATAAATTCCTTGTGAAATAGATTCATTTATATCTTGATTAATTATATATTTTGACAAGAAACCACCAATAAATGAATCTCCAGCTCCAGTAGTAGATTTAATATTATAGTTGTTAATTACATTATAACTAATTGTATTCGTTGGTGTTATTGCAAAAACAGGTTTATTTTCATTTGTTACTATTACCAATGGTATATCCTTTACATATTTTTTTATTATATTGTACTCATTAATATTACAGAATAAGATTTCTATTTTTGAAGCATACTTTTCTATTATAGGTATAAAATCTACAATACTATGTATCATCACATCTACCGAAAGATGATTATAATTTAATAATTCATTCTCCAAAATGTTTTGGACATCTACGCCTTTTCTTAATGATATATGTAAATAGTTGATATCTATTTTTGTTTCTAATTTAATTACATCTGTATTATAAAATTGTGATTCACAGGTAGATTTTGATTCATCAATTATAAACTCTGTCATTCTATCAACGATAGTTCCATAAAACTCTATTTGTTTTTCTTTTAATAGTAAATTTGTATCACTATCTACTTTACTTATTATTGCAATTTTACCATCAAAAGAAGTCTTTGAAGAAAAACTTGAATATATACAGCTTCCTCCTAATGTATTGTAAATTTCATTATTTACAACGATTTTATCATTGGAAGAATTACCTACATAACATAAATCAATCATTTCCTCACCAATTTCTTTACTTGACTTCTAACTTGTTCAATATTTGTTTCATGGGTATTTATAGCAATTACATCTATAAATTTAGAAGAATATTTCATAATCTCATCATATTTTTTATTTAATTCTTCATAATAATTTGTGATAACTTCATAATCACTTTGTTCATCATTTCTTCTTTTTAACAAAACTTCTTTAGGAGCTGTTAAATAAATAATTTTAGCTCCGGTATTTTTATATGCAATTAATAGTTTTGTATAATCTTCAATACTCAGTTTACATTTATTTCTTATAATCGGTCCATAAACCATTTCACTAATAAACGATCTGTCAAGTACTAATCCAGTATCATCTGATGATAAAACTTTCATATATTTTGATAATAAGTCCATGTTTTTTGAATCATAATCAAAATGATATTTTTTCATTCCATAACTTTGTAAATATTCAACTAAAGTTGTTTTACCTACACCATCTATACCTTCTATTATTAACATTAGAATTCCCCCTTAACTATTATTTCCTACATTTACATTTTACTTCAACGTGATCTCTTAATGGACAATTTTCAGGATTATGTTTATTGCAAAAATAACGTTTATAATAAATAAGAACTAAATGACAAAACCATGTAGCATTATCATAATTTTCTACTTTAAGTTCTTCATATCCATTTTGTTTTATTATTTCTTCCATATTATTATCTTTTACTATTGTTTCTAATTCTTTCCTTAAAATATCGTGCCCTAATGCATTTTTATATTGTTCAAATCCTAAACAAGGCAACTCTACATCCTTCATGCCACTATCAACTGGCATTATACCTGAATAATATCCTCTTATGTATAAAACACAACATTGTGCTACTTTGTAAGATGCACCACTAACATTATCAGCAATTAGTTTAATCAATTCATCATTAGATAATGTTTTTATTTCATTATCATATTTTTCTATAAAATCAATCATTGATGACAAATATTTATATCTTGTATTTGATAACCCTAATCCTTTGATTATATTAATTATTTCATCTTCCGTCATATTTTTGATTTCATCATAAGTGTAACCATTTAAATCATTTATTACTTTTCTATAACTATCTATCATATTATAAGAAATTCTAGTAGAAAGACCCGCAATCAATAATCTTTTTCTATAGTCCTCTACTTCTAGAGGCCACCATAAGTTATTATTGTGATTCTTTTTTACTGCATTTCTTACTTCTTCCTGATTACTACATATATCAATAATCTTTTTAAATTCTTCTCTCGTCATACTTACCTCCTTTAAATATTATTGTCTCTTTTAATTTTTGAAAATAAGCTTGAATTGCTTGAAATAATTTGTGTATTCAACCTATCTTCTAACCTCTCTATTACACTAATTGTTGGTAAATTTGTACAGGATATAATAATATTTTCATATTTGTTTAAGTAATTTTCTTTTATTAATTTTTCTAATTTATTTATTCCATAATTAAAATAGTCTGCTGTATGTAATAAATCTAAATTTATATTTTTAATAACTTCTATTTCGTTATCTTCTAACATTTTCATTATTTCTTTTCCTAACTTATCATTATATGGAGTTATTAATAAACATTTTTTTACATTTCTTAATTTTGATTCCTCAATTAATGAAATAGCCGGATTTATTTCTTCTACTCCATTTTCTAATGCTGAAGTAGTACAAAAGAATGCATTATAATCAACATCTAAATATTTTAAATCTTTTTTCTTATTATTTATATCTGTAGCAAGATCTTCTAGAAATTTTGATTTATCTTCCTCATAATTTGTTTTATAATCCAGTTTAGATATATAAAATACACTTTTTCCTATATCAAAATATCCTTTACTAAAAAGCATTTGCAATTCATATTCAACAGTTAAATTAGTTTTAGGAATTAATAACCCTATTTTTTTCATATTATTTCTCCAATAATTGTTCTATTACCAATGTATCCAACTACTTTAACTTTATAAAATTCATCTAATTTTAGTTTCTTGTTTAAAATTACAACTCTTACTGGACATGTACCCATTTGTCTTAGAATTGAATTACCATCTTTATACATTTCCATTCTTAATTCACTAATTTCTAAGCCGATTGGAAAAACTTCTTTTAGCATCGGAATGATGAATTCATTTTCTATTGTTTTACTCCAAAGATTAAATTCTTTTAAATCTTCTTCACTATATTTATCAAATTGTTCACCATAAGGAGAAGTTAATTTTCTAACAAAAACTCTTCTTACCCAATTTCCAGAATTTAATATTTTATTAAAATTATCTAAATTATGTCTTAAGGTGTTTTCATTTTGACCGTCTAATCCGTAAATTATATTAATACCTGGAAGTAATTTAGGCAATCCGTTTTTTCCTCTGTCTTTCCCATATTTATTAATTATAGATATTGATTTATGAATATCATCTAAAGAACCATTTAAATTACATTTTTCTCTTATTATTGGATCGAATGATTCAATTCCAAACGGTGTAATATTTCCTGCTGTAGTATATTTAACTACTATTTCAGTTATTCTTTTTCCTTCTTCAGTATTTACGTTATGAGGACTTACATTATCTATATGTAATGTTTTAATATTTGGACAAGCATTCCAAATTCCTTTAAACAAGTTTTCGATTTCTTCTACATTACAATTCTTATAAGCATAAAAATTTGGTTGCCTTCCTAATCTAAAATATAAGGCTCCATTATCATACAAACTTTTAATTTCGTCTATAATATCTTCTTTTTCCCTAAACTGTAACGGTAAACCTCTCATACCTTCTATACAAAATGTACAACCAGGATTTCTATTACATCCTGTGGCGGTTTCGATTTCAATTACAATTGGTCTATCTAGTTGTTCTAATATACTTGATGAATCAATTGCAATTTGTCTTAATTTATCATAATTTGGTTTAAACTTATTACCACTTTCTCCAATAAAATAATTATAAGTATTACCAAAAATAATATCATTAAATAAATTGTTAGGTACTGTTTTTCTAATATTTTCTCTTGTTAATTCACTTCCGCCTAGAGAATAAAATAATAATTTATTAGTTTCTTTTTTACAGAAAAGATTTAATAATTTTTCTACCTCTAAAAAAGTAGGAGGTTCTGCAGATACATACTCATATTTAACAAAGCATCCCATTACAACATAAATGTTTGTTGCATTTTTTAATATTTCTAAAACGTTATTAGCATTTCTTGTTTTGTTTATTATTCTTTTATTATATGAATTATTAAAATGTTTTTCTCCATTTGCAAAACGTAAATCATCAATATTTAAATAATAATACTTAGCATTTTTATTTTTTAAAGCACCTGCTATATATCTAGAATGTACACTTAAATACGGTGGTACGCCTAATCCCGATGGTTCATCTGTATAACAATCTATTATTACATCATATTTCATCTTAAATTCCTCCTTAATCAATTAAAGTTATAACATGAAATGGAATTACCTTTTCTTTTAGTTCTGATAGTGCTAAAAATAATATGTCATGTGTATCATCAATTAGAATAGCTAATTCACATTCGTTTGAATTCAATTTTTCTCTTATTTTATCTATTTTTACTTTCTTTCTAGATTCAAAGTTTTGTGATAGAACAAAAATTCTATTTTTTTGTTTAATAAATGGCATATATTTATCAAGCCACAAACTTTTTTCTTCTGATTGTTCTTTATATAAGCATGAACTTAATATAAACATTTCACAATCTATTTTCTCATTAATCTTTTGTAAATTATTTATTGTAGTATATATAGGCCTTTTATTTAAATATAATCCCGGTTTATTACTTTTTATATTTTCCCCTTCTCCAAATCTATAGTCTGCTACAACTCCATCCATGTCTACAAAAATAGCAATTTTCTTAGAATTATCTTCTATTATTTTCTTAATTTCTTCTAACAAATACATAGAGCACCTCCGATTAATTATATTATAACACAAGTGTGAACTTTTTTAATACTGTCAAAAAGATTAAGAATTATTTAATACAATTTATAAGCAAATGCCTTTTCTGACGGAAGTATCTTTTCTCTATAAATATTTGAATCTACCATACATATAACTGCTTCGTCATCATTAAAATCTTTAATATAAACATTAGCCTCTGTCTCACCTATTAATTCTAATACTCTTTTTCTTCTATGTCCTGAAATCATTTCATATTTTCCATTTGATTTTTTTCTAACAATTAATGGATTCAATAGTCCATTTTCTTTTATGCTCACAGCAAGTTGTTCTAAAGATTCATCATTATTAACTAAAAATGGGTGTTTTTTAAAATCAACAATATCTTTGAGTTTAATTCTATATATTTTTTCCATACAGACCACCTACTTCTTTTAAATCATAATTTAGCTTCCATTCTATATATTCCTTATAAGATATTTCTCTTTTAATTCGCTTGTTTCTCATAATGTTCCACTCATCATAGAATTTTTTGATTGTTACAATGTACAGTTCATTAATGTTTGGAACATCTGAAAAATTAATATAATAATTGGGAATTAATTCTTCTAACCACATTAAAGTATAAATTAAGTCTATTGGTTTGGTGTAATCATATTTTTTAATTGAATTAAAACTTACATTTAAAATATTCGCTATTTCTGTTAATCTTTCATCTTTGGGATTTCTATCTCCTCTTTCATATCTTGTCATGGTTCTTCTTTTACAATCACCAGTCAAACCAAGTTTATCTGATACATCATCCTGTGTTAAAAATCTAAACTGTCTTACAAATGCAATTCTTGATCCCTGTGATAAATCTTTTAATTTAGGTTTTGTATATATTAATCGCATTTTTTACACCTCCAACAACTTATCGCACATATATATTTTTTCACATAAAAAGACTGAGATTTGCGACATAAAAGTCATCTCAGTCTTAAAATTATATATAAACATCAAGAATAAGTGGTTTTTTAATGACTATATTTTTACATTCAGGTATATCATTTCTATACCTTATAGTATCGTCATTCGTAATGATTATACGGCTTAAAAACACTTTTGTTCTTTTATCTACTTTTGCGTTCCTGACTTGATAGCGGCTTGTGCAGCAGCAAGTCTAGCTATTGGTACTCTAAATGGACTACATGATACATAAGTAAGTCCAACTTTATGGAAAAATTCTACACTGGAAGGGTCTCCTCCATGTTCACCACAAATACCAAGTTTAATATCTGGTCTAGTTGTTTTTCCTTTTTCTACTGCCATTTCTACTAGTTTACCAACTCCAACTTGATCAATTCTAGCAAATGGATCTTGTTCATATATTTTATTTTCATAATATGAGCCTAAGAATTTACCAGCATCATCTCTAGAAAAACCAAATGTCATTTGTGTTAAATCATTGGTTCCAAATGAGAAGAATTCTGCTTCTTTCGCAATATCATCAGCAGTAAGAGCAGCACGAGGAATTTCAATCATAGTACCAATATGATAACTTATATCGGAATTTTTCTCTTTCTTAACTTTTTCAGCTGTTTCAACTACGATATCTTTTACAAATTTTAATTCCTTTACTTCTCCTACTAATGGAATCATAATTTCTGGAATAATATCAAAACCATCTTCCTCTTTTACTTCAATAGCTGCTTCCATTAAAGCACGAGTTTGCATTCTAGCTATTTCTGGATATGTTACATCAAGTCTACAACCACGATGTCCCATCATAGGATTGAATTCGTGTAAATCAACGCATTTTTGTTTTAACTGTTCAACTGTTACACCCATATCTTTAGCTAAATCTATGATTTCTTTTTCTTCAGTTGGTAAAAATTCATGAAGAGGTGGATCTAAATAACGAACGGTCATTGGAAGACCCTTTAAAACTTTATACATAGCTTTAAAATCACCTTTTTGATATGGAATCAATTCAGCTAAGGCTTTTTCTCTCTCTTCAACAGTATCAGATAAAATCATTTTTCTCATTGAATGAATTCTTGCTTCATCAAAGAACATGTGTTCTGTACGGCAAAGTCCAATTCCTTCTGCTCCTAATTCCACTGCTTTTTTAGCATCAGTTGGATTATCAGCATTAGTTCTTACTCCTAGTATTCTATACTTATCAGCCCAGGCCATAACACGACCAAATTCACCAGCTATTTTAGCATCTGTTGTCGGAATCACACCATCATAAATATTACCAGTTGAACCATCTATTGAAATAATATCTCCTTCATGATAAGTTTTACCAGCTAGACTGAATTCTTTTTTAGCCTCGTTCATCTTAATATCGCCACAACCTGAAACACAACAAGTACCCATTCCACGGGCTACAACTGCAGCATGAGATGTCATTCCACCACGAACGGTTAAAATACCTTGACTAGCTTTCATACCAGTTATATCTTCAGGAGAAGTTTCTAGTCTTACTAAGATTACTTTTTCGTTTTTGCCACCAAGTCCTTCTCTTTCAGCATCACTTGCAGTAAACACAATTTTACCACAAGCCGCTCCAGGAGATGCTCCTAGTCCTTTTCCAATAGGGATAGATGACTTTAGTACATCAACATCAAATTGAGGATGAAGTAAAGTATCTAAGTTTCTAGGATCTATCATTAATACCGCTTCTTCTTCAGTACGCATACCTTCATCTACTAAATCACAAGCTATCTTTAATGCTGCTTGTGCCGTTCTTTTACCATTTCTAGTTTGAAGCATATAAAGTTTACCATGTTCAACCGTAAATTCCATATCTTGCATATCTTTATAATGATCCTCTAGAGTCTTGCATACTTCTTTAAATTGTTTAAAGGCTTCAGGGAATTTTTCTTCCATTTCAGCAATATGCATTGGTGTTCTAACGCCAGCTACTACATCTTCACCTTGAGCATTAGTTAAAAATTCTCCAAATAAACCTTTTTCACCAGTTGCAGGATCACGAGTAAAAGCAACTCCTGTTCCACAATCTTCTCCCATATTACCGAAAGCCATTGACTGTACATTTACAGCAGTTCCCCAAGAATATGGAATATCATTATCTCTTCTATAAACATTAGCTCTAGGGTTATCCCAACTTCTAAATACAGCTTTAATTGCTCCCATTAACTGTTCTTTAGGATCATCAGGAAAATCAGTACCAAGTTTTTCTTTATATTCTTCTTTAAATTCTTTAGCTAGTTCTTTTAAATCATTAGCATCTAATTCAACATCAAGTTTAACACCTTTAGCTTCTTTCATCTTATCAATTAATTCTTCAAAGTATTTTTTTCCTACTTCCATAACTACATCAGAATACATTTGAATAAATCTACGATAACAATCCCAAGCCCATCTTGGATTATTTGATTTTTCAGCCAAAGTATTAACTACTTCCTCATTTAATCCTAAATTTAGAATTGTATCCATCATACCAGGCATACTAGCACGGGCACCACTTCGTACACTAACTAATAATGGATTTTCTCTATCACCAAACTTTTTACCAGTTATTTCCTCAAGCTTAGTAATATACTCATCTATTTGAACTTTAATCTCATCATTAATCTCTTTTCCATCATCATAATATTTTGTACATGCCTCTGTTGTGATTGTAAATCCTTGTGGTACTGGTAAACCAATATTGGTCATTTCAGCCAAATTAGCTCCTTTACCACCAAGTAAATTTCTCATTGTAGCATTACCTTCACTAAATAAGTAAACGTATTTCATATCATCTATCCTTTCATCTTAGTATTACATTTTCAGTATAACAAAAAAATATAGACAAAACAATTTAAATATAGAAAATTAAACTCAGTTTACAGATTTCTTTTCTATTCATTATTCATCTATATTTTATTTTTAATTTTTATATTTATTACTAATAGTTAAATGGAATATTTCATTTTCTTACATTTTGGGTGTTCCACTTCTTCAGAATAAAATTTTTCTTTTCTTTCTTGATAGCATTTACTGCATACAGATTCATAGGTAATATTTGCTTTTCCATCTATTGCTACTTGTTTTCCAGAAAAAACATCTTTTCCATCAACTTTACGGATCACAAAAGTAGCTTTTTTTCCACATTTACAGATTGTTTTCATCTCTTCAATACTATGAGATACTTGAAGTAATCTTGTGCTACCTGGAAAACCTTGTGTTAAAAAATCAGTACGAAGCCCATAAGCAATTACAGGAATATCTAATTTTGTCGTTATTAATAATAACTCATCTATCTGTTTTGGTAATAAAAACTGTGCTTCATCTACTAAAATGCATCTAGCATTTTGATATTTGTTATCAATTAATTCATAAATATTAGTATTTTCATCTATTATTTCATCAATTTTCTTTTCACCTAAACCTCTTGATACAATTTTATTGTTTCCTTTAGAATCTATTTTAGGTTTTATAATCACTGCTTTCATACCTTGTTCTTCAAAATTATGAGAGGTCATCATTAAGTGAGTTGTTTTACCACAATTCATAGCTCCATATCTAAAATATAATTTAGCCATAATTTTATTTTTCCTTTCTAGCTCTAGGATGAGTTTTAAGATAAACATCTTTTATTCTATCGTTAGTAACATGAGTATATATATTAGTAGCTGATAAAGAAGCATGTCCCAACAATTCTTGAACACTTAGTAAGTCGCATCCTTCATTTAATAAGTGGGTAGCAAAACTATGCCTTAACATATGAGGAGTTAAATGCTTTGATAAAGATGTTTTTTTTATAGTTTTATCTAATATAAGTTCTACTCCTCTAGTGGTTAATTTACCCCCTGAATTATTTAAAAATAAGTAATTAGTTGATTTTTTTATTAATTTTGGTCTACCATTTTCTAAATAGTCATTTAATCTTTTTTCAGTAATTTTATTATAGTAAACAAGCCTTTCTTTATTACCTTTACCTAGTATTTTAATAGTTTTATTAGAATGGTTAATATCACCAACTTTAATATTAACTAATTCCCCTACACGCATACCTGTAGCATATAGCATTTCTAAAATTAGTGAATCTCTTTTACCTAAAGGTGTATTTAAATCTGGTACTTTAAATATTTCTTCTAACTCATTATATTCTAAAAACTTGGGTAATCGTTTATCTCTCTTAGGAAGTCTTAATAAATGAAAAGAAAAATTTTCGGTGTCATTATTAGCTAAGTAACGATAAAAAGTACGGATTGAAGAAATTTTTCTACTAATGGATGATGATTTTTCGTTTTCATCATTATATAAATAACTTAGATATGATCTAGCTTCGGGATAAGTTATTTTTTTATAATCAATTTTATGTTTATCACAGTATTCTAAAAATTGTATAATATCTAATTTATAGTTGGTAATTGTATATAATGAATAGTTTTTTTCTACTTCTAAATATTTTAAAAATTCATTTAGTTCTTTCATTTTAGTTATAATTTCTTCCTAACATTTGTTCATATTCATCAGGTTCTAGAAATTCTTCATACTCTTGATTATAAAATTCTGTTTGTTTAGCTATTTCAGCTTCTTTATCGAAGGTATATGGTTCTTTTGTTTTAACGCTAGGTTTTATATCTAAATTTGTTATTACATTTTTCTTAGGTGATTGGAATTGCTTAAATCCATTTAGAGTTCTATAGCGGCAAAGTCCACGATAGTTTTTGTAAATGCTTAATTCCTGTGCTATTTGATTTTCTAATAGTTTTATATTGGCTGCTTCTTCTTCAGTATATACTTCTGGTTTGTAAGCATTACCATAGCTATTAAGTAATCTACTAAATTCATTGTTTAGTGGATATATCTGAGTTAAAAAATGTTTATAATTACTTTTAAGATTATCAAAAAGATATTTTTTCATTTCTTGATATGCTAGATTTCCAGTAGAAATTGTAGTGGTAATTTTGGGATATTTACCAGGAATATTAATTGTCTTTACTTCTAAATTATTTAAAACAGGAGTTAAATATTGGTTGTTGTTTACTAAAGCAAAGTGCGTTTGTTTAGCATTTCCTAAAATCATAACGCTTTTAATATCAGAATAAGTAATATCTAATTTATCACTTATATATTCTTCTAACTTAGTAGTACCGCCAATTTCTTCTACAAATTTATCAAAATCAGCTAAATTACCATTTCTTATTTTATCCGGTACTACTAATCTAATATCGCCATTTTTTAAAGTTACTTCAAAAGAGTATTTTGCCATACTACCACCTCTATGTTAAGAATAACATAATTTAAAAAAAAAGAAAAGATTGATGTCTTTTCTATTTCTCATATTTACAATTAGCATTACTGCATTTTATTTTATTATTCTTTTCTACTAAAAGATTACCACACTCTGGACAAATTTCTCCAGTTGGAATATCCCAAGTTGCTGTTTTACATTTTGGATAATTATTACATCCGTAAAATATTTTACCTCTTTTAGTTTTCTTTTCAACTATTTTACCGGTTTTACATATTGGACAAGTCATTAATTCCTTTACTTGTTTTTCTTCTTTTTTAATATATTTACAGGTTGGGTAATTACTACATGCTGTAAACTCTCCATATCTACCTTTACGAATAACTAATGGACTACCACATTCTGGACAAACTTCTCCAGTTTCTTGAGGTTTAGCTTTTTCCATTTCACCAAAAGCTTTTTGTAAGATAGGATCAAATTTTTGATAAAAGTCTGTTAATACCTTAATATTATTCATGCTATGGGTAGCAATTTTATCAAGATCATTTTCCATATTGGCAGTGTATTCAACATTAATAATATCACTAAAGAATTCTTGTAGTTTATCAGTTACTTCTACTCCAACATCAGTAGGTACAAACTTTTTATCTTCTAAATTAACATAGCCTCTATCTTTAATATTACTAATAATAGTTGCATAAGTAGATGGTCTACCAATTCCTAGCTTTTCCATTTCCTGAATTAATTTAGCTTCAGTATAACGTGATGGTGGACTAGTAAAATGTTGTTTCTTTTCAACATCGTTAGTTATATAATTTTCAGCTGTAAACTCAGGTAAAACCTTATCTTCACTTGATTCATAATCGGCATATACTTTTAAATAACCATCAAATACTAAAACTTGGCCTGTTGTTTTAAATAAGTAATCTTGGTTATTAAATACTACTGTTGTTTGATTAACCTTAGCATCAGCCATAATTGAAGCTAAAGCACGGTAATAAATAATACGATATAATTTAAATTCATCGTTTGATAAGTATTCTTTTACTGATAATGGTGTTCTGAGAATACTTGTTGGACGAATAGCTTCGTGGGCATCTTGTACATTTTCTTTACTCTTTGCTTGTTTAGTATAACCAACATAATCTTTACCATAATTTTTTTCAATATAGTTCTTACTAGCTCCAATAAATTCATCTGATAAACGAACAGAATCAGTTCTCATATAGGTAATAAGACCAACTGTTTCACTGCCTAAGTCAATACCTTCATATAATTTTTGAGCAAGACTCATTGTTTTTTTAGCTGGGAAACCTAATTTAGTTGAAGCTTCTTGCTGTAAAGTACTAGTAATAAATGGTGGCTTGCTTTTCTTATTTTTAAGTTTTTCTTCTTGTTTTTCTAAATGGTAAGTATCTGTTAATTCAGTCAAAATACGATTAGCTTCTTGTTCATTTGGTATTTCAATTTTCTTATTCTTGTATTCAAATAGCTCTGCTTCAAAATTTTCGAAGTTTGCAGTTATTGTCCAATACTCTTCTGGAACAAAGGCTTTGATTTCTCTTTCACGATCAACTATTAGTTTTAATGCAACACTTTGAACACGACCAGCACTAGTACCTCCAGTCTTAGATTGCATTAATTTAGATAAACGGAAACCAATAATACGATCTAATATTCTTCTTGTTTCTTGACTCTTTACTAAATCATCATCAATTTTTCTAGGTTCTTTAAAAGCATCTATTACTTTATCATGAGTGATTTCATGAAATAAAACACGATCATAATCTTTATCCTTAATACCAAGAGCTTCTTTTAAGTGCCAACTAATAGCTTCTCCCTCACGATCGGGGTCGGTAGCTAGATAAACTCTATCTGCTTCTTTTACATCTTTTTTTAACTCACTTACTAATTTCTTTTTACCACTAATATAAGTATAACTTGGTTCAAAATTATTATCTATATCTACACCTAATCCATATTTACCAGTAGTAGCTAGGTCTCTAATATGTCCTTTAGAAGATACAACTTTATATCCTGGCCCTAAATATTTTTCTATTGTTTTACTTTTAGCAGGTGATTCTACTATTACTAAGTTTTTTTTCATGACATCACACCTCCATTAAATTTATACTAGTTATTTTTAGTTTTGTCAATTTTATTTTATATTTATATCATACCAAGTTAATTCTAAAAATACTAACTTTTTTTAATACTTTCTTGATATATCTTATTAGCATTAGTAAAATCAATTACTTTTAAAAATTCTTCAATATATGTTTTACGATCATTATATCTATCCAAATAATAAGCATGTTCCCAAATATCAAAAGCAAGTATTGGTACCATACCAAAACTATATGGACTATCTTGATTAGCTAAATTTAGTAAATATAATTCACCATGTTTTACTGTTAAAAAAGTATAACCTGAACCTGGTAGGTCTAATGCTAAATCTGATAATTGTTCATAAAAATGTTTAACACTTCCGAATTTTCTTACTAAAGCACTATTTAATGGTTCTGGAATGTAGTTATCTTTTTTAGGGGACATAGAATCAAAATATAGTTCATGATTACTTACTCCACCAGCATTATAAATAATAGTATCACGATCTTTAATAGGAAAAACATCTATATTATCAAAAATCCAACTAATTGGATATTTAAAAGAATAATTGTTTTTCTCTAATATTTCGTTTAAATTTTTTAAATATTTTAAATAATGACCGTTATAATGAACCTCCATTGTTTTTTTACTAATATGCGGTATTAAGCCACTATAATCATACTTTAAGATGTATGGCTGATACATATTTTCACTCTCCTAATAAGAGTATATGAAAAAAGAAAGATATTTTTACCTTTCTTATACGGTTGTATAATTTTTAACTTTAACTTTACCTAAATCAGTTACAACATCATTTTCTTTAAGTTTAGTTGGTAATTGTCTTTTTAATAATTCATAAGCATTTAATTTATCAGTACCTACATAATTATTAATTGTTACTTCAAGGCTCATATGTTGATTTATTAAAAGTTCAACCTCTTCTTTAGCTTGCTTTAATGAATAGCTTTCACTTATCTTTATATCATTTAACTTATTAATTAAGTCTAATAATTGTTGCCATAATTCTTTATAGTTATAATCAGTTATATTAATGTTACCTGTTTCAACGTCATTAGCTAAACGATTAAGGTTTTCAGCTCCATCTATTAGAATAAATTTATTATAATCTGACTCAATAATTACTGTTTTCCATACTCCTTTACATAATGGTGTAACAATTGTCTTAGTATATTGTAATTTAGTTAACAACTTAAAATAATTAATTAAAGCATATAAGCTTTGTTCATTCTTTCTATCTTCAGAAAATTCCTCAAATCTTTCCATATTCGTACTCCTTTATTTATTGTTTTACTTTAACTAGACTTTTATCAGTTTTTATTATTTCTGAAATCGGTTTAAAGGTCTTACGATAACCATCAATAAGTCCATATTTTAGAATAGCTTCAACATGTTTCTTTGTTGGATATCCCTTATGGCTTTTAAAACCATACATAGGATACTTTTTATCTAGTTCTATCATCATTCTATCACGAGTAACTTTTGCGATAACACTTGCGGCTGCAATAGTTACACTTTTAGCATCTCCTTTAATAATAGAAGTTGATGGTATATCTAAATTTTCAAGTTTCATAGCATCAATTAATACATGTTCTGGTTTAATTGGACAGTTATTAATAGCTTGATACATTGCAAGTTTAGTAGCTTCATAAATGTTTACTTCATCTATTACTTTTTCATCCATCATACCAACACTAACGGCTAAAGCATGTTCCATTATATAGTCATAAAAGATATCTCTTTTCTTTTCTGTTAGTTTTTTAGAATCAGTTAATCCTTCAAGATAAAAATCTTTAGGCAAAACAACACATGCTGTTACTACTGGTCCTATTAAAGGCCCACGACCAACCTCATCTACTCCTCCTATATAATTAATTCCATTATTCCATAAATCATGTTCATATTGATATAAGTCTACCTTTTCCATAAATACCTCTTTTAGTTTAATTCTTCTTTATTGGCATTATTTTTTTCATAAGTTTCTTAGTTTGTTCTTTTTTTCTATAATTATAAATTTCTTTAACTTGCATAATACAGCTTGAAACATTATAAATTTCTATTTGCAGTTTTTGATATTCATTAAAGAAAGCATCACCACTATGTTTCAATTCTAAAATATCCAAGTCAACACTTTTTTCAACTCGTAAATCCCTTAACACTCTGATTTGCTGTTTATAAGTCATATTAGTTGAATCTATTCCATATTCACTTAATAATTGATTAGGACTTATTGAGATTAGTTCTTCTTCATCCATATTACTACCTCCTGATAAATTTTATTATATCATTAATTATTTAGAATGGTTAATTATTTTATATCTTCTATTCTATCTAGAGTAATTAAACCAAAATTATTATCTTTTAAATCTCTAATAATAATTGTATATACTTTATCATAATCACTTATGCCACCTTTCATAAGTGCTCCTCTTTTTTTAGCAATTGTATCAAGTGCTTTTTCAATTTCATTAAAGTTTATTTCTTCTAATCCATAACGATCTTTTAATTTCTCTGGATATAATTTATTTAGTATTTTCAAAATGAAAAGAGCTAATTCCTGTGGATCGATAATTTCTTCTTTAATTGACGATAAACTTGCTAAAATAAAGGCTTGATATTGATTTTCTAGTTTTGGCCATAAAATTCCTGGTGAATCTAATAGATCAATATCTTTATGTATTCTAATCCACCCTAGGTTCTTAGTAACACCTGGTCTATCTCCTATTGATACTGCTTTTTTACCAACCAAACGATTTATTAAAGTACTTTTTCCTACATTAGGAGCACCTACTATCAAAGCTCTGATGTTTCTAGGTTTTAACCCTTTTAATTTTCTTTTTTCATTCATATCCTGAAGTAGTTTAGTGCTTTCTGTAATAATTTGATTAACATTTTTACCACTCATTAAATCTACCACAACAGTAGTATAGCCAATGCTTTGATAATAGTTTATTAATTTATCTGTTTCCGATTTATCACAAAGATCATATTTGGTAATTATTAAAATTCTAGGTTTATCCTTAATTAAATCATTTATATCTGCAACTTTTGAACTAAGTGGCATTCTAGCATCTACCACTTCATAAACAATATCTATTAAATCTAATTTTTCCTTTATTTCACGTTTGGTTTTAGCCATGTGACCTGGGTACCAATTGATAACATTTTTTGCAACCCCTATATTTTGTTGATTATTTTTCTTTTCTTGTCTCATTTTTCTTTTTTGGTGCATATCCATGATTTCCACTTCCTTCTTTACATTTATAAAATTGATTACTAATACTTAAAATACATAATTGTTTTATATTTATTCTATATTAACTCTTTAATTATCTTAATTTTTCCAATATATAAATATTCATCATCTTCTTGTTCAGTCTTATCCTCATATTCCCAATATTTTTTTGCCATTTCTTTCATTTTGTTATATGAATTACTTGGAGCAACTATCATATTATTATTGGATTTAAAAGTTTTTTCATAAACTTTAACCATAAATATCTTATAATTACTTCCCTTAAATTTATCTTTCCAAAAGTTTAATTGTTTTTCTTTGCATAGCCAAATACAACAAGTTCTACTGGGTAAATTATTAAAATAAGTTCTCCTGATTTCTTCATAAGTATTTTCTCTCAATAACATCTGATATTCACCTATTATATAATCAGCCTTATCAAGCAACTCATATGCTCTATCATAATTTAATAAATGGTTCTTTAAAACATACTTATAAGCATTACTCCAAGGAACTTTATTTTTATCCTCGTATTTTAAAAATTTAGCTTCAAATTCTGTACAAGACTTATAAAATAAGTTATATTCATTTCCTATATTTATAGTTGCTCCTTCACACCATTTATCATCAATTTCTTTATCAATTCTATGAATATGGTAATATATATTTTCTTCCATTACGCTATGCTCCCTCTAACTTTAAAGTTACTATTTGCATTATTTATCATTTTCCTTAAAATATCTATTATAAAATTCATCCATTGTAGAAATATATTTTTGATCTTGTATTACTCTATATTTCTCATATTCATTTTCTGCTTTTTCTACTGCTTGTTTATGGGATATGTTTCCACTATTTTGTAACACTTCTTTTCTTCTAAATTTTAATAAATCATCTGTCGCATCTATCCAGTCTTTCATTGTCATAATATGTCTTTCTTTTGCTTCATCTTCTGCAAATACTAAAAACATATTGGTTAAATCATTTAATTTGTTCAGTTCTTCTTCATCTAAATAATTTTTAGCAACTATGACGTCATATTTATATATCAACCCATCCGGAGAATTTTTCCAATTTGTAAGTCCCATATGTTCTTTTTCTGAATTAGCTCTACTATATATTAGCTCAGCTGCAGTATGTCCACTAATTGCATAATGAAGTTTATTTTGTACTATTTTAAAGAAAGTATATGCATCCTCTGATTTTGGATTATAATCGGTTGAAGTTGCTATGAATAAATCAGAAATTTTTTGATATGACATTCTTTCACTAACTCTAATTGTTTTAATGCGTTCTAATAATTCATCAAAATACTTTGAGTCATATTTATTACCTTTTATAAATCTTTCATCATTTAAAGCAAATCCCTTTATCATATATTCTTTTAATATTTTAGTAGCCCATATTCTAAACTCTGTTGCTTTTTTAGAATTTACTCTATAACCCACTGCAATTATAGCATCTAAATTATAAATTGTTGTGTTATATTTTTTCCCATCATCAGCAGTTAACGAGCATTTCTCGGTAACTGAATCTTTATTTAATTCATTATCTTGAAATATATGTTTTAAATGTAGACTTATATTATCTGTTGAACACTCGAAAACTTTTGACATTCCTTTTTGAGATAACCATAGCGTTTCATCTTTGCATATTGCATCTACTACAATATTGCCATCACTATTTTTATATATGATTAAGTTATTATCTTCCATATTTTTTCTCCTTTCTCTTTGAATAAACTTTGCTATAAATTATTTATAAAGTTCCAATAACTAATAATATTATACAATATAAGAATCTTTTTTTCTAGTTTCAGATGTTAATAAACACGCTATTTTATAAGAGCTTGAATTATTTTAATCACTTTTCTTGTTAAATGCTCCTATTTACACTAAAAAAACAGCGTTAATACCCTGATGCTTATTTAATTATTTACTATATATCATAATTCCGTTATCTGAATTATCAAACTTTTTTATTTTTACTCTTGAATTATTAAAAATTTTAGTATTTTCTGATAAATTGTCAAATAAATAAGTTAATATATAGCCATCTTCACTTAAATTAAAATAATCTAGCATATTTCTATACTCCAATTTATCTGCGTAAGCAAGTATATTTGATAAAAATATTAAATCATATTTTTGATTAAATGCTTTATATATATCTAATATGTTTCCAACATAAAAATTAAATTTGATTTTGGCTATTTTGTCTTTTAAAGTATTATATACAGCATCACTTAAGTATAAGTTCTGCTTCTTGGCATAATCTCTAGTAACTACTTCACTAGAAAATAAACTTGAATTAGTTATTTCATACCAATCAGTATGATTTAATAAACTATTCCAAAAATCTTGGTATTTTTTTGGTAATTCACTTCTAATTTTATCAAAGTATAAATCATCATAGTATTCGTCTTTTGTGGTTAAAGCACTTTCAAAAAACATGTCTAAATATTCTTCTTTAGATAAAGTTTTAATTGCTGCTAGTTTTAAATTTATAAAATATTCTGGATACACGCTTATATCAAAACAATCTATTACTTGAGGACTAGTTATTGCTGTATTTAGTATTTGATCCCCAGATCCTATAACAGACAGTATATGTCTTTTATTTAATAAATAATTTATATAATCTTGTATCCTCTCGTTTGTTTTCATATATATAAATGACTCTTCATGGAAATAAGCATTTTTAATATTACTTGTACTATTATCTATAATTTTTAAGGCATCTGTTATAATATCCATGGTATCCCACCTTTTTTAGTGATTATTATAGCATTAAATTTAAAATATAAAAACTATATTTTAAATTTCAACTTAATATCAATAAAAAAAGCACTTTCTCAAGTGCCTTTTAATTATTAAAGTTTACGAACAGCTGTCATGTCTCTTTTATAATGATCACTACCACTAAATGGCTCTCCAGCCTTTTCCCATAAGTGTTTTTGAGCAGCTAAAGCACGTGAAGTTGCAATACCTTTATTATTTTTTTTCAAACTAATTCTTACTATTTCTTCTTTAGTCATATTATCAAAATCAATTTTAATATTTTCAGCCATAACATTTCCTCCTTAATTGCTGCATATTATAGCATTCTAGTTGTGTTTTGTCAAAAATTATTTAAGCCTATGTTTATTTCTTTCATTTTAAAATAAGAACTATTTTTACATTCTTAATATTTTTACAAATTCTTTTGGTAATTTACTCTCAGCTTCACTTATAAGTGCTGGTGAAATTGGATACATTGATTCTGCGATAGATCCTACTATACAAGCATTAGTATCAGTATCTCCTCCCATTGAAATAGTTTTTCTAATAGCATCTTCAAAACTTTTGCTATTATATAATGCATACAGGCAATTTCCTATTGTTTCATGGCAAGTAGTATTAAACTTTTTAAATGGGTGATATTCTATTTTTATATTTAGTCTTTGATATACTTCATCTCTAGATAGTCCATTTCTAAAATAAAATATCATTAAAGCTACAATTGTTGCTGCTGCTACTGCTTCTTTCGAATTATGAGATGGTATAGTTGCTAGTTGTGCATTTTTAATAACACTTTCCTCAGTATTAAATAAATATCCTACTGGTGATATTCTCATCATAGCTCCATTACCAGTGCTAGTACCTACTATAGATGAATTACTCCAATCTATTAGTCCCTTAGAAAAAGGAGTTTTAAAATAAGGAGTAAAATCAGGTTTGTAGTTAGCATATTTTTTAATATATTTTTTTAAATATTCTTCGTAATTACCTTTATTTAGTATAGCATCTAATATAGCGATAGTTAAAATAGTATCATCACTATAAAAAGAAGCTTCTGTTATTATTTTATCTGCATTAATATTACTTATTGATTTTAATTGACTATATTCGTAAATACTACCGGCTAAATCGCCAATTATCGCTCCGTACATTAGTTTTCCTCCTTTTTAATACATTAAAAAAATAGATAATAATCTATTTTTTTATTCTAGGCAATCTTTGACCTAATCTACTTAATAGTTCATAAGTTATAGTATCAGCTTTTTCAGCTAATAATTCCGCTGATAGTTTAGAATCACTGCTATCTATTATATAAATCACACTTCCAACATCAACGTCATCAATATCAGTTATATCGATTACTAGCTGATCCATACATATTTTGCCTAAAACTTTTCGATAATTATTATTTATTTTAACTATCATGTCTTTATTAGATAAACTTCTAGGTAAGCCATCAGCATATCCTAGCGATATGGTAGCAATTCTTTGCTTAGAACTAGCAATATATGTTCTACCGTAACTTATGCTATCACCGGCTTCTATTTCTTTTATACTAGTTATTCTAGCCTTAAGTGACAATAATGGTTTTATATCCATTTTTATCTTTTGATATGCATTAATCTCACCATTTACTCCATACATCAAAATACCGGCACGTACATAATCAAATTTTAATTCATTATAATTAACTATACCATAACTACTTTGAATATGGGTTTTACCAACATTATAACCTTTTTCTTTAAGACTAGTGATACAGCTCATAAAATTATCAATTTGCTTATGAGTAAATTCAATATCCTCTTTTTTATCTGAATCTGCCACACACAAATGACTGAATGTACCTAAAATATCTAATTTAGGATTACTATATATAGCTGATAATTTATCTAGATTATTATATTTTTCACCAATTCTATTCATACCAGTATTTATTTTTATATGACATTTAAGTTTAGCTGGTAAGGTTAATTCTTTAATAGTTTCTGAATAATTATAATCAACAATCGTTTGGATTAAATCATATTCAATTACGTATTTCAAGTCATCAAAATTAGTATATCCTAATATTAAAATATTACCAGATATATCGTTTTTACGTAGTTCTATTCCCTCTTCAAGAGTAGCTACGGCAAAATTATTTATACCTATACTAGATAACTTTTTAGCTACTAAAATACTATCATGTCCATAGGCATTAGCCTTAACTACAGCCATTATTTCTGTATCATTAGAAATAATTTTCTTTATTTCATTTATATTGTGTTCTAAGTTATCTAAATCTATTTCTATCCATGCTCTATCTTTTAACACACTTATTTCTTTATTCATATTTATTACTTCCTTAATTTATATTTTTACTGTACTACTTATCTACTGCCAAATCTATTAAATGGATAAATAATAAATGTGGCATGTCCCAATATTTTATTTTTATCAATTGGTCCTAATATTCTACTGTCAACAGAATCAGTACGATTATCACCAAGTACATAATAGGTATTTTCTGGAATAAGTTGTCTTTCAATATCACTAGTAATTTGACTTGGATATGGATCTTCTACTTCTTTATCATTTATATATAATTTATTATCCTTATATTCTATGATTTCACCTGGTAGACCTATTACTCTTTTGATTATTTTACTTTGACTTGTTTGTATTACTACAATATCAAAACGATTAATACCATTTATTTTCATACCTATTTTATCCAAAATCATTATATCCTTATCATGAAGATTAGTCATCATACTTGGTCCATTGACAATAACCGGCGTAAATATAAATGCTTTAATTAATAATACTAAAATTATTATTACTAGGTATGGTATTACTTCTTTACCAATTTTTTTTATATTATCCATAAATATTACCTAAAAGAAAAAATAAGGCTTGGCCTTATTTATCTCTTCTTTCTTTAATTCTGTATCCGCCAACTAAATCTTTTAAGAATGTTAATTTAGCACGTCTTACTTTACCTTTTTTGATAACAGTAATTCCAGCGATTTTAGGTGAATGAAGTGGGAAAATTCTTTCTACTCCAACTCCTGAAGATACTTTTCTAACAGTGAAAGTTTCATTAACTCCACCATTCTTACGAGAAACTACGATTCCTTCGAATGCTTGAATTCTTTCTCTTTTACCTTCGATAATCTTAACATCTACTCTAACTGTATCACCTACACGAAATTCAGGAACGTTAGGGTTTAGTTGTTTAGCAGTAATCTTATCAATTACATTTGCCATACGATATCTCTCCTTTCTTGTTTCAACAGTAATCATATCAAACTAGTAACAGCGGATTACTAACGCATTAAATTATAACACAGTAATCATAAATATGCAAATACTTTTTTTATCATCTACTTCTTTTACCTATTTCGTTTTCATTTACATAGTTTTCTTGATAATTCTGCTCTAAATAGTAAAGTCTTACTTTCAATTCCTGCTCTAAAATATCTAATTTTTTATCCATTAAATCAGCTTCTTCTTTTTCTAAGTGTTTACGATATTTATTTAGTAATTCCATTCGTAATTTACTAATCTCATTTAAGCCTTCATGGTAAGCAGTTCCGGTATCATCATCGCTTTCAAAAATTACATTTAAAAGTTGAACTAATTTACGAAATTTTAAATTAAATTTCTTTTTAGCTACTTTTTCTGCTAAAGATGGATTAATAATAACTACTTTATTAACGTTAATAGCATCTTCTATCTTTACACCCTTTTTAGGTGATAAATCATATCCTTCCATCTTATCATATTCAAAATATGTGATAGCTTTATCATTCTTATTCTTAACAATTAGATATTTTTTATCGAGCATTGAATTCACCTACTTTTCTAATAAATCTGGTCTACGTTCTCTAGTTCTATTATAACGCGAATTTTTTCTAAATTCATCTATTTTTTTATGATCACCTGATAATAATACATCAGGCACTTTCATTCCCCTAAAGTCAGCTGGCTTAGTATAAGTTTCATAATCTAATAATGAGTCGTTGAAACTATCTATCAAATGACTCTCTTTTTCAATCACTCCATTGACAAGTCTTATAACTGAATCAGCTACAACCATAGCTGGTAACTCTCCACCTGTTAAAACATAATCACCAATAGATATTTCCATATCTACAATATTCCTAATTCTTTCATCAAATCCTTCATAATGGCCACATAATAATATTAAATGTTTTTCTTTAGCAAGATCATAAGCAATACTTTCTTTGTAAACATTACCATCTGGTGTTAACATTATTACTTTACTATCCTTAGTTTTAATACTTTCGATACAATCATATATAGGTTGGCACATTAAAACCATGCCACTTCCACCACCATAAGGAGTATCATCCACTTTTTGATGGGGGTCATTAGAATATTTTCTAAAATCAATAATATTAACTTCTATTATTTTTTTATCAATAGCTCTTTTTATTATTGATTCAGTAGTAAAGTTTTGAAACATTTCTGGAAATAAAGTCAAAATATCTATTTTCATTCAAACATCCCCTTAATTGGTGTGATAGTAATAGTACCATTATTAAAATCAACATTAGAAATAAATTCTTTTTGATATGGAATATAAATAGTTTTTTCATTAGATTTTATAATTAATAATTTATTATGTCCAGCATCACCAATATCTTCTACTATTCCCTTTTTAACACCATCAACCATAACAGAAAGACCAATTAAATCCGTTTCTAAGTATTCATCTTTTTCAAGTTTTAAATCTTCCTTTTTAATATATACATATAAACCTTTATACTTTAAAATCTGATTAATATCATTATACCCTTTCATTGTTATCATTTCAAAATTCTTATGATGTCGATAACTATTAATTATTTCTTTTTCTTTCTTTCTACCAATATAAATAGGCATTCCAACAACAAAAACTCGATCTTTTTTTTCAAAGTCAGATAATATTCTAACTTCACCCTTAATACCATGAGTATTAACTATTTTACCTATATAAATATATTCTTCCATTAGTCCCTCCTACTTAATTCATAAAGTAAGATAGAAGTAGCTATAGCTACATTTAAGCTTTCAACTTCATTATCTAGTTCAATATAAATAAATTTATCACAAAGTTCTAATATTTCAGGATTTACGCCTCTACCTTCATTTCCCATAATAAGAGCATATTTTTCTTTATCGCGACTACTTAATTTTCTAATATCCTCGCCATATTCTACTCTAGTACCATAAATAGGTATTTCAAGTTCTTTTAGTTTAGCTATAACTTCCTTTAAATTAGCTGATACTACATTTAAATGAAACTGATTACCTTGAGTAGATCTAATTACCTTAGGATTATATAAATCAACTGTTTCATCCCCTAAAACAACAGTATCAACACCAAAAGCTTTACTACTACGAAGAATAGTTCCTAAATTACCTGGGTCTTGAACTCTATCTAGTAGTAATATTTTATTACCATAGTTAGGGTTTTCCTCTTTCTTATGACATATTCCTATAATATGACTTGGACACTCTAAAGTAGATAGTTTTTCTATTATTTCTTTAGTAACATAAGTAATAGGAATATCAAGTACAGAAATACTATCTTCTTCTAGTAGGATTTCATCTAATAAACCACTACGATATGCTTCTATTACTAAATGATCTCCCTCTACTAAAAACTTATTATAGTTATCACGATACTTTTTTTCTTTTAATTTAACACACTCTTTTATTTTATCATTATCTAAACTAGTAATTAACATAAGCCACCTCTAATAATTTTTCATAATTCTTCTAACTTCTTTATAATTAGGATAATTTGCTTCTACTACTTTCCAAAATCTATTTGAATGGTTCATTTCAATAAAATGTGATAATTCATGAACGATAACGTAATCTAAGCAATATGGTTCTTTTTTTATTAGTTCTAAGTTAAGAGTTACACGTTTTAATTTAGAATTACATACACCCCAACGACTAGTCATTTTACGAATAGTTAAGTTAGGATATGGAATACTACGATCAAAACTATTATACCAATAATCTAGTCTTTCTTTAAAAAGAATTGAAGCTTCTTTTTTTAACCATTTATCGACGTCAAAATCAGTTGGTACAAATATCTTTTCTTCACCTATTGATACTTTATTAGTATTAATGCGAACTAAATCATATCTTTTACCTAAATAATAAAAAGAATTTTTAAGTTCTTGTTTATAAAGTTGTTTCTGATACATTTTAACTATAGAAGCCATATTTTCATCAATAATTGATTTTACTTTTTTGTCACTCATTAAAAAAGAAGTAGTTACATAAAGTTTTAAATCATCTTTTATACGTAAATAAGTATTTTTATTACCTCTTTTTTTAGTAATTATTACTTCTATACTATTACCATTGATATTAACAAACATGTAATCACCACTCAGTCTATTCAATTTTATCATGAAACAAGAAAAAAAACTATAACTTAGTATAAAAGTTATAATTCTTAGCAAAATATTATTGAAAGGAGAATTATAATGAATTTAGATATTAGAAGTCATATTATTAATAACTTTAAAGGTGATGATATTAATGTATTAAGAGATGCTATTGAAGAAAGTATCAAAAATAATGATGAAATCACTTTACCTGGTATGGGAGTATTTTTTGAATTAGTATGGCAAAAAGCTGATGATGATACTAAAAATAAAATTCTTACTATTTTAGAAAGTTGTGTTAAAGGAAACAAATAAGTTAATTTTAAAAAAAATAAAACTCGAGTATAAACTCGAGTTTATTTTAATAATGGTGCCCTGTTAGGGATTCGAACCCCAGACCGATGCCTTAGAAGGGCATTGCTCTATCCAGCTGAGCTAACAGAGCGTCCTGCTCAAATGAACATTTAAATTATATAACTATTAGGATAAAATTGTCAATACTTTTAGCAAAAAATCTTCAATTCTCCATTTGATTATTATTTATATGTTATATGATATATTACTCAATGTTTTAAAGACAAATGAAATTATTAAATTGAAAATGGCCTTTGAAGTACTTGAATATAATTTGTATTTATGATATTATGTATATAGATGAAGGAAGCTTCATACAATAAATAAGGGAAATACTTAACTTTAGCTTGTTGAGTACTTACCCAAATAATTGGTTTAGTACTTAATCTAATGCAGATTGAGTACTATTTTTTTATGCATAGAATCATTAAAGAGACTATTAATAAAATGATAATTAGTATTAGAAATGAGATTAGTAAATCTTTTTTCTTCACAAATATCAAGCCTCCTTCCTATAAGAAGTTGGCAAGTACTCAACAGTTAGTATTCCCTATATTCGATTATACAATTAGTAAACTAATAATACAATCGAACAGCACAGATTTATAAAAATTTATTAAAACTCAGATGGCTAATTAAATAACCACCTGAGTTTTTATTTATTTTCGTTATAGCATTGATTAGTAGTATATAGAGCTTCACCATTTACTTCAAAAATAACGCTTTTGACTTTATAAGTATCACATACTGATTCAGCTATAGTATAAGTAACTTCTTCTAGTAGTTTATTATTAGTAAAAATACTTTGATTAAAATTAAGTGTCATTATTTCGTCCTGAAGTTCATAGTTAATTAATTGTGTATCCTGATTAAGTAAAGATACTAAACTAGATTCATAAATATAATTACTTGATAAATTATCTATTATAATATTTATTTTTTCTCTATCATCATTTAGATATTTAGTAACTGGTACATAGTAATTATTATTACTAATTTTATCAAGATAATATAAAGTAACCTTTTGAATACCATTTAGATTATCAATATCAAACACTTTATTAATACCAAAGTCTCTAGTTATGACTTCTGGTATTTTTTTCTTAGTTTTAGGAAGTTCACTTAAAACATTACCATTTATTTTAATAGTAACACCGGCTACCTCATTTAAGTTAATTACACTATAAGTAATTGATTCTATTACTCTTTCTTCCAATTCTAAAGTAGTATTTAATAGTTCCTCTGAAAAATCAAGGATTGCTACTTTATCTTTTAATTCAATATTATTTAATTTAGTATTAGTCGGAATAATACCAGATAAGCCAGTTGGAATTTTATCGTTTTTTTGAATAGTCAAATAATTAATAATTCCTCTTATTTTACTATTTAAATTATCTTCTTCTAATAAAATATTAGTTTTAACTAAATAATTATTAGGTCCTAATAGATAAATTTCATTAGTACCAAGATTGGAAACATATTCAATATTAATATCAGGATTTAAATAGTCTTTATTACTATTTATTTTTTCAGGAATTATACAAATTACAAATACTATTAAAAAGGAAAACGTAGTAATAATAATCTTTCTAAGTGCTTTTCTTTTTAACATGTTATCACCCTACCTACTTAAATCTATGTTTAATTTTAATATTTAGAAGAAAAAAGAATAAACTTTTGTTTATTCCTATAATTCTATTTCTTTTAATTTTAATAGTTCAACAACAGCTACTGCTCTGCCATTAACATCTAATTTCTGTATCACATTAGAAATATGATTTCTAACTGTTTTTTCACTAATTCCTAATTCATTAGCTATATCTTTAGTAGTTTTATTTAAAATAAGTAAAGAGAAAACTTCTTTTTCTCTCTTAGTTAGAATTTTTGTATTCACTATCTCACTCCTCTATTTTTTCTACACATAATTACTCATAGTATTGTATGTGAAAGTGAAAAAATAGAATAGTTATTTTACCTATTTTTCGAATTTTACTGTTACATATACCTTATTTTTGAATTCTGCTTGAACACTTTTCATAATATTATTGGCTAAAGCTGTATCATGTTTATCTTTAATTGCTACTACTTTAACCTCATTATTGTCTACTTTAACAAAACATTCTAAACTAAATTCTTTCTTTAATTTTTCTTCTATCGCCTCTTCCTGTCCTTTTAAATCAGTAATATATTTAATTTGTTCGTAAGCATTATTTTTTTCTTCACTTGTTGCCTCCTCATTAGTCAAAGTTGTTCTTAAATCAGCTATAGTTTGACTACGTTCTTCTTCTAGATTTACACGCATAGCTACTAATAATTCGCTTTCTGATACTGTTACGCTTGTTTCGTTGTTTACCTCCGAATTTGTCTTTTCGCTTTCTAAATAATTACTGTTATTAGTAAGAAGTAACTCATTAGGCATAGTAATATAATATACACTTAGTACTAATATCAAACTAAATAATGTTAAAAACCATAAACTCTGTTTATTTATCATATCCATTTCTCCTTTTGGTACATGATATGATATAAAAAAAAGAATATGATTAATATTCTTGTGAATTAGTTTTTACTTTTGATAAGTATTTTTGATAGTTTGTTTCAATTGTTGATCTATTTGATTCATAGCTATCTGATTTTATTGGTTGAGCTACTTCTATTAAACAATCTAGCAAAGTTAGGTAAACATCGTTATCTAATTGTATGTCAGAAGTTAATAAGTTTTTACATAAATCTAAATATGTTAAATCAATTAAATCAAAATTTTGTTCATACACGCGTTCTTTACTATCTACATATGCGTCATTGATAAAATTAGCTGATATATCATTTATTCTTTGATCTTGTTTAAATTCTGCTTTAGAAAAGATTGAAGCTGGTATATCGCCTATTATTACTCCTTGAGAAGTTATGATAGTGTCACCGACAGCAAAATCACTACTTGCCATAATAACATCACTATTATTTATTAACTTTTTCATTGCTTTTTTTATATTTCTTTTCTGCTTTGATTTTGTTAAACCTTTTGATGCTTCTAAATCAAAATGAATGCCAGTTGTTCTAACTGCTTGCTTTTCTAAAGTGATTTCTTTTTTAAAATAATATAATTTATCTGCATTATATATAAATGTTTTTGTATCCTTCATTTTGTCTCCTTAGTCAAAAAAAGCATCTCTTAAGCACGAGATGCATATTTTCCATCTTTAGTAGTAACTAAAATAGTTTCTCCTTCTTCAATGAATAATGGAACTTTAATAGTCATACCATTTTCAAGTGTTGCATCTTTCATAGCTCCACTTGATGTATTACCTTTTACAGCTGGTTCTGAATGAGTAATTACATATTCAATTTTATCAGGAAGTGAAAGTCCTAATACTTCACCTTCATAAAAAGTAATATTAACCATTAAGTTTTCTTTTAAGTATTTAGCATCATCACCTAATGTATCTTTACTTAATTCTATTTGATCATAAGTTTCCATATTCATAAAGTAGTAAGTTCCACTCATTTCATATAGATATTGCATATCTCTTTTTTCAATACGAGCTGATTCTACTTTAGTACCAGCATTAAATCTTTCTTCAATGATAGAACCTGTTCTTAAGTTTTTTAATTTAGCTGTAACGAAAGCAGCTCCTTTACCTGGTTTTACATGTCCAGTTTCTAAAACAGTAAAAATATTACCATCCATTTGGATAGTCATTCCAACTTTTAAATCGTTTGTATTGATCATTTTTAGACCTCCTTTAATAAACCAATAGGAGAATCATAATTCTCCTATCTTCTTTTTCCTATTTTAATAATTTTCTTTCTTTGATTAATAACAGAAGGATTTGCATACATTCCTTTTGCTTCTTTTTTTGAAAGACGACCTGTTACTTGGTTAGCCTACATTTCTATTAATTTAGAATAATTAATAGATGTCTAAGCACTAAATATAACCCTACTTCTTTTCCTTATGTGTAGTATGTTTTCTACAGTTAGAGCAGTATTTACTAAGTTCTAAACGGTCAGTTGTGTTTTTTACATTTTTGCTTTTTCTATATCCTTCTTTACCGCAAACAGTACAAACTAAAGTCTTATTTTGTCTATTTCCTACCTTTGCCACAATAATCCCTCCTTGTTTCCTATATGTATTATACATTAGTATTTATAAAAATGCAAAAACTTTTTTACATAATTTTACTTTTTTTCATCAACTTTAAACATTTCAAAATATTTATTAGATATTTTTCTAGCTATTAAACGATTCATATAAGATAAATATGTATTACCATTAGTAAAATGAGCTACATCTGGGGAAGTAACGGTTATAGACATTACCGGATCATAACTTGGAGCATAGCCAACAAAAGCATTACTAACTGTTTCTGTATCTATTTTACCGTCACCATCAGCATCAATAAAACTTTCACTCGTTCCTGTTTTTCCTGCTGGACTGGGACTATTACCCATAACTCTTTTTCCTAAACCAATTTCCATAACGGCAACAAATCCTTCTTGAACTCGTTTTAAATATTCCTCTTTAGTATTTACTGTATTTAGAATATTAGGTTCAATTACTTTTATTAATTTACCTATCTCTTCATTATCACTACTATCATGAATTTCTTTTAATAAGTGTGGTTCCAACCTTTTACCATTTGATGCGATAGTAGTAATATACTGTGATAATTGGACTGGAGTATAACTATCATATTGACCAATAGCAAAATTAAGCAATAAATCAGCAGCTCTATTTTTACCACTATAACCTAAACTTTCTACTGGTAAGTCTATTCCTGTTTTTATGCCTAGTCCAAACTCTTTAAATGTATTTCGATATATATCAAAAGCACTGGGATCAATTTCAATTTTCTTATTATACTTATAATCAGCTTTTGCTACCTTCATTGCTATCTTAAACTGATAAACATTACTTGATTCAGCTAAAGCTACTATATCATTTAATCTTCCTACTCTATGTGATGAACATTTAGCTGGGATATTAGCAAGTTTAATACATTCATCAGTCATATATTCACCCATCTTAACAACACCAGTATTATATCCTACTAACATTGATGCACCTTTTACTACCGAACCAGGAGTCATAGGATCAGTTAGTGCATATGGCGTTATATCATAAGTATTATATTTATTATCTTGTTTTAATATTTGTCTACCTGATATAGCTAAAACTTCACCGGTATTAGGTCTTTGAATCACGACATAAGTCTTACTTAAATATTTGGTATTAGCTTCACCTTTAGCTCTTTTTAAATAAAAATCAATTATACTATCTACTTCTTTCTGTAGATTAATATCAATATTAAGAACAATATCTTTTCCTCTTTTGGCTTCTTTTACTAAAACTAATTGATTATTATTAATTTTTTTATATTCTGCCTTAGAACCTCGTAATAGTTCTTCATACTGTTTTTCTATATTACTTAAACCAACTATATCTGTTAGGGCATAACCATTATTTAAATAATATTCTTTTTCCTCTTTTGGAATACTACCAACACTACCTAAAATACTTTTTAAAGTATCTCCATATTTATATATTCTTTTCCAAGTAACTTTAGTATCAAAGCCTTTTAAATCAGAATTATTTTCTGAAAAATAAGCATATTCACTATCAGTGGCATTACTCTTAATAATTTTTTCTGAATAAGAATATCCCTGATTCATTAAATAATATAAATAAGCAGCCTTTTTATCATTATCATTAAATACACTTAAATCTTCATCAGTTATTCTAGAAATCTTTAAATTATCAATATCAGTACTAGTTAATATTCTTTTCTTTAATTTATCCCATTCTTCTTTAGCAATTTTTTCATTACATTCTTCTTTATATATTACTAAATAAAATTCTTTTAAATTTCTAGTTAATAATTTCTCATATGGTAATTCAATTAAATCAATTAATGAATATGCTAATTCAATTTCTTCTTTACTGGTTATGTTAGCTTGTTTTTTATAATAAATTACTGGAACTTTATCATTATCTACTAATAAGTTATAATTACGATCATAAATTCTACCTCTAGGTGCACTTTCACCATATATAGTAACATCTGTTAGTTCAAGTAATTTTTTTTGATAAAAATTAGATTTAAAACAAATAATATATATTAAATTAATAATTAAAATTAAAAATATAATAATTATAATAATACTTAATACATTTATACGTTTATTAATATTAAATGTCTTTATATTCATTTTTATCACCATTATTAGTTTGTATTAAAAGATGAAAAACTTACATATATTTTGTTAGGAGGTAAAAATGCAAAAACAAATATTAAAAAGTTATATTGATAAATTAAAAAAAGAAGATATTATAAAATTTATTAACAATAATAATTATCAAGTAAGTGATATGGAAATTAATACTATTTATTTTTATATTAAAAATTATTGGGAAGAATTATTTGATAATAGTGAGGAAATTTGGAAAAAGTTACAAAATGATGTTAGTAAAAACACTTATCTTGAACTAATGAAATTATATAATAAATATAAAAAATATATATAATATAATATATAAATAAAAATTAGATATTCGTGTGAATACCTAATTTTTTTAATGAACTATATAAGGATCAGAACTTGTACCTGTTCCTGTTACAGTTATATTGGCATTAAGATTAATTACTGGTCTGATAGAATATGAGTTTACTAACTGATTGGTTCCCATAGCTCCTGATGTTTTTAGTGGCCAAACGCATCCTAAATTACTATCTGATTTATCAACGCCACCTGGACTCATTGTCCAAAAACCAGCACTTGTGTTAGTTAAATAATTGTTAGCATTGTCAACATAAAATTGATTTCCGGCATATCTAACTTCATCTACACTTAGAATTCCTACTTTAGCATTAATTATTCCGTGGCCGGTTTTATCGTTAGCACATTTAAAGGTTGGTGTGTATGAAGTATATATTTTTTCACCATTAGTTGTTTTATTATTGGTTCCCCAAACAACTCTTGATTGTTCACAGTACATCTCAGTAGCAATTAGGCTATCATAAGATGATAGTGTACTATTATACCATGATTCTAGTGATGTTTTAACTGCAGAGTTACTGTAGTACATTGAATTAATTCCAGTTATAGTTTCAGAGTATTTAACTAATTGATTATTATTAATTCCATCTTGAAGTATTATTCTAATAGTTCCATCTTCATTAACACGAACTATTCTCCACATTAATCCTGCAAATGATACATAATTATTTGTAACATTTCCTCTATAAAAATATGTTTTAGCTCCAGTATTGGTGTTTGTTGATGAATATATACCATTTTCTGCTACTTCTTGTGGAGATGCTTTAGTTATAGTAAAGGTATCATTACTATTAGCTATTATTTTGTCTTTTATGCTAAACTTCAAGTTTATAACTTGAGGAAGACTCCATAAACTTTTTCTACCACTATTAGAAACAGCTCTGTAATAAATATATGTAGTACCACCATCTGATACTGTTAAAGTGTTTGTTGTTGTACCCGTTGCTTCAGTGTTATCAGTTGGAAGACTTGAAGAAGATGTTTTATAATATTCATAATGCTTAATGCCACTAGTAGATGTACTAGCTTGCTGTAAAGATATTGTTGCTGGTTCTGTTAGCCAATTACTACTTCCACCTTTAATTATTGGAGTAGTTGGATCAGCTAAATCTAATTTAGCTATATAATTACTGTTATCACTACAAAGTCCTGCATTACTACAATTTTTAATATAATAAGTGGTTCCAGATGTAGCAGAAGATATAGTAATTGATGTAGCTTGAGTTGTAGGATTAGTAGAAGTTCCATAATAATAAATATTGCCGCTTATATTACTTCCTCCACTTATGGTTAAGTTAAAATTATTAATATGCCAATCATTACTAGAAATATTATCAGTAGCTGTTATAGTTGGCTTAGAAGGTACTGTTTTATCTATTTTAATAGTAGTACTACAACTACCTACTTTACCAGCATTACTAGTCACTGTTCCTGTTATCTTTAAACCTGACGTATTATTTAAAACACTTTTTTGACTTATAGTTGTTGCTGCAACACCACTTGGTATTTGACTAGCTGTTGTCGATAAAACAACATCACTACTATACCAACCATCATTTCCACTAGTACCACTTACACTAATAGTACATGTAGGATTAGTCTTGTCTATTTTTAAATTAAAACTATTAGCTTGACTTATATTACCTGATTTATCTACGCTTCTAACAAAATAAGTAGTATTACCATCTACATCACTAGTATAGTTATTACTACTTAATTTAGTCCAATCGCTTCCATTACTACTTATTTCATAATATGAAACTCCACTTCCCTCTAAGTTTGGTTTAGTATAATCAGTGGATTTAAATTCTGCATAAATATTATTACTATACCAACCTCCTCTATAAAGTTTACCATTAACATCATCATATTTTAATACAACTTGAGGAATACTGGGACTCACACTATCTATTACTTCTACTTTTATTTGTTTCTTAGCTCCTTGATAAGAATAAGTAACTGTAGTAGTACCTATTTTATTAGTATCTATTATCTTAGGACTACCTATTACATTACTATTTACTAATTCACCTAAATAATAGGCTTTACCTAAGGGTAATTCAAATTTTGATCCTTGAGCTACTGTATAGTAATCTTTTTCAACTTCTACTTTATAATTCTTAGTTTCTACTGTAGTATTATTGTCTTCCGAATAATCACAATATTCACTTTTACTTTGATAATCATCACAAATTAAACAACTATAGTATTCATATTTATTCTTACCAGTTTTCTTTACTGTTACTTTAGCATCACAGGTTTTTCCTTTATCATCTTGAACATTATCTATATACTTATTTCCCAATAACTCGTCCAAACTTATTACTGTGACATTACCTATTTCTTTAGGGAGTAACGTTCTGTAATCATTTAAATAGTCTCTACCTGCTAATAAGATATCATTTTCTAAACTATTATAATATTCTTTACTACCTCTATTTAAATACTTAGTAACTGATGGTATAGCTATTAGTAATAAAATACCAATAATTATAATTACTGCTAATAACTCCACTAAAGTAAACCCATTCTTTTTATTCATTCTATCACCTACTATAACTAATTATAGTTTACCTTTTTCTTAAAATAAAGTAAAGAAAAAGAACTGAAAAATTATTCAGTTCTTAATGCTTCTACTGGATTTTTCTTACTTGCCATTCTAGCAGGAATAGCTCCACCTATCATCGTTAAAATAACGTTTATAATAACTAATATAATGGCATGAATAATATTTAATTTAGCAACTCCAGCTAAGCCTGATAGATTCTCAATAATGTGGTTAGTTGGAATAGTAAGTAAATAAGCTATAATTATTCCTAGTAAGCCACTAGTTAATCCTATTATGAATGTTTCAGCATTGAATACACGTTTAATATCCTTTTTTCTAGCACCAAGAGCCCTTAAGATACCAATTTCTTTAGTTCTTTCTAAAACACTAATATAGGTAATTATAGCTATCATAATACTTGATACGATTAGGGAAATTGATGAAAAGGCTATTAATACTACTGTGATAGCATCCATTATTCCACCTGATAAGCTTGATATCATAGAGGCCATATCAGTATATTCTATTTTATCATCACTTTTTTTATCTTCATTATATTTATCTAAGTAATTAGTTATTTCTTCTTTAGAATTGAAATCTTGTGGATATAAATATATAGCTATTGGTACAACATCACTTCCTAAGTATCCTAGCATATATTCCTTAGTACTAGTTTCATCAAATGGTGAATTAGTTAAAATATTATAATTTATTTTTTCTTGGGCCTTAACAATATCGGAATTTTTATTGGCTTCTATTACTTTTTGAGTTAAAGCGTTTGTATATGCAAAGCCACTACCGTTAGTTAACATTTCTTGATCTTCTTTACCACGAATTATAGCTTGAACTTTTATCGTAATACTGTTTTTATTATTATATAATTTCTCTAAATCTTGACTTGGATAAAACATATTACCAGATTTAATATAATAATCGTTATTTAATATTACTTTTAATTCTTTATTCATTATTTCATCGAAAGTTACTGTTTCTTTATGTTCAATACCAAGAGCTTCTAAAACAGATTCATATACTTGATTTTTACTATCAACTTGAAGTATTAATCCTGGTTCATTATTGTTTATTTCACCAGCAATTACATCGTACATATTATCTATAACACCATTTTTATCATTATTAGGATTGGTTGGTAATAATGTCCATTCTTGAACTCCTGAGTTAAGAGTTGAGACTAAATTATATTTATTATTACTATCTTTATTAACAACAATTAAATTAGTACCTTTAGCATATGAAACACCAGCTAAATATTTAGAATCAATTTTTTCTAAATATGATATATAATTATCAGTAATTTTATTAGTATGATACATAGTTTTAATTATATCTTTTTGAACATGTACTTCTTTAGATTCAGGATATTTGTCTAATTTTTTAGATGTCAGTTCTTCAAAATCTTCACTATTAGCGCTCATGGCTTGAGTACTTATAATAATTGGAGCTTGAGACAATGAATTTTTTTCAAATTTATCTACTTCTATTTTAAAACCATTTGATAAAGATAAAATTAATCCTATACCAATAATACCAATACTTGATGCAAAAGCAGTTATTAATGTTCTACCTTTTTTAGTTTTTATATTATTGAAAGATAACTTTAGGGCTGTTAAGAAACTCATAGCTGTTTTTCGTATTTTCAAAGTTTTATTATCTTTTTCAGTTTCTTTAATTGGATTAGAATCACTTAATTTTACTCCATCTTGGAATTCTATTATTCTAGTAGCATATTCTTTAGCTAAATCTGGGTTATGAGTTACCATAATTACTAATTTATTTTTAGCTATTTCTTTGATTAATTCCATTATTTGAATACTTGTTTTGGTATCAAGTGCTCCTGTTGGTTCATCGGCTAGGATAATGTCAGGATCATTTACTAAAGCACGTGCTATTGCTACCCTTTGCATCTGTCCACCAGAAAGCTGATTAGGTTTTTTGTGAATATGTTCTAATAAACCTACTTTTTTTAAAGCTTCTTTGGCTTTTCTTCTTCTAGTTTTACTATTTACACCACTTAAAGTCATTCCCATCTCAACGTTATCTAAAATAGAAATATGTGGTATTAAATTATAGCTTTGAAAAATAAAACCAATACAATTATTACGATAACGATCCCAGTCAAGACTTTTAAATTTTTTAGTAGATTTATTATTAATGATTAAATCACCACTATCATAACGATCTAGTCCACCTATTATATTTAAAAGTGTTGTTTTACCACTACCACTAGCACCTAAAATAGCAACAAATTCATTTTTTCTAAAGTTAATAGAAACATCTTTTAAAGCATGCTGAATAAAGTTTCCGGTTTTATAACTTTTATTAATATTTTTTAGTTCTAACATAATTCCTCCTTATATGTCTAATAGTATTATACAAGAAAAATATTAGAATATAGCAATTTATTTTTATTATTTACATTTGGCTATTTCTAAGTAAGTATTCTTTCTCATGAATATCTGATTCAAGATAATAGTAACGATAACTACTGTATAATTGATAACTATAAAGTAATTCATTAAGTAACGATTCTAGTTCTTCGTCAATAGATAAATTAGTAGTAGCACTAGCTATAGATATAATTTTTGATAAATTATCTACCTGACAAGAATTAAAAAGAAAAATATTATTATTTTCAAAAAAAGAATATCCTTTTAATCCTAATAAGAGTGATTGACTATAAAATGTATTGATGGTAAAATTCTTTAGTTCTGCAAGTAACTCTTTAACTGTTTTTATTTTATATTCATCTAATTTATTAATTACTTTATCAAAATTACCATCGATATTATCATAAACGGCGTTATCTACTGCTGAATATAAATCAAGGATTTCTTCTTTTAATAACGGATTAGGTGCATTACCAATTATTTCTGCTGTAGTATTCATCATTTCTTCATATAAACTACTTATACGTTCCTTATATTCTAAATTTCTAACGCATGGATGATCACAATTGTAGTCAATTAATCTACTTATATAATTATGACAATAACCAGTAAATTCTAGTACTGATGTTAATAGTGTTTCCTCTTGATTTTCTAGTAAAGAATCAATTCGCGTCATTTCACCCTCTGATAAAATAACTGGAATTATAGCATATTCTGCTATCTGTTTTAATAAAGGTGTTACTCTGTATAAATAATCTCCTCCATAAGAAAAATTGTTACTATCTAAAATAAATAACAGATTAAAGTCATTTTCACTAACACCATCAAAGTAATCTAAATGTTTTCTTAAATACATTAATAATTCATAATTTGACATAATAACACTTCCTTTTTTATATGAGTGCTTAATATTATAACATGAAATTTAAAAAAAGAAGTATTAAACTTCTTTTGATTTGATAGCTTTAAATAATTTGTGCCACATTTTATCAGTAGAATAATTCAAAATACCTATTTTGTATATTTTTAGACCATATCTTATTAATATAAAATTAAAGGCACATAGAATTAAAATAGATATTACTACATCAACTATACCTATTTGACCTATTACTAGTAAAGCTGGTGATAACAAACAAGATAAGAAAGGTACATAAGATAATACTTTAATTAAAGTACTTCCTTCAAACATTCCAGCCATTATAGCTAAGTAATAGCCTGCTAAACATATTAACATAATTGGAGTTTGAATTTGCTGATAATCCTCCATACTTACTGTCATAGAAGCAAGAATTCCAGCTACAAGTGAATATGTTAAGAATGATAAAACCATTAAGATAAGTGTTAGTGGAATAATATAGTTCAATTTATCAACAAAGCCACTACTAACTAAACTATCCCAGATACTAGTTATTTGGGATGTTATACTAGAAGCACCACCAGTAGCTGTATTATTTCTTATTAGTAATGCAATAATACCATATATAATTAATAAAGCTCCTTGTAATAATACAAAGGTATTACTAGCTACTACCTTAGAAAAGAAATGAGCCTTTGGACTAACATTAGATATAATTACTTCCATACTACGAGTTTGTTTTTCTTCGTTAATTTCAGCCCCTATCATTTGAACTAAAAATACTACTAAAATAAAGAATGGTAAAATAACAGTAGGAAAAACAGTACCCATTACCATTTCCATGTTTTCTTCTTCTGAATTTTTATTTTCATTAAGTAATATTCTATCTACCTTAATACTACTAGTAACCTTTTCTAATTCTTTTTGATCAATATTAGTTAGTGAAAAAGCGACTTCAGTCTTAGTGGTTGATAGGGCTTGATATAATAGTTGATAATAAGCTGTATCAATATATGAATCACTAATAATACTTGCCTTAATATAGCTATCATCACTATTTTCTAGAACAATTAATACTTTATCTGTATTTTCTAATTTTTCTTTTACTGTTTCTACAGGCACTGATGATTTTTCAGTATTAAAAGTATAATCCATATCCAAAGTCTCATTAAAACTATTTAAATTTTTCTCAAAAATGGAATATGCATAGCCAGTATTATCTATAACAATAATTTCATTGGTATTATTAAAATCACCACCAAAAGCTTTAATAATAGTATCAATATTTACAATTCCTACGATAACAACAGCTAGGATAATATTTATGATTAAAAACCATTTACTTTTTAATTTTTTCTTTAGACTGGCACCGGTTAAAAACCAAAATTTATTCATCATATACAGCACCTACTTTCGCAATAAATATTTCATTTAAGCTAGGCTCTTCTACCACAAATTTAGTAATATTATGGTGAGATATTTTTTTAAATACTTCTGAAACAATACTATTATTTTCTATTTTTACTTCATATTCATTAAGTTTTTTATTAACTTCTAACACACCTTTTATTTCTTTTAGTTCTGTTAGTTTAACATCACCACGAATAATTATATTTTTCTTTTGATAATCTTCTTTAATATCTTTCAAATAGCCTTCTAGTACTGGTTTTCCTTTTACTAGAATGACTAATTTTTCACAGAACTGTTCTATATGTTCCATTTGATGAGATGAAAATATAATTGAGCAACCATTTTTTTGTAGCTCATAGATAGCATCTTTTAACTGACCTACATTAATAGGATCCAAACCGGTAAATGGTTCATCTAATATTAATAATTTAGGATTATTGATAACAGCTGCTATAAACTGAATTTTTTGCTGATTACCCTTAGATAATTCTTTGATTTTACGATTTTTGTAATCTGTAATTTGAAACTTTTCTAACCATATATCCAATCTTTTTAATATTTCACTTTCACTAAGTCCTTTTAATCTACCATAGTAAATAACCTGTTCCCTAACTGTCATTTTAGTAAGTAAACTTCTCTCTTCAGTTACAAAACCAATTTGATCTGTCATATTATAATCAATTTTTTTACCATTTAAAGTAACACTACCACTATTACTATCCAACAAACCCATAATTATACGGAAAGTAGTTGTTTTACCAGCACCATTACTACCTAGTAAGCCAAAAATTTCGCCATCTTTTACTGTGAATGATAAATTGTCAACGGCCAGATTATCACCATAATACTTAGTAATATTTTTAACCTGTAACATATTCCCTCCTAAAGAAATAAGTGCTTGTTAGCACTTATTTGCAAGTAGCGCCTACTTGGCTACTTTCATATAAACTTTTTACATCACTTACTTTTATTTTACCATCTTTAATAAGTGATTTCATAGCTGAATTAATTTCAATCATTTTATCTGTATCAATACTAGAATAATCTATCTTAGTTGTACTAATTACTTGATTACCTTTTTTGATAACATTATAATCATAATGATCTAAATCCTTATAAGGTAAATAAATACTTTCGATTGCTTCTTTATAATAATCTAATACTTGACTATTATCTGAAGTTACCTTTTCCTCAGTTTCAATTAAATCTACATATTCATCTTTATATGTAACCTTATAAACAGCTTCAATAGTAGAACCTAGTTCATCAGTTTTATCAGCAGTACATGTTAATATTTTAGTATCGCTAGTATTAGTTTTATCTTCTGTTGTGGTATTAGTATTACTACCTGTTTTTGTAGTATCTTCTTCCTTTTTGTTACATCCTGTTACTATTAACACTAAAGCAAATAAAATGATTAATAACTTATTCTTTTTCATTCTCTCACCCTTTCCAAATTAAGTATATCATAAAAATAAAAATTACCAAAGAAAAAGAAGCCTAAGCTTCTTTAATTCCAATATCTACCAATTTCTGTTCTAAAGTATTAATTTTATTATCTAATTTAGTATTATCAATTTCTTCTAAAGAATACCAGCCATTTTTAAACATTAAATTATATAGTTCTCTAGCCATATCTTTACTATCTTCTAGCATTGAAAAATAATCTTCATATAAATAATCATTACTTGCTTCATTTAAGGCTATTGAGTAATTATTTGACATATTCTTTTCAAGTTCCAAAATACTATTTAAATAATCTCTATCATTCATTTTAATGCCACTTGGAACTTCCTTTTGACTATTCTTAATTTCTTTATTATTCATCATCTTCATCCTCGCATTCACAGTCTTCACACTGACATTCATCACAATCACACTCTTCTAATTCATCTTTTCTTAAAATTGAAATTATATAGTATAGATGATCTTCATGCATATTTTTTACTCTTTCTAATAATTCCTTTATTTCAGAATCATTTACCTCTTTCATAAAATGATTTACTTGCTTAAAAGCATTATAATTCCATTCAAACATATCTGATAAGTATGCAAAATCTTTAGTTGAAATAATTTGTGGTACTAAATCCATTCTTTCATCTCCTCAATTTTATATTGAGAATAAATAACTATTTTTATACAAAAAAGAATCTACTTACTAGATTCTTTTTTACCTTTTAGTTCCTTTTTCAATTCTTTTTTACGCTTCTTTCTTTCTTTTCTTAAAACATCAAAACTATCTAATGTTTTTCTAATAGAATTAGTAATAGCTTCACCACTCGGTAATGAAATTTTTACCTTTGGGAAAGAATTAAATAACTTACGCCAATAAAATTTATTATTAGATAACATCTTTCGTACTTGTTTATCAATATCAGAAGTTGAATCTTTACGAATGCTAGTTAAATTTTTCTTTAATTTAGACATTATAGAAAAAGATAGGATATTATCTGTTAAAAATACAATAAAACAAAAACAACTTATAACAATCAAAACAGTATTAGGAATTTTTTCTATTACAGATAGGAAGCATGGATTTAAAATATAGACAAATGCCATACCTAAAATACCAAAAGCTATTGAGTTTCTAAGACAAATTCTTCCTTCTAGATTAAATCTAACATTAGAATAATCCCACCATCTAGCTTTAAATAATTTTTCCATAAAATAACTAGTAAAATATTCTAGTGCTGAGGTACCTACCATAGCCATTACAAATAAGGCAATAGGATCGTTATAGTAACGATTTAGGAAAAAGTACATATACATGGCACCATAGCCATATATTGGACAATATGGTCCTATTAAGAACCCACGATCATGAACAAATTTTTTAGAATTTATTGAACAAACAATGCACTCCATTACCCAACCGAATATTGCATAAAATAAAAACATTATAAAATAAAAACAAATATTATACATTATCCTCACCTATTAAAATAATAACATTTTTTTTAGGTTAAGACAACTAAATATCTGCTTTTATTTAACTTGTATATTTTTCTTCAAATACTAACTTAATAACTGTATTATCATCTTTTTTAAATACTGTATCAACAATACTCTGGCTTACCAAATAACCTATTCCTTCACTTTCATAAGGGATATTAGCTAGATTTAAATAAGTTATTACATCTTTTTTACTCCAGCCCTTAAAATTAGGGATAGTTATTTCACTTGCATTAGTTACTAAGAAGATTTTACTATCTTTAGTTAAAGTAGTTTTACTATTAGGGTACTGATTTACTATAGTATCACCACTGCCAATAGTTATTACATTTAATCCTTTATTTTCTAGTAATGACTTAGTTACTTTTAATTCTTTATTTATGTATGAATCAAGTGTATAAATAGTTTCTTCTTCTGAATTATCAGATGCATCATAAATATTATAATATTTGCTTGTATTTTCTACTACACTCTTAACAACATAAGTTAAAGCATTAGTAGTATTAGGGCGTGGTCTTTTTAAGTTAGCATAAATTATTATTTGGGGATCATCCTTAGGAAACATTCCAGCAAAACCACGAATATAATCATAAGGTCCAGATAAGTATCCTTTACCGTTAGTGCTAGCAATCTGTGCTGTTCCGGTTTTAGCTATTAAACCATATCCTGGCATATTATAACCACCACCTGTACCTTCAGTTACTACTGTTTCCATTAAATCTTTTATTTTATCAGTTGTTTCTTTACTAGCTACTCGTCCTAGTTCTTGTTTAGTATTTTGCTGAACTACATTTCCTTTATTATCTACTATTTTATCAACTATATATGGTTGTAGTAAAATACCATTGTTAGCTATAGAAGTTAAAGCTTTAACATTTTGAATAGATGTTACCATAATACCTTGTCCAAAGCCAGCATTATATACTTCTGTTTCATATTTAAAATTAATCTTTCCTGCTGTTTCTTTACTTAATTCAATGCCAGTTTTAGAGCCAAAACCTAATTTTTTATAATAATCCATCAAACTATCACGCGTTATATAGTTATTATGTATTAAATTAACAACACCAACATTACTAGATAAAGCAAAGCCTCTATCATAGGAAATAACACCCCAACCTTTACGATTGGCATCTCCTATAACGGTACCATCAGTAGTAGTAAATGTTCCTGATTTAAAAGTAGCATTACCATCATACTTACCACCTTCAAGTGCTGCCATGTAAGAAAATATTTTCATGGTAGAACCAGGTTCAAAACTAACAGATATATTAGGATCCAAATAACTCTTTATATCTTTAACATTAGGATCAAACGAAGTAGTTGAACCAATGCCCAGAATTTTTCCAGTTTTTGCTTCTGCCACTACAATATTTAATTCATCAAAATTATATTTATTTTTAGCTTCCTCTAAAGCCTGTTCCACAAAGAATTGAACATTAGAATCAATGGTTAAGTAAATATCATTACCATCTATTGCCTCTTGAACCTTTTCTTTAGTATTAGCAATTTTATAACCCTTTAAATCCTTCTGATACTCTTTAAAACCATCAGTACCAGTTAATAAATCATTATATAATGATTCAATTCCCATTTCGCCAATTATTTTGCCATCACTATTAGCTTTAGCATAGCCCAATGTATATGAAAGGAAGTTACCTTTGGGGTAATAACGTTTTTGAGTTTCAGTAAAATCAATTCCAGCTAAATTTAAAGATACAATTTTATCTTTAGTTAATTCTGTTAAACCACGGCCAGCTATACCAAATTCTGTTTGATAAGCATCTTTATTTAATAAATCTAGAATTTTATCTTCACTCATATTAATAACGGTAGCTAATTTCTTAGCTGTTTCTTCTTTATCTTTAACATAGTTACCCTCACCTCTACTTGCTGAAAGATAAGCTATCAAAGTATATGAGTAAACATTTTGAGCTAATGCTTCACCATTAACATCATAAATAGTACCACGTTCAGCTAAAATAGTTTCATGTTTAATAGTTCTCTTACTAGCAAAATCTGCTAAGTTAATACCATCTACTTTTTTAGATAATGAAAGTACTCCAGCACGATAAATTAAAAGACAAAATAAAAGAAGAACTAGTATTAACGCAATGTTACTAATTCTGGCATTACGATTAATTGTTTTCTTCTTTTTTTTCATATATTCACCTTACTAATTTTGACTATTTTCTTTAGTCTCATCAATGATTGTTTTAATGTTATTATTATTATAACTCAAACCCTGTTCTTTCGCAACCTCTTGAATTTTTTCTAGAGATGCTAATTCATTAATCTTCATAGTTAGGCTTTCATTTTTCTTTTCTTGAGTAGCTATTTGTTTTTTGCCTTTTTCTACTTCAAAATTAATTTCTGATAAAGTAGCTTGGGAAAAAACAAGAGCAAAAGGTGTAGCTAATACCATAACAAAAGTAAAGATATATAATAATCTTTCAAATTTTGACATTTTCAATCTTTTCTTAACTTTTCTCATAGTATCACCTTTTTATTTTATTCTTTTTATTACTCTTAGTTTGGAAGAACGACTTCTATTGTTTTCTTCTAATTCTGTATCACTTGGCGTGATAGCTTTATGATTAACTAGTTCATAATCTGGAAGATATTCTAAAGGAATATTAGGCATTCCTTTAACTACCGGATTAACTTCTGTTAGATCTTTAAATACATTTTTAACAATTCTATCTTCTAAAGAATGGAATGTAATAACTGATAATAATCCACCAACTTTTAACATACTTGCAGCATCACGCATACTCTTTTCTAGTATATCTAGTTCATGATTAACTTCAATACGAATAGCTTGAAATGTTTTTCTAGCTGGGTGTTTATCTCTTTTTGCTTTCTCTGGCATTGAATTTTTTATAATATCAACTAACTCAAAAGTTGTATCTATTGGTTTTATATTTCTAGCTTTAACTATGTTTCTAGCTATACTATTTGCATATTTTTCTTCGCCAAACTGAAATAGTATTCGTGATAGTTCTTTTTCATCATATGTATTAACAACATCATATGCAGAAAAATTATTATCCCTATCCATTCTCATATCAAGTTTAGCATCTTGATGATAACTAAATCCTCTTTCTTGTTCATCTAATTGAGGACTAGATACACCAAGATCAAATAAGATTCCGTCAACTTCAGTTATTCCTAATTCTTCTAATTTTTCTTTTAAATTAACAAAGTTACTTTTAATAATAGTGAAATTATTACCTATAGCTTCTAATTTTTTAGTAGAAGCGGTTATGGCTTCTTGATCTTGATCGAAAGCAACTAGTCTACCCTTTTTTACTCTTTTTAAAATCTCACTTGAATGGCCAGCATAACCTAAAGTACAATCTACATAGATGCCATCTTCTTTAATATTTAAACTATCAATTGATTCTTTTAACAAAACACTAACATGCATAATATCACCTACAAGTCTAAATCAATATCAGAAGTAAATAAATTTTCGGCTATATCTGATAGATTATCTTTATTTTCATCAAAGAAGTTATTCCATAGATCGTTTGACCATATTTCAAGACGATCACCAACACCTAACACTACACAATCTTTTTCTAATTTGGCATAATTTGTCAAGGTTGGAGCAATATTGATACGTCCTTGCTTATCAAGTTCCACAACACTAGCTCCTGATAAGAAGAAACGGGTAAAATTACGGGCATCTTTTTTAGTGAATGGAAGTTTATTTAATTTAGTTACAATTTTATCCCACTCTGTTAATGAATATACAAACAGACAGTTTTCTATACCTCTAGTTACAACAAAACTTGTTCCTAATTCATTACGGAATTTAGATGGAATAATAATTCGGCCTTTTTCATCAATAGTATGATGATATTCTCCCATAAACATATAAATCCCCCACTTTTTACCACAATCAACCACTTGCTTAATATAATAGTACACCAAATTGCTTTAAATTTAAAGATAAAATTGAATTTTAAAATATTTTTAAATAAATCCCTGTAAAGTTATGTAAATTTACTATCAAGTGAGTATAATTAATTAAATTAAAGTGTTATTATAAGTTTATAAAGTTAGGAGACTAAAAATAATGGATGAATTAGGAATTATTATTGATCAAGATGGAAATCATATGAGCTTTGGTAAATGGCGTGAAAGAAAGTTACGTGTTAATGAAAATCCTGATGACTGGCATGATGACAGTTTTAGAAATACCGTTTACAATACTCCTTGGTTTCAAAATTTAGGTATTCCATATGTTTTAAGTGATACAATTAATTTTCACAATCAAATGGATAAATTTGCGCAAAATGGTGTTATAGTTATAGCTAATTCTAAGGAAGAGTCAAAGACTCCAGGAGAATCAAGAATAATCATGGCTGTACCAAATACTATTACAGATGAACAAATTAACTATTTAATGAGTAAAAGACAAGATTTTATTACTTTTGAAAATGGGCACTACTCTTTCATAGATGTGTTAACTACAGGTCAAGAATATGAAGTAATAGAAAGTTTTTATCACATTACTGATTTTTATAATTACCTTGATAAATTAATTGAGGCAAGAAAAAGTCGTTCAAAGTAAATATTAAAAAGGTCAACATCAAAACGATGTTGACCTTTCTTTTATTTATTATAATCTATTATTTTAAATCTTTTGCTAAAACTTTATTATTAATCATTTCATTAATATGACTAATAAATTCATCTTGCTGTAATGTATTAGTTTCTTCAGTACCATGGATACGATAACTTATAGTTTTATCATCGCGTTCATTATTTCCTAAAATAATAGTATATGGTACTTTTCTCTTTTGACTTTCACGCATCTTATAACCAAGTTTTTCATTTCTGTCATCTAGTTCTACACGAATATTATTTTCTTCAAGTAATTTTTTTACTTCATTAGCGTAATCTAAATGATATTCATTATTTACTGGAATAATATTTACTTGAACTGGTGCTAACCATAATGGAAGCACACCCTTAGTTTCTTCTAATAAGAAAGCTATAAATCTATCAAGAGAACCTAAAATAGCTCTATGAATTACTACTGGTGTTTCTTTTTCATTTTTTTCGTTAATATAATATAAATCAAATCTTTTAGGTAGTAAAAAGTCTAACTGAATAGTTGATAGGGCTACTTCATTTCCAACAGCTGGCTTAATTAAAATATCTAGTTTTGGTCCATAGAAAGCAGCTTCACCTACTGCTTCAAAATAATCTACACCAAGTTCTGTTAAAACTTTTCTAAGAGAACTTTCAGCATTATTCCACATATTATCATCTTGGAAATACTTTTCCTTATCTTGTGGATCTCTTAATGATAATCTACATTTAAAATCTTCTATTCCGAAATCTTTATAAACATCCATAATTAAATCAAGTACGCCTTTAAATTCTGATTCAATTTGTTCTGGAGTACAGAAAATATGGGAATCATTTTGGGTAAATGATCTAGCTCTTTCAATTCCTTTTACAGAACCTGCAGATTCATATCTAAAATCGTTCGCAATTTCTGCAATTCTTACTGGCATATCTTTATAAGAATGTAGGAAGTTTTTAAACATAACCATATGATGTGGACAATTCATTGGTCTTAAAACATAGGCTTCATTATCCATTTCCATTGCTGGGAACATATCATCTTTATAATGATCCCAATGACCTGATGTTTTATATAATTCAACACTACCTAAATCAGGAGTATGTACATGTTTATAACCAAATTTAACTTCTTTATTAGTTATATAGTTCTGTAAAGTTCTCCATAAAGTATATCCGTTAGGAAGCCATAATGGAAGTCCTCTACCTACTAAATCACTAAGCATAAATATTCCTAAATCTTTACCTATCTTACGATGATCTCTTTCTTTAGCTTCTTCTAATTCCTTAAGATGAGCTTCTAATTCTTCTGGGGTATCAAAGCATATACCATAAATTCTTTGAAGCATATGATTCTTAGCATCGTTTTTCCAATAAGCACCACTTACTTTTAATAATTTAAAATTCTTTAGTTCTTTAGTATTATCAACGTGAGGTCCACGACATAAGTCAGTAAAGTCACCTTGAGTGTAACATGATATTACCTGCTCATTTTCATCCATTCTAGAAATTAAATCAATTTTGTATGGATCATCTTTAAACATTTCAAGAGCTTCTTGTTTAGAAATCTCATGTCTTACGATGTTTTTATTATCCTTACTACATTTTTTCATTTCCTTTTCTATTAATGGTAAATCATCTTCAGTTAGAGTTTTGCCACCTAAGTCAATGTCATAATAGAAACCATCTTCTATAACTGGTCCTACCCAAAATTTAGCTTCTGGATATAAATGCTTTACAGCCTGTGCTAGTAAATGAGCACAACTATGATTTAATTTACTTAATCTTTCATTTTCTTTAATATTTATCATTTTAATATTCCCTTCTATCTTGACTTATTTTTAATAATAGTTCTTTATAAACTTCATCATCTACTTCTAGACACTTTTCATCATAAGAATTTAAAGCTAATTTGCCATAAATAGTATGTTCCTTAACTTTTATTATTCTCATTAACTGTTCTATTTCCAGTTCATCTATTGTCTTCTTTAGTAAATCAATTGGTACTAGTTCATCCATATCTATAATTTTTAAAGTTATTATTTCTTTATAAATATTTTTCTTTATTTCTTTGTGGGATGATTGTAGTAATTTAATTACTGCTTTTAGTGATGTAGTATCATATCTTTCTATTATGATATTTTCAGTAATAGCTATTGTTTGCTTTATCTGTATAATTCTATCATGTAGTAATTTACTTTTATTTTCTAAAGCTTTTACTTGCAGTCGCAATAAATCATTTTGATTTTGTTCCAGCACTAAAAACAATGATTCAGTTGAAAAATTATCTAAATGTGATTTTCTTTTCATACAAACTCCCCCAAAAAGAAAACTCCTATTATATCTTATGATATAACAGGAGTGCGAACACGGTACCATCCATGATTTTACTTAATTTAAATAACGGCAATAACCGGACACCTATTAAGGTTCAACCTAGAAAGTAGTAATATTTATAGTTCAATATCTAATTTCACCAAACTTAGACTCTCTACTAAAATCCCTATAAAATCATGTCTTTCATTATCGTTTTTTTAAAAACTTAAGTTAATAATATGACTTTTTTTGAATTTTGTCAATTATTTGCGATTACTTTCTCCAACTAATTCAAAATCATTAGTTAAATCTTTTATTCTTTCGATTAATCTTCTACCTTTTATTTCTTCTTTACCGCTAGAGGTATTACTGAAATGATCCTCTAATTGTTTTAAATTTAAATTAGAGGTGAAAAAAGTTGGTAACTTCTCATCCATACGATATTGAAGAATTGTACCTAAAATTTCATCTCTTGCCCATGGAGTAAGATACTCTGCTCCTATATCATCAAGTAATAATAATGGTACTTTTTTAATATAACTGTATTTCTCCTCAAAATCATTACCAAAGGAAGATTTTAATACTCTTAAGAATTCTGGTACATAAACGATAGCGCTTTTTATATCTTTCTTAGCAAGTTCATTAAATAAGGCTGCTATTAAATAAGTCTTACCAGTACCATAACTACCATGTAAATATATTCCTTTGGGATTAGCATCTTTAGTTAATTCTAAAATAAAATTTTGAACATATTTCATAAATTCAACTCTATTTTTATCATTTTTATATAAATCTTTTAGTGAAGCTTCTTTTACTTTTTTAGGTACTTCAAATAAGTATACATTTTCTTGATATTTAGTAGCTAAATCATATTTAACTTGATATGGGCAAGCGACAAAACTAAAAATAATTTTATCATTATCCAATTTAGGTGTATACATATAACCTTTAATCTTATTTTTACATTGATCTAAGCCTTTACAATTTTGACAATGACTAAATTCAATGCTAGCGTCTTCTAAAGATGATGTATATTTCATTAAAACTTCATCACTAGTATTTAACATACTGATCAATTCTCTAAATTTACGATCATCTAACTTTTTAATATAATTCTGTTTTAATTCATTTACTTCTTCATCAGTTAATTTAATAAGACTTTGAATGCTCTTCATAGTATCACCCCAACTACTTATATTGTACCGTTATTTTAAAGAAATGTAAAAGAAAAAAGAAATTAATTCATTATAATTTCTTTTTATATACTTTATCAATATCATAAAGTACTAAAGGTCTTTTTTTAAACCAACTTGGCAATTCTTCATAACAATTGAATCCTGTCAGATTAGCATCGTGATAATCATCTAAATAACCAAAATTATCAGGTAATAAATCTAAGTTATTAGGATCATCTGTGTAATAACCACATTTATCTAGTTCTTGTAAGAATCTTTTAATTTCTCGTTTACTGATACTTAAGCCATTTTTCTTTTTTGGTAAATAGCTTTGAATTTCAATAACTTGATTACTTACTTTCTTACAGGTATTTATTTTTATAGTTTCAGTAGGTGCAAGTAAAAATAAATCTTTTACCGTGTCTGGACAATATTTTTCTAGAGTTAGTTTAACTACTTTAGTACCATCTGTATAAACATCAGTAGTAGTACCGCTATTTAAATAGGTTAAGTTATCACTTAAATATGGTAGTAATTTTTCCTCTTCATTAGCATTAATAAGTCTAGTTAAAAACACATCAACGCTTTTATCTTTATGCAAATTATACAAATCAATAAAAGGTTTATACTTAGCTAATATATCTCCATCAATATCATCATAAAACTTATCAATTAAATTCATTTTACATTCTGATTCTAATTCAACAAAAAAATTAAAATTTCTAATAATTAATGGTTTTATCTTTTCGTTTTCAATAAACCATTTAGGCAAAGAATATTTTTGATTAGATAGTAACTCTAAAACTATATCGTCTTCTATAACTTTATCTAAACATAATGCTTCATATATAAAGGTTATTTTAGTTATAGTTTGACATTTTTTTAAAATTATTAGTGACTTTTTAAAAGCTTCTTGGTTATTAATTATTCTTTCAGTTAAAAAATAGTTATCTTTTACTATTATTTCATGAATTAATATAAAGGACAAACTCCAATCAGTAGTAATTAAATAATTTATTTGTTCATCTGTTAATTCTCTAAATTTAACTAAATTATTTACTAACATAGTTACAGTATGATGGATAAAATTTTTATCTTTATAAATCATATTAAATAGTTCTAGTCTTATATCATACCAATAATTAGTATTTAATAATTTTAATAAAACGGCATTTTTTATTTGGTGATTAGATATATATACTAAAAATTGATGTTTTTGGTCTATTGATAATTCTTCAAAACTCTCAAACTTATTATTTATGATATCTGCTATTACTTTATTCATGTTGATCAATCTCTTCTATTTCTATTTTACCAACAAACACTTTATCCATAGCTTGATTATCACTATTATAATCTAACCACATTTTAAATTCAAAAGTACTACTACTGTTAGCATCGATTGTGGTTTCATAAATAATCCCATTATCAGTTAGATTTAATGGTTCTATATAATTATTATTATTTTCTTTAATTGTATATCTTAAATATTTATTAGGTAATACTTCTCTACCAGTATTAGATACCTTTTCTTTATTATTTTTAAATATAATATGGTAAGTTATTTTAGAATTAGAATTATTTACTACTTTAAATGTATAGGGGTCATTTTTAAGACCTTTACTATCACTAACTGGTACAGCGTCTTTTAACAAAATACCACTTGATAAATCTTGCATATAAAATCTTTTTTGATTCTGTAGAAAAGCTAATGATGATAGTAAAGTTTCTTGCTTTGGTAAATAAACAAAGGTTGTAGTAACAAGTAAAAATAATGAAACACTAATAATTGAAATAATTGTTTTTCTTATCTCATTATTTTTCATATTATCTTCCCCTCTTCATTTAGTGGCTGTATTATACCACAAAATATGAAAAAAAGCAAGTAAAATTACTTGCTAGGGATGTTTGAAATGCTTTGATCAATTGAATTTAGTATGTTATCTAATTCTTTCATATCATCTTCGGTCATTTCTTCATTTTTTAAATCTTTATTAAACCAATCTGGTAATTCTTCTTGTTTCTTATTTTTAGTTATAACTGTTGGTGTTTTAGAAGTATTTTTATTTTCAAATTGTTTTTTTAATTTTTTATGTTCTTTTTCACTAATACGCATAGCTTCTTCTACTGTTTCAATATTAAGACGTTTCCATTGTCCAGCTATAGTATCAATATAATTTTTAGATAATTTTTGATTATTAATTTTTAGTACGTAAGCAATTAAGACATTAACTACACCTGGTGTCATTTTTTGATCTACTAACAAACTTTCTATTAGTTTCAAATCTCTTAACGATGGTTCTCCTGTTTTATACTTACTTCTTAAGAAATCATAAGGATGAACTGATTCAAAAGTATAAACCATTTTAGCCCATTTACTATTATCACCAGCTGGTGTTTTTAAATAATCTGGCTGTTTACTATAAACAAAAGTTGGAAGTTTACCATCATTTTCAAATTGATAAAAATTACGACAATTCTTTCTTAATTCTATCTTATCAATCAAACCACGTTCATTAATACTATTACGCACTAATCCTTGCATATTAATATCATCAATATCATAAGTGAATGCTAATGAATTAATTAAATCTTTCGTTTCATCATTAAAACATCTAGGACTAACCATATTAGTTGGAATACTTGAAATTAATAAATTAAAATCTATTTTACTATTCAAATCTATCTTATTAGTATTTTCTTTTCTAATATTTTCATTTTCTATTAAGACATTACCACTAACAGATTTAAAAACATCACTAAAACTAGCTGTAATATCTTCATAATCCTTAGTACTTATTTTAGGAACCTTAAAAAATTCTACTATTCGATCATATTCTTTTTTTCCTAAATTATTATATAAAACAATATTTAATACTGGGTGATTTAAAAAATCACTAGCTGACATTGGAGAATATAATAAATAAACATAGTGATTGACATGATCTTTCTTATAATAAGTTTTAAGTAATCCTACTGCTTCTAACTTCTTTCTAGCTATTACAATATCATCTAATTTTAATTGCATAGTACTCATTAAATGATGATGAGTTAAATCTTCACTCATTAGTTCTCTTTTATCTAAATCATCTACTAAAGTAAAATATAATGAGGTGGCACTATAACCTATAATTGGTTGATAAAGCATAGTTATTAGTTTTCTATCTAAATCCTTAATAACCGTTTTATTAACAACAGTATAAGTATCAGCTGGCAAAATAACTATTTCTTTCATAACGCACCTCATTTCTACAGATATTATAACTAATTAAAAAGAAAAAAGAAACTTGTTTTTATATAAATTTATTAATTATTTAACTATAAAGGTAGTTTCATCTAAAAACTCATAATTAGTTTTATATTTTAGTTCTCTTACTAGACGAAATAATGCTTCATCTTTCTGTTTTGCTTCTATCATAACATCAAAATCAATATCACAAAATTTAATTTTTTCTATAAAATCAATAAAAGTATCGCTATTAATATAGTCATGATGGCTTCTTTGTTCCTTTTTACTTTTAGGTGAAGAAAAATGAATCTTAGGAGTTGTTTTCCAAGTAGAAAATATATCTATAATAAAATCTTCTATTTTTTCATTATTTCTGTTTATTAAAAAATGATGGTAATCAAGAACCATAGGAATATCTAATTTTTTGGCTAAAGTCAAAGTGTTACGTATATTAAAAATCTTATCATCATTTTCAACAGCTATCAGAGTTTTCACTTTTAGAGGTAACTTTTTAAAATTATCTATAAATCTATTCATAGCATTTTTCTTACCTTCTTGACCAGAACCTATATGTAAAATTATATTTGTTTTCAAATTTAGTTTTTGCATTAATTCATAATAATTATTTAGTGAACTAATAGTAGATTCTACTACATTAGGATTAATACTATTTAATACTAAAAATTGATCTGGGTGCATATCTACTCTCATATTGTTTTCTTTTATATAATTACCAATTATTGATAATTTTTCTTTATGTTTTATTAAAATATTATTATAAGAATCTTTATATGTTAATAGTGGTACTAAATGTGATGTCATTCGGTAAAAATGAATATCATTGGAATTATTATATTTAAGTATTTCTAAAAAATTATTTATATTTTCTTCTAGTATTTTATTTCTTTTTTCTTCACCTCTTTTTTTACCTAATTTATTATAATTAGTTAAAGTCAAAGTCTTAGATGCAGTTATAGGTATACTAACTGGTAAAGCTACATATCCTAATCTTATTTTCATAATAATCACCTTTATTATTTTTTACTATATGATTATTTTTATGCTAACAATGATTTTTCCAAATAATATTCATGCATCTTTTCTTTTGTGATAAGTTTGGATGAACATATAAGTTTAATGTTATGTTTATGTCTGAATGACCTAATAATTCACTAACTGTTTTATAATCCACTCCTAAATTAATACAATTAGTAGCAAATGTATGACGCAAACTATGAAAATTTATATGCTTAATTTTTAATTTTTTTAACATACTAGCAAAATATTTACGATATGCTCTTGGTTCTAAGCAATCAACAGTTGATGTTAATACATAGTATTTACTATTTATTTTTAATGGTTTTATTATGTCGGCAAATTCTTTATTCATTGGTATATCTCTGTTTGAGGTTAATGTTTTAGGTGTAGATACAACTATTGATGAAGTAATATCATTATTGCTATCTTTTAAATAAACTCTTTGAAGTGTTTTGTTAACATGAATGATATTATTTTTTAAATCAATATCTGACCACTTTAAAGCACATATTTCTCCTATTCGCATACCTGAATATAGTGATATTAAAATACCTATACTTCTTGGTGTTGGTTTTTCTAGTATATATTGTGTTATCTTTTTTTGTTCCCTTTTAGATAAAATATAAATTTTTGACTTTTTATTTATTTTTGGATATTTAAATTCTAAATTTACTTGAGGTATTATTTGCAGATTCATAGCATATTTTAAACTATTTTTTAAAACCATCATAATATCCTTTACTGATTTTTGAGATAGTGAACTATTATCAATGCTGCCATGATTTAGTTTCTTTAAAATATAATCCTGCAACATTTCATGATTAATATCTGATAAGTTTGTTGTATTAAAATCTGGTATTAAGTGATTATACATAATATTTGAGTAATTAGCATAAGTTGATTCTTTTATATAATCTTTTTTATATTCTAACCATTTTATTCCCCACTCTCTATATAAAAATTTTTTTGGTTTCTTTTTCATTTAAAACCACACTCCTTTTCAAAAAAACAAAATAACATAAATATTTAAGCATAACAAAAAAGTTACCTTTTTTATAACTATTTTTATTTATCTTTTTTAATGATTTTTTCTGTTTTTTCAAATTATATATTTTTAAATGATGCTTATATTATAAAGCCTATATTAATAGTTATATAGTTTCTAAGTAACTAACTTAAGGACCATGGGAATATTTGCTCAAACTATATTGAACAATAATACCGTAGTTACTACAACTCCTAATATTGGTTCAAAAATAAATACTACATATCCAAGTGGATTTTATAAATCTACTGATACAAATACCGGAGTACCATCTTATTACTTTAGAGGAAAGGTTGATAACAACTATGTATCATTTGCAGGTAAAACTTGGAGAATAGTCAGAATTAATGAGGATTATACAGTTAGATTAATTATGCAGACCGGTATTAATAGTAATAAGGCTTATAAATTTAATACAACACAAAGCGACTTTTCTTACATGTATTACACAAATACTAATGTAGCAAATGGTGCTAAGTATATTTTGGATGATTGGTATAATACCAATATAGCTAGTAATTCAGAATACGCTTCCAAAGTGGTAGTTGGAAAATATTTCTGTGAACAAGCTAAATTCAAATACACAGCTAAAGCAACTTCAGGAAATGCTTCAATGTATTTATATAATGCAACTGATTTACCAAGTGATTATTTAACATTCAAATGTTCGACAGATGGAAATGGTAAAGGATTAGTAGATTCAAATATTGGATTATTAACAGTTGAAGAAGCAATATATGCCGGTGGTGTACCAGGTACTTCAGCAACATCTTCATATCTTTATTTGAACAATGGTTCAGCAACACAATTAATGAGTGGTTCAGGTTATAATAGTGCTGCCAAAAGATGGATTATTGCAAGTAATGGTTCAGTGCAAGATGCAAATGCAACATCAACTTCAACACTAAGACCGGTTATCAATATAGCTTCTGGTGTTACAACGACAGGAACTGGAACCAAGAGTGATCCTTATGTTATAACAGGTAAAGAAGTTAGTTATACATATCCAGCTACTAAGGTAGAAACTACATATGATGCAATAAAAAAATATGATACTAAAACAACGTCTGGTACATATCAATACAGTTTTACTAATAGTGGATATTATTATTACTGTTGTAGTTGTAATCCAACACATAATGAATCTGTATGTCCAGGAGCTAGTAGTCAAAATAATAATATAGCAGGAAAAGCTTGTAGTTGTACAACTCAACTAAGCACATATAAATATGTATGTAATAGGGATACGGATACTTTAAATAGTAATAATACTTGTACTCACACTGAATATACATGTTCAGATGGTGGTGTACTAAATGGTACAACTTGTGAAAAATAATAATTAAAAAAAGATTGGAAAAATTTCCAATCTTTTTTGCTAATTGTTAATCAATTGTTGATGTATTTTCTTGATCAACATAATTACTACCTATACGGTATGGATCATCTTTTTTACCAAAACCAGCTACTAATGTATCAGCATTAATATTGACTACAGGTCTCAAAGAATGAGCATAATCAGTTCTATTTCCACTTACACTACCATTAGTTGTTATACGCCAAGCTGAGGAATTACTACCATTATACCCATTAGGACTCATTGTCCACCAAGTTATACTACTATTAGCCAAATAATATGTAGCATTTGCTTTACCTGGATATCCTCCCGCAAAAACAACTTCATCGTAAGTTAATAGTCCAACTTTACTATTAATAATACCATGTCCGTTGCCATCTGTTGAACATTTAAAGTTTGGAGTATAACTTGAATATATTAACATGTCTGCACCACTACTAGTTATATAAGATCCACCATTATATGAAACTTTAGCTTGATCACAAAAGTAATTACCAGTTGCTACATACTTCAAGTTGTCTTCTTCATTCATAATATTTTGTAAATCGCCTTGCTCTAGCCATTGGTTGACTGAATTTTCAACATTGTTTCCTGAATAATACATATAAGACTTATTATTATATGCTGACGAATACTTATATGAGGCATTGTTGTTTATTCCATCTTGCATAACTATTCTGATTGTTCCGTCTTCATTAACACGAACTATTCTCCAAGTAAGATTAGCAAATTCAACATAGTTATTAGTAACATCTCCTCTAAAATAATAAGTTGGATTACCACTATTAGTATCAGTTGACTTATATAATCCACTTGTATCACTTGTATTATTTGATGATGTTGTAAGAGTTGGCGCTGTTGTTATAACAGGGTTATCAGCCATGATTGTTTCTTTAAGGGTTGTTCTTTTAAGAGAATATGGGCTACCTGATGTTCCTTTACCAACTACTTCTAAATTACCATTTAAATTTATAACAGGCCTTAAAGCTTTTTCACCAGTATTATTACTATAGCCAAGAGAATAAGAAGAAGATGTAAGTTCCCAAGTAGAAGCTGATTTAATACTATTATTTAATCTACCAGATGGACTCATCGTTCTAGTAGTACTACCATTATATAAATAGTAGCTATTATTATTTTTAACCGGATAAGCTCCAGCATATAAAGCTTCATCGTAAGTAATCAAGCCAACTTTTGCATTTACTACACCATGTCCATTACCATCGGTAGCACATTTAAATGTTGGTGTATATAAATTAAATTTAACTGCTGTAGCATTGTCTGATGTATAATTTTCATTCCATAATACTCTATATTCCTCACAATAATTGTTAGTAACTATATATTGCTCATAACTAGTTAAATTAGTATTATACCAATCATCTACAATTGTCTTGGCATTGCTTTCAGTATAATAATTTTTATCACTAGTACCATAAGCATATGTTTTATTACTATTAATACCAGTTTGTAAAATCATTCTAATACTACCATCTTCATTAATACGAATAATTCTCCAAGTAAAGCCAGCAAATGATACATAGTTATTATCTACATTTCCTCTAAAGTAATAAGTTGTTTTACCATCATTAGTATCATTGGATGAGTATAATCCGTCAGTATCACTAGTATTGTTTGATGAGTTAGTTAAAGTTGGTGATGTATATATGATATTATAGTTGTCATCTAGTATTTTTTGAGCAAAGGCTCCTGTGGTCCTTAATTTAGTTACTTGAGGACTACTTGTCCAAGCACTCTTATTACCATTTTTTGATACTGTTCTATACCAGATATAAGTTGTACCTTCATCACTAATTGTTACATTTCCTGATGTTGTTCCGGTAGCTGCTGTTGCATCAGAAGGAGATGTACTTGATGTTGATTTGTAGTATTCATAATGATCAACACCACTTATTGCACTACCAGCTGTTGCTACTTTAATTGTTGGTGCTGTTGATACCCACTCGCTACTTCCACCTGTAAGTGTAGGAGCTGTAGGTCTTTGGTTTGTAACTGTTATTTTGTATGTCTTAGCGCTTCCACTTTGACTTGTTACTATAACAGCTAAAGTATTACTTCCCCAACTTAAAGATTTAGTTCCTGTTCCTGATACTGTTGCTAGTGAAGTAGCTGCTGTTGCCTTTACCACTACACTTGTTGCTTCAGTAGTTGCAGTATAACTTGTTGTTGCTGCTGCAAATGTTGGTGAAATACTATAACCTGTTAATGATAATGAACTTAAATTATTATTTGTATTTTTACTAATTGTATGAGTAGCACAAGCAGATGCACTATTTAAATTTGTTGTCGCTGTTGAGGTTGCTTTTACGCTATAACTTCCTGCTGCTGATGGTGCTCCACTTAAAGCTGTTCCTGTACAATTTGTTGTTGAATAATAAACATATGTATAACTTAATGTTACTGCTGTTCCGTTTGGATTCTTCGCTGTTGCTGTATTTGCTACTATCGCACTTCCTGTATAATCTGCACTCTTTGCTGTTAGGCTTATTGTTGGAGTTCCTTGTGTTATTGTATGTGTTGCACAAGCTGAACCACTATTATAATTTGTGTTTCCTGCACTAGTTGCTTTTAC
>CAKPMC010000001.1 GCA_934167875.1 uncultured Bacilli bacterium | reverse complement strand
TTGCTAAATACACAGGCTTATCAATAGAAGAAATAAAAGAATTAAAAGTTTAGTAAAGCTTAATCTACTATAGATAATGAAATAGTTAAGTTTGCGAAACTATTGAGAGCTAAAAGTATAGAAGAGTTAGAAAAAGAATTCAAGGAAGATGATAATTATATGAAAGCAGTAAATAAGATAGAAGAGTTATTGATGGATCCTAATTTTGCTGGAGCATATGATGTAGAAGAAAAAAGAGCTTTTGACATGGAAGATATGCGTCTTACCGGAAATGATGAAGGAAAAAAGGAGAAACAGCTTGAAATAGCTAAAAAGATGATTAATAAGGGTATGGAACTTTCTACTATTTCTGAATTAACAGGCTTATCAATAGAAGAAATAAAAGAATTAAAATAATGAATAGAATTTTAATAATTTAGTATTATTTTCTTCATTGCTAACTAGATTTATAAAAATATTAAACTGTTAATAAAAAAAGGTTGACAGTTAAATTTTTATGGTATATACTAAATGTAGTTTTAGAAATGGAGGGATATACATGGCAGTTAAATTAAGACTTACAAGAATGGGTGCTAAGAAAAGACCTAGTTATCGTATCGTTGCTAGTGACTCTAGACAAAAAAGAGATGGAGAATATCTAGAATTAGTTGGAACTTATAATCCAATTGCTGATGAAACAAAAATCAACGAAGAAGTAGCTTTAAAATGGTTAAAAAATGGAGCACAACCTTCTGATACTGTTAAAAATTTATTATCAAAAGCAGGTATCATGAAAAAATATGCTGAAGAAAAGCAAGGTAAGTAATTATGAATTTAGTAGAATTGACTGAATTTTTGGTTAAATCACTTGTTGTGAATAAAGAAAATGTATCTGTTAAAGAATTCGAAAGTGATGATGAAGATACTGTTCTTATTCAAGTATTAGTTGATAATGAAGATATGGGTAGAGTTATTGGAAAAGGTGGAAAACTTGCTAACGCAGTTAGAACTTTAGTTCAGGCTAGTAGCTATATTCATGACAATAAAAAAGTAAGAATCAATATTGATAGCTTTTAGTAGTTAAATATTGATTCTTTTATTTTAGTATTAAAGTTAAAATACTATCGGTTATAAATAGTACCATTAATATATATGTTAACCATTTAGGTATTTTCTTTATTACTTTATCAATTAATGGTTTTAAAATATATATAACGACAATGCCAGCTAATCCCCAAATATTTGATATTTCTAATGAAATATAATGACCAATATTATATTTATGGCTTTCATAATTCCATATTTCTGTATGCCATATCCATTTAATTAAATAACCACCTAACAATTCAATTAAGGTTAAAATTAACATACATAATAGATAAGTAGTTATTATTTTTAAAATTTTTTTATTCTTAAAATTAAATTTATCTAAAAATTTTCCTATTAACAAAATTATAACAATTCCAAAACCGTATACTGGTGTCCACCAACCATATAAAATACCACTTTTGAAACCTGGTGTAACTATTGTTTCAATTAGATGACCAATAATAGCAAATATAAAAAAGTAATTAATATAATACATATTATCACCATTTATATTGTGTACTTATTTTATGTTTTTATTTGTGGTATTTATAAAAGTGTATTATAATTAGTATGTTAGGAGATAATATGAAGGTATTAAAACATGTAGCTATTATTATGGATGGAAATGGTAGATGGGCTAAAAAAAGAGGATTGAGTAGAAGTATTGGACATAGAGAAGGCAGTAAAGTATTAAAAAAAATTTGTCTTCATATAGCTAATACTGATATTTCTTATTTGTCTGTGTTTGCTTTTTCAACAGAGAATTTTAAACGTAGTAAAGAAGAAGTTGACTATCTAATGAATCTTTTTATAGAAATGTTTACCAAAGAATTTAAAACATTATGTAAAGAAGGAGTTAAAGTAATATTTTCTGGTAGAAGAGAACCGTTAAGGCAGGATGTACTTGATAGTATGGATAAAATAGTAGAAGATACTAAAAATAATACTAGACTAATTTTAAATATTTGCTTAAATTACGGTGGTCATAGTGAAATAGTAGATGCAACTAAAAAAATATGTGAAAATATTTTAAATAATAATATGTCTATTGATGATATAGATGAAGAAATGATAGAAAAAAATTTATATCAAGATATACCACCTATAGATTTAGTTATTCGTACAAGTGGTGAATATAGAATTAGTAATTTTATGTTATGGCAATTGTCTTATAGTGAATTATATTTTTCTAATACTTTATTTCCTGATTTTACTGTAGAAGAATTTGACAAAATAATAGAAGATTATTATCAAAGAAATCGTAGATTTGGAGGTGTTTAGTTATGAAAAATAGAATTATTAGTTCTATTTTGTTGTTACTAATTTTTGTTCCTTTTATAATGAAGGGTGGAATTTTTTTTGCTGGATTAATTCTATTAGTAGGATTGCTAGCTTTTAAAGAATTATTTGATCTAAAACTAAAAACAAGAAAATTATCATGGTTAATTGAAATACTTGCCTATTTAGCAGTTGGATTTTTGATATTAAATAATTATCAAAGTAGTGATTTAGTAATAGTTCTTGATTATCGTATATTAACATTCATGATGTTTGCATTCATGGTTCCTTTAGTTATAATTGGTGATAATAGTAAATATAATTTACAGGATGCATTATATTTATTAGGCTCTGTTTTATTTATTGGATTTTCTTTTAATTTAATGATTTTAATACGCAATACATCAATTTTACATTTAATTTATTTTTTAGTTATTACTTGTTTTACAGATATATTTGCTTTAATAACAGGAAAATTAATAGGTAGAATTCCATTAGCTAAGGAAATATCACCTAATAAAACATTAGAAGGATTTATTGGTGGAGCTGTAATGGGTACTTTTGGTGGAGTATTATATTACCTTACAGTTATTAATAGTGGAATACCATTTATACAGATTTTGATTATAACGCTTACTTTGTCTTTAATTGGTCAATTTGGAGATTTGATTTTTTCACAGATTAAGAGATATTATAATAAAAAAGATTTTTCTAATTTAATACCAGGGCATGGTGGAGTGTTGGATTTATTTGATAGTTTAATTTTTGTAGTTATTACAGCTATTTTATTTATAAATATTATATAGGAGGATATTATGCTTAATTTAATTTATTTTGTTATTGTATTGGGAGTAATTGTTTTAGTACATGAATTTGGACATTTTATATTTGCTAAGATGTTTGGTATTTATGTTTATGAATTTGCTGTTGGAATGGGTCCTAAGTTATTTCATTGGAAAAGTAAAAAGGGAGAAACTGAGTATTCTATTAGAGCTATCCCAATAGGAGGATTTTGTTCTTTAGCTGGTGAAGATTTGGATAATGATGATAAAGTTAAGATTCCTAGTGAAAGAAGACTACAATCTAAACCAGCATGGCAGAGATTTCTAGTTATGTTTTTTGGAGCTGGTAATAATTTTGTATTAGCATTTATATTATTATTAGTAATCGCTCTAGGATGGGGTGCTGTATCTAGTAAACCAGTTATTTCGGAATTAGTTGCTAACAATCCAGCAGAACAAGCAGGTTTAGAAGTTGGCGATACTATTCTTAAAATAAATGGTCATAAGATTAAGTCTAGTGATGATGTTTCTATTTATTTACAAGTTGAAGATAAAAGTAAACCAATTACTTTTACTATCAAAAGAGATGGTAAAGAATATAATATAGATGTTAAACCAATTAAAGAAGAAATTGATGGCAGTAGTGTTTATAGAGTAGGTATTGTATCTAAAGGTGATGTAAAACATGGTTTTATTTCATCTATTCAATTTGCTTTTTCTAAGATGGGCAGTTTATTTAGACAAATGATTATTACTTTTAAAGGTTTATTTACTGGAGGACTTTCTGTTAATCAATTATCTGGTCCTGTTGGTATTTATAATATTGTTGGAGAACAAGCAAGCTTAGGATTTGAAAATATGTTATACTTGATAGCACTTCTTAGTGTTAATGTTGGATTTATTAATTTAATACCTCTTCCTGCATTTGATGGTGGTAGAATTCTATTTTTAATAATAGAAAAGATAAAAGGTAGTCCAGTTAAAGCAGAAACAGAGAATAAGATTCATACAATTGGTTTTATATTATTATTAGCTTTAATGCTTTATATAACATTTAATGATATACTTAAATTATTTTAGAGGATTTAATCCTCTTTTTTTAATATTATTTTAAAATCAGTTAACTTTCTTTAAAATTAAAGTAATTTCTTTACTTGTTTTCTTTTATTTACTATAATTATATTAGGTGGTAACATGAAGAAGATAACAATTTTTTCTCTACACTTAGGTTATGGGGGAATTGAACAATCAGTAGTTAATTTAGCTAATTTATTATGTAATGATTATGAGGTAGAGATAATTTCTACTTATAAATTAGCTGATACTCCTGCTTTTGATATATCAGATAAAGTCAAAGTAGTTTATTTGATTGATAAATATAAACCTAATAGAGAAGAATGGAAATCAGCACTTAAAAAATTTAGATTAATTAAACTTATTAAAGAAACTTATAAAGCTTTAGTCGTATTATTACTTAGAAGGGTTAAGACTAAAGAGGCTATGAGAGAATGTTCTAGTGATATTATGATATCAACTAGAGTACTGTTTAATAAATGGTTAGGTGAAGTTGGCAGAAGTAAGGCTTATAAAATAGCTTGGGAACATAATCACCATCATGAAGATATGGATTATGCTAAAGGAGTAGTTAATTCATGCCGTAAGCTTGATACTTTAGTATTAGTATCTGATTCATTAAGAGCTTTTTATAAAAAAATGATGCGTGAAAATAATATTAAATGTAAATGTGTATTTATTCCTAATATGTTAGATTATGTGCCTGATACTACTTCTAAACTAAGTGAAAAGAGAATTATTTCAGTTGGTCGTTTATCTAAAGAAAAAGGTTATGTTGATTTAATTGAGATATTTAATAAGTTTCATCATAAGTATCCTGATTGGCATTTAGATATAGTTGGTAATGGTTCAGAAAGAAATAAAATTGTTGATAGAATTTATGAGTATCATTTAAATGATAGTGTTACAGTACATGGATATTTAAAAAAGAAAGAATTACATGAACTACTTTCTAAAGCCTCTATTTATTTAATGACCTCTTATACTGAATCATTTGGGATTGTTTTAATAGAAGCTATGTCTTATGGAATTCCTTGTATATCATTTACTTCAGCGGAAGGAGCTAATGATTTAATTACTAATGGTGAAAATGGCTTTTTAATTGAAAATCGTAACTTTGATGGAATGATAGAAAAGATGAGTAAACTGGCTGATAATAAAAAATTACGAATGGAACTAGGCAAAAATGCTCGTAACTTTAGTTTTAATTATAGTAGTGATAGTATCAAAAAGGATTGGCTTGATTTATTAAAAAGGAAGGCTTAATATGAAGAAAAAAGTATTGTTTATATCTAGTACTGGTGGACATTTATCTGAAATGATGATGCTTAATGAATTATTTAAAAAATATGATTATCATATTATAACTGAAAAGACTGATACTACTAAAAGTTTGGCTAGTAAATATAAAGGAAAAGTTAATTATTTGATTTATGGTACTAAGGATCATCCTTTTACTTATCCTTTCAAATTACTTGCTAACTGTTTTATGAGTTTGTATTATTATTTTAAAATTAGACCAGATTTTATAGTAACAACTGGTGCTCATACTGCTGGACCTATGTGTTGTATTGGTAAGATTTTTGGTAGTAAGATTGTTTATATAGAAACATTTGCTAATATACATACTAAAACTATAACAGGTAGACTTATTTATAAATTTGCTGATTTGTTTATAGTACAGTGGAAAAGTATGCTAAATTTATATCCAAAAGCTACTTATGGTGGCTGGATTTATTAGGAGAATATATGATATTAATTACATTAGGAACTCAAGATAAAGAATTTACAAGAATATTAAAAAAAGTAGATGAATTAATTGATAAGAAAGTAATAAAAGAAGAAGTAGTAGTACAAGCTGGTTACACTAAATATAAATCAAAGAATATGAAAATATTTGATTATGTTCCTAAAAAAGAATTAGAAAATTATATAGAAGAAGCTAATTTTATTATTACTCATGCTGGAGTTGGTACTATTTTTGATTGCTTAAAGAAAAATAAAAAAATAATAGCTGTACCAAGACTTTCTAAATATAGGGAACATAATAATGATCATCAATTACAGATAGTTGAAGAGTTTAGTAAAGATGGTTTTATAATACCAGTGTATGAAATGGATGAATTAGAGAGTGCTATTAAGAAATTACCTAAATTTAAACCTAATCAATATAAAAGCAATAATAAAAATATGATTAAATTAGTTAGTGATTATATAGATAGAAATGAGAGAAGAAGTATGATTAAAAATATTAAAGAATTATTTAAAAAGTATCGTGAAATTATTATGTATTTAATTTTTGGAGTTTTAACTACAGTAGTAAGCTTAGTTGTTTATTATTTATTGGTTTATACTGTTTTAAATCCAGATAATGCATTACAATTGCAAGTGGCTAATATTATTTCTTGGATAGCAGGAGTTACATTTGCTTATTTTACTAATCGTAGTATGGTTTTTCAAAGTAAAAATAAAAACAAATTAAAAGAAGCTGGTAGTTTCGTTTTAGCTAGAGTAGTTACATTAGTTATGGATATGGTTATTATGTTTGTTGGAGTTACGTTGCTACATGGTAATGATAAGATATTAAAACTTGTATCACAAGTAGTAGTTATTGTGTCTAATTATGTATTTTCAAAATTATTTGTATTTAAAAAATAATAAGTTTATGGTAAACTATGTATAAAGAAGGTGTAAATATGAAAAAAATTTCAATTGTAGTACCATGTTATAATGAAGAAGAGTCGTTACCATTATTTTACGAAGAAGTAAATAAAGTAACTGAAAAAATGAAGAAAAAGGCAGAATTTGAATTTGTTTTTGTTAATGATGGTTCTCGTGATAAAACATTGGAAGAATTAAGAAGTTTAGCTAAAAAAGATAAAAGAGTTAGATATATATCATTTTCTAGAAACTTTGGAAAAGAAGCTGGTATGTTTGCAGGACTTGAAAATGCAACAGGAGATTATATTACGACAATGGATGCCGATTTACAAGATCCACCTACATTACTAGAAGAAATGTTTGATACTTTAGAATCTGGCGAATATGATTGCTGTGCTACTAAAAGTACTAATCGTAAAGGATATTCTTTTTTAAGAAAGACATTTACTAAATGGTTTTATGATATTATTGGTAAGATTTCTAAAACAGAAATGGTACCTGGAGCTAGAGATTTTAGATTAATGACTAGACAAATGGTAGATGCTATTATTTCAATGAAAGAATACAATAGATATTCTAAAGGATTATTTAGTTTTGTTGGTTTTAAAACTAAATGGATTGATTTTGAAATAGAAGATCGTGCGGCTGGTACATCTAAGTTTAATTTTTGGAAATTATTCTCATATGCTATCGAGGGTATTGTGGCTTTCTCAACAACACCACTTGTTTTTGCAGCATTAGTTGGAGTTATTTTCTGCTTTATTTCTTTTATTTTAATAATATTTATTATTGTTAAAACATTAGTATGGGGAGATCCTGTTGGTGGATGGCCTAGTATGGCATGTATAATGTTCTTTGTTGGAGGTATCCAATTATTCTGTACTGGTATCATTGGAGAATATTTAGCTAAGACTTATCTTGAAACTAAACATAGACCTATTTATATTGTTAAAGAAACTGAAAAAGATCTTAAAAAGTAGCTAGGCTACTTTTTTTCTTGCCTAATTATGTAAACTTTATTAAGAATAATGTCAAATAATAGTAATTATGTGTTATTCTATAATAGGTGATAGTAAATGGAATTAATAGATGTATTAGATGAATTTGGTAATCCTACTGGTGAAGTTGAAACTAAAGATGAGATATATAGAAGAGGATTATGGCATAGATCTAGTCATATTTGGATAGAAAATGATAAAAAAGAATTATTAGTTCAAAAGAGAAATCCTAATAAGCAGACATTTCCTAATCTATGGGCTATATCAGTAGCTGGACATGTTGATAGTGGAGAAACTAGTAGACAAACAGCTATCCGTGAACTTAAGGAAGAAGTTAATTTGGATGTTGATGCAAATGAACTTGAATACTTGTTTACTATTAGAAGAGTTCAACCTTATAAAGACTCATATATCAGAGTTTTTGATGATGTTTATTTGTTACATAAGAATATTGATGTAGAAAAAACTAAATTACAAATTGAGGAATTAACAGATATTAAATATGTATATTATCAATACTTAGAAGATATATTCAAAGGTGGAGATAAAGATTATGTTCCTTATACTGAGGAACATAAAAAATTGTTTTCTATTTTAGAAGACAGAAATTTAGAAGTTATATAACGAAAGCAGTATCATCGTTTTTTAACGTTTTACTGTTTTTTGTTTACCTAGTTTTTATTAAATGGTATACTTAAAATAATAACTAAGGGTTAATTGTTTTTTTCGTTAGGAGTATAAATATGGAGAAGTATTATAATAAAATATCTTTATGGGCTAGAATTATAAATAAATTATTTGTGTTTACTAATATGAAGAAAAATTCTAATACGGTAGAAGCTGCTAAGAAGTTTGTAAATAAATTATCAACAAGAAAAACTATATATAATTTACCAAGTAAATTAGGATTAAATAAAATTGATTTTCAAGATATGGATGTTTACTGTTATAACGGTAATATTGATGATAATAAGAAAAAAATTTTATATATTCATGGTGGTTCATATGTTGAACAGGCTAATTATTTTCAAATTAACTTTGCGATGAAGCTAGCTAAGAAAAATAACTTAACATTAATATTTCCAGTTTATCCTTTAGCTCCAGTAGGCGATTATAAATTAATGTATAAATTGATGGATAAACTATATAAGAAAATTATAAATAAAAGTAATGATATTCTTTTTTTAGGAGATTCAGCTGGTGGTGGTTTTATTTTATCGTATGCTATGTATTTACGTGATACTTCAAGTGTGCAACCTAAACATATTATTATGTTGTCGCCTTGGATAGATATTTCTATGACTAATACTGATATATATAATGATGCCAAGTATGATAATATGTGTGGAGTTGATGGTACTAGATATGAGGGTGAACTGTGGGCAAATGGATTAAATACTAAAGATCCTTTAGTGAGTCCTATTTATGGTAATTTTAATAGTCTTGGTCAAATGACAATTATTGTTGGTGGCAGAGAAATATTAACATCTGAATGTTTAAGACTTCATAAATTATTAAATGATCAAAAAATAGAACATAATTTTATTATGTATAAAGGACAAGGACATATATTTCCAATGTATCCAATTAGAGAATCAAAGATGGTTTTAAAGGATATTACTGAAATTATAAGTAGAAGGTGAGATGATTATGGAAAAAAATTTATTTGTAAAGTCAATTGATAAAAATAGTAGCAATGATACAAAATTTTATACTTTTTCTAAAGTTGAGGAAATGTTAATTAAGAAAGAGGATCTTCCTGAATATTATCGCTTGAAAAGAAAATATAACTATGATAATAAAAAGTTAGTTAATGGAACTTGGTGGCGTGATATGCTACATCCTATTTTGGTTAAGCTTATCTCTTTGAATCGTAGATTTATTGATAAGCAGCAGTTAACTATTATTAATGATGCTAGAACTAATAAAAATGAAAAAAACTTTATTCAAAGAGTATTCCCTTTTATTAAAAATTCTAAGAATAAACCTGTAATTTACGCTATTACTCATATAGATAAATTTGATTATCAAGTTGTTTCGGAAGCTATTAAAGAACATCAATATCCGTTTGCTGGAGATCCTGAGACTATGTATCGTACACTTGATGGTACATTTCTAGAATTAAATGGTATTATATACTGTGATACAGAATCAAAAGAGGATCGCCATATTGCTAAAGAAACAGCTATTGAAACGTTGAAACAAGGCCATAATTTATTAATATATCCTGAAGGCGTTTGGAATCTAACATCTAATTTATTAATGCTTCCACTTTTTCCTGGTATTATTGAAATGGCAAAAGAAACAGGATGCGATATAGTTCCTGTAGCTATTGAACGTTATGATAAAGAATATAAAGTTAATATTGGTAGTGAATTTGATGTTAACAACTATTTAAAAAATGGCTTAACGGAGGACGAAATAAGAATTAAGTTACGAGATGAAATGGCTACTTTAAAGTGGGATATAATGCAAACTATACCTAAGTTATCAACAGCAGAAGATGGTTACTATAATACAGTTAGAAGTGAACTAGGTAAATATGATGAAGAATTAGAAAAATTTCAAACAGAACGATTAAAAGAATGGTCAAATCCTAAGACTGGAGAACCATATTATAATAAAGATATAGTAAAACAACGTACTTACAAGGAAAAAGATGCTTATACTGGACTTAGAGTATCATTGCCTGAAGATGCTTTTAGCTATATGAAAAAAATTAAACTGAACAAGAATAATTTATTTATGTTCAAAAAAGATTTATCTTTACCAAAAAATAATCAGGAAATCTTTGATTTTGTGATTAAAGATAATAATAATGAAAAAGATGATGAACAAATAAAAAGTAAAGCAGTTTAGTATTATAGGAGGTGTTGTGTAATGTTAGCTATATTGTTACCTACAGCAACATTATTAATAGATTTATTAGTAATATTTTTATTCTTTTCTAAGAAGGTACAAGTTAATAAAGAAACAAAAATTTATGCAGTATTAATCATAGTAAATTTTATTGAATGTTTATTCAATATTATAGGTATTTTCTATATAAATAAAAGTGGTGCTAGTGCTATATCATCTTTTATACAAAAAGTTGATATGGTAATGATTATTTTTTGGGTAGCACTTATGCTTATTTATATATATAATGTTTCTGAATTTAAAGGTAAAAATAATAATTTTAAGATTGGTGTTTCTGTTTATACTTTTATAATATCTATAGTAACGTTAATTTCTCCAAATGAAACTATTATTCATGATAATACTATTGATTCTTCAGGATTAGCCCCAACGATTGCTTTTCTTTCGGTAGCTATATTTGCACTTGGAATTATTATATGTGTTGTCTATTCAATTATAAAAAATAAAAATAATTTCTTTAATAAGAAATATTATCCATTATATGCTTTAATTGTTTTAGCTGTTCTAGGTTTAATTTTAAGATCTTATTTTTCTTCCATAGTGTTTGAACCTTTTATGATGGGATATGTTGTACTGATGATGTATCACACAATAGAAAATCCGGATGTTAAAATGATTGAGGAGTTAAATTTAGCTAAGGTACAGGCGGAAAAGGCAAATTATGCTAAAACGGATTTTTTATCTAGTATGAGTCATGAAATAAGAACGCCACTTAATGCTATTAGCGGTTTTAGTCAATGTATTGAAACTTCTGAAACACTTGAGGAGGCTAAAGAAAATGCTAAAGATATTATTTCTGCTAGTCAAACACTGTTAGAAATAGTAAATGGAATACTTGATATTAGTAAAATTGAAGCTGGTAAACTTGAAATTACTAATTCTGATTATAACGCAAAGGAATTATTTGAAACTACTGCTAAACTTGTTGTACCTAGAATTCAAGAAAAAGGTTTAGAATTTAGAGTACATATTGCTCCTGATATACCAGAAACATTATATGGTGATCATACTAATTTAAGAAAAGCAGTTACTAATATATTGACTAATGCAGCTAAATATACTGAAAAAGGATTTGTAGATTATAGCGTTAATTGTGTTAGAAATGGTGATGTTTGTCGTTTAATTATTGCGGTAGAAGATTCAGGACGAGGTATCAAAAAAGAAAATATAGATAAATTGTTTACTAAGTTTCAACGTTTGGATGAAGATAAAAATACTACTATAGAGGGAACTGGTTTGGGACTTGCTATTACTAAACAAATTTTAATTTTAATGGGTGGAAATATAATTGTTCAAAGTGTATATGGAAGTGGTTCTAAATTTACAATCGTAGTAGATCAAAAAATAAAACAGAAAGCAAGTTCAATTGTTACTAATTATGTAAATAGTAGTAATATTGATTTATCTAATAGAACTATTTTAATAGTAGATGATAATAAGTTAAATTTAAAAGTTGGTGCTAAGATTATTAAATCAATATATAATCCTAATATTGAGTTTGCTGAGAGTGGATATGAATGTATTGATAAAATTAAAGCTGGAAATAAGTATGATTTAATTTTGATGGATGATATGATGCCTAAAATGAGTGGAGTTGAGACATTAAAAGAACTTAATAACATTGCTTTTTTTAATACTCCTGTTGTAGCTTTGACTGCTAATGCTATTGCTGGTATGAGAGAAAAATATATAGATGCTGGTTTTAAAGAATATATTGCTAAACCAATTGAAAAAGAAGAGTTGAAGAAAGTTATTAACTTAATATTTAGTACTAGTATTGATGATAATAATTCTAAAACGGTAGAATTTGCTGATTTACCTAAGGAATTTTATGAAATTGGTAATAAGACTGATGTTCAAAAAATAATTAGTTCTACTGAAAATACTACTGATATTAATTCTTGTGAAAAAACTAATATAAATTCAGATACTAAAGAATCTAATGGAGAAACATTTTTAAAGAATCATGATGTTGATTTAGATAGTGCTATTACATTACTTGGTGATATGGAAATGTATAATGATACACTTAGAGACTTTTATGATAATTTAGATTCTAGAATTGAAAAAATAACTTCTTTAAAAGCTAATAATGATATGGCTAATTATGCAATAGAAGTTCATGCTTTAAAGAGTGATTGTAAATATTTAGGTTTTACTAAACTTGCTGAAATTTTTTTGAATCATGAATTAAAAAGTAAAGAAAATGATACTGATTATATAAATAATAATTTTCAAATACTTGTTGCTGAAATTGATAAATGGCGTAGTATTATTCGTGAATATATTGAAAAATATCTGTAGCAACTAAAATTAGCAAATTAATGGCAATAATTTGCAAGTTGAAATAAAATTATGAATATATTATAATGTAATAAGAAGTGGTGCATTATTCTAGTTACATTCATTGATTGTGAAGACGAGCCTAAAAATTCGTTAAAGAGCACATCTATGAAGCATCTGGTGCTTGCTTAGTACGCCCAGTATTGGGTGAGTGCTGGATGGTAAGAGTCTATGGGCGCTTATAATGGCATATGAGGAACGACCCATCTTCTCGCGGAGACCTAATCTTGTGAGACAAAAGTTTTACGACTTAGGATTGAACCTACCATGTGGGCAAATCTACGGGTAGTGTAGCTTGACTTGAGTGATTATTGGGAATAGAGACAACTTACTGAAAGGTGTACATCTATTTGGTGAGTATCGCTACTTGAAACAATGGTTGCAAAAGAGTCTAATAATCAATATGAATGTTGGAGGAAAACTCCTAGAGTGTACTATTAATGTAGGATTGCAGTGTATACTAAGTGGTAATCAAGTCATAGAATTGGTAACAATCTATTGCTTTCTTTTATGGGGAACCGCTTACTGGTAACGGTAAGTAGAAGGTAGGGAAATCCAACTTGACCTAAGGTACAAGGTTTACTATGTTAATGACCATTTCTTATTTTTTTTGATAGAGGTTATATATAAATGAAACTTAAAATATTTAAGGAAAAATATTCTAAAAAAGTTAATAAGAAACCAGTTAAGAACAGGAAATTAGTTGATTATAAATGGATTATTACTGTTACACTATTAGCTTTTTTTATTTCACTTATCTTTTCTTTATTTTCTGAAGGTGTTATTCCTAATGCAAATAGTGTGGTTGCAATTACCATTATTCTATTATTTATAGGAATAGGTATTGTGTTTGATATGGTGGGTATAGCTATTACAGTGGCTGATATAAAAACATTTAATTCTATGGCATCTAAACAAGTAAAGGGTGCTAAACTTGCTATAAAGTTAATTAAGAATAGTGAAAAAGCTTCTAGTTTTTGTAATGATGTTATAGGTGATATTTGTGGTATTATTAGTGGCTCTGCAGGAGTTGCTTTAGCTAATATTATTGCTACTAACTTTAATTTTAACCTACTTATTGTTAGTTTATTAATAACAGCAATCATTGCTGCTTTAACTATTGGAGGTAAAGCTATGGGAAAAGCAACGGCTATTAATAAAAGTACTTTAATATTATTTAGATTTTCCCAAGTTATAGCTAATTTTTACAGGAAGTAATACTTCTTGTTTTTTTATTAGACAAATTATAATTTTTTTGATATACTGTCATAAGAATAGGAGGCATGTTAATGAATAAAAAAACTTCAGCAATTATTTTAACTATTATTGGATTATTATTAATAATAATTGGTTTGTCATTAACTGTTTTTGAGAATATAAATAATAAAAATGATAATAAAAAAGGAATAGAAACTAAGATAGTAGAAAATTATGAAACATTTAAAAGTAAAATTGATAACTTTAATAATGCTAGAGATCAATATTATAATGATGTAGCTAAGAATTTATATCCAGAATCAGTAGAATCAGACTATAGTGAATGGATTAAAAGTCTTGATAATTATACTGTAGCTGTTGATGATGTAGTAAATGTTTCCGATTATTTAAAAGATAGTTGTGTTAATAAGTATTATTCATCAACTGATACTAAAAACAAGTGTGTATCTTTTATTATTGCTTATGAGACAGCTGTTAATTATTATACTAAAGACGTTTATGCTTTTAATGATAATTTAAGTCTATATCGCCGTAATACAGTTGATGCTAATGATAGTATAACTGATTATAAAGTTAAGTATAATTATGTTGATATTGACTCTGATGGAAAATTTTATGGTAAAGATTAGGAGTTATTAGTATGGCAAAGAAGAATAAAAAATTAAAGTTAAATTTAAAAGTAAAGAGAGCTTTATTATTACTATTTTCAATTGGTATTATGGGATTATCTACGGGTTTATTCTTACTATATGGACCTTATGGAAAGTTAAGAAATACTCTAATTACTACAGCTATGACTACTATGAGTCATCAATATTTAGCTAGATGGTTTTATACTGATGATTATATTAATAAAGTTTTAGCTAATAATTATATTGTTGAAATTAATGAGGATACTAATCCTGATTTGATTGATATGCCTGATTTTAATAATAATGGAAAATATAAGAATAAATATGAAAAAGATATTTTTGAGGGTGTAGATGAAAATACTCTTTATAAGAAGATTAAAGTAAAGGGTAGTGGTTATGATGGATATATTATAGCTATTTATAAACCTGAAAAAGTAAAACTAGCTGTTAGTTCAAAACTTGGTACTGAAGGTCAAACATTACAGACTATGGCTAAAAATAATAAAGCTAAAATTATTATGAATGCTAGTGGTTTTTATGATCCTACTTGGAGTGGTAATGGGGCTATACCTCATGGTACTGTAATTAAAGATGGTAGAATTATTTATGATTATACTGATGCCCAAGTTGGTGGTGGATTTATCGGTTTTGATAAAGATAATAAATTAATTCTAGGACGTATGACTAAAGAAAAAGCTATTTCAATAGGTATGAGAGATGCGATAGAATTTGGTCCATTCTTAATAGTTAATGGTAAACCTTCATTTGTTAAAGGTGATGGTGGATGGGGTATTGCTCCTCGTAGTGCGATTGCTCAAAGAAGTGATGGAATAGTATTATTTGCTGTTATTAATGGTAGAAACTATAAGAGTGGAATACTTGGAATTGATATGGTTGGATTGACTGAATTACTTATTAACTATGGTGCTGTTAATGCAGCTAACTTAGATGGAGGTACTTCAAGTGCTTTATTAGAAGGACAGGAATTACTTAATAATCCAATTTCATCGACTGGAGCTCAGGGAGTACTTAGAAGAATTCCTACTGCTTGGATGGTTGTTGAATAAAAATATAAGAAAGATAGTGAAGCTATTTTTCTTTTTTTTTGAGTCATTTTGGTATATAATGAAAATATAATATAAAGAGTATTAAAAGGAATAGTGATAATTATGAAATATAAAATAATGGATGGAAATGAAGCTTGTAGTTATGTATCTTATAATTTTACAGAAGTAGCTGGTATTTATCCTATTACGCCTTCATCAACTATGGCAGAATTAACTGATAGTTGGGCATCTAATGGAAAACTTAATTATTTTGGTAGTCCTGTTAAAGTAGTAGAGATGCAGTCTGAAGCAGGAGCTGCTGGTATGATACATGGTTCTTTGCAAGCTGGTTGTTTAACTACTACTTATACAGCTAGTCAAGGTTTATTATTAATGATACCTAATATGTATAAAATAGCTGGTGAATTGTTACCTTGTGTTATTAATGTAGCAGCTAGAAGTATTGCGACTCATGCTTTATCTATTCTAGGTGATCATCAAGATATATATGCTACTCGTATGACAGGTTTTGCACACCTTGCATCATCATCAGTTCAACAAGTAATGGATTTAACGGGAGTAGCTCATTTGGCTGCTATTAAGGGTAGAGTACCATTTATTAATTTCTTTGACGGATTTAGAACTAGTCATGAACTACAGAAAGTACGTTTAATAGATACTGATAAGTTAAAAGATTTAATTGATCAAGATAGCTTAGATGAATTTAGGAAAAAAGCACTTAATCCTAATCATCCTGTTACTCGTGGTACTACTCAAAATGATGATATATATTTTCAGGCTACAGAGGTTAGAAATACCTATTATGAAAAATTACCTGATATTGTAAATGATTACATGGAAGAAATTAATAAAATAACAGGAGAAAATTATAAACCATTTAACTATTATGGTAGTAAAGTAGCTAATCGTGTTATTGTGGCTATGGGATCAGTATGTGAGACTATTCGTGAAGTAGTAGATACTTTAAATAATAATGGTGAAGCTGTTGGTTTAATAGAAGTACATTTATATAGACCATTTTCTAGTAAATATTTATTAGATGTTTTACCTTATACAGTTGAGAAAATAGCGGTACTTGATCGTACTAAAGAACCTGGTAGTTTAGGAGAACCATTATATTTAGATGTTGTTGGTGTTATTAATAATAGCGGTAGAAATATTAAAGTAATTGGTGGTAGATATGGTTTATCTAGTAAAAATACTACTCCTAATGATATTAATGGTGTTTATAGTTATTTAAAAGATAAAGAGTGTAAGCACGATTTTACAGTAGGAATAGTTGATGATATTACTAATAAGAGTATAAATAGTGTTCCAATTAAGGTTAGTGATAAATCAGTAGAATTTTTAATATATGGATATGGTTCTGATGGTATGGTTAGTGCTTGTAAGGATGTAATGAAAATTACAGGTGATCATACTAATGCTTATGTACAAGGATACTTTCAATATGATTCTAAGAAATCAGGTGGTGTTACTAAGTCACATTTAAGATTTAGTAAAGAATTGATTCATTCCACTTATTATGTAGAAAGATCTAGTTTGGTTATGTGTACTAAAGAATCTTATTTAAAGAATTTTAAGATGTTAGATGGTATTAAACATAATGGAATATTTATACTAAATACTGATAAAGATGAAAAAGATGCTTTAAGTTTATTATCTAATCATGATTATAATATTTTAGTTAGTAAAAATATTAAATTTTATATAATAGATGCTTTTAAATTGGCAAAAGAAGTTGGACTTGATCATAAGATTAGTTCTATTATGGAAACCGTTTTATTTAATGTTGGCCATATCATGGATTTTGAATTTGCTAAGAGTAAAATTATTGAAGATATTGAAAAGAAATTTGCTAATAAAGGTAATGATATAGTTAATAAAAATATAGATGCTATTAATAAAGCTCTTGATTATTTGAAGTTAGTAGAAGTTCCTAATAATGAGAAAGAGGAAGAAGAAACAGAAACTGATGATAATATTTTTGGAGTTATTTCTAGTGGTAGAGGAGATAGTTTAAAAGTTAGTGATTTCTTGAAATATGAAGATGGTACATATGATGCTGGTTTATCTAAACAAGAAAAAAGAAATATTTCTGATATTGGACCATGTTTTAATAAAGAAAATTGTATTCAGTGCAATATGTGTTCATTTGTTTGTCCTCATGCTGTTATTCGTCCATTCTTATTAGATGAAGAAGAAGTTAAGAATGCTCCTGAATCTTTAAAGAGTGAACTTATGGATGCTAATATAAAGGGACAGAATTTGAAGTATGCAATAGGTATTAGTTTACCTGATTGTACAGGATGTAAATTATGTGTAAATATTTGTCCTGGACGTAAAGGTGAGAAAGCTTTAACGATAGAAAAGATGGAAGAGTTAAAGAAGACTAAAGGTGATGCTTATGAGTATTTATTTAATCATGTTACTGAAAAGAAAGTAATGCCTATTACGACAGTTAAGGGTAGTCAGTTTGTTAAACCTAAGTTTGAGTTTAGTGGTGCTTGTAGTGGTTGTGGAGAAACACCATACTTAAAATTATTAACGCAGTTATTTGGGGATAACTTAATGATTAGTAATGCTACAGGATGTTCATCTATTTATGCTGCTAGTTTACCTACTACAGCTTATTCAGTACCTTGGGCTAATTCCTTATTTGAAGATAATGCTGAATATGGTTTTGGTATGAAGATAGCTGACAAAACTATTAAAAATAGAATATGTAGTTTAATAACTGATAATATAGATAAAGTTGATGATAAAGAAAAAGATATTTATAATAATTATGTAGAAGATATTAATAAGGATAATGCTAATAGTTTATATGAAATAATAGATAAGACGGCTATACCTGGTTTAAAAGAGTTGAAAGAATATATTAAACCTAAATCTATTTGGATTGTTGGTGGTGATGGTTGGGCTTATGATATAGGATTTTCTGGTATTGATCATGTGTTAGCTAACCATGAAAATGTTAATATTTTGGTACTTGATACAGAAGTATATTCTAATACTGGTGGTCAATCTTCTAAATCTAGTAAAGTTGGAAGTATAGCTAAGTTTACTGCTAAAGGTAAAGAAGTAGCTAAAAAGGATTTAGCTAAGATTGCTTTAACTTATCCACATGTTTATGTTGGTAGTATTGCATTAGGTAGTAATATGCAACATACTATAAATGTTTTAAAAGAAGCAGAAAGTTATGATGGTCCTTCTATTGTTTTAGCTTATGCTCCTTGTATAGCTCAAGGTATTCTAACTGGAATGGAATCTACAATTCAAGAAGAAAAGAAAGCGGTTGAAACAGGATATTATCCATTATTTCACTATAATCCTGAAACAAAAGAATTTAAACTTGATTCTAAACCTGATTTTAATAGATATTTTGAATTTATTGCTGGTGAAGATCGTTATCGTATGTTAAAGAAGATTAATCCAGATAAGTATCATGAACTACTAGAACAGAATCGAATTAATGCCATTGAAAGATATAATTATTATGTAGGATTACAGGAACAATCTGAAAAACAAAAAAAAGAGGAGACTAATGAATAGTCTTCTCTTTTAATTACCCAATTTGAGGTTGCACCCCCTGAAGGACAACCTCATAAAAAGAATAAAAAGGGGTTGGCTAGTGTGATACTAGCGACCAATTCGCCATAACCGAATTGGTGATACTTATACTAATCGAAAAGTATTAATTTGTCAACAACTTTTTTCAAAAATTTCGAGATTTTTTTCTTTGTGAAAATTAAAAAGTGTGCTATAATATGCGTTAGAAATGGACGTGGTGGTATGCTTGATGTTTCTAAGGTAAAAGGTGTTGGACCTAAATCGTTAATGTTATTAAATAAAATAGGAATAAAAACAGTAGATGATTTAGTTACACATTATCCTTTTCGTTATGATGTACTTAAAAGAAGTAACCTAAAGGAACTTGGAGAAGATGAAAAAGTTATTATTGATGGTAAAGTAGAAAGCATACCAATTCTTTTAAGATTTAAGGCAGGACTTAATAAACTTAATTTTCGATTAGTTACTACGACAGGAGTTGTTGGAGTATCTATATTTAATCGTGCTTTTATGAAAAATAATTTAACTATTGGTACTAATGTTATAGTAATAGGTAAATATGATAAAACTAAAAATGTTATAACAGCTTCTGATATTAAGTTTGGACTTTTGACTAATCAAGCTAAGATTGAACCAGTTTATCACTGCACTAGTGGTTTAACTAATAAAAATATGGCTACTTATATTAATACAGCTTTACTTATGAATGGTAAAGATATAACTGATTATATTCCATTATCATTTCAAGATAGATATAATTTTTCTAATAAGAGAACAGCTTTAAATATTGTTCATAATCCACCTAGTATAGAAAAGCTAAAAGAAGCAGAAATTAGACTTAAGTATGAAGAATTATTTACTTTTATGTTTAAAATTAACTATTTAAAGGAACAGCATAAAAAAGAAAAAACGGGTATAAAAAGAAATATTAGTGATGAAGATGTTGAAAAAATATTAAAGATGATACCTTTTGAATTAACAAAAGATCAAATTAATGCTATTGAGGAAATTAGAAAAGATTTAAATTCTTCTTCTAGAATGAATAGAATTCTGCAGGGTGATGTTGGTAGTGGTAAAACGATAGTAGCAATTATAGCTATGTACTTAAATTATATTAGTGGTTATCAAAGTGCTTTAATGGCTCCTACTGAAATACTAGCTATTCAGCATTATAATAATGTTAAGGAATTGTTGAGGGGTACTGGTGTTACTGTTGAATTATTAGTTGGTTCACAAACTAAGAAAGAAAAACAGGAAATATATAAGGAATTAGAAAATGGTAATATTCATATGATTATTGGTACTCATGCTTTAATTCAAGAGGAAGTTAAGTATAAAGATTTAGGATTAGTTATTACTGATGAACAACATCGCTTTGGAGTTAATCAAAGAGCACTTTTAAACAACAAGGGAACTATGCCCGATGTTTTATATATGAGTGCAACACCTATTCCTAGAACTTATGCGTTAACTATTTATGGTGATATGGATGTATCTATTATAAAAGAAATGCCTAAGGGACGTATTCCGGTCAAAACTTATGTTAAGAATGATAAGGAAATTAAAGACGTTTTAGAGTTGATGTATGAAGAATTAAAAGAAAAACATCAAATATATGTTATTGCTCCGCTTATTGAGGAAAGTGAAAATTCTGATTTAACTAATGTTATTGAGTTAAGAGATAAGATGAATTTAGCTTTTGGTAGTAAGTATAAGATAGATATTGTTCATGGTAAAATGGCAACTCCTGCTAAGGACTTGATCATGAATGAGTTTAAGCAGAATAAGGTACAGATATTGATTAGTACTACGGTAATAGAGGTTGGAGTTGATGTACCTAATGCTTCGATGATAGTTATATTTGATGCTAATAGATTTGGACTTTCTACTCTTCATCAGCTAAGGGGAAGAGTTGGTCGTGGTAGTGTTGCTTCTAAGTGTATTTTGATTAGTAATAGTGATACTAAGAGATTAGAAATAATGGAAAAAACTAATGATGGTTTTGAAATAAGTGAAGAGGACTTTAAATTAAGAGGTCATGGTGATTTATTTGGTACTAAACAGAGTGGTGATATGACCTTTAAGATAGCTAGTATTAATCAAGATTATAAGATTTTGATACAGGCTAAAAAGGATTCATTAGAGTATTTGAAGGATAATAATACTGATAGTGAAGAGTTGAAAAAGTTATTAATTGAATCTATTAATAATAACTCTTAAATTTAGAAAATTTTATTGACTTATTGGTTGGAATATTATATTATTAAAATGCGTGAGATAGTATCTTACGCATGGTGGCTCTTACGGACTAAAGTGTGAGAGCAATTCAACCAAAACCCCCTGAAATTCCCCTCGAGAGAGGGGAATACTTTTGTTTATAAGGGATTTTTAACTATTTTAGATTTATTTAGATACCATACTAGATATTAAATATTATATTTAGATACCAATAATATGGTATTTTTTTGATAAACTTATATTTTAATATTGTAAAGTGGACAATTTTTTTGAAAAATGATAGAATTAAAGTATAATTAATAGTAAAAATTGAAGAAATGCTTTTCTATTTTTCTAAAGATAAATATGCTGATAAATCTAGTAAAGACTTAAAAGAATTAATTGAACAATATAAAGAATCAGAAACAGATTTATTACAATTTGATTTTACAAAAAGAGAAAATGCTAGAAAAGCATCATTTATAATTTTTGAAGTAGCAGAACATTTGAATTTACTTAAAGATGGCAAAAGTAAATACACTTTAGAACAAGCAATAGAAGAATTAAATAAAGCACAAGAATTACTTAATCCAATTATGGATAAATATGATTATAAAAAATTGCCCAAAAGAAATTAGTTTTATTATGTGATAAAGGAGTAATTTATGACACAGCAAATATTTAATTATAGAATTTATAGTATTGTTTATGATGATATTAAAAATGGAAAGAAAAATATTGAATTTAGACTTTTGAACGAAAAAACTGAAAGAATTACAAATGGCGATATAATAAAATTTTCTGTTGTAGATGAAGAAAATAAGAGTGTCATTGTTAGAGTAATAGATAAAATAGTTTATGATAATTTAGAACAATTATGGAATGATAAAAGTTCAATAGAAAATAATATATTGGAATACAAAAAAGAAGAATTTATAAACGCTTTTAATAATATTTTTGGAAAAGATAAAGTTGATAATAGTAAAATAGTAGGAATAAAATTCGAGTTAGTATAGTATTTAGGTGATGGTATGATAAATGAAATATTTGATATAAATAAATTTAATATATTTAGTGATGATGAAAATTATTATTTTTTTCGTGCATTAAATATGGGAGATAACAGTGATATAGAAAATGGAATAACATTAGATTCAAATGGTGAAATATATAGAATTAGAACAGATAGAGAAAGATATGAAGAAACTCCAATATATAACTCCGATAGTTCAGTTTCATTAGTAGAAATGTTTGATCATATTAAAATGCACCATAGAACTGATACTAATTGTATTTCATTAACTAGTAATGCTAATGCTGTTGTTTTATATGGAAGAGGTTATTATAAAGATAAATATGTAATGGTAAAAGTACCTAAAACTGAATTCGGTACTAGAGTATATAATGCAGGGCAATACATGATATCTGAAATAAAAAAAATTATTGATGAATATTTAAAGAATAATGAACTTGATGATATGACAAAATATTATTTATCTGCAATTGATAATGCTACTAATGAAGAAAGATTAAATGAAATAATGGAGATGTTTAATCGTAAAATAGAAGAGCAAGAAATGTTTGAAAAAGGTATTGTATATAAAAATACGAATACAACATCTGTTGATTATCAAGCGCTGAATCCAAAACAAAATTTTGAAAAAAATAAAATGGTTGCAAAAATTAACATTTTGAAAAAAAATATCATTCCAAATGTTGCAAATAAATTTTTAATTCAAACATTAGGTAATGCATTTTCATCATTAGAACTTATTAATTATAATGATATAGAAAAAGAATATATAATTGACATACCAAAAGAAATAGTAGATGTATTAGCGCTCTTACAACAAATACCAGAAGATTATCCATTAATCGATGAATTAAAGAAAGAAGTTATTAAAATAATAGAAAGCAAAGATTATAATGTTGAATTATTTGCTTATGATAGTAAAAAATTAAATACGGATAAAGAATATACAATTGAAAATATGTATAATTTAACTGATGGTAATGTTGATTTTAATAGTTCATTAAATTTATATAAAAAATCATTTTATTTATCAAAATCTAAACTAAGAACAATAAGTAGTGTAGATTTGTTGTCAAAGATTATAGATAACGATAAATATGGGAATATATTATCTTACTTAAAGAAACATACATATGGGGTTGAACCAGAAGTTTTTTCAAGACAATCAAGTAATAGAATGAAAGTAAGTGAATCTGTAAATTTAGATTTTAAACCAAATGAAAGAGAATTATTTGAATTTATAGATGATTTATCAGTAAATGATTTGAATTTTATAATTAATAATCCAACAGAAGCACTTAAATATTATTTAAAAAACTTTAAAAATATTGAACATAGACAAGTAGATAAAGAAACATATTATGCAAACGCAATAGTTGATTTATTTGATTGGAGTAAGTTGGATGTAGTTGAATTTTCTTCCAGACAAAGAAATCAAATTGTTGAACATCTTAAAAATAGTAATGTTGTAGATATTTATAATGCTTTAAAAAATAGGGAAGTTAAAGAAAGTGATATTGCTAATGTATTGCTTACAACTATAATAAAAGAAAAAACGTTAAATGATATAGATTTAAAAGATACTTTTACAACAGAAGAATTAGAAAATTTTTTAGGTTATTATAAAATTAATGGTACAAAAGGATTAAAACTTAGAAGTTATCAAGCTATAGCTTTAAATAATATTGACAAAACATTTGAGGATAAACAATTTACAACAGCTGTTTTACCAACCGGAGCAGGAAAAAGTTTTGTTGCATTAGCAGAAATGTTAGAACATAGTGATGAAGATATTTTGTATCTAGCTCCTAATGATGAAATATTAAATCAAATAGAAAAATATATATTAGAAATTATATGTGATGAATCATTACAAAAGAGTGATAGAAAAAAAATAGAGGAAAAGTTTAAAAATTTAAAATTATGTACATATCAATCTCTATTATCTGATAAGAGAAATGAAATACTTAATGGGTTAGAACAAAAGATAGTTCATCATAAATATGGATTAATTATTTTTGATGAATTACACAGATCTGGTGCTAGTGAATGGAAAAAAAGTGTAATGGAGTTATTAGAACATCAAGATGAAAAAACAAAAATTTTAGGTATAACAGCTACTCCTATTAGAGATATGGATAATAAAGATATGGCAGATGAATGGGCTGAATATTTTGGTTATACAAAAGAAGAAATTCAAAAGCGGAAACATCTATCTATAAATATGGATTTAGAAGAAGCAATTAGACTTGGTTATGTAATGAATCCTAAAGTAGTACAATGTGAATATAATTTAGAAAAAGATGGTTCACTTGAAAGACTAAAAGAAAAAATAGAAAATATAGATGATGAAAATCTAAGAACAAAAGAACTAGTTAAGTTTGAAGAATTAAGAAGAAGAGTATTAGAAGCTGATGGTATCGAAAAAGTAATAGGAGATAATATTAAGCAAGGTGGAAAATATATTATCTTTTGTCCTGTAATAAATAAAGATGGTAATATAGTTGAAACCGAAGATGGTTTTGAACAAAATTATAGAAGCACTGGTAAAGATGTTATAGAAAAATATCAAAAAGAAATGATACTTAATATAATAAAATACCGCGGTACTACAAACATTGATTTAAAAGAAAGTGATGATTTTGATAAATATATGCAAGTTGCTGATGAACTAGGAATACAATTCAATTCTTTATTAGGAACATACAGTAAATCAAAAAATAAATATGAGTTAGAACAATTTGAAAAAGATGATCCAGATAAAATAAAATTTGTTACTGTAATAAATAAATTAAATGAGGGTGTACATGTAGATGGAGTAGATGGAATAATATGGTTAAGGCCTTTAGACGAAAATTCTAAAATATTGTTCTTACAACAATTTGGTAGAATTATATTTTCTGTAGATCCTAATAAAAAACTTATAGATGAAGATAGAACTATTGCTATAGATATCGCAAATAATACATTCAGAGTAAATATAAATAAAACTCATAAAGATGAAACTTGTGATTTAGATAAATTAATAATAATTAATGGTTGGATAGAGCAACATAATGGAAAAATACCAGATTTAAATAGTTTTGATAGAATTGAATCAAATCATGGGTCAACTTTAAAACGAATTCAATCTAAATATTCTAAATATAAAGATGATCAAAATTTATTGAATGAACTCTCAGAAAAAGAAAAGTCAGAAGTCATGGAAATTATTAATATTGGAAGTAATATAAATTTATGGACAATAATGTTTCCTGAAAGAATGCAAAAAGATAAAAGTAAATCTTTAGGATCTGAACTTGATTATGATAATTTTGGAATAAGTGGAATATTGAGAGATTATTATGATTTAATAAATGAAGTTGATAATATTGATAATAATAATTGGAATAAAATGTTTCAAATTGCCAAACAATATTATATGCAATATGGTAATTTAGAAATATCGACAACGAGTGGGATATTAATTAATAATGGAATTATAGAAATTATAAAAAATTCTGACGTAAGATATAAGGAATCAATTCATTTAGGTCCTTGGATAAATTTGCAGAGAAGAGCGAAAAATGGAACTGCAACTTCTGTAATGACTCCTGAAAGAGAAAAACTTTTAGATGAAATTGGAATGATATGGAAAATTAAAGTTGGAACTGCTGATGAAAGATGGATGGAAATGTATGAGAAAGCCAAAATGTATTATGAACAATATGAAAATTTAAATATAACTCAAACATGTAGAGTACGAGTTGTTGGTGATAAGATAATGGTTGTTTCAAAAAATGATCCATTATATTCAGAAGCAATAAATCTAGGAGCATGGATTTACAATCAGAAAAATGCTAAAAAAGGAATTGGAACATCTAATATGACATTTGAAAGAGAAAATTTATTAAACAAAATAGGAATAGTTTGGAAAGTTGTTGACAAAACTTCTGATGAGTTATGGAATGAAAAATATGAAATGGCCAAAATATATTACGAGCAATATGGAAATTTAGATTTGAAAAGAGATGAAAGAATAATTATTGCAAATAATATTATAGAAGTTATAAAAAAAGATGATTCCAGATATAATCGGGCTATTAAACTTGGGTCTTGGATAGATTGCCAAAGACGAGCAAAAAAAGGAGATGCTAATTTTTCGGCAACTTGGAATGAAGAAAAAGAAAAAAAATTAACTAGTATAGGTATGACATGGAATATTGGCTTTGATGTAAAATGGGAAGAAAACTATAATATTGCAAAAATGTATTATGAACAATATGGAAATTTAAATGTTCCTATACAATATAGGGTAGTTATAAATAATGGCAAAATTGAAATTATATTAGAGAGTGATTCGAGATATTATGATTCAGTAAGATTAGGGGAATGGGTACAAAGACAAAGAAAAAATAAAAGGTTAGGTAATGATGAAATATCCAAATTAAATCAAATAGGGATGATATGGAATCCTATTAATGCTAATTGGGAAGAAAATTATAGTATTGCAAAAATGTATTATGAGCAATATGGAAATTTGGAAGTAAATTCTGATTGCAGAGTATTAATCAGTGATAATAGATTGATATTAGTTGATAAAAATACACCTGAATATGAAAATGCAATTCGTTTAGGAAGATGGATTGATTCTCAAAGACAATCAAGTAAAAATAATTTAGATACTGAGGAACTTCGTACTCATATTGAAAAATTAAATCAAATAGGAATGATATGGAATCCAAAAGAAAAAAAATGGGAAGAAAACTATAATATTGCAAAAATGTATTATGAGCAATATGGAAATTTAAAGATAAGTGCAGAAAATCGAGTGATAATAAGTAAAAATAATGTGATATTAGTTGATAAGAATGCCCCTGAATATGAAAATGCAATTCGTTTAGGGCAATGGTTAAACTCACAAAGACTATCAAGTAAGACAAATTTAGATACTGAAGAACTACGTACCCATATTGAAAAATTAAATCAAATCGGTATGATATGGGATTTACAAGAGTATAATTTCATTAATAAAAAAGTCACTTCTAATAATATTAATAAAGTAAAACAAAAATTGACGGAAAAATTTGAGTATATATTAGAACAATTAAATAATAATTATCAAACAATAGAAACAAAAGAAGATGTAAAAAAAATTAATGATGAATTTTCTGAAAGTTTAGGAAGGAAAAAATAATGATATAATTAAATAAGAAAAGGTAAAAATTATGAATTTATATTTAAAAGAACCAACTATAAAAGATAAAGAAGAAGTCATCAAAATGTGTAAGGAATTTGAAAATAGTGATGATGAATATAAGTTTGAAGGAACTAGCAATGTAAAATATGTATTAAGTGATTCTTACGAAAAATATTTAGAAAAATGTGAAGCTGACAAAAATATTGAACGCGTTAATCCTAATTTGTCAAATGCTACAAATTATTTATTGGTTGATGAAAATAATTATATATATGGTTGTTCTCAATTTAGACATCATATTTTGGGTAAATTAATAAACGTTGGAGGCAATTTTGCTTATGCTATTAGACCATCTGAAAGAGGAAAAGGTTATGGAACTATTCAATTAAAACTATTAATAGAAAATGCTAAAGAAATCGGTTTAGAAAAAGTATTAGTAACTTGTAGAGAAAATAATATTGGTTCTAAAAAGACAATGGAAAAATTTATTGGTGAGGCAGATACTTTAGTTCCATCAATACATGGTGGTATTATGGAATATAGATATTGGATAAATATAAATGATTAGGATATGACACAGTGACACTATAAATGAGAGTAGGATACTCACATATAAAGTGTCATAGTGTCATTTTTTTGGTAAAATGTAAATAAATAGTGTTTTGTTATGTTTGTTGGATGAAAGAAAAATTATTTAGGAAATGATATAAGATTGAAATTAAATTATATGGAGGTACTGTAATGTTGGATAAAGAAACTTATAATTTAAATGAAGTAATTACTGGTAAAATAGATGTAGGCAATGAAATTAAAGAAGGAAAATATTATATAAATATTGTATTAACTCAAGTTTATGATTGGTATGACGAAAAAGTAAATTCAACTGGCAAATGTAATATAGAAAATGGAGTCTTATATTATGAAATAGAGAATAACCTAGAAAAAGGATTATATACAATTATAAAACTTGAAGATACTAATAAAACCTTTTCTATTGGTAGAGAATGTAATGAACATGTTATAGGTGTTTTTAAGGTTATGGGGAATAATTTAAATTCACATAATTTGTATAAAAAAGTTTGTGAAAACAGAGAAAATAGTTTTAACAGAATCAAATATTCTTGTGAAAATAAAAATGGAGACTTATATAATGTTTTGATATTTAGTAAAAATATTTTAGTTTCTACAGTTGCACAGTATGATGATGTTCAAATTTTCCCTTATAACTATTTAAAATGTACAAGTGAAGTTGATTATGTTAATAGATTTTTGAAAGATAATATTGTAATTGATTTAAAATTCCAAGAAGAAAAATTTAATTCATCAATACCTAGCTGTGTTTATTTAATAACAAATATAAAAGCAGATAGTTATGATTTGGCGGAGGAATATGCTATAAAAAAAGCAGAGTTATTAAATAGTATTTATTCAATGTTATTAAAAAGCCATGGTCATTTTTTTGCTGCAGTTACTATGAATACTAGAGAAAAAAGGTCTAGATTAAATATATTTAATACAAGATATAAAGGAAATCTACTGTTGTTTGCAGATCAAGGTCATAATGTTTTACATTATTATAAAACTTTATCTAAAAAAAATTCATACCTTATTGTTTATATTAAACTATTAAACGAGGCTATCGATGAGGAAAATAGAATGATGAAATATTACAGATATTGGAATATTTTAGAGGGCATATCAGAACATTATAAATTAGATAATAATAATATGAAAAAATGGGATGGTACAATTGTGAAAAATAAAAAAGACAAGAGTGTAAAAGTTGGAAATCAATCTTTAGATAAAGTATTTGAATTAATTAGAATAAATTATTCAAATAAGAAAGAAATAGATTTTTTAGGAGATTTGGAAGGATTAACGAAAGTGAAAGAGTTTTTGAGCATTTGTTATCAAAGAAGATGTTGTTGTGCCCATAATGGAGAAAATTGTATAAACGATAGTGATAGATGTATAAATGAAACAGAAAAGAGATGCTTAAAATATAATGTAATCCATAAAGATGAACCTCTTGGTTTTCAAGATAAAATATTGAGAAAATTAGAAGATTTAGTAATGGATATTTTAAGAATTGAACTAAAAACAGAAACAGGAGAATCATTTAAAATAAATGAATATGTAAATAAAATAATGGAATAAACAAATTATTAATAATAAAAATCTTATTATAATTTTCTAGATACCAAAATCAGATACTAAACCTCAAAAATAACGTTATTTTTATAAACTTTGATAAATTATGATAAAAGAAAAAGCCTTATTTTGTAAGACTTTAACTAATTATTAAATTGTTACGAACTGATAATAATATTTCCCCCTGAAATTCCCCTCGAGAGAGGGGAATACTTTTGTTTATAAGGGATTTTTAACTATTTTAGATTTATTTAGATACCATACTAGATATTAAATATTATATTTAGATACCAATAATATGGTATTTTTTTGATAAACTTATATTTTAATATTGTAAAGTGGACAATTTTTTTGAAAAATGATAGAATTAAAGTATAATTAATAGTAAAAATTGAAGAAATGCTTTTCTATTTTTCTAAAGATAAATATGCTGATAAATCTAGTAAAGACTTAAAAGAATTAATTGAACAATATAAAGAATCAGAAACAGATTTATTACAATTTGATTTTACAAAAAGAGAAAATGCTAGAAAAGCATCATTTATAATTTTTGAAGTAGCAGAACATTTAAAATTACTTAAAGCTGGGAAAAGTGAATATACATTAGAACAAGCAGTAGAAGAATTAAATAAAGCCCAAGAATTGATTAATCCAATTATGAATAAGTATGATTATAGTAAATTACCAAAGAAAAATTAAATTGTCAGAAAGTAGGATTATAAGTGAAAGTATATATAGTTAGACATGGTGAAGTACTTCATAATGCATTAAAAATATATAATAATGAAAATGAAGATTTAAATGATAATGGTTTAAAACAAGCAGAAATGTTAAAAAGTAAAATTAAAGATTTAGAGTATGATATGATTATTTCTTCACCTTTGATAAGAGCAAAACATACTGCTGAAATAATTAATGTTAAAAATAAAGATATTTTAATCGATAATAGATTGGAAGAAAGAAATCCAGGAGATTTAAATGGACAACCACTAGAGGTTACAAATAGAGAAGAATATTGGAATTATTATACAGAAATACAATATGGAACGAGTGAAAATATTCAAGAATTTTTTAAAAAAGTATATAACTTTTTAGATGAATTAAAAACAAAAGATTATGAATGTGTATTAATTGTAGCACATAGTGGAGTTTCAAAAGCTTTTAGTGGATATTTTGAAGGAATACAAGATGGAAAGTTCTTAAATAGAGGACTTAAAAATTGTGAAATAAAGATGTATGAACTGTAGGTGTTAATATGGATTTTAATTATATTGATTTTATGTCATCCAGTGATAAGAACTTGATAAAAAAATTGTATTATGAATCATTTGATAAAGATGAAAGATTTCCATTTTGGTTACTAAAGAAATGTTCTAAAGAAAAGAATGTAAGGTTTAATGTAATATATAACAAAGATAAAGTAATTGGTTTTCAATATATTATTGAGTATGATAATATTGCTTATTTAATGTATTTTGCCATTGAAAAAAATCAAAGGAATAATGGATATGGTTCAGAAATATTAAAAGAATTAAATAGAAGTTATAAAAATGTTTTATTGTGTATTGAAAAAGCAAATGAACAAGTATCCGATATTAAATATAAAAGAAAACAATTTTATTTAATAAATGGATTTGTTGGTACTAATAAGTACATTGTTGATAATAATGTTGAATATGAATTATTAAGTAATAATAGTAATTTAAATATAACTAAAGAAATATTAGAAAAAAGATATACAATGATGACAAGTTCTAAAATTTTAAGATTTATAATAAGTAAAATTTTTAATGTTTATAATATTAAATTGAAGTAGGTGAATATATGAACAAAGTATTTTTATATCTATATCCAATTGAAGAGTTCACTAAAGTGTTCGATTTGGGAAATGAATATTATGATGAAATTGGTATTAGAAGACCTTTAGATGTCTTAAATGAAACAATTCAAAAAAGATATAGAGATAATGGGTATCAAATTGTATATGCAATTTATCCAGATAAAGAGATTTATGGTATATTACCACAGTCAAATGATAAAATAGTATATACTGATATTACATTTGCTAAGGCAAGCGGATATAATCAAGATGGAAGTGAAAAACCATTAGATGATGTTGTATATCCAAATGAACAATATATTTTAGAACAATTAGGAAATGTAAATGAGTTAGTAATTGGAGGATATCATTTTCAAGATTGTTGTAAACGTGTTGGAGAAGTAGCATTATCAAATGGCATAAATACGATAATAGATTTAGATATGACAGATTTATTTTTTAATTTATATAGACAAGAAGAATACTTTAATATAGATTCATATGATCCAGCTAAATTTAAAGAATATATGATGAATAAAATGAGTAGATATGGAGATGAATTTTCTGAAAGATTGTTTAATAGAAATTATCAAAGTGAAGCATATGGGTTTGGAAAATTTAATAAAAAACAAAAATAGAATATTTATAGATGAGTGTAGCGAATAATTTTTGAAATTTTAAATTATATTGTATAATAAATACCAATCAGGGTGGTGAGTTTATGAGTGGATTAAAAATATTATTAAATGATATAAATAACATATATCAATTATCATACTATATAATATATTATAAAAATTTAGAACAAAATGATAAAATAGGAGAGTGTAATAATAAAATCCAAAATATTTATAATAAATACAATATTAATAATATAAATGAATTAGTATTGATAATTGGAGAATTTGTAAAAACTATTGAAATAATAAAAGATGCAGAATTAGTAAGATTATTAATATTTGTGATTTTAGATTCTAAAAAAAGAAAAGTATTAGATTATAATGATGAAATATTAAAAAATATTTATAAGTATATTATAGAAAATGGATTATATGATCCAAATTGGAATATTGGAACATCAAGTGAACCATTATTTGCAATGCTACCTAATTCAAGTGATTTATATAGCGTAAATATGCTTGTATTTAATAATGAATTAATTGACTGGAATATACTTAACAATGGTACTGATTCTTTTATCTCTTTTGTATATGGTTATTTAAATTCAAGTTCAGATGTTGAACAATCATATTATTTAGAAATAATCAAAAGTGCTATTAATAGAGTTGATTTTGATAGTACTAAAAGATATAAATCCAGTCAAAAAAAAGTTTGTTATAAAGTAATGTCTATTAACGAGAGTTTAGAAAAACTTTATAATAACCATCCATCGATTATCTCTATTTTAAATTTGGTAGCACAAAAAGTTAAAACAAAAAATATAATTTGATACTAATACTTATCATTTTAGTGTTAAATTTGGCAAATATATTTACTTTTAAATAAAAAAATATAAAATATTGGATATTGATTAGGAGGTTTTTGAAATGACTGATGAAGAATTAAGAAAATTAAGAAAAGAAAAAGTAATGTTAATACATGAAAGAGATAAATATGTTAGTTTATTAAACGAAAAAAAATTACTAGAACATAATGATGCTGTAAAAAGATATTTTGAGTTAGATAAGAAATTAAATGATTTTAAAAGAGATTATGAAAATGAGACAAGAAAAACTATTGTAGATAGATTAGCCGATCATTGTCGAATTACCAGTACTAATGATATATATGTATATATGGGTACATATATGTATAACTATATGGATGATATAGAACATGGTTCAACTGATTATCGTGTTAATAAAAATGACAAACATGCTAATTATAGTTTATATAGAAATTTAGAAAATGAAGAATATGTAGAAATCTTAATTTCTGAACGAGCTGTTTTTGAGGAAGAACATATTATAATTACAGGTAAAAAGACAATAATAAATGAAAAGTATTACTATGAATTAAGAAGAAGATTTATTAGTGATTGTATAGATCACGGAGAACAATATGCTATTGATATTCTTTCAAATGATGAAGGAAATAAAGTGAAAAAATTAAATTAAAAATGTTGCAAATAATTATCGCAATGTTATATAAGATAGAATGATGAAAAGTCCAAATACTAGAAAATATTGTGTTTTTACCTGTGATAATAAGGATTCCCTAATGCAAGTATCCAAAGTAATAGAAACTAATTTGGATAATGTTGGTTGTTTTGTCGATTTTAAGGCTGGACAGATGAAGAACATTATTTTTTAAATACAGAATATTGAAATATCAGATTGATAATCAATTAGAAAAAGATTATATATGCAATAAATGTCATAAAATGGGAATTTTTAATATAGAAATGAATTGGTCAGAAAAGGATAAAAATAAGAGTATTATTAACATAAGTAGGTTAAAAAATAATCAAGGTATAGGAATATACCTTTTTTTCATGTATAATAAATAAAGGTGGTAGTAATGAGAATAGGCGTAGATATTGATAATGTTTTATCGAATTTCAATGATATATTATTAAATAAATATATTGAGCATGATAAAAGCATTAATGGAAAAGGTATAGTTCATCAAGATTTATATATTAGAGATATGTTTAATTGGAATAAAGAATATGAAGAAAAATTTTACAAAGAAAATATTGAGTATTTTGCAAGCCTATTTGAACCGATTGAAGAATGTTCTAAATATGTAAAATTATTAAAAGAAGAAGGAAATACAATTTATATCATTAGTGGTCGAGATAATGGTGAATATTCTAACCCATATAAAATGACCATTGATTGGTTAAAAAAATATGATATTGTTTATGATAAATTATTTTTAGTAGATGCTTATAATAGTCATTCAAAAACAGAAATATGTTTAGAATACAATATTGATGTAATGATAGATGATTCTAAAAGAATGTGTAAGGACATAAAGGATAATGGGATAAGAACATTACTTATGGATACACCATATAATAGAGATACAAATGAATTTGAAAGAGTTAATTCATGGAAAGAAATTTATAACAAAGTATCACATAAAAAAATTAATGTGATACTTGATACAGATACTTATAATGAATGTGATGACCAATTTGCATTAGCCTATTTAATTAAGTCACAAGATATGTTTAATATTGAGGCAATTACAGTAGCACCATATTCTCATACAAAAAGAGATGTAAAAGTAATAGATGGACAAGAGTTGAGTTATAATGAAATTTTAAAAATATGTAATTGGTTAAATTTTGATACCATTGATAAAGTATTTAAAGGATCAATGGACTATATTCAAAATGGATATGATGAAAATAATGATGCAGTAAATAAAATAATTGAAGTGGCGCTTAAAAACGATAAAACTTATATATTAGAAATTGGAGCTATAACTAATATTGCTTTAGCTATAAAAAAAGAACCTAAGATAATTGATAGAATAGAAATCATTTGGTTAGGTGGAAATGAAATAGAATATAAAGATAATTTAGAATATAATTTCAAACAAGATATAGAGGCTGTAAAAATAGTGTTTGATTCTACAGTGAAAATGACTATACTACCTTGCAAAAATGTAGTATTAGATTTAAGAATAGATATAGCTGAATTAAAAAGTAAATTAGATAATAGGAAAGAATTAAATAAATATTTAATTGAGAGATTTTATAATGATGGATATCATGGAATACAAGAAACAAGAGTAATATGGGATATATCAGTAATAGCATATATGATAAATAAAAATTGGTTTGAAACAGAAAAAATTAGTTGTCCCAATATCAAGGAAGATAGTTCTTATGAATTAACTGATAATAGACATAGTATAACTTTTGTAACTAAATTAGATAGAGATAGAATATATGAAGATTTATTTAGAAAGTTAGGAGTATGAATTATGAAATTAACAAGCGATGAAGCATTAAAACTAATTGAAAAAGAAAGAAATGAAACATCAAATGAACGATGGATAAATCATTCTATTTGTGTTGGTAATGCTGCAGGTAAAATAGCAGAAGCATTAAATTTGAATATAGATTATGCAAAAACCTTAGGATATATTCATGATATTGGCAAAAAATTTAAGTATAATGAAAAAGGTGTATTTCCACATGCAATGAATGGATATAAATATATTAAATCATTAGGATACGATGAGGATTATGCAGGAATTTGTATTAAACATTCATTTTTAAATAATGATATAGATTGTATTTCAAACGATCGCGATGAAACAGATAAAAGCAATGAAAATTATGATTTTGTAAAACAGTATATAAGTAAAGAATATTCCATATATGAAAAAATTATAAATCTTTGCGATTTAATGTGTACTACAAAAGTTTTAACAGTGGATAAAAGAATGATAGATTTGTTATATAGACATGGTGTTTATGCTAAAACGCATTATCATATAGAAGAAACTATTAAATTGAAGGAATATTTTGATAATTTATTAGGATACAATTTATATGATTTGTTTCCTGAAATAAAAGAAAATTTGTAGGTGATGTTATGCGAATAGGAATAGATATAGATGGCGTATTAACCGACATAGAACAATGGCAATTAGATTATGGAAGTAAGTTTTATTTTGAAAAATATAATAAACAAATATTAGATAATGAAGGTTATGAAACAACTGATATATTTAAAGTTGATAGTAAATTAGATGATGAGTTTTGGACTGAATATTTCAAAGATTATTCGATAAATGTTGATGTTAGAAAATTGGCTAGTGAGGTAATTAAAAAACTAAAACAGGATGGTAATGAAATTTATATTATTACCGCAAGAGGTAGTTTTTTATCACATTCTGCAAATGTAATGCCTTTTGAAGAAAATAAAAATATTGTTTTAGAATGGCTTAGAAAAAATGAAATTGAGTATGACAAAATAATATTTAGTCCAGAAGATAAACTTAGTATATGTATAGAAAATAATATTGATGTAATAATAGAAGATAAAGTTGATAACATAAATAAAATATCATCTAGAATTCCAGTTATATGTTTTCATGCAGGATATAACAAAAATTGTATTGGTGATAATATTATTAGATGTTATAGCTGGTATGACATATATAGTAAAATAAATAAAATGGTTCAAAAATGAAAAGATTACTAAGAATTAGTTTTGATTTATCACTATTATCATTTATACCAATAATATCTTGGTTTTTGCTTGGAATAATAGTTGATAAGAATTTAATTAATATATTTACACTAACTTATCCGTTACAATTTATATATTATATAATTAAATCTATATTTTCTACTGGGGCTAATATAAGTAAAGAAAAAGATAAAAACGAAAATGCAGTAATGTCAGGTTTAGTATTAGGAACAATTGTTTCTATAATTATTTTTACTATAATTCTATTAAATGTAGATAATTATATTAGTTTTATGAATATGGATATAAGTACATATAAAAACTTTACTATATATTCAATATTACAACTATTCATTTGTTTAGAATTTGCGATGATGCAAGATAAACTATATTATGAAGAAAAAAATAAATTAGCAAATAAGCATTCTTTAGTATTTAATTTGTTAAATTTTATATTATTGATTGGAATATCTTTAATAACAAAAAATCAAGTTATTATAATTGCAACAACATTAATTCCATTAGCAATATATACTTTGTATATTTATATTAAAAATAGTAATAATTTTAAATTTAATATTAATGTATTAAAGTGTATAAAATATGATTCAGTTGAATTGTTCAATAATATTGCATTCTTTTTAATATTCTTATTTGGATTATCTAATGCCTTAGAATATGGAGAAATGTATGCAACTGCTTTAACTTTTATAGCATTAATAACTGATACACAATGGGATACTTTTGATGCTATAAAAGAGGCAGCAACAATAGATATTAGTAAAAGAAAATTTAATTATATAGAACATAGAAATAATGCTTACAAATTATTAGGAATATTATTTGGGACAAGCTTAATTATGTTTGTATTATTATATGGATTTTATGATTTAGATTTTAAAATTACAATGCTATATTTTTCATTTGAAATAGTTAATTTTTTAATTTATCCAATATATAGAATTAAAACTTGTTATTTACAATTGGAATATTCAGCTTTTAAAATTACATCAAATAAGATAATAGCATCAATACTTAGAATGTTTATGTCGTTATTAAAAACACCTTTTTGTACAGGAATAGGACAAGTTTGTTCATCAGTTTATCAATTTATAACAGTTAGTATAATGTTTGGTCATAATTTTAAAATTGATATAACAGGTTATGTTGTTAAAAAGAAATCAATATTGAATAATGACACTATAACATTATAAATGTGAGTAGGATACTAACAAACAATGTGTCATGTGTCATGAACTGACATAGTATAAATATAATCTCTACTTGGCTTATATTTGAATTTTTGTGATATAATTAATTTAGGTGATTATAATGCGTGAATTAACTGAAAGAGTAGTTAAATTTACTCGTGAAAGAGATTGGGATCAATTTCATTCCCCAGAGAATTTGGCTAAGAGTATTTCTATTGAAGCTGGTGAGTTATTAGAATGTTTTCAATGGAATAACGAATATGATTTAGATGAAGTTAAAGAGGAATTAGCAGACGTTATTAATTATTGTTTATTAATGGCTGATAAATTAGGTGTTGATCCTAAACAAATAGTTTTAGATAAAATGGAAAAAACTGCTAAGAAATATCCGATTGAAAAAGCTAAAGGAAAGAGCACAAAATATAATAAATTATAGGAAGTGATAATATGGCAGAAATTATTACAAAGAAATTTAATGCAGGCACATCAAGCATTTTAAAAAATGAAAAATATGGAAGCAATTGGCCAGTTGTTTATATTATTAACAATAAAGAAGAGGCTTATGTTGGTGAAACAACTGATGCTAGTATTAGGTCAAATCAACATTGGGCGAATGAAGTCAGAAGGAATTTAGATAAAATAAACATAATAGGTGATGATACTTTTAATAAATCTTCAATATTAGATCTTGAATCCTTTTTAATAAAATATATGTCTGCAGATAATAAATTTAAATTGCAAAATGGTAACGGTGGCTTACAAAATCATAATTATTATCAAAGAGAAATGTATGAAACTAAATTTAGAGAAATTTGGCTACAATTAAAATCAAAAGGATTAGTAAAAAATGATTTAAAAATGATTGCTAATTCTGATTTATTTAAATATTCGCCATACAAAGCATTAACGGTTGATCAATATATGATTGTAAATGATATTTTAAGTGATTTATCAGATTTGGTTTATAAAAAAGAAAAAGGAACTTTTGTTGTTGAAGGTGGAGCTGGAACAGGAAAAACTATTTTGGGAATATACCTTCTTAAATTATTAGTTCAAGCAAAAGATTCATCTCAAATTGAAATTGAAGAGGATCAAGTTGAACAAAATCTATCTGAAATATTAAAAATAAATGATGCAGTGGATGATTTAAAAATAGGCTTGGTTATTCCTATGGAAAATTTAAGAAGTACCCTTAAAAAGGTATTTAGAAGTATTAAGGGTTTGAATTCTAATATGGTGTTAAGTCCGCATGACGTTGGGAAAAATGATGAAATATATGATTTGTTAATAGTTGATGAAGCACATAGACTTAGAAGAAGAAAAAATCTTACACAGTATGGTACATTTGATGGAAATAATAGAAAAATGAATTTAGGTAATTCTGGTACAGAACTTGATTGGATTTTATTAAAAAGTAAGTATCAAATTTTCTTCTATGATGAAAATCAATCAATTAAACCAACTGATATAAGAAAAGAAGACTTCGATAAATTAATGCTAAGAAAAAATTATCATGCTTATCAATTAAATACTCAATTGAGATGCTTATTAGGTGGTAATGAATATATTGATTATATAAAGGCAATATTTAGTAATAATCATCCTAAAAAGAAAATTGACTTTAAACAATATGATTTAAAAATATTTGATGATGTTGGCAGTATGGTTGAAGATATCAAAGAAAAAGATTCTGAATATGGATTATGTAGAAATATTGCAGGATATGCTTGGAAGTGGAATAGTAAAGGCAAACATTTGCCATTAGACTCAACTATATCTAAAAATAATAATGGTTTATATGATATAGAAATAGATAACAATAAATATATATGGAATTCACAAGCTTATGATTGGATTAATTCTAAAAATGCTGTAAATGAAATAGGTAGTATTCATACAACTCAAGGCTTTGACTTAAATTACACTGGATTAATTATTGGCAATGAATTAAGGTATGATTTAGATAAAAATCAGTTCATTGTAGATAGAAATAATTATTATGATGCTAAAGGAAAAGCGGATACAACTGATGAAGAATTATTAAATTATTTATTAAATATCTATAGAACTATGATGACTAGGGGAATGCTTGGAACATATATTTATGTATGTGATCCGAGTTTACGACAATATCTAAAAAAATATATTTCTACAAAATAAAAAAACATATATAGGTCACGTAGCTATATATGTTTTTTTTATGCTATAATATATATAATTATTTATTCTTAGGGGGATTTATATGGATGAAAGTATTAAATCTATTAATCGGAAAATCAATGATTTGAATATTAAGATAGAAAAAAATATAGATGATTCTGTTGATAATAGGGGCTACATGTCTCAAAATATAATAAAGAGTTTAAGAGATTTGGTAGAATATATAGCATTTAAAGTATATGTTGTTGAATACAAGAAGGATTATGTAGAATATAATCATGTGAATAACGGACTTGCTATTAAGTATATTAAATCTTTATATAAGCATGAAATATTAAAGAACTTTCATGCCTTATTAGAAATTGGACCTTCACATAATAGTTATAGCGAGGATGGTTCAATTAGATTAATGGTTAAATATCAAGAGTATCTTGTTGATCTAAAAAGATATTATTTTGAGTTGTTTAAAGAAAAAATATTAACAAATTTATATAAATTTCCTATGTTTAAAATAGACCCATCTTTATATGATTACTACAAAAAAATATATAATAAGTTAATTCAAATAAAATTTGATAATAGTGAACGAGTTTTAGGTAATGCATATTATATTAAGAAAACAAAGCCAGTTGCTATAGAAGATAGAATTTTTTATGAATTAACATTGACGCCAGCTACCGACTATGTTAATAAATTTAATAGAATTATTTTTTATTCTCCAGTTAGAATTCCGGATAATTATGCTATTAAAATAAGCTATGTAAGGAAAAATATAAAATCATTTAAATCAGGAGTAGAAATCAAGATAATTAATAATTATGAGATATTTATCAAACCAGCCGAAATAAATAGTTTGTACAAAATATTTGGTATTAATAGAAGAGTATCATATCGTGCAAATGAATATGATTATTTTATGAAATTATTAAAAAATAATCATTGGACATTAAATCATATTATTAATTTGAAAGATGAAGAATTTGAAATAATTAGACAGGAGTCATTAGTTTATAATACTCATCATTTGTTTGAATTGCTAGAAATGATAAGAAATGTTATTATTAACAATAAACCCGGTCATAATGTTTTAAAGTACTTAATACATGTATTGAGAAATTCTGTAGTTATTGATCAAATATGTGATGAGCAATGTAAAATACTATCAGATTTATATTTAGAGTATGGGTGTAATGTTTTTGAAACTATGCCATATGCTTCTTCATTAAATGGTCATAAAATATCTATATCAGATTTATTTGAAATAATTGATCCAGTAAATAGAGAACATGAGTTCTTTGGAAGAAAGATAAATGATTTATGCAATTCAACAAATAGAATTTATTTTTCTTTTAAGGAATTAGGTTATGATGAAGAAGATGGTAAAAGACTTACAAAAGAATTTAATAAGCGCGTTTATTACAAACATACAGATAGATATTTAGAAACAATTGGAAATAAAGTCTATATAAGAGGATTTGAAGAAAGTACGATAAAAATTATAGATGTTTTAAAAAGTAAAACTAATGAAAAATATTCTGATTATAAAAATATGTATGATATATTTGAAGTTTTTAGTGATTATGAATTTACTGATAGTATTAAGAAAAATATTTCTAAAAAAATATATATTAATTCAAAAGTTGGATTAATATATGGCTCTGCAGGAACAGGTAAAACTGAAATGATTAAAATAATATCTAAAATATTTGATGGTAAAAAAATTGCTTTTTTAGCTAAAACTAATGCTGCTCTAAACAATATTAAAATTCGGGTTGGTAAAGGGGCAATGGATAACTACGAATTTTATACTGTTGATAAATTTATTGATAATTCTATAAGAGATAGTTATGATTTAGTTGTTGTAGATGAGTGTAGTATGGTAGAGAATGATATAATGCTTCAAATGTTAAAGAAAAATAATTATGATTGCTTACTATTAGTTGGTGATATATATCAAATTGAAGCAATTGAGTTTGGTAACTGGTTTAGATTTGCAAAGGAATTGATTCCTGAAAATTCATATGAACTAACTGAAAATTTTCGAACTACGAATCATGGATTAAAGAATTTATGGTCTAAAGTAAGAAATTTAGATGATGGTATTACTGAGAAAACAATTGATGAAGCTTATTCAGAAATATTAAGTGAATCAATATTTGAAAATAGAGAAGATGAAGAAATTGTTCTATGTTTGAATTATGATGGCCCATATGGGATTAATAATATAAATAGATATTTGCAGATGACAAATAAAAATGAACCAATAGAATGGGGAATAAATACATATAAGGTTGGAGATCCAATTATATTTAGTGATGTAAGGAGATTTTCTAATGTTTTATATAATAATCTTAAAGGAAAAATTCTAAAAATTGAAAAGAATGAAGGCAGCATAACTTTTGAATTGTTTGTAGAAAGAAGAATTTCTGATTTTGATGCCTTTGCTAATAACATTAAAGTTATTTCTAGGGAAGATGATGGATCGGTTATAGAAATAAAGGTATTACGAAAAGATGATGATGATAAAGATGATGAAGTAGGTTATATTGTTCCTTTCACGGTATCTTATGCTACATCTATACATAAATCACAAGGTTTAGAATTTGATTCCGTTAAAATTATTATTTCTGATGAGTCCGAAGAATTAATTACTAAAAATATATTTTACACTGCAATAACTAGGTCTAAAAATCATCTTAAAATTTACTGGAGTCCAGAATGTCAAAATAAAGTAATTAAGAACATGAAGGATTATAGTTTGAAAGATGATGTAATTATTATAAAAAATAAAATGAAAAATTAATAAGTATATACATATGTATATGCTTTTTTGTATTAAAATTTATTTATTGAATATTATAATAATATACCGATAACGGTATAAATGTATTGACTAATTGTACCGATAACGGTATAATGTATTCAGGGGTGAAATTTATGGAATTTATGACTACAAAAGAAGCTGTACAAAAATGGAATATTAGTGAAAGAAGAATTAGAAGATTATTACAAGATGGAAGAATTGAAGGTGCTGTTAAAGTGGGTAATAATTGGAATATTCCTATTAATGCTAATAAACCAGCTGATAAAAGAAGTTTTAAACTAGATAATACTGAATTTAAATTTGATTTACCTGATAATTATTTTGATAAAGTTGATAAATTAAATAAAGAATTAAATTCAAAAAGACCTATATCAAAAGAAACTTTAAAATCTTTAAAAGAATCTATAAATTTAGAATGGACTTATAATAGTAATGGTATAGAAGGAAATACATTAACTTTAAGAGAAACACAAGTTGTTTTAGAAGGCATTACAGTTGGTGGTAAATCTTTAAAAGAACATTTGGAAGTAATTAACCATGAACAAGCAATATTATTTTTAGATGATCTTATTAAAGATAAAGAGCCAATCACAGAATGGAATATTAAAAATATTCATCAATTAGTATTAAAAGAAATTGATGATGATAACGCTGGTAAATATAGAGATGAAAATGTAAAAATAAAAGGTGCTACACATATTTCACCAGATTATTTAATTGTTCCTGAATTAATGGAAAAATTAATTATTAACTATGAAGATTGGAAAAAATATCATCCAATTATTAGAGCAGCATTATTACATGGAGAATTAGTTAAAATACATCCATTTGTTGATGGAAATGGAAGAACTTCAAGATTAGTTATGAACTTATCTTTAATGAATAGTGGATATCTTCCAGTAATTGTAAAAAAAGAAAAAAGATTAGAATATTATAATGCTTTAGATAAAGCACATACTACTGGAGATTATACAGATTTTGTTAAACTGGTTAATGAATTAGAAATAGAAATGTTAAATAAATATTTAGAATTGTTGTAGGAGTTGATGTAAATGGATGTAAAAAAAATTGATGTATTAAATTATAAATGTTTTACCGATATACATATTGATAACATTAAACCGATAAATATTATAATAGGAAAAAATAATATAGGAAAATCCAGTGTTTTAGATATAGTTGAAGGTATATATGGATCAAGAACAATAAATATGAATACAAAAATTATATTGACTAAAGAAATGGATGAAGATGTTATATCTAGAGTTTTTCAAAAAAGTACATCTGGTGGTACAATTGGAGGCAATCATTACGAATTTGGGAAAAAATACATAGGACAGGATATTTCATTTATTCGAAAGCCTGATTCTAGTAATCAAATCCCTGATGATTTTGAAAAATATAATCCTCATTTGACAATAAACCAAATTGATTATTGGTCACGAGTAGTGCACTCAATCAAGATTGATCAAAAAGTGACAAAAAGAATATTGGCTGAAAGAAATATTTTCCCAGAAGATAATGATGATAACATGATAGTTGATTCGAATGGAAACGGAATAACACGATTTATTACCAATTTTTTAAATAGAAGTAAATATAATGAAAATTTAGTTAAAAATGATTTGCTTCAAAATTTAAATAAAATTATGGGTGATGATGCTAATTTTACAGAAATAGTAACCCAACAAATTGATTCTGCTGAAGGTACAAAATGGGAGATTTATTTGAGAGAAGAGGGTAAAGGCAGAATTCCTTTATCTGAATCTGGAAGTGGATTAAAAACAATTTTAATGGTTATAGTTTTTACTATTTTAATTCCAAATGTAGAACATAAAAAAATATCACAATATATATTTCTTTTTGAAGAGTTGGAAAACAATTTACATCCTTCATTACAAAGAAGATTACTAAAATATATTGAAAATTTGACAGAAGATGGAGCAATATTTTTTCTAACAACGCATTCGAATGTAACACTTGATGCATATCAAAATAGTGATATAACTAATATAATTCATTTGCAAAAAGAGGATAGTCAAGTAAAATTAATAAATATTACTAATAAAATTCAAAAAAATACTATTTTAAATGATTTGGGAATAAAAGCTAGCGACTTACTACAATCTAATGGAATAATATGGGTAGAAGGACCTTCTGATAGAGTTTATATCAATAATTGGATAAAAATTCATAAAAAAACAAACATAGTTGAAGGAAAAGATTATCAATGTGTATTTTATGGAGGAAGATTATTATCTAACTTATCACTAGAAGATGAAAATGAATTAGTTAATTTGATGAGTGTTAATCGTAATGCAATCATTGTTTTGGATAGTGATAAGAAAAGAAATAATACACCATTAAATAAAACGAAAAAAAGAATAATAGAAGAAGCCAAAAAACAAGGAATATTAGTTTGGGTAACTAAAGGCAGGGAAATTGAAAATTACATACCTGAATTATTAGTAAAGAAAAAATATAATAAAGAAAGTAGTAAATGCTCTTTTGGCCAATTTCAAAACATTGAAGAATTTATAGATAAATTAAAAAAAGGTGAAGGAAATAAATTTCTAAGAGATAAAATCAACTTTGCAAAGGATATAACGAATGATTGCAATTGGGAAGATTTTAAAAATTGTTATGATTTAGATAAGATGATTACAAAGGTTGAAAGTAAAGTTTTAGATTGGAATAATGATAAGTAAAAAATAAGCATATATAGCTACGTAACCTATATATGCTTTTATATTGTTTGCTCAGTTTCTGTACAACAATTTGGTTAAATTTTGCTGTGTAAGATTAAATATTTTTAAACTATGTGTCTTGAAAACGTTGATTTTAAAGGGATTTGATAGGTGTAATTTACCCATTGTTGTTCGCCCCCTGAAGAGAGCGAAAGCTCTCATTTTTGTTTTATTTGTTTTATGTAGTATGAGACAATCAGACTGTATAATTTAAATTATGTTAATACTTTTTGGCAAAAATTAAAGAAGATTTAACTATTTTTACTGAGTTTTTACACATATAAATTTATTAAAATTTTGTTAAGTATGATTGTATATAGCATCTATTTTTTATATGTTATTTCAAAGATAAGCCTATGGTACAAGATATTTAAATTCAAATCAACTTAATGTTACTGCTGGTTCAATAGGAATATTAAGATATGGTACTTATAGAATTGATTATTTTTTAAATATCACTAGTTCTGTAGATACTAATTATACAGTTACTTTAAAAGTTTCAAGTACTAAATATAAATGGTCAAGCTAAGGTAAATACTATAACGGCTGTAAATGAACATTTTTTATTTGACTTAAGAGAAGATGATGAAGTTACTCTTAACATTACAACTGATCAAAATACAGGCTTAATTTTTGATGGTACTACTACTGCTAAATTGACAGTTATGAAATTAGATTAAATTCTTATTTATAATTTTAATTACTTTGATATAATGATTATATGGTGATTAAAATGATTTCTAAAATAAAGAAACTATTATCTAATAATTATAAATGGATTATATGTTTTATATGTTTAATACTGTTTCTTTTATTAGCTGAAGATGTTTTTAATAATGATATAATGAATGGTGATATTATTGGATATAACTTTATATCAACATATTTAATAAATGATACAGTAACACCAATTATGAAAGCAATTACTTGGTTTGGTAGTGGTATTTGTTTGATAACATCAGCTATTCTGTTGTTTGTATTAATTAAAAATAGAAAAATTGGTTTTTTAATAGTTGGTAATCTTATATGTATCACACTATTCAATCAAATATTTAAATTTATTCTTCATAGACCTCGTCCAACTGAATTTAGAATAATTGATGAGGTTGGATACAGTTTTCCATCAGGTCATTCGATGGTAAGTATGGCTTTTTATGGTTTTTTAATATATTTAATTTATAAAAATGTTAAAAATAAGTATTTACGATACAGTTTAATGAGTATTTTATTTATATTAATTATATTGATAGGTATTAGTAGAGTTTATTTAGGAGTACATTATACAAGTGATGTGTTGGGTGGTTTTTTAATATCTATTGCTTACTTAATTTTATATATTAGAATAAATGAATCTAATTTGGTAACATCAAATTAGATTGTTTTTTTTATGGTTTTGTGGTATAATATGCAACCAGTTGAGGTGATAAGAATGGAAAAAGAATTATTTCATGTTCATGTTGATGAAAAAAATAATAAAAATCATAAGTGGAAAGTTAATAATATTATAACTGTTGGTGCTGATTTCGATAGTATTATGAGTAAAAGACATAATAGTTTTAATAGTTGTGTTGGTACTATTGATGGAAATCCGCATGAATTAATGCCAATTTACCAGTACATAGCATCTGTTTTTGGACAAATTAATGATGATACTGTTATTAAAGGGGAAAAATTAGAATTAATAAAAGAAATGTTATTAAACTGTTATAATATAGTGTATAATGATAATTTTTTTAAGAGAGAAGCTGGATTAGAAGAATGTCGAAAAGAAAATTTTTCTTCATCACCTAGTAGATTACATAGTATTTATTTATGTGATAAAGATGGATTGGAATATTGGTCTGATACTATATCTATGTACGGAACTAAAGATGTATCTATCTTTAGGGTATTAGCAGATGGTAATATTTTTAAAAGTAATGAACAATTATTACCAGAAGAAACTTGTACTTATGGACAAACATATTCTGGAGCTTTTAAATATTGGAATCCAAAATTTGATAATGTTCCTAGCTGTACAAATGAATATTTAGTACAAGGAAAAGTAAAGGTACTAGAATGTATTAAAAAATAGAAAAAAGTAAATAAATACTTGACTCTTACCTAGACTAGAGGGTTTATTATGGTGGCAAGAGGAGATGATAATATGTATAGAATTGGTGAATTTTCATATTTATTTGAATTATCTATTAAGACTTTAAGATATTATGATGAAATAAATTTATTTAAGCCAACATATAAAGATCCATTTACAGGATATAGATATTATTCAGACATTCAAAAGGATGAACTTGCTAATATACTAAAATTAAAAGATTATGGTTTTACTTTAGATGAGATAAAACAGTTAAAGAATGTTTTATCAGAAGATGATATTATTTCTAAAATTAATGAGTTATCTAGAAAGCAGAAAAATATAGATATTAAAATTAAAAAGTTAGAAGATCTAAAAAGTGTAACTAAAGAAAAAGTTAAGTATAAAGTTGGTTTTAATTCAAATAAAAAAATAATAGTTGTTGGTAAAAAGATAATTGTACCTAATAGAAACAATGTTAATTTGGATGACAATTTTGAAAAAATAAAGTGTCAACTAAAAAAAATGAAATTGTCTACATCTACTAAAGTGATAATAACAGAAGAAGCTGGCTATAAAACAGAAGATGTTGAATTACTTATTGGATATTTACAAACTGATATTAGCAGCAAAGAGTTGAATAAAGTAAAAAAATGTAAAAGATTGACATATTTTAGTTATCCTACAGGTGATTATTTGACTGCTATTGATGTAAATAAAACTGATATTATAACTGCATGCAAAAATATAATTGAATATTCTAAAGATAAAAATATACAAATAATTGGTCCATTTATGGAGTTATATGATAAAAATGATAATCTTAGTGTTTATACATACGTTAATGATTTAACGCGAGAGGAAATAGATGATATAAAAATAAAAGATAGAATTTTAGAGTTATATAATCAATCATTTATTCCAAATGTGAAACTACTAGGTAAATGGAAAATAAAAGAAATTTTGCCTAATATTGATTATAATCCTGATAGACAAAAAAGTAATCCTACTAATACTGATTTTTTAGAATTAGAATTTAAAAATGATGGTACAACTAATTATGATAATGTTAGTTATTCTGGTAATACTTTATTCATTAAAACTGATAAAGGTATATTAGCTAATTTAATTATAATTAACGAACTAAACGGTTCTATGTATTTAGAAATAAGAATGAATGATATGTCATTAATATATCCTAATGCAAAACCAATTTCATATATATATGTTAGATAAAATATAGCACAGTATCTAAATTGATACTGTGTTTGTCATATATAGTAAAAATAATGAATATATATTTCTAAGTTGAAATTATCAAATATATTTCCATTTATTAATATAGTTTTTGCAAATAAAAAGTTAAATGTAAAAGGTATAGTAATCTTTCCGGTATTTATAAATCATCCTATATTTTTCTGTTAATATTATAGCATATAATGTTATAATTATTAAGGAGGTAATTATGGTAACAGTAGTGGCAGCTTTAATTGAAAAGGATAATAAGTATTTAATAGCTAGAAGAATTTATGGAAATCCTGAAGTAGTTGGTAAGTGGGAATTTCCTGGTGGCAAGGTTGAGCCAAACGAGGAAGAAATGAAAGCTATAGAAAGAGAAATAAGAGAAGAATTTGAACTTAATGTAGAAGCAATTAGTTTTCTTACCAATAATATTTATGAATATCCTAATAGAACTATTGATTTAAGACTATATAAATGTAAGTATATTGGTGGTAATTTTAAACTACATGATCATAGTGAATATAAACTAGTATCTAAGGATGAAATATTAAATTATGAATTTTGTCCAGCTGATGTTAAGTTAGCTCAATATGTAAGTAAAATGTAGTTTTTTTGAGATAAGAAATGTTCTTATCTTTTTTAATATATAAAAAAGGTGCGTTTGGATTATTTTTAAAAAATTCTAAATAAAATCAAGACTACATTAAAAAAGTTAAAAGCTTTAATCTTTTTGCTTTTTATAAAGAATTTTCTTTTTTCATACAAAAATGGTATATGTCCATTGATAAACAAATGTTTAATTTTTATGATAATAAGACATAACCATCAAGGAGATATCAACATGTATAAAGCTTATAAATTCAGAATGTACTTAATGAATAATCAAAAAGTATATAATATGTGTAAAGAGTTAAAAGAACTAGTAGTTGAATATCCATTCCTAAAAGAAGTAGATAGTTTTAGTTTAAGAAATAGTATTTTTAATTTAGAAGATAGTTATAAGGGTAACAACTATAGTAATATAGAAATAGATCTAAAGAATAAGAAAATAAAATATAAATAAATAAAAATATGAGTATGGTAGCGATATCGGAATTTAAGCCTATGAGAATAGAGAAAAACTATCTATGAAGTAGAAAAATTGTAAGACAACTACCAAGACGAATAAAAATTTTAATTTTTATTTTTTTGTTTATATTTATTTGACAGTAAAGTAGATGACACTTATAATTATTATGTAAAAAAGGAGATGGGATACATGATTTATTTAGATTTTGCAGCAGCTACACCTGTTGATTTAGAAGTTCTTGATTTATTTTATAATACAACTAAAAATTATTATGCTAATCCTAATTCTTCACATAAACTTGGATTAGAAGCTAAAAAATTAATAGATGATAGTACTTTAAGTATTGCGAATAATTTAAATGTTTTACCTGAAGAAATAATTTATACAAGTGGTGCTAGTGAAGCTAATAATTTAGTAGTAAAAGGAATTTGTGAACGATATAAAAATAGAGGTAAACATATTTTAATTAGTGGTTTAGAACATAATTCAATAGTATCTTCTGCTACAACGATGCAAGAACAGGGTTTTGAAGTTGAAATTATTCCTGTTAATAGAGAAGGATTTGTTGATGTTGATGCTTTAAAACAGATGATACGTGATGATACAATTTTAGTTAGTATATGTAGTGTTGATAGTGAAATAGGGCTAAGACAACCAATAGAAGAAATAGGTAAATTACTAAAACAGTATCCTAATTGTGTATTTCATAGTGATGCATCTCAAGCTATAGGTAAAGTTAAAATTGATTATAGTTTGGTTGATCTTATAACTATCACGCCACATAAATTTTATGGATTAACAGGTATAGGTATTTTAGTTAAGAAAAAAGATATTAGTTTAAAGCCACAAATAGATGGTGGCAAGTCAACTACTATTTATAGAAGTGGAACACCAGAAGTAGCTAGTATAGTTTCATGTAGTAAGACTTTGGATATATGTTTAAGTAAACTTAATGATAGATTTAATTATATAAAGGAATTAAGTGATTTAGTAAAAGAAAACTTAAGAAAATATAAAAATGTTCATATTAATAATACTAATTATTCCATTCCTCATACTATTAATTTTAGTGTTAAAGGAGTTAAAGCTTTAGATATTCAGGAAGCATTAGAAAAATATGATATTTATGTGTCTACTAAGACATCTTGCTGTCCTATTAATACACCATCTAAATTAGTTTATGCTTTAACCAAAGATAAGGGGTTATCATCTTCATCGGTAAGAGTTAGTATTTCGCATCTTACTACTAAAGAAGAAATTTTAGAGTTTTTAAGAGTATTTGATATTATTTATAAGGAGTATGAAAGTAATGGAAAAATATAAGGAAATAGAAAGAAGTATTATTAAAAAATATCGTAAAGATATTTGGAGTAAGTTTGTTAAAGCTGTACAGGACTATGAACTTATAAAAGAGAACGATAATATTATGGTTTGTATTAGTGGGGGAAAAGATTCTTTTCTATTAGCTAAATGCATGCAAGAGTTACAAAGACATGGTAAGTTTCATTTTGACTGTCATTATGTAGTTATGGATCCTGGTTATAATGATTATAATAGAGATTTTATTTTAGATAATGCTAAGACTTTAAATGTACCAATTGAAATGTTTCAAAGTGATATTTTTGATGTAGTTGCTACAATTGATTCTAAAAGTCCATGTTATTTATGTGCTAGAATGAGAAGAGGTTATTTATATAGTAAGGCTAAAGAATTAGGATGTAATAAGATTGCTTTAGGTCATCATTTTGATGATGTGATTGAAACAACATTACTTTCAATGTTTTATGGCTCTGAAATAAAGACAATGATGCCTAAGTTACATAGTGATAATTTTGAAGGATTAGAATTAATTAGACCACTTTATTTAGTTAAAGAGGATGATATTATCTCTTGGAAAAAGACTAATGAGTTAACTTTTATTAATTGTGCATGTAGATTTACTGAGGGATGTTCATTAATAAATGATGGTACTAGTAAAAGAAAAGAAATGAAAGAGTTAATCAAAAATTTAAGAAAAATAAATAAAGAAGTAGACCATAATATATTTAAGAGCTTAGATAATGTTAATTTGAATTGTGTTTTAGGAACTAAGAAAAATGGTATTTATAAAAGTTTTTTAGATGAGTATGAGGAGAAGTAGAAATACTTCTTTTATTTTTTTGAAAAGGGGCATTCCCAATTGATATGAAAAATGCTATAATAAAAATAAAGAATAAAATAGGGAGGTATTATTATGGATCAAGATCAAACACAGAGATCAAATCGTTTTATATTTTCTAATGATTTTTATGATCAATTAGGTAGTGAACCAGAAGAAAAAAAGGTATCTTTTGATGTACCTAGTACCAAACCTATTGAAACTAAAATAGAGGAAACAACTAATAGTACACCTAGTTTCTTTAATAATAAAATAGAAAGCAATGAAACTAATACGTCTACTATGCAAAAAGAAGATGAAAAAGTAGAAATACCAACATTTAATTTTATTAATCCTAAACCTACTGATATTAATGTTAATAATGATAATCTTGTTTCAAGTGAAAATTCTAATATAAGTGATACTATTAATAATAATGTTACTCCTTTAAATAATTTATCTTCTTTTAATATTGATAGTAAATCTAATGATGATGATACTAATATTAATTCAAAAACTGCTAATAATAATATCTCAACGGATATTAATTCTGAAATGATGCCATTAAATACTTTTAATTCAATTGGTAGTACTAATGAACAAAATAATTTAGATATTGATAGTGGAATAAATACGGCATTGGAGCAAGAGATAATGCGTACTAAAGTAGAAAATCAAGTAAAGGCTCCTATTGTGGAAAATAATAGTTTCTTTAAGGAACCAGAAGAAAAACAAGTTTATCGTGCTAGGAGAAATGCTCCAACAGCAATGCCTATTTGGATTCAAGAAGAAGAAAAGAAAGAACAAGCTCAAATTGTTAAGCCTGAAATAAATCTTTCTTTAAATAATAGAATAGTAACTCCACCAATTATTAACATTGATGAAGAAATATTAAAAGATAGTTCTAATATGGAAGAAGATAAAGAAGAATTTAATTATGAGGATAATGATAATACTAGTCCAGTAGTTAAATCAACTTTACTAGATGAATTAAGATTAAAAGAACAGCAAACTGGAAAAATTAGTATATTAGCTCATTATGGTGATGATTTCTGTAGTAGAGATTATATTACTAATCCAGCAATTGGAAGAAAAGAAGAAATAAAACAGTTAATCTTAATATTATTAACACCTGAAAAATCTGGAATATTAGTTGGTAAACCTGGTATTGGTAAAACTAGTATTGTTGAGGGACTTGCTTATCAGCTACAACGTAATAATGTACCTGATGCACTTAAAGGTTATAGAATAGTTAGTGTTAAGACTACATCTCTTCTTGGAACACTTCCTAGTGGAGAAACAAGACTTCAAACCCTTATTGATGAATTAAAAGAATTAGATAAAATTATTTTATTTATTGATGAAATTCATATGTTAATGGGTGCTACTAGTGAATCTAGTTTGGATTTTGCTAATATGTTTAAGGAAAGTTTAGGACGCGGTAGTATTAAAATGATTGGTGCTACTACTAATGATGAATATGAAAGATATGTACTTCGTGATAAAGCTTTTGTTAGACGTTTTCAAAGAGTTGATGTTGAAGAACCAACAAGGGAACAAACAATTAAAATATTAATGGGAACTTTACCAAAGATAGAGAAAAATACTGGTGCTAAGCTTAAGTATAGTAGTTATATCCAAAGTGAGATTATGGCTTTTATCGTTGATATTACTACTGAATATAAAAGAGTATATGGAATTGGTTCTAGATATCCTGATATTTGTTTAACCCTTTTATCACAAGCATTTTCACAGGCTGTATTTGATAACAGAGGTGAAGTTAATATTTTTGATATTAGAAACGCTATTGAAAATTCTAAAAATATATATCCTGATGTTATTAGAAAAGAATTAGTTAATTTTGATACTAAGTTTAAACAAATTATAGATGAAGAAAAAGGAAAGTAATTTTAATTGTTACTTTCCTTTAATAAATTATCTTTATAATAATCATATAATTCTTTAAATCTTTCGAAGTGAACTATTTCTCTTTGTCTTAACCATAGTAATGGTCCTATTACGTCAGGATCATTAGTTAGATTAATTAGATTTTCATAAACAGCACGGGCTTTTTGTTCAGCTGCCATATCTTCTGATAGATCAGCTAAAGGATCACCGGTTGTAGCAAAATAGGTAACTGTAAATGGTACACCGTTAGCATCAGTTGGGTAGATGGCGTTACGATGTTCAGCATATTGACTTGCTAATCCTGCTTCTTTCATTTCTTCAGGAGTAGCATCTTTTGTTAATTGATATAACATTGTTGATAACATTTCTACGTGTCCAAGTTCTTCGGTTCCTATATCAGTTAATAAGGCTTTACCTTTGTTATCTGGCATAGTATATCGTTGATTTAAGTATCTTAACGCTGCTCCAAGTTCACCACCAAAACCACCATATTGTGTTACTAGTTGTTTGGCAAAACCTAAATCTTTTTTAGTTATTGAAATAGGGTACTGTAATCTTTTTTCATATGCCCACATCTTACATTTCCTCCGTTTCCCATGGCCAGCTGTAAGCTTCCCAACTAAATGAATTATTAGCTGATGGACTATCTGCTAAAAGAGGTCCATACTTTCTTTCATAAGCTTTAATTTGCTCACTAGCTATTTTTTGATATTCATTATATAGATTTATCATATTTGTATCATTTGGATATACATCTAAATATAATTTTAATTCATGTGCTGCAAAAGTAGTTTGATCTACATTTAATAATAATTCGGCTTGTTCATTATTAGGTGATAATCTTGTTGGCCTATAACTTTTATATTGATTATATAAATTATTAAATAAATTACCTTTAATAAAACCATCATATGGTCCAGCTAATTTTTGATTATTATTTATCATGTTATTTAAGTTATTATTATCTAACATATTATTAGTTAAGTTATTCATATCGTTAGGCACTAACATATTATTTATAAGATTCATATTTGGATAGCCAAATTCATTAAATCCATTATTATTCATAAAATCTCTCCTTCAATTTAGTTTATGATATGGGCAAGAGTTGGTATGGGCAATAGTCTAACTTCACTAATTTTAAATAGTTAATACTTAACATAACTGTACATTATAGGTATTGAATAAAAAAAGAAGGTTTGCTATAATTATGTTGTAAATAAAGGAGCTAACTATGAAAGATTTAGGTAAAAAGAAATTATTAATAATTATGGGTGGCACTATAGGATTAGTTATTTTAATAATAATTATACTTTTAATTTATAATGCTATCTTTGGTAAAACTAGTTATAAAGATATTGAAGATACTGTTTCAAAAGCAGCACAAAAATATTATAGTGATAATTCTTCACTTCTTCCTAAGAGTGAGAATGAAGAAATTACTATTAATGATTCAGCTTTAACTGCAGCAGGATATTTAAAAAATATGAATGAACTTACTAAGAAAATGAAAAATGTAAGTTGTAAAGCTACTGTTATTGTTAGTTATGCAGGTGGAGAGTATCGTTATACGCCAATACTTGATTGTGGTAAAGATTATGCTACTAAAACTTTAAGTTCTTATATTTCTTCAAGTGTTAATAAAGTATATACTGGTTCTGGTTTATATGAATTAAATGGTGAATTAGTTTATAGGGGAGAAGATCCTGCTAATTATGTTAAATTTTCTGGTAAAACATGGAGAATTGTTAAAGTAGAAGATGAAAAAGTAGTAATGATTTTAGATGAAAAAAGTGATAAAGTAGTTTGGGATGATCGTTTTAATACTGAAAAGAATAGAAATGATGGTATTAATGATTATTCAGTAAGTAGAATTTATGATACTTTAAAGAGTAATTATGAAGGTGATACTTTATTTAATAAAAATAGTAAAAAATTACTTGCTAGTCATGCATTATATATAGGTAAAAGATATGATAGTGATATTACTAATGATGGCTCAATTGAAAAGAGTAATTATTTAGAAAATCAATATATTGGATTATTACCTGTTTATGATTTTATAAATGCTAGTGTTGATAGTAATTGTAATTCTGTTAGTACTGTAAGTTGTTCTAATTATAATTATTTAACTCATTTTGAATATAGTTGGTGGACATTAACAGCTGATGCTAGTAATACTTTTAAAGTATATAAGGTTTCTAGTGATGGTGTTGTTGAATCTAATAAAGCTGCATCTAATGGTTATGCTAGACCAGTTATTTATTTAGCTAAAGATGCTTTATATTCAAAAGGTACTGGTACAAGTGAAGATCCATTTATAATTAAGTAAAAAAAGGACTTGTCAAAATACATTTTTATTGGTAAAATAAGAATGTATTTTTTATTTATAAGAAATGCATTATGTATGGCGGTATTGGTGAAGTGGTTAACACGCCGGATTGTGGCTCCGGTATGCATGGGTTCGATTCCCATATTCCGCCCCATATTTGAACATATAATCAGACTATTTAAAGTCTGATTTTTTCTTTATTTTTTTAACTCAACCTCAACTCTAGTTCTAAATTATTTACATTTTTATTTTGTACAGATATAATTTAGGAGTTGCTAGGAGGTAATTATGATTTATTTAGATTATGCTGCTAATACTCCTGTAGATAAAAGAGTGTTAGATAAATTTAATGAAATAACTTTAAAATATTGTGGCAATCCTAATAGTTTACATGAAGCTGGTATTAGTGCTAAAAAAGAAATAGATGATGCAAGTAAATTGATTGCTGATTATTTTAATACTGATAAAAATAATATTATCTATACAAGTGGTTCAAGTGAAGCAAATAACTTAGTAATAAAGGGAATATGTGAAAGATATAAAGATATAGGAAAACATATTATTATTTCAGAAGTTGAACATTCTAGTATTGTAGCCCCATGTAATTATTTAACTTCTAAGGGATATGAAGTATCAATTATTCCTCTTAATAGTGATGGACAAGTTGATTTAGAAGTATTAAAAAAAGAAATAAGAAGAGATACTGTTTTAGTTAGTATATGTAGTGTTGATTCTGAACTTGGTACTATTCAACCTATTAATGATATAGTTAAGATAGTTAAAAATAATTCTAATGCTATTATTCATACTGATGCTACTCAAGCTATTGGTAAAGTTAATATTGATTATAGTGGTGTCGATTTTTTAACTTTTGCTTCTCATAAATTTTTTGGTTTAAATGGTATTGGTGCTTTAATTAATTTTAATAATAAGAAGTTAGTTCCATTAATTCATGGTGGTAAATCAACTACTATTTATAGAAGTGGTACTCCAGTTACTGCTAATTGTGTAGCTTTAGCTTATGCTTTAGAGTTAGCTACTAAAAATTTAAGTGAGAAACTAAATTATATAAAAACTCTTAAAGAATATATAATTAATGAACTTGGTACTATTTCTGGTATTCATATAAATACACCTAGTAATAGTATTGTTAGTACTATAAATTTTAGTATTTATAATGCCGATAAAATAGTTAGTGAATTGTATAATAGGGGAATATGTGTTTCTAAACAATCTGCTTGTTCACTTGGTACAAGCCCTAGTAAATCAGTTTTAGCTATAACTAGAAGTGAAGATTTAGCTAGAAACTCTATTAGAGTTAGTTTATCTCATATTACTACAATGAAAGAATTAGAAGAATTTATAAAAGTTTTAAAGGAGATAATAAATGAAAATAATTAGAATAAATGCTATGTGGTGTCCAGGATGTTTAGTATCAAAAGGAATATGGAAAGAAATAGAAAAGGAATATCCTAATTATGAATATATTGATTATGATTATGATCTTGATAATGATATAGTAGAAAAATACAGTGTTGGTGATGTTGTACCATGTGTGATTGTTTTAGATGATAATATCGAAATAAAAAGAATAGTTGGCGAAAAAAGTAAAAAAGAAATATTGAGGGAATTAGAGGAAGTATAATGAAAAGAGTAGTTAAAATATTATTATTAATTTTATTAATAGTACCATTTAATGTGTTTGCATATAGTAGTGATTATAATGATGTTGTAGCACCTATTACTGGTACTAAGGTTGATAATAAAAAAATAAATTTATATATGTTTAAGGGTGATGGTTGTCCTCATTGTGCTCAAGAAGAAAAATGGTTAAAAGAAATAGCTAATGAATATGGTGATTATTTAAACATTTATGAATTTGAAGTTTGGTATAATGAAGAAAATAGTAATTATTTAAATGAAGTTCGTAGTGTACTTGGTGATACTAAATCTAATGGTGTACCTTATACAGTTATAGGCGATAGTTATTTTGTTGGATATTCTGAAGCTATAGGTTCAAGAATTGAAAGCAAGATTAAAGAATATATTAAACTTGATGAAAATACTTCTTCAAGTACTGATAGTGCTAATATACCTGTTCTTGGTAATGTTGATATGAAAACAGTCTCTATTCCATTAGTAGCGGTAGTATTAGGTTTCATTGATGGATTTAATCCATGTGCGATGTGGATATTATTACTATTAATTAATATGTGTATAATGGCCAAAGATAAAAAGAAGATGAAAATAATTGGATTAACTTTTGTGTTAGTATCAGGATTAATTTATTTTTTATCTATGTTGGGGATTGGAATTATATTAGATTTAACTACAGTAATATATATTAGAACTATTATTGCTTGTTTAGCTATTATTTTGGGTATTTATAATTTATATGTTTATATAAAAACTAGAAAAGATACTGGATGCCATGTAGTAGATAAAGATAAAAGAAAAACTATTATTACTAAAATAAATAAAATTTTAGAAAATAATAGTTTAGTTCTAATGATTCTTGGTACTGGTTTGTTAGCAGTATCAGTTAATTTAATTGAACTTGCTTGTTCACTTGGTTTTCCAACAATATTTTTAGAGATTTTGTCTTTAAATAATATTCATGGTGTATCTAAAATACTTTATTTATTAATATATATATTATTTTATATAATAGATGATTTAGTAGTTTTAATTTTATCAATTAAAGCATTCGAAGCTAAAGGAATAAGTACTAAATATAATAAATATGTTAATTTAATTGGTGGGATATTAATGTTACTTATGGGGGTATTACTAATATTTAAACCAGAATGGGTAATGCTTAATTTTTAATATTATTAGTAATTTGATAAATTGTTTACTTGTTTTGATTGAAAATTTAAAATTTACTTGATGATTATAATAATTTTATTTTTATTATTAATTGACAAAGAGAAAATTAGTTCTTTGTCTTTTTTATTTCTTTTTAATATAATCAGACTGGTGATCTAATGGAGAAAAAAATATGTGGTTATTATTTGGATAAACAACAATTAGATATTGTTTATGATGATAGTAGATATCTTTTAGTGGTGGCTGGTGCCGGAAGTGGTAAAACTTTAACTATCTTGGGTAAGATATACTATTTAGTTGAAGAAAAGAAAATAGATCCTAATGATATATTGTGTATTTCTTTTACTAGGGCTAGTGCTAATAGCTTAAAAGAGAAAATTGAAAAAGAATTTAATTATTCAATGCCTGTTTATACATTTCATAAGCTATCATTAGAAATATTAAAAAATAGTAATAATAATTATGAAATTGCTGATAGTAATACATTAGAAAACATTATTCATGAATTTTTTAGTGTTAGTATTTTAGAATATCCTAACTATATAAAGTTATTATTTAAATATTTTAGATTAAGATATAAAGATGATTTAATAGAAAAATATAATCATTTTTATAAATATAATTATCAACAAATAGAGTTATTAGAAAAATTATTAGCTACTTTTTTACATCTTTTTAAGTGTAATAATTATAAGTTAACTGATTTTAATAAATTTTTAAAACAGATAAGTAAAACTTTTTCATATAAAAAATACATACATGAAAAGTGTTTTTTAATTTTAGCTTTGAATTTTTATATTCAATATCAGGAATATCTAGTAGCTAATAAAGAAATTGACTTTGATGATATGATTTATTATGCAACTAATTATATAAAAGAAAATGGTATTAATAAAAAATTTAAATACGTAATTATTGATGAATATCAGGATACGTCTTATGTTAGATTTTGTTTAGTTAGAGAAATTTTAAATGCTTGTAGTGGTAATTTGATGGTTGTAGGAGATGATTTTCAATCTATTTATAGATTTACTGGATGTGATGTTTCTTTGTTTTTAAATTTTAAAGAATATTTTAATAATGCTAAAATAATGAAGATAGAAAATACATATCGTAATAGTCAAGAATTAATAAAAATAGCTGGTAATTTTGTGATGAAGAATCCTAAGCAAATTAAAAAAAATTTACATTCAGGTAAACATTTAAAAAATCCTGTTAAAATTATTTACTATGATAATTTTATTAGTGAATTGAAGAAACTTATAGAAAAAATATATTTAGAAACTAATAAACCTATTTTAATACTTGGTAGAAATAATAAAGATATTAATATGATATTTGATGATGATATTGTTTTAGGTGATAATAATAAGCTAATTTATAAGAAAAATTCTAATATTAATATTTATTTTATGACTGTTCATAAATCTAAGGGACTCGAGGAAGAAAATGTAATTATAATAAATTTGGAGAATAAATTTTTAGGCTTTCCTAATCAAATTAAAGATGATAAAATTTTAAGATTAGTTTCGAAGCAATTTGAAAAATATCCTTATAGTGAAGAAAGAAGATTATTTTATGTAGCTTTAACTAGAACTAAAAATTATACTTATTTGTTGACTCCTAAAAATAATAAATCTATATTTATTTCTGAAATTGAGCAAATGATAGACAAATAATAGTGATTATGATATAATATGCAAACATTGGAAGTGATATTATGCAGATATCAATAGGAAACTTAATGATTACTAGCTTTTGTAGTGATAGTATAAAACATCAAAAATTTAGATTTGACTTAATTAGGGATGACGCTATTTATGAATTTGTATCTACATCAATAGGAAAAGATTTAATAGAATTAGAAGAAAGTGAAGATATAGAATTAGAACATTCTTATATTATACAAGATAATGATGAATTAGTTGGTTATATTTATATCGAAGGAATATCTGAAGAAGAAGGAATAGTAGAATTAAGATATGCTGTTCATCCTGAATATAGAAGATTGGGTTTTTTGGGACAATCTGACTCTAATAGAAGAGGATATGGTCAACAAATACTTGAAGAGTGTAGTAAGTATTTATTTACATTTGATAATATTAATACTGTTGAATTACATATTCGTAAAGATAATTATGCTAGTTTAGGCTGTGCTAAAAAAGCTAAATATAAGTGTGTTTCAGAAAATAATAATGAATATTATTATGTTTATAGATATTCTAGAGGTGATACTATTGAAAACTAAAATTAGTAATTTAATAATTACTGATTATTGTAGCAGTGATAAAAGAAAATTACGTTTTATTAAAGAAATTACTTCTGATCCATTAGTGTGTCAATTTGTATCTAATCATCTTGATGAATGGTTGGAAGAATCTGAGGGTACAGATAAACTTTTAGTTGGACCAGCATATATAATGGCAGATAATAGAAAATTAGTTGGTTTTATTAGATGTGCTTTTGTTGATAGTGATGGCATTTTAAATTTACATTATGGGGTTCATCCTGATTATCGAAAAATGAACTATGGTACACAAATATTAATTGAAAGTTCTAAATATATCTTTCAAAATATGAAAAATATAAAAGCAATTGAACTTTATATTAAACAATTAAATAAAGCTAGTACTAAGTGTGCTATAAATGCTAATTTTATGTATGATAGATCATTTAATACTAAAGGAGATAATTGTTTAATAAATGTTTATACTATGAAAAGATAATTATAAGTGATATAATCTTCTTAGAATAAGGAGGTTATTATGAATAAATTAGAAAATAAATTAGCTATAGTGACTGGTGGAGCTATGGGTAATGGTTTAGGTATTACTAAGGTGTTTCTTAAATATGGTTGTAGTGTTATTATTTTTGATTATTCAGATAAGATAAAAGAAACATTAAAGGAATTAAGAAGTGAATTTCCTAATGCTACTATTTCAGGATATAAAGTTGATATTAGAGATAAAAGTATGGTTAAGGCTTGTGTAGATGCAGTTATGGAGAAACATGGTCATATTGATATTCTTGTTAATAATGCAGGAGTTTGTAAGTTAGAAACTTTTGAAAAGATGGATGATTCATTAAGAGATTATCATTTTGATATTAATATTAAAGGAACTTGGAATGTTAGTAAAGCTGTAGTTCCTTATATGAAGAAGAATGATAGTTCTAGTATTATTAATTTGTCTAGTGTGACAGGACCACTTGTTGCAGATAGTGGGGAAGTTGCTTATGCTACTACTAAAGCAGCACTTCTTGGTTTTACTAAATCACTAGCTATGGAATTAGTAGATGATAATATTCGTGTTAATGCTATTATGCCAGGATATATTATGACACCAATGGTTGAGGGAATGAGTAAGGAAACTAATCATAATAATCCTAGTGAAGTTGTTAATGGAATTGCTAAAGGTATTCCAATGAAAAGATTGGGGACAATAGAAGAACTTGGTGAGTTAGCAGCATTTTTAGCTAGTAATGAATCAAGTTATATTACAGGTCAAGGAATAGTAATTGATGGTGGTTCAACTCTTCCTGAAACCATGAGTATGGGAGTTTAGTATGTATAGAGTTAATTTTAAAAATGTAAAAGGAAATAGAAAAGAATATCAAATTAGTCTTTTTATTGGAATAATTTTTTTAGTAGTAATATCAATAATGTGTTATTATACTGAAGCTAGAAAAAGTAAATTTGATTCCTCTGTTATGTCAAATAAGGTTGTACTTGATACTTCTACTGAAAAAGGTGATACCTTTTATTCGAAGGTTTATTATTATGAAGTAGATGGTAAGACTTATAAATGCAATTCAATTAAAAAATCAACTAATAAGCCAAATACTAAAAATGAAAAGGTTTATTATGAAAAAGATAATCCTACTAATTGTATGAGTGAATCTTCAAAAACTACTTCAAAATGGATGCCACTTTTTCTTATTTTACCTATTTCTTTTATAATTTTTTCTATATTTGGTTTTATAAAAGTAAATAAACAAGTAAAAAGGGTTAAATATTTGTGTAAAAACGGTAAATTAGTTAAAAATTTGCCATATACACTTGAAGCTACAGAAACAGTAATAAATAATAAAAGACTTATGAGACCAGTAGTTAATTACATTTTACCTAATGGTAATACTGTTGTTTTACGTGGTAATAATATGTATGCTGAGGAAGCTAATAATAATAGAATGATTGATTTAATTATTGATGCAAACGATCCTACAAATTATTATTTAGATTTTTCTATAAACAGATTATCAGGTAATTTAACTACTGATTACTATAATAATCAAGAAACAAATAATCAAAATATTTCAAATTATGATGGTAGTTATAATCCAAGTAATAAATTTTAATTATTAAGAAGTTCTTTATTGAACTTCTTTTTATATATAAGGAAAGTGCGTTTGAATTATTTTTAAAAAAGTCTAAATAGAATCAAGATTACATCATCAAAATTAAGAAACTAAAATACAAATAAATAAAAATATGAGTACGGTAGCGACTATCGGAATTTAAGCCTATGGAGAATAGAGGGTACTCTATCTATGAAGTAGGAAGCTTGGAAGGCAACTACCAAGACGAATAAAAATTTTAATTTTTATTTTTTTGTTCTGTAAACTTATGTGCTTATAATTGAGCTTTTATAATATTTATTATATAATGTTTATAGTAAAGGAGAATAGAAATGGAAGAATATCAAAATGTATTATCTGATATAGAATTAAAAAATATTGATAGGTATTTTAGAGCAGCTAATTATTTATCAGTTGGACAATTATATTTAAGAAGTAATCCGCTTTTAAGAGAACCACTAAAGTTTAGTGATATTAAAAAGAATATTGTTGGTCATTGGGGAACTGTGCCAGGACAAAATTTTATTTATACACATTTGAATCGTATTATTAAAAAGTATGATTTAGATATGATTTATTTATCAGGACCAGGACATGGTGGTAACTTTATGATAGCTAATACTTATTTGGAAGGTAGTTATAGTGAAGTTTATCCTAATATTACTGAAGATATTGAGGGAATGCAAAAACTATTTAAACAGTTTTCTTTTCCAGGAGGGGTATCTAGCCATGTGGCACCTGAAACACCTGGTTCTATTCATGAGGGTGGAGAATTAGGATATAGTTTAGCACATGCTTTTGGGGCTGTTTTAGATAATCCTAATTTAATAGCTACTTGTGTAGTAGGTGATGGCGAAGCTGAAACTGGACCACTTGCTACTAGTTGGCATTATAATAAATTTTTAAATCCAAAAACAGATGGAGCTATAATTCCTATTTTACATTTAAATGGTTATAAAATAGCTAATCCTACTATTTTTGCGAGAATTAGTGAGGAAGAATTAATAGATTTCTTTAAGGGATGTGGATATGATCCTATCATAGTTAGTGGAAATGATCCAAAAATTATGCATCAAAAAATGGCTTATACTTTAGATAGAGTTGTTGAGAGAATTAAAAAGATACAAACTGATGCTAGAACTAATGGTATTACTACTAGACCTATTTGGCCTATGATTATTTTAAAAACACCAAAAGGTTGGACAGGACCTAAAGAGGTAGATGGTAAACCAGTAGAAAATTCTTTTAGGTCACATCAAGTTCCTATCGTTATTTCTGAAAATTCTCCTGAAAATGTAGTATTATTAGAAAATTGGTTAAGAAGTTATCATCCAGAAGAATTATTTGATGAAAATGGTACTTTACTACCTGAGCTAAAAGCACTAACTCCAACTGGAAATAGAAGAATGGGTTCTAATCCTCATGCTAATGGTGGAATGTTGCTTGAAGAATTACGTACACCTGATTTTAGAGAATATGGTGTTGATGTTACAATGCCAGGTGAAGTAATGGCACAAGATATGAAAGAACTAGGAAGATATATTCGTGATGTAGTAGCACTTAATGAAGATAAGAAGAACTTTAGAATATTTGGACCTGATGAAGCTTTATCTAATCGTCTTAATTATATTTTTGAGAAAACTAATCGTCAATTTAACGCTACCACTTATAATAGTGATGAATTTTTAGCTAATGAAGGAAGAGTACTTGATTCTTATTTATCAGAGCATGCTTGTGAAGGATGGTTAGAAGGATATTTGTTAACAGGTAGACATGGTTTTTTCCATACTTATGAAGCATTTGCTAGAATAATTGATTCAATGGCTAGTCAACATGCAAAATGGTTAAAAGTTACTAGTGAACTTCCTTGGCGTAGACCAATAGCTTCACTTAATTATATTTTATCTAGTCATATTTGGCAGCAAGACCATAATGGTTATACACACCAAGATCCAGGTTTTTTATCACATTTAGTAACAAAAAAAGCTGATATAGTTAGAATGTACTTACCGCCAGATGCAAACTGTTTATTATCATGCTTTGATCACTGTATTAAAACTAAAAATTATATAAACGTAATAGTAGCTAGCAAACATCCTAGACCTCAGTGGTTAACAATGGAACAAGCAGTTAAACATTGTACACAAGGAATTGGTATTTGGGACTGGGCAAGTAATGATCAAAATAGTGAAACAGATATCGTAATGGCATGTTGTGGTGATACTCCAACTCTTGAAACACTAGCAGCAGTATCAATACTTCGTAATAGTTTTCCAGAGTTAAAAATTAGAGTAGTTAATGTAGTTGACTTAATGAGACTACAATCTAATTTGGAACATCCACATGGTTTAAAAGATGAAGATTATGATTTACTATTTACTAAAGATAAACCTATTATATTTGCTTTCCATGGTTATGCTTCATTAATACATCAACTTACATATAAACGTACTAACAAAGAATTACATGTTCATGGTTATAAAGAAGAAGGAACTATTACGACACCATTTGATATGCGTGTTCAAAACGAACTTGATCGTTATCATTTAGTAATGGATGCTTTAAAATATTTACCTCAACTTGGTAATAGAAGCGCTATTCTTAACCAATGGTGTAAGGATAAATTAATTGAACATAAAGAATATATTGATGAATATGGTGATGATATGCCTGATGTCAAAAATTGGACTTGGGAAAAGGCAACTAACACAAATAATTTAATATAATTTATATTGGTAAGGCTAGTAAGTAGTCTTACCTTTATTTATAAAATATGATATACTAATTAAGAAATAGATATAATAAGGAGATATATATGGTTTTTTCTAGTGTTTCATTTTTATATTATTTTTTACCAATTATATTAATTTTCTATTTTTTAGCCCCACAAAAACTTAGAAATTTGGTTTTATTAATTGGTAGTTTGTTTTTCTATTTTTATGGAGAACCTAGATATATTTTAGTATTAATATTTTCTATTATTTTTAACTATTATAGTGGAAGGTTAATAGAAAAGTTAACTAATAAAAATATTAAGAAAACGGTTTTTATAAGTAGTATAGTTATTAATTTTGGATTATTATTTTATTTTAAATACTTTAATTTCTTTATAGATAATATCAATAATATTTTTGCAACTAATATTAATCCTCTTAGTATAGTTATGCCAATTGGTATTAGTTTCTTTACTTTTCAGGCTAGCAGTTATGTTATCGATATATATAGAGGTAAGGTAACAAGTGCCAAAAGTGTTTTAGATTTTGCTACTTACTTATCACTTTTTCCACAATTAATTGCGGGACCAATAGTTCGTTATGAAACAGTAGCAGAAGAGATGGAAAATCGTAAGACTAGTTATGCTAATTTTAGTAATGGAGTTAGAAGATTTATCTTTGGACTTTCTAAAAAAGTATTACTTGCTAATGTATTAGGTGAATTTTCAAGTATATTATTTTCAATGCAAACTAAAAGTATTTTAGCTTATTGGTTAAAAGCAATAGCTGATACTTTACAGATATATTTAGATTTTTCAGGATATAGTGATATGGCTATTGGTTTAGGACTTATGTTTGGTTTTCATTTCTTGGAAAACTTTAACTATCCTTTTATAGCTAGTAGTGTTACAGAGTTTTGGCATCGTTGGCATATATCTTTATCAAGTTGGTTTAAAGATTATATTTATATTCCACTTGGGGGAAGCAGAGTAGGAACTTTTAGAAGATACTTAAATATATTTATAGTTTGGATGGTAACAGGACTTTGGCATGGAGCTAGTTGGAATTTTGTATTATGGGGTGTTTATTTCGCTGTTTTTCTAATACTAGAAAAGATGTTTTTATATAAGTTTTTTAATAAACATAAAGTATTAGGTATTATTTGGACTGATTTATTAGCTGTTATTAGTTTCGTTATTTTTAATCAGACTACTTTATCAGGAATAGGAACCTTTATAAGTTCAATGTTTGGATTTAATAATTTAAAATTTACTAATATTGAAACAATGTATTATTTAAAAAATTATATCGTTATATTAATAATTAGTATTTTGTTTTCAACTCCTTTATGTAAATACTTGGTGTTAAGAATAAAAAAATATAAGATTGGTAATACTATAATATCAGTAATTGAACCAGTTATTTATATTGGATTATTACTATTATGTACAGCATTTATTGTTGATGAATCTTTTAATCCATTCTTATATTTTCGCTTTTAGGGGGGTAATATGAAAGATAAAATAATTACATTTTCATTTATAATTTGTTTAATACTATTTATGATACTTGGAATATTTATTAAAGATAAAGATATATCTTATCAAGAAAGAAGAAAACTAGCTAAATTACCAACTGATTGGAACACAGTACTTGATGAAGATAGTACTTTCTTTGATGATTTAGATGATTATTTCTTAGATCAGTTTCCATTTAGAGACTGGTTTAGGAAGGTAAAAGGAATTGCGTCAGTTAAACTATTTAATAAAAAAATAGAGCATCAGGTGTTTGTTCAAAATAATTACTTATTTCAATTAGATACTGTTCTAAATACAAAATCAGTTAATCATTTAACAGATAGAGTTAATTACATTAATAATGAATATTTGACTAACCAGAATATTTATTTTGGAATGATACCAGATAAAAATTATTATTTGGATGATAGTTCAGTACCAAAAATTGATTATGACAAGTTAGAAAATTTATTAAAAGAAAATTTATCTAATAATATTAAATTTATTGATTTAAAAGATACTTTAAGTTTAGATTCATATTATCGTACTGATATTCACTGGAAACAGGATAAATTAGAACCGGTAGTAAGAAAACTACAAAATGAAATGAATTTAGGTAATACTATATTTCCTAGTAGTAGACATGAATATAATTCATTTTATGGAGCTTTATATGGAAGAATTTCATCAGCAGTACCAGCTGACACGTTAGTTTATTTAACTAGTGATAATATCAATAAAGCTACAGTTTATAATTATGAGAAAAAGATAACTCAAAAAGTGTATACAGAAGAATATTTAAAGAATGTAGATAGTTATGATGTTTATTTATCTGGTGCTACACCGTTATTAGTTATTAATAATGATAATTGTAGTAATGATAGAGAATTAATTATATTTAGAGATTCTTTTGGAAGTAGTATTTCACCATTATTAATTGATAATTATAGTAAGATAACACTTATTGATTTACGTTATATTAATAGTAAATTACTTGGTAATATTGATGAAGTTTCATTTGATACAGCAGATGATATTCTATTTTTATATAGTGTACCAATTATTAATAACAGTTTTACTTTAAAATAAATAATAAAATAAAAGGAGAAATTTAGATGAAAAAAATAGGTTATGGATTATTAGTATTAAGTTTAGTTTTATGTTTTGCAGGATGTCAAAAACAGAATGAGAATATTTCTGGCTCACTAAGTGATATTATGAAAGAAGTTTATAAAAATATTCCTGAAGATGAATTACCAGAGTTAATAAATGAAAAAGTAAATAAAGATAATCAAGAGTATTATTTAGGAAGTGGTGATATTACTTATAAAGAAGCTTTAGCATCTGAGCCACTTATGTCTTCTGTTGCTCACTCAGTTGTATTAGTTAGAGCTAATAGTATTAAAGATGTTGATAACATTAAGAAAGAAATAAAAGAGAAAATTGATCCTAGAAAATGGATATGTGTTGGTGTAGATGAGAAAAATGTTTTTGTTGAAAGCAAAGGGGATTTAGTTATCTTAATAATGGATAATGAATATGCTTCAACTATTCGTGATAATTTCTTAAACTTAAAATAATAGTAAATTGATGTCAAATAGGAGAATGTTTAATAAATATTCTTCTATTTTTCTATTAAAATGGAATATACTGGAGATGGTGAGATACATGAAAAATTTATCTAATAAAAAAAACTTGTATTTAATAGTAGGAATTTCAGCTGTTTGTCTAATTTTAATTATAATTATGGTACTGTTAATATTACCTTTAAATTCTCATAGCAATAAATCTAATGATACTACACCTGTTCCTAGTCAAACACCAATACCTAGTGTTACTCCAACTCCAATACCTACAACAACTCCAAGTCCAACACCAAGTGTTACTCCATCACCAAGTCCTAGTCCATCATCTAAACCTAAACCAACTTCTTCGCCTAAACCAGTACCATCAGTATCAAAAACAGAAATAACTCGAATTTTTGAAGAAAAGAAAGCGGTAGTAGCAGGAGATTCTATGGCAGAGGGATTAGTTGCTTATGGGGTATTACCAGATAGCAATGTTGTTTGGTATAGGGGTAGGCGAATTGATAATATGAAAACTGATATGCCTAAAATAATAGCACTACAACCTAATTATTTATTTTTAACATATGGTTCTAATGATTTAGAACTTTGGGTTGGTAGAGTTGATCCATTTATTAATCATTTTAAAAATACACTCAGTTATATAAAAAGTGTTTTACCTAATACACAAATAATTATTAATTCAATACTTCCGGTTAGTGAAGATGCAATTAAACGTAATAATGCTTTTTCATATCAACAATTATTTAATACAAGACTTAAAGAACTTGCTGATAGTGAAGGTATTCCTTTTTTAGAAAACAGTGTTTATCTAGAATATAATGCAAATCCATTTTCTACAGATGGTGTTCACCCTAAGGGATTTTATTATCCACTTTGGGCTAAAAATATGGCTAATTATCTAGAAAACCATTAATTAGAGTGTTTCTTTATAGAAACACTTTTCTTTTTTTAAATAGCTATATGTGATATAATAAGTTAAATAAGTAGAGGTAATTTTTATGAAAAGAAGAGATAAAAGAATATTGAGAAAGACGATAAAATTTATAGAAGATGAACCTATAACTAAAAAAGAAAAAGAATTAAGAATAAAAAAAATAACAGAGATATTAGAAATAACAGATCGTAATGAAAAGTATTCTAGACTTTATGATGAACTATGTGATTATCTAGATAATAAATGTCAGGAATATAATTTGTGTAAGTTTAAAAACGGTATATGTGAAAAAAGAAGATGTGTGTGTAAGAAAGATGTTCCTATATATCCAAATGGATGCTGTTACAGTACAACAAGACATGAAAACTGTAAATATTTAACTGATAAAGGATGTAGTGTTAGAAATGTTGCATGTAAATTGTTTATTTGTGGTTATATAAAAAAGACGAGAAAAGTTAAATTTTCTTTAAATAAAATTTATTTATCTAAATATACTTTAAACTTTAGACAAAAAGTTTATTTATCTTCAACTTTTTTTACTACTAAAGAAGTTTTATTAAAAGGTGCATTAAAAAGGAGAAATTTATATGGATTCTAAGAGAAAAGTAGTACTAGTTACAGGTGGAGCTAGAGGAATAGGTAGAAGTACCATTATAGAGTTTGCTAAAAGAAATTATGATGTGGTTATTAATTACTGTCATAGTGAAGCTGATAGTAATGAATTAAAAGAATTTGTAGAAAAAGAGTATAATGTTAGTGCTTTGGTAATTAAGGCTTCTGTTTCAAATGAAAGTGAAGTAGAGGCTATGGTTGAACAAGTTATTGAAGTATTTGGACATATTGATGTTCTTGTTAATAATGCAGGTATAGCTATTGATACTACTTTTGATGATAAGACTTATGATAATTTTATGGAAATTTTGAAGGTTAACTTGATTGGTACTTTTATAGTTAGTAAATATGTTGGAAAGTATATGCTTGCTAATGGGGAAGGTAATATTATTAATGTTTCTTCTACTAATGGTATTGATACTGTTTATCCTGAAAGTTTAGATTATGATGCATCAAAGGCTGGAGTTATTTCACTTACTAAAAATCTTGCTTTACAGTATGCACCTAATATTAGAGTAAATACTGTTGCTCCTGGTTGGGTTACAACTGATATGAATAAAGAACTTGATTACAATTTTATAAAAAAAGAAGAAGAAAAAATAATATTGAATCGTTTTGCTGATCCAAGTGAGATAGCTAAAGTAATAGTATTTTTAGCTAGTAGTGATGCTAGTTATATAAATGGTAGTATTATTCGTGTTGATGGTGGTTGTAAATAATAAAAGGAGGTTTTTATATGGATAATATAAGACAAACTGTTATTGTTCCTGATGAAAATAAAATAAATAGTGGAATTTATCGACGCGAGCTTACTAATAGTGAAGCCCATGGCTTAGGAGTATATGAATTTTCTAATAAATATAATTTAGGATTAAGTTGTAAGTCCTTAGGTTTAACTGATGGTGATTTTCATGATATTCATTGGTTTATTGAACTTGCTAAGATAGGACACTTAGTAATACAAAAAGATGAAGATATAATTATTTATCTTCCACCAACAATTACTAGAAATCAATATAGATATTTATTAGAAAATAGATCTGGTTTCCAAAATTATAATAGAAGAATTCATGTTTTATCATTGATTTATGAAGATGGTACTTTTTATCAGGATAGTATAGGAGAAATAGTTGATGAATATGAGAACACACCATTTGATCTTTTATATGAAAAAATAAAGGAAAAGTACATTCCTAGTAATAATTCTTATGCTTTAATTATTCCTAATGAAAATAGTTTAAAGATAGAAAATGGTTTATATTTAAAAGAATTTGATAGTAATATATTAGAAGGTCATGGTAAAATATATAAAGAGTTTTGTGAGTTATACCATATAAATGTATCACTTACTACAGTTAGTGGTTATTTTTGGGGGCAAAGTCTTAGTAATATGGGAATGATGTCTATTATTAAAGAAGATGATGAGATATATTTATTTTTACCTAATAAACTATCTGATAATCAGTTTAGATGGCTATTTGATAAGAAAGATTATTTGAAGAATTTTTCGATGATAGAAGCTGATATTATTAATGGTAATAAAAACCAACTCATTTATTTAGAAGATAACAGTTCTAAAGAAAAATTAATAAAAGACTTATATGATATTATTTTAATGAAGGCAGGAGAAGTTGATGGAACGTTATTTAAAACAGATAATAATTATACCAAATGAAAATGATTTAGTTATTCCAGATGGTATATATGAAGAGAGTTTTTTAGATTCAATTGATCATGGACAAAAATTAAGAGAATTTGCTGATAAATATAATTATAGTATTTCAAAGGAAGATGGTATACCTAGTCAGGTTTTATCGTTTCAATTAGTAGATTTTGGTAATATGGTAATAAATATAGAAGGCAATATAGCTATAATGTTTATACCTAATTATATTAGTGATAATCAATATAATTGGATTAAAACTAGGTATAATACATTAAGAAAATTTTCTATTCATGGATTTGTTTATAAGAATACTAGTTTTCCAATTCTTATAGAAAAAGATATAGATTGTGAATATTCAAATCCTTTAAGTGAAATATTTAAAGAAATAAAATTAAAAAGACAAAAACAAAATGGAGGTAATAAGAAATGCTACAAGAATTAGATATTGATAGTAATGTTTTAAAAATGTTTGAAGATACTGAAGCTAGTTTAAGTAATATTTTCAATGAAATAAATAAATTAGAAGAGAAAAATACTTTAAGAGTACTTAGTGCTTTTCATAAATATCAGATAAGTGAAGTTCATTTTAGTAGTACTACAGGGTATGGATATAATGATATAGGAAGAGATACTATTGAAAAAGTTTTTGCTTCTGTTTTAGGTAGCGAAGATGCACTTGTACGTAGTCAATTTATATCAGGTACTCATGCCTTGACAGTAGCTTTATTTGCTTATTTGAGACCTGGTGATATTATGCTTAGTATAAGTGGTGTTCCTTATGATACCTTACATGAAGTTATTGGAATTGTTAATAATAATAGTAGTTTAAAATCTTTTGGTGTTAAGTATGAACAAATTGATTTAATAGATGATGATTTTGATTATGAAAAAATAAAGAATTTTATAAGTACTAATAAAGTAAAATTAATAGAGATTCAAAGATCTAAAGGTTACTCTACTAGAAAAAGTATTACTATTAATAAAATTAAGAAAGTAGTAGAGTTAATTAAAAGTATTGATAAAGATATTATTATTATGGTAGATAACTGTTATTGTGAATTTGTTACCGAAGAAACACCAATAATTGTTGGTTGTGATGTTATGGTTGGATCACTTATTAAGAACTTAGGTGGTGGAATTAGTCCAAATGGTGCTTATATAGCTGGTAGACATGATTTGATTGAATTAGCTGGAGAACGACTTACATGTCCTGGAGAAGGTAGAGAAGTTGGACCTACTTTGGGTATTAATAAGCAAATACTTCAAGGATTATTTTTTGCTCCTAGTGTAGTAGCAGCTAGTTTAAAAACAGCTGTTTTAACTAGTAAAGTTTTAGAAGATTTAGGATATGAAGTAGAACCAAGATACTGTGATAAGAGAGCTGATATTGTTCAAAATATCATTTTTCATAATAGAGAAGGACTAATTAAATATTGTCAAGGTATTCAAATGGCTTCGCCAATAGATTCAAATGCTATTCCTTATCCTTGGGATATGCCAGGTTATACTGATCAAGTAATAATGGCTGCAGGTTGTTTTACTCAAGGATCTTCAATTGAACTTTCATGTGATGGACCTTTAAGAGAACCTTATATAGCTTATCAACAAGGAGGACTTACTTATTCTTATGGTAAATTTGGTGTTATGAAGGCAGTTACAGAATTATTAAGGAGTAAAAATGAAAATTAATGATACTGATGTTAGTATAGAAGATTTAGTTGCTGATTTAAAACCTTATGCTTCATTAAGAAAACATTATAATGGTAATATTTACTTGTCAGATAATGATATTGAGGTATTAAATAAATATAATTTTAATGTAAGTAATTATTCTAATTTAAATAGTTTGATTTTTGATATCCAAGAATATTTAGATGAAAATTATGATATGGAACTAGACGATTTAGAAAAACTTTCAATTTCATTAGCAGAAACTAATTACTACCAAAATACAAATAAATAAGATAATATATTACTTTTTATGACTTTGATATAGCATTTCTTGACATATTAGCATAAATGAAATATTATATTTAATGCATGTATAGAAAGGATATATTATGAAGAAAAAGAATATTTTTAATATAGCTTTAGGTGTTTCTGCTTTAGTTGGTAGTGGCTATGCTTTATATCATTTATCTAGAAAGAGAAAAACAACTGAATTATTTATAATTGAAGCTAAAGATAATGAAGATGAAGAAGAATTACGTGACTTTTCTTGCGTTAAACGTTCTTATTTTCCATTACCAAGAGATAAAAAAGAAGAAACTAATAAAGAATATACAAAAAAGGCAATGTAATTATTTATACATTGTCTTTTAATTTTTAATTAATAAGTTAAAGATTTCTTTTTTATCTAGTCCCTCAAATAAAATTTTATATAATAATTCAACTAAAGGTACTGATATTTCTTTCTTTTTAATTATTTGATTAATAGCTATTAAAGTATAATATCCTTCAACAGTATTATTTAGTATATAGTTATCAATATTACTTTTATTTTCAGTAGCTATTAGTGTTCCTAGTGTATAGTTTCTACTTTTTTTACTAGTACATGTTAATATTAAATCTCCAAGTCCAGCTAGTGTATAGCTAGTTTCTTTATTTCCATTCATGGTTTCGATAAAATTACTAGTTTCATTAAGTGCTTCTGTTAGAAATAGGGCTTTAGTTGTCTCAGTTATCTTTATTCCTTCTAATAATCCTGATAAGATAGCCATTACATTTTTTATGGAACCACAAATTTCAGTTCCTATTAAGTCATTAGTATAAGTTATTTTTAAAGTGTTACTTTCTAAACAATTTTTAATACTTTTATAAATATTAATTGAAGTACTAGCACATACTAGACCACTAGGACTATTTTTAGCTAAATCAATAGCGAAAGTTGGTCCTGATAAAATAGCTATATTATTAGTTTCGATAATTGAATTTAAAACTTCGTGTGGGAATAAATTAGTATCTTTTTCTATACCCTTAGATGCGATACATAAGATAGTATCACTATTAATATTATTTTTAATTTCTTCACATACACTTCTAAAATAGTTAATTGGTATAGCTATAACTATTAATTTATAATTATCATTTAAATTAGTAGTTATTTTTATCTCTTCTGGTATAGAAACACCAGGTAGAGCTTTTCTATTTTCACGATAATTAATTATTTCTTCTTTTTCACTTTCTACTTTAGTCCAAACTGTTACATCATTATTATTTTTATAAAAAGCTAGAGCTAGTGCTAAACCATAACTTCCTGCTCCTAATATACATACTTTCATTGTTGCCTCCAATTTTAATAAATCAATTATATCTTAATATTTATTTTTAAACAAGTTAACTATCTTTAAATTTTGTTAAAAATTATGATTTGTTTGTTATAATGTTATTAGGAAGTGATAATATGAGATGTTTAAAATGTAATAGTATAATAGATGATAATTCTAATTTTTGCCCTTATTGTGGAAATAGTATTAATACTTATGATGATCCATTTAAAAGTATTAGAATAGATACTCATCAGGATCAATATTATTATCAACAAAATTATAGTAATAATACTAAAAGTAATATAGATGAACTTAATTCTACACCTAGAAATAATAATAGTTTAATTGGATTAATACTAGGAATATTAGCTATACCTGTTGGTATATGGAACTGTTGGATAGGAATAGGTTTTAGTATTGTTTCACTTATTTTAGTTATTGTAGGACTAAAATATACTTCCCATAATTTTGGCGTTTTTTCACTTATTACTACTATTATTACTTTTATATTATCTTTAATGATTTCTATTTTTATATTTGTTGGAAATATTAAAATGGTATACTCTAATGGTTATGAAACAACTCTTAAAGATGATTTATTTAGTGTTTTTGAATCTATATATTATGAAAATAAACTCCATGGCTATTGGTTAGATGAATATGATCATTTACTTTATTTAGATAATGAAGGTAATTACTATTTATATGCTAATAGTGATACTTTAATAGATAATTATTACTATGGTAAATATAGTGTAGATGAAGGCATTGATTTAGGCGAAGATGAAACATTATATGGTGATGATGATTACTATTACTATAAAGTAATTACTTATAAAAATAAATATAAAGAAGATGGAACAAACTATGATGACACAATTGATTTAATAAAAAATGGTTTTACTTTTAAATTAGATAAAAACAGTAAAAACAAATTAATTTTAGTTTGGAATACAAATAATAGAGAATTAGAATTTACAAAAAATTAATAAACAGAGGTAAACATGAAATACTGGTGGTTAGAAAAATATAAAAACTTTAAAATTATTCAGATAAATGACTTATACAAAGATGTTCATTATTTTATAACCATGCCTAAAAATTATGAAAAACAGTACCAAATATTAAAAAATAAAGAAATAAATAATTTACTAGAAGAAGAATTATTAATTATTTTATATAAAATAGTAACAACTAAAAATATTAAAAATAACCATTTAAATATTATTATAGAAAAACTTTTAGAAATACCTGATAATAGTTTTCCTAGTAGTGATTATTCTTTAATAGAAATGTTAGATGAAATAAAAAATTTAAAAACTAATTTACCATATAGAGAAAAATTAGATACTAATAATATAGCTATATGTTATCATTGTTTAAATATTTTTTATGTTGATAAGATTAAAAGCGTAAATAAAAATAATTTATGTTTATGTCCTTTTTGTTTAAAATCTAAACTATATTTTGATAATGATTATATACCTATGAATTATACCTTTATTAAACTTGCATATATTTATTATCATACTTCTAACTTAGGATGTAGTTTTAAAAATATTCAAAAGATAATTAAAAATGGTATATCTACCTTGGATGGTAATTATACTGATAATTATTTAGATATTTCTAAATATTACTCTAATATTAAAATTAAACCTATAGAGGAAAAAATAATAAATAGAAAGTTAATGCTTGATTTATATAAATACGAAGCTAATATCATAGAGGAAGGAAATATTTATATTCCTAGTTTAAATAATAAGATAGAAGAAGAATTATTATTAATAATTTTAGTAACAATTATAGAAGTATTAGCTAATACAGTTTACTTAAAAAAGATTAGATTTATCTTTAAAAATAAAAAGAATAAAAATAACTTTGATAATATGATTAAAACTATTAAAACTTTTAAGTAAAATCCGGAAAAGACATTGAAATCATTTCCAACTTTTGGTATTATTTATATAGAATAATAGGAGTTGGAAATATGAAGTTATATTTACTTGGTAAGGAAACTTTAAAGGTATTTAAACTACCTCAAAAGATAGATGAATCTGTTTCTATTAATGAAGTAATTGATGATAATTTTGAAATTCAATTAAATATAGAAGCAGAGAATGGAAAATGGATTTTAAAAAGTAATGATACTTTTAGTATTATTGAAAATGATACTAAAATTTTTAGCGTTGAATTAAAAGATTATCAATATTATTTTTTAAATATTGAAGGAATAGAAAAAAATATAGTTTTATATACTTTACCTGTTAAAGATACTAATAATTATAATTTATCATTTGATAATCTTTCTAGAATAGGAATAGGTAGTAGTAATGATAATGAAATCTGTTATAAAGATTCTTTTATTCAACCAAATCATGCTGAAATAGTAAAAGCTATTGGTGAAAATGAAACTGGTTGGAAACTAAATTCATTACAAGATAATTCTAGGATATATGTTAATAATAATTTAGTTAAAAGTAAGATTTTAAATATTGGAGATATAATATTTATCAATGGTTTAAAAATTATTTGGATGGGTAGCTTTTTAAATGTTAATAATCCTAATGAATTAGTAGCTGTTCAAAAACTTAATTTATATCAAAGAGATACCGATAATTCTAATTACCAAACTTCTAATGATACTGATAATAATTTGAACTTATATCAGGAAAATGATTATTTTTATCATACGCTTAGAATGGATGATCAGCTAAAAGAAGAATATGTAAAAATAGAACCTGTGCCACAATCAGAAATAAAAGAAGATATGCCATTATTTTTGTCAATTGGTTCTAGTATAACTATGGCTGCTTCTTCTTTAATGACAGGTTATACGGTTATTTATGGACTTTCTACCGGTAGTAAAACGCTTATGTCTTCACTTCCACAAATAGTTATGTGTGTTACTATGATATTTGGTAGTTTGATTATACCTAGAATTGCTTCCAAGTATCAGAAAAAACAGGCTGCTAAAAGAGAAAAATTAAGAGTATCTAAATATACTAGTTATATATTAGAAAAGCAAAATCAAATAATGGATATAAAAAAGAAGCAAGAACAAACTTTAAAAGATAATAATCCAAGTGCGATTGAATGTTATCAAATGTTAACTACTTCTAATAAAATAACTAATATTAAGTTTTGGAGTCGTTTAATAACAGATTATGATTTTTTGACAGTACGTTTAGGTAGTGGTACTTGTTTATCTAAAATAGTTATTGATGCACCTGAAAGACATTTTACACTTGATGAAGATGATCTACTTAATCAGGTTTATAATATTAGTGAACAAGCAAAGAATTTAAATAATATACCTATTACAGTTTCATTATTAGATAATCCTGTAACAGGACTCATTATAAATAATAGTCATGAACAAGAATATATTAATAGTTTAATACTACAGTTAGTTAGCTTACATAGTTCTATTGATCTAAAAATAGTTATTATGACTAATGATGCTAATAAAGATAAATGGGAATATGCTAAGTATTTACCACACTGTTTTAGTGATGATAAAGAAACAAGATTTTTTGCTACTAATTTGAATGAAATAAGTGAAATTTCTAGTTATTTAGAGGATGAATATAAAAAACGTAAAGCTTCTAGTAAATCAACAGAAGATTCTACTAATACTGTTGCTGATGAAGAAGAAGTAGCTAAAAAAGAATCTTATAAAAAGAATAGTCCTTACTATTTAGTTATTAATGATGATTATAACTTAGCTAAGAATTCTATTATAATTGATTTATTATTAAAGACAGCTACTAATTATGGATTTTCTTATTTATGTATTGGTGATAAGATTAAGAACTTACCTGGTAAATGTGATGCATTTATTGAAATAACAGAAAAGAATGGTACTATTATATCTGAAAAAGAAGATCAAAAAGAAATTATTAAATTTAATAATGAATATGCACTTGATATAGATATGAGAAAAATAAGTAATAAGTTAGCTAATATACCAGTAGTTACTAAAGATGGTATTTCGGTATTACCTAATTCATTAGCTTTCTTAGAAATGATGAAAGTATCTAAGATAGAACAATTAAATATCTTATCTCGTTGGCAAAATAATAATCCAGTTGTATCTTTAGCTACTCCAGTTGGAGTACATGCTAATGGTGAAGAGTTTAAACTTGATTTACATGAGAAATTTCATGGTCCACATGGTTTAATTGCTGGTATGACTGGTAGTGGAAAAAGTGAATTTATAATTACTTATATTTTATCTCTTGCAGTTAATTATCATCCTTATGAAGTACAGTTTGTTTTGATAGATTATAAGGGTGGTGGTTTAGCTGGTGCTTTTGAGAATAAAGAAACAGGAGTTAAAATCCCACATTTAATTGGTACTATTACTAACTTAGATACAGCTGAAATGAATAGAACTTTAGTATCTATTGATTCAGAACTTAAGAGAAGACAAAGAGTATTTAATGAGGTTAGAGATAAATTAGGTGAAGGTACTATTGATATTTATAAGTATCAAAAATTATATCGTGAGGGTGCAGTTAGTGAACCTATGGCACATTTATTTATTATTAGTGATGAGTTTGCAGAATTAAAAAGTCAGCAACCAGAGTTTATGCAACAATTAATTTCTACAGCTCGTATTGGACGTAGTTTAGGACTTCACTTGATACTTGCTACCCAAAAACCTAGTGGAGTAGTAAATGATCAAATTTGGAGTAATTCAAAATTTAAAGTTTGTTTGAAGGTTCAAGATAGATCTGATAGTATGGAAATGTTAAAAAGACCAGAAGCAGCTAGTATAAAGGAAACAGGAAGATTTTATTTACAAGTTGGTTATAATGATTATTTTGATATTGGACAATCTGGATGGAGTGGGGCTAAATATGTTCCTTCAGATAGAATTATTAAAAAAGTAGATGATTCTATTAATTTCGTTAACGATGTTGGTTATCCAGTTAAAACAATTAAAGATATGGTTAAAGAAAATAATGATACTAATTATGGTGAACAGTTAACTAACTTAGTTAAATATATTTATAATTTAAGTACTAGAGAAAATATTGTTACTAAGAAGTTATGGCTTGATGCGTTACCTAGTGATATTAATTTATTTAACTTGAAAAAGAAATATAATTATAAACCAGTTCCTTATGTTATAAATCCAGTTATTGGTGAATATGATAATCCTTCTAATCAGGAACAAGGAATATTAAATGTTGATTTAACTAATAAAGGTAATACTTTAATATATGGACAGACTGGTAGTGGTAAAGAAAATTTATTATCTACAATGATTTTCTCTATGATGGCTGAACATACTCCAGATGAAGTTAATATGTATATAATTGATTGTGGTAGTGAGACATTGAAGATGTTTTATAATATTCCTCATGTTGGGGAAGTGGCTACTATTGAAAACAGTGATTTAGTTTATGATATCTTTGAAATGATTAATGAAGAAATTGAAAGAAGAAAAGAATTATTTAAAGATTATGCAGGTAGTTATAATGAATATCTACAAAACAGTGGAAAAAAATTACCTCTTATCGTTACTATGATTAATAGTTATGAAATTTTTGTGGAAAACTTTTCTAAATTATCTGAAGCTGTGCAAAACTTATATAGAGATGGAGTTAAATACGGTATAGTATTTATTATTAGTGCGATTTCAACTAATGGTGTTAGAGGTAGAATGGTACAAAACTTTGCTAATCGTTTATGTTTACAAATACCAAATGAGACTGAATATAGGACAGTAGTTGATGCACCAAGAGGATTATTTCCATCTAAGATTTTTGGTAGAGGTTTGATAGCTATGAATGATACAGCTTATGAATTTCAAACAGCTAGTTTTGCTCCACGTAAAGATATGACTAATGTTATGAGAGAAGTTTCAAAACAATTAAATAATGCTTATACTTCTAGAGCTAGGAAGATACCAGTACTTCCTAAAGTAGTTACTTTAGATCTATTAGAGCAGAATAATACCTTAGATAAAATACCTATTGGATATAATGTAGCTACTAAGCAACCTATAACTTATAATTTTATGTCTGTCTATAATTCTATAGTTACTAGAAGTATGAATTATGATAGGATGAGTTTTGTTATTAGTATAATAGAACTAATCAAAAAAGCTGGTGCTAATATTTCTATTTGCGATTTTGTTAATGCATATGATAAAGAAAATGATATTAAATGTTATAAAAAAGATTTTGATCAAGCTGTAATTCAAATACATAATGAAGCTTTATCTAGTAAAAATAATGGAAATGATTATTATTATGTTTTCTTAGGTATTGGTATGTTAAGAAAATATCTATCACAGAATGGTCAAGCTATTTTAAATCATTTATTTCAAAATATAGGTGATGCTACTAATATTCATTTTATTTTAGTAGATACATATGATTCTTATAAAAATCTTCAATTGGAAGTATGGTATCAATCTAATATTAATTCTTTATATGGTATTTGGTTAGGTGAGGATGTTGGTAGTCAGTTAGCATTTAATATTCCTAATTTGACTATGGATGATAGAAAAATAAATTTCCCTTATATGGGTTTTGCTATTAATGATGGTAATTATACAGTATTTAAACATGTAGTTGAAAAGGAAGTGGAACAAAATGAAAAATAAAATATTAGTAGAGTTGATTGTTCCAGAAGTAGAAGAATCTTATAATGTTTTTCTTCCTATTAATAGAAAGATTGGAAATGTAATTATTTTGCTTTCTAAAGCAGTTAGTGAACTAACTGGTGGTGTTTATACTGTTAGTAATAAGACCAATTTATATGATGTTAGTACAGGAAATGCCTATAATATGGATGCAACAGTTTTGGATACTAACATTAGAAATGGTAGTAAAATAGTTTTGTTTTAGTTGAAAAATGTAAAAAAAAATTAAATTTTACATTTTTTTCTTTTATATATTGACAATTATGTTTAACAATGTGTAAAATTTAATTGTAAGATAGAAGTTTGATAGTATGGTGATAGTATAATGCATGAACAGTATAATGTTAGTGGTGTTAATGAAATTGGCTTAGATAGGATGGCTACAGATATAATTGAATATGCTGATAAGTTAAATAATATTTTCAATCAACTTCAAATTTTGGTTGATAATTCTAAAAATTATTTTAATTCAGAAGTGAATCAAATCTTTTGTAGTAATTTTAAAAAGCAGGCAGAATATTATCAAATTATTAATCAAAATATTTTAAGCTATGCAAGTGATTTTGTTAAAGTAAAGCAATCTTACAAAGTTGGTGCTGAAAATATTGCTGATAATATTTTAGCAAATAGTAGAGAATGGGAGATGAATAAAAATGTATGGTGAAGATTTAGGCATAGGTGATCTTAGTATTGGAGTATCTAAAGCTGGTATGCAAAGTTATATTGATAATCTATCTGATCAGATTTTTAATAGGACTGGGCGTGATCTTACTGATGGCTATTCTTATTTGGAATCTGTTATAAGTGATGGTTGGCAAGGTGTTTCAAGAGATAATTTCATTAAAGATTTTAAAGAAAATCTTAATCAAATAATAAAAAACATTGATGTTCAAAAGAAAAATTTTGAAACCGAACTTACAACACTTATGAATAATTACTTTAATATTGATTCTATTGTATATGATAATTATGAAGGTTAAAATTTATAAATAAAAATATTTTTGGTTTTAAATATTAGTATTATGATTTATAGTGAGGAGGAAATAATATATGGCTTGGGGTTTAGCAGCAGCTTTTAATGCTGGAAATGAAATAAAAGATAGAAATTTTGATGTTACTAGAGGTATGGATAATGAACTTCAAAGTAACTATATTGAAGGTGATTATAGTGTTGTTGGTATTAATGCTAATAAAATTCCTGCAATGAGGGATGCTATTAGACAATATGTTGACAATGTTACATCTAATATTGATGCTATTGATCCATTAGCTGGTGCAGATGGTGCTTTTAAAAGTGATGAAGTACAAGCAGCGGTAAAAAAATATATTGAAGGCGTAAGAAAGGCTTGGTCAGTTTATGTTAGTGGCTTATTAGCTTTTTCTGATAAGTTACAATATGTTTATGAAGCATATCAAACTAATATTAATCGTGTTGCAAGTAATTATGATAATATGGCATCAGCAGTTGATTCAAAAGAAAAATATACTGAACATAAGTAGTTTGTTAGGTTAAAATTATGGCAGATTTAAATGCTTTAAGAAATGAAAGAAATCAATATATTAATTTAAAAAATATATTATCACAGGTTTGTAATTATTTAGATAAAAGTAAAGATTCATTGGAAGTTTGTTCTAATATTGAATCATACTTTAGTATTGATGATAATAGTGGTGATAATGGTGTTATTAGTAATAGTAGAAATATTATTGTTAATGATCGCAACTTAATTTCTAATCAGATTTTACCTGAGATTGAAGTTAAGATTAGAAATATAAGTAATGCTATTAGTCAGGAAGAACAACGTTTAGAAGCTGAACGTAGGGCTCAGGAAGAAGCTGCTAGATTAGCTGCACAGCAAGCTGCTAGTAATCAAAATTCTTCTTCTAGTAGTAATCCTACACCTAGTTCAAATTCTAAACCTAGTCAACCTTCAGTTAGTAAACCTAATGTTTCTAAACCTAGCAAACCTGCAAGTAATAATAAAATGAAAAATGTTAGTTTAACTAAATAATGATAATAAAAGCTAGGACATATTGTTACTAGCTTTTATTAAAATAAGAGGTGTTTATGACTCAAATAAATATAGATACAACTAAAATAAGAGAATGTGGTACTGAAATAATAGAATTATCAAAAGAAATGAATGAAATTATTACTACAATGTTTACTCGCATAAATAATATGAATGTTACTACTGGTGAATGGGTTGGTGCTAGTGCTAATTTATTTACAGAGACTGCTAAAATAGATAAACTTCAATATTTAAATATAAAAAGTAATATTTATAATTATGGCAAGTTCTTATTAGATTATGCTGATACCATGGAACAGAAAATCAATGAGGTGAAAGAATAATGGCTAAATTAGAATTTAATCCAGAACAGATTCAAAATACTATCATTCCTAATCTAAAAGATAGCATTAGTAGTTTGTCTCCAGCACTTAATCTTATGGATTCTACTGTTATTCCAGGTAATTTCAAATATAAAACACAATTACTTCAAATAAAGTCAGATTTAAGTAATGCTAAAAATAGTCTTATTGATGAACAAGACCATTTAACTAATAGCATAAATATAATTACTAAAACATCAGATGAGTTAGAAAAATATGCTAGTGTGTTACCAGTAACTGAAATCACTAAAAGGGTTAGTAAAATATAAAGTATGTGTTGAAAAATATTAATATTTTTTGTATAATTTAGTAAAAGAATAAAGAGAGGTTAGATATGAATAATAAATATTTACCTATAGGTACTGTGTGTACTTTGAAAGGCAATAATAAAAAAATAATGGTTATTAGCTATTTTTCTATTGAATATAATGGAAATGTTACTATGTATGATTATAAGGGATGTGTTTATCCAGAAGGTTTACTTTTACCTTCACAGGTAATTTCTTTTAATCATGTTCAAATTGAAAATATTGATTTTCTTGGCTTTAAAAACGATCAATATGAAGTATTTAATAACGCATTAAATAGAAATATAGAAGAACCTGATAAAGATTATGATCGAAAAGCATTTATGGCAAATTTAAAATTTGACGAAAATGGAGTTGTTGTTTTTGATGGAAATACTAGTCTTGAAGAAAATTTGGTAAGTAATGAACCTGTAGAGACTGTTAATCCTTTTAAAAATGAATATAGTACTGAAATAGCTACAAATCAGGATAAAGCTAATATTTTTAAATTCGATGAAAATGGTGTAGTTATTAGTGATGGTACTGAAACTAATGAAAATTCTGCTAGTACTCCTAAGTATCAATTTGATGAAAACGGATTCGTAATAAGTGATGGAACTGAAACTGTTAATAGTAATCCTACACCTCAAGATACAAATAATTATAAGTTTGATGAGAATGGTGTTGTTATTAGTGATGGCGTTGATAATGTTTCTGAAACTTCAACTACTTCTCAGTACAAGTTCGATAAAAATGGTACTGTGATTGATGATGGTACTGAGGTTATTAATAGTACACCTGCTCAAGATACTACAAATAATTATAAATTCGATGAAAATGGAGTAGTTATTAGCGATGGTACTGATGAAAATTCTACAGCTACAAATATTCCTCAATACCAATTTGATGAAAACGGTACTGTAATTAATGATGAAACCGAAACTGTTAATAATACACCTGAACCTCAAGTTACAGGTGGCTACAAATTCGATGAAAATGGAATGGTAATAAGTGAGTAAGCTTCAATATTGAAGCTTTTTCTTTTGTCCAAATCTATTCTTAACTCATATATTAAAATAGAGTTAGGAAGGATATTATGAAAAAACGATATTCATTAGATAAATTAAAAATAGGAAATAGTGCTAAAGTAATTAAAATAGATAATGTTGGTTCTATACGTAGAAGACTTCTTGATATAGGTTTGATTCCAGGTACTATAGTTACTGCCACTTTAATTAGTCCTTTCAATGATCCTATAGCTTATAAAATTAGAAATAGTTTAATAGCTATTAGGAAAAATGATAGCAAAAATATTATAGTGGAGGAGTTAAATTGAAAAAGAGAATTGCGTTAGCAGGTAATCCTAATGTAGGTAAGAGTACTATTTTTAATAGTTTAACTGGTATGCATCAACATACTGGTAATTGGCCTGGTAAAACAGTTAGTCAGGCAGTGGGAAATTTTATTTATAAAGATAATACTTATGAACTTATCGATTTACCAGGTACTTATTCTTTAATTTCACATTCAGATGAAGAAGAAGTTACAAGAAATTTTTTGTGTTTTGATAATTATGATATGGTTATCGTTGTATGTGATAGCTTATGTTTAGAGAGAAATCTTAATTTAGTATTACAGATACTTGAAATAACCCCTAATGTTATTGTGTGCTGTAATTTGATGGATGAAGCTAGAAAAAAGAAAGTTTGTATTGATTTAGAAAAGTTAGAAAAGAAATTAGGTGTACCAGTAATTGGAACAGAAGCTAGAAAGAAGAAGGGTATTACTAAACTTCTTGATACTATTGATAATTTTGATAATATTAAACATATTGGTACTAAAGTACGTTATAGTAAAAAGATAGAGGAAAAGTTAAAACTATTAGAAACAGAATTAGCTTTTTTAAATATTAAAAATTTATCTAGTAGATGGTTAGCTATTAGGCTTTTAGAGGGTGATTTTCTTTTAGATAAGGAAATAGATAATTATTTAGGCTTTTCATTAAAAGAAAATGATACTATTAATAAAATTATAGGTAGTGATAATTTACTTTTAAAAGATGATATAGTAAGTCAAATTATGGATAAGGCAGAAGCAATTAATAAAGATGTTATTAGTTATGGAAACTGTGATTATGAAAAGAGAAGTAGAAGAATTGATAGATTATTAACTAGTAGAATAACAGGTATACCTATTATGATTATTTTATTGATGTTTATTTTTTGGTTAACAATAACAGGAGCTAATTATCCGTCACAGATATTATTTGATTTTTTTTCTAGTCTTAGTAATTATTTTGTTAGTATAAATAGTTGGTTACATTTACCTAGTTGGCTTAATGATTTATTAGTTGGGGGAATTTATAAAACATTATCTTGGGTAGTTGCAGTAATGTTACCTCCGATGGCTATATTTTTTCCTTTATTTACATTATTAGAAGATTTAGGAGTATTACCACGTATAGCTTTTAATTTAGATAGAGGATTTCAAAAATGTAATGCGTGTGGAAAACAGGCACTTTGTATGATGATGGGTTTTGGATGTAATGCAGTTGGAGTTACTGGAACTAGAATAATTGATTCTAAAAGAGAAAGATTACTAGCTATTTTAACTAATAATTTTGTGCCATGTAATGGTAGATTTCCAACTATTATTTTACTTATTTCTATATTTATGGTTGGTAGTGGTAAATTTATGTCCTTTTTCCAAGTAGTTATACTTACATTATTTATTCTTCTTGGAGTAGGAATGACATTATTAATATCATGGCTATTATCTAAAACATTACTAAAGGGTATGCCTTCATCATTTACTTTAGAATTACCTCCATATCGTAAACCTCAAATATTAAAAGTAATAGTTAGAAGTATTTTTGATAAAACTTTACACGTTTTGGGTAGAGCGATAATTGTTACTATACCAGCTGGTACTATAATTTGGTTACTTGCTAATATTAATATTAGTGGAGTTAGTATACTTATGCATATTAATAATTTCTTAGATCCATTTGGAAAGTTAATTGGACTAGATGGAGTTATCATAACAGCTTTTATTCTTGCATATCCAGCTAATGAAATACTAATTCCAATTATGATTATGTCTTATTTATCACTTGGTACTATTACTGATTATAATAGTATATTAGAACTTAAAACTTTATTTATAGATAATGGTTGGACAATACTTACTGCTATTAACACCATTTTATTTTCATTAATGCATTTTCCATGTTCTACTACGTGTCTTACTATAAAAAAAGAAACTAATAGTATTAAATGGATGATTTATGCAATGATTATACCTACTATTTGTGGAATTACTATGTGTTTAATAACGACGATTGTTTATAAATTATTGATTACTTTGTAGAGAATTTATTCTCTTTTTTTTTCGACAAAAACTCTTCTTCTAAAATAAATATATCTAAATATATTTTAGTAGGAGGACTAGTTATGATTAATACAAATGGTTTAAGTAATGATGAAGTATTAGAATCTCGTAAAAAATATGGAAATAATTCATTAACTAGTAAAAAGAAAAAATCATTTTTACGACAGTTTATAGAAACTATGGGAGATCCTATAATTAAGATATTGTTGATAGCACTGGCGATAAAAACTATTTTTTTATTTAAAGATTTTGATTGGTTTGAAACACTAGGTATTATGATAGCTATTTTTATAGCTAGTTTTATTTCTACTATTTCAGAATATGGTAGTGAAAAGGCTTTTTTACATTTACAGGAAGAATCTTCTCGTATTAAGTGTAAGGTTAAAAGAAGCGGAAAATTAATAGAGATACCTATTGATGAAGTAGTAGTAGGTGATGTTGTTAGACTTGAAACGGGTGATAAAATACCTGCAGATGGGGTAATTATAGATGGTGAAGTTAGTGTTGATGAATCAGCTTTAAATGGTGAAACTAGGGAAGCTTATAAATATAAAGTAGAGGGAACTCCTACTGATAAAAATAAAGTTTATAGAGGTACAGTTGTTTATTCAAAACTAGCTTATATGAGGGTAGAAAAGATAGGAAATGATACTTTTTATGGAAAACTAGCATTAGAAATACAGGAAGATAATCCAGATAGTCCTATGAAAATAAGACTTGCTAAACTTGCTAAAATAATTAGTAGAATAGGATATATTGGTGCCTTTTTAGTTTCAATATCATATTTGTTCTCAGTAATAGTAATTGAAAATAACTTTGATATTAATAAAATAATTAGTACGGTTACTAATTTCCCTTTGCTTATGAATTATTTAATATATGCTCTTACTTTAAGCGTTACGATTATCGTTGTTGCGGTACCGGAAGGACTACCTATGATGATAACTTTAGTTCTTTCTTCTAATATGAAAAGGATGTTAAAAAATAATGTTTTAGCTAGAAAGTTAGTTGGTATAGAAACAGCAGGAAGTTTAAATATTTTATTTACTGATAAAACAGGAACACTTACTAAAGGAAAGTTGGATGTAGTAGGTTTTTTATCTGGTAGTTTGAAAACTTATAATAATGAACTGGAAGTATCTCCTTATAGTAAACTATATAAATACTTAAAATTATCGTTGACTTATAATAATGATAGTACGATGTCTGATGGTGAGGTAATTGGTGGTAATATAACTGATAGAGCTTTGCGTAAATTTATAACGACACCTGTTCCTAGTCTAAGGGTATTATCTAGAGTTCCTTTTAATAGTAGGGAAAAATATTCTAGTACGATGATTGAATATACTGATGGTGTTAAGAAGAGGATTAATTTAATAAAGGGTGCACCTGAAGTATTACTTTCTAAATGTAGTAACTATTTAAAAGAAAATGGGGAAAAAGAAAAGATTCTTCCTGATATTATTCAAAAACATTTGAATGAGGTTACTAAAAAGGGAATTAGAGTATTATTACTTGCGTTTAATGATAATTATGATTCTGATAAAATGGATAGACTAACTTTAATTGGTTTTATTTTTATGAAGGATGAAGTTAGAAAAGAAGCAATTGAGGGAATTGAACTTGTTAAAAAAGCTGGTATTCAAACAGTTATGATTACTGGTGATAATAAGGATACTGCTTTAGCTATTGGTAGAGAGGTTGGTTTAATTAATGATAATAGTGATGTAGTATTAACAAGTACAGAACTAAATAGGTTGACTAGTGATGAAATTAAGAAGATTTTGCCTAAACTTAGAATAGTTGCTAGAAGTTTGCCGCAGGATAAGAGTAAATTAGTTAAAATATGTCAAGAAATGGGCATGGTTGTTGGTATGACAGGTGATGGGGTAAATGATGCTCCAGCGCTGAAGAAAGCTGATGTTGCGTTTGCTATGGGAAGTGGTACAGAAGTAGCTAAAGAAGCAAGTGAAATAGTAATATTAGATGATAACTTTTTATCTATATCAAAAGCTATTTTGTTTGGTAGAACGACTTTTAAAAGTATTCGTAAATTTATAATTTTTCAATTAACAGTAAATATGTGTGCTATTTCTTTATCTATTATTGGACCATTTATAGGAGTTGAAACACCGGTTACTGTTATTCAAATGTTGTGGATAAATATGATTATGGATACATTAGCCGGAATTGCTTTTAGTTATGAACCGCCTTTGGTTGAGTATATGGATGAAGCTCCTAAAAAGAAAAAAGAGAATATTTTAAATAGATATATGCGTGATGAAATTATTTTTACTGGTACATATTCATCACTATTATGTATCTTTTTCTTAAAAAGTGATTGGGTTAGAAGTTTGTATAGAATAGATAGTTCATATAGTTATTTAATGACTGCTTTTTTTGCTTTATTTATTTTTATGGGTATATTTAACTGTTTTAATGCTAGGACACATCGTCTTAATTTATTTTCTAATTTACTTAAAAATAAAGTGTTTATTATAATAATTGCTTTTATTGTGATTATTCAAATTATTCTTATATATTATGGTGGTAATTTATTTAGGACTTATGGTTTAACTTTTAAGGAATTACTAACTACTATTTTATTAGCTATTACGGTTATTCCTGTTGATTGGATTAGAAAGTTATATTTGAGAAAAAAAGGATTGATTATTGGGGTCTAGTAAATTTAAGGAAAATGTGGTATAATTAGTAGCTGTTAGAGGTGGTAGTATGGAAGATAAGAAAAAGTTTATTCCAGTTGTGTTAATTAGTGTAGCTATTACTTTACTTGTTGTAGCTATAGCTCTTATGTTAAATGGTAAATATTCTATATTTAATAATAGTAATAATTTAGAAAATAAAAGTGATAATAAGCAAATTCAATTAGAGGATAATAAAACTAGTGAAAATGATAGTAAAGATGATACTAAACAAAATGATATTATTCCTACACCTACACCAGTTCCAAGTTCAGTTCCTACAAATACTCCAGTAAATACACCAAGTCCTATTCCTTCAAGCACACCTAATGCAAATAGTAATTCTAATAATAGTAATACAAGTAATAGTTCAACTTCTAATTCTACTGTTTATACTGAAAATGATGTGATTAGTTATTTTCAAAATGAAGAAAATAGTATTTCTACTTATCAGGAAGGTGCTACATTTAAAGAAAAAGCTAAGAATACTTTTGTTACTATAGTTGATTTTATTTTTTATGATAAAGAAATTAAAGGTCATACATTTAAGGAATTAAGTAATAGTGCTAAGTTACAAATTATTAAAATAGCTTTTTCTATTGATTCTAAAATAGAAAAATACTTTCCTGATTATAAAGAAACAATTAAAACTAAATATGATAATTTAAAGGGTAAGTTAGCTTCATTATATTTGGAAGTTGCTGCTAGTTTATGTGATAGTGTTGGTGAAGATACTTGTAATCAGGCAAAGGAAGATTTTAATACTATGAAGAGTAGTTTTGGTTTTACTTGGGATTTAATAAAAGAATTAGCTGTTAGTGGTAAGAATAAGGTAAAGGATTTTTATGAGTCTTGGAGAGATTCTGAATAAATTTAAAGTATTTATAAATACACAAAAGATCAATTAACTTTTGTGTATTTTTTTTGAAAAAAACTTAGTTTTTTTAGAAAAACTTTAAATAATATAATTAGGAGGTTTGCTAGCGCCTTCTAATATTATTAAAGGAGATTATAAATTAATAAAATATGACAGAATTATTATTAGAAAAAAATAAAGAAAAATTAGAAGAAGATAACTTTATATCTTTATTATCTGATACAACGTTTAAATATTTATATAAAAATAAAGAAACTAGGAATTGGTTAGAAAATATTATTAGAGAAGCATTCTTTTTAGATATTAGTAATTATTATTTAATAGATAATGAATCGAATACAGGAAATAAAGTAAAAGATTATCGAATGGATTTAAAATTAAGTGATGGAAATAATACTATTATTATAGAGATGAATCAAAAGTATTATGATTTTTTGGAGTCTAAGAATCATCAGTATCTTTATAGAGAAGCAGGGAGTATGTATGATACGGGAGAAGTTTATAGTGGTAAACAAACAAAACTAATATCTTTTGATAATTATAGAAATAAAGAATTACCATATTTAAAGATGGGTAATTATATTTTTGAAGATCCTAAGACTAATTTAAGAATAGAAGATATAGAAAGTTTACATCTTTATTTACCTAATTTTAAAAAAGTATGTTATGATAGTAGTGAATTAGAAGTTAGCCTATCGCTATTTTTAGCAACTAGTTTTAAGAATATGAGAGAGTTAACAAATAATCCAAAAGATATTAAAATAATTGAAGAATTGGAGAGATTAGCTATGGATGAAGAATTTAAACTACATTATAATGCTGAAGCAGTAAGAAAAAAGACAGAGAATTCTATTAAAGTAGAATCATTTCAAAATGGTTTAGAACAAGGCTCTAAACAAGAAAAAATAGAAATAGCTAAAAATTTTTTAAAATTAGGAACTGTTTCAATGAAAGATATTTCAAAAGCTATTGGATTAGACATTGATACACTAAATGAATTGTCAAAGCAGTAGTTAGTAGTGTTATCATATCATTATTTTTAGTAACTAGTTTTAAGAATATGAGATAGATAATAAATAACTCAAATGATATCAAAATAATTGAAGAATTGGAGAGATTAGCTGAAGTTAGGATATTATACTAGTTCTAGTAACTAGTATTTTTCTTGCTTAAATATAAAAAATATAGTAAAATTATGAATAGTTTTGAAAGGGTGATTCTATGATACAAACTAAAAATGTTACACTTCGTTTTGGAAAAAGAACTTTGTTTGAAGATGTTAATATTAAATTTACTGCCGGTAACTGTTATGGTTTGATTGGAGCTAATGGAGCTGGGAAAAGTACTTTTCTTAAGCTTTTAAGTGGAGAGATTGAGACAACTAGTGGTGAAATTATAATTTCTAAGGGGGAAAGAATTTCTACTTTAAAGCAAGATCATTATGCATATGAAGATCATACAGTTATGGATACTGTTATTATGGGTAATACTAGACTATATGAAATAATGAGAGAAAAAAATGAATTATATTCACATACTGATTTTACTGATGAAGATGGTATGAGACTAGCTGAACTTGAAGGTGAATTCATGGAACTTAATGGTTGGGAAGCTGAAAGTGAAGCTGGCGAATTATTATCTAATCTTGGAATTGATGTTTTACTTCATTATTCATTAATGAGTGAAATACCAGCTAAATTAAAAGTTAAAGTATTACTTGCTCAAGCATTATTTGGAAACCCTGATATTTTATTACTTGATGAACCTACTAACAACTTAGATATGGATGCTATTAATTGGTTAGAAGAATTTTTAATAAACTATTCAAATACAGTAATTGTAGTTAGTCATGATCGTCATTTTTTAAATAAAGTTTGTACTCATATTGCTGATATTGATTACAATAAAATTAAGCTTTATATTGGAAATTATGATTTTTGGTATGAGTCTAGTCAACTTGCTTTAAAACAAATGAAAGAAGCTAATAAAAAGAAAGAAGAGAAAATAAAAGAACTACAAGATTTTATTGCTAGATTCTCTGCTAATGCCTCTAAAAGTAAGCAGGCTACTTCACGTAAAAAAATGTTAGAAAAGATTGAACTTGATGAAATAGTTCCTTCATCTAGAAAATATCCATATATTGATTTTAAACCTGAAAAGGCTAGTGGTAAGGAAATTTTAACTGTTAAAAATTTATGTAAAACAGTAGATGGTAAAAAGATTTTAAATAAAGTATCATTTAGTATTTTAAAAGGTGATAAAGTAGCTTTTGTAGGTAATGATGAACTTGCTAAAACAATGCTTTTTAAAATATTAATGGGTGAAGAAAAATTTGATTCTGGTGAAGTTATTTGGGGTAAAACAGTTACTAAATCATATTTTCCTCAGGATAATTCTGCTTATTTTACTAAAGATATTAATATTATGGAATGGATTGGACAATATTATAATATAGATGATGAAACAGTACTTAGAAGTTTTTTAGGTAGAATGTTATTTTCAGGAGAAGATGTATTTAAAAAAGTACCAGTTTTATCTGGTGGTGAAAAAGCTAGATGTATGCTATCTAAATGTATGTTAGAAGCTAGTAATATGTTAATATTAGATGAACCAACTGCTCATTTAGATCTTGAAAGTATAACTTCATTAAATAATGGTTTAATCAAATATGATTCAGAATTATTATTTGCATCACATGATCATCAATTTGTTTCAACTATAGCTAATCGTATAATTGAAATTTTACCAACTGGTGTAATTGATAGAAGATTACCATATGATGAGTATTTAGAAAATAAAGAAGTAATTAAACTAAGAGAACAGGCAAATAAGTAATTATAAAAGAGGTGGTATTTTATGTATGGTAAGGAAATAGATGCTAGAATAAAAGAACTAAAAATATCTCAGCAGGAAGTAGCAAAACTGGTTGGTGTTTCCAATACAGAGATAAAGTGTATTAGAGATGATAAAAGAAAAACATTAAAAAAAGAAACTTTTTTAAAATTAATGACTTGTTTAAATTTAAATCCTTATGATTTTGGTGGATTTGCTAAATTAGATTTTTCTAATCCTAATGATTTTGTTTCTTCATTTAATTTTTTGACTTATTTGAAAGATGAAATAGAAAAAGATCCATTATTAACAGCTAGAAATATTAGCATAGCTGCTGGTATTAGTGAAGCTCAATTATCTAGAATTTTACATGGAAAAAGGACAGAAATTTCTATTGATACTTTTGTATATATATGTAATTATGTTGGCGTTGATTATCGAAAATTTTTGGTAGATAAAAATATAGTTCCTAGTTTTAATGTTGATAACGATGTTTATATCAGTAAGCTAGAAACTTTAAAAAAACAAGTTTTAATGTTGTCATCTAATGATATTGATAGTTTAATACAGTATGCAAATTTTCTTTTGAAATCAACTGTTTATGATACAGAAACAGTTAATAGGCTTATAAAAAAATATATAGATTAAATTTATAACAAACAAGTTTATTAATACTTGTTTGTTTTTTGTATGCAATAATAAAAATAGGGAAGACTATTATGTAGAAAGGAGAAATTATGGATAAGAAAGATACTAAAAAAGAAATAAGAACACAATCTAGAATAGTGTTAGTATTAGCAATCTTTTTATTAGTAGCTGTTACTATTGGTGTTAGTTATGCATTTTTTACTTATGCTAGATTAGGTACAACAGAAAATACTATTACTACAGGAACAATTACCTTCTTGTATGATGAAAAGAATGCTAGTGGAAATGGTATTACTATAGTTGATGCTTTACCTACAACTGATGCTAACGGTAAACTTTTAACTGGAGATAATAATGTTTTTGATTTTAAAGTACTTGCTACTACTACAGGTAATACTAGTCTTCCATATGAAATAACTGCTCGTAAGAAAGCTGATTCAACTGTTCCAGAAGAAGCTATCAAGATTTATTTAACTGAAGTTGGTACTGATACTGAAACTCCAGCACCACTTACTTTAAAAGATACTAACGTAGCTAGATTTAGTGAACTTAATCAAACAAGTGTAGCTGTAACGGATGGAACTATCGAAAAAACTATTTATAATGGTAGTGTTCCAGCATCATCTACTAATTATGAAAAGAATTTTAGATTAAGAATGTGGATAGCTGATGATACGGATTATAGTCCTAATGAAAGTGGAGAGTACCCTATGAATAATAAAAAGTTTACAGTTACTGTTAATGTTTATGCTAATGCTACAGTAGTAACTGGTGGATAAAAGAATAGTTTGGACTATTCTTTTTTTTTGAATTGTGTTTTAATATTGGTGTGGAGTTGATGTTATGACTAGCAAATTATTAGAACAGATAAAAGAAAATTTTTTAAATAAAGAGAAATATTTAAGTGAATATGCTACTAAAAGTAGTGATGCCATTAGAATCAGAGAAGAAAATTTTGATAATGATATTAGACCAAATTTTTATCATGATATAGATCGTATTATTCATTCTTTATCATATACTAGATATTTAGATAAGACACAAGTATTTTCATTTAAACAAAATGATCATATTAGTAAAAGAATAGTACATGTTCAGTTAGTTAGTAAAATAGCTAGGACAATTGGTAGAGCATTAAATTTAAATGAAGATTTAATAGAAGCCATTGCGCTTGGACATGATATTGGTCATACACCTATTGGTCATACAGGGGAAGCTATTTTAAATGATATATCACTTAGAGAAACTGGTACTATGTTTAATCATAATATTCAAAGTGTACGTAATTATTTAGTTTTAGAAAAAAAAGGATTTGGTAGTAATTTAGCTATTCAAACACTAGATGGTATTATGTGTCATAATGGAGAAATGTTATCTAATATTTATGAACCTAATCCTAAAACTAAAGAAAAATTTTTAGAAGAGTATGAGAAATGTTATACTGACAAGGTTATATTAAAAAAAATAAGACCAATGACTTTAGAAGGTTGTGTAGTACGTATTAGTGATATTATTGGCTATATTGGTAGAGATATAGAAGATGCTATTAATTTAGGCGTTTTAACTAGAGAAGATGTACCTACTCATATTAGAGAGGTACTTGGCACTACTAATAAGGAAATAGTTAATACAATTATTATTGATATAGTAACAAATAGTTATAATAAGCCATATATTAAGTTAAGTAATTCTGTTTATAAAGCTATTTTTGATTTAAAGAAATTTAATTATGAACATATTTATAGTAAAGCTAATACTAAAGAAGAACTTGAATTTTATAGAAATGGTATGAATAATTTATTTAATAAGTATTTAGATGATATTACTAATAAGAATTATGATAGTGATATATATAAAATATTTTTAAATACTATGGATGCTAGTTATATTGATAATACTGATAGTAAAAGAATGGTTATTGATTATATTGCAGGTATGACTGATGATTATTTTGTTAAAAAGATTAAAGAAATATCTGTTAATACGAAATGATTGACATTTAATTAGTTTTATGATAATATTTTAGAAGTATTCGTAAGTGGAGGTGGATATGATGAGTGGTAAAAAACCAGTTTATCTAACACAAAAAGGATTAGAAGAATTAAAAGAAGAATTAGATGATTTAATTAATGTTAAAAGACCAGCTAATATTCAATCTATTAAAGAAGCACGTGCATTAGGAGATTTATCTGAAAATGCAGATTATGATGCTGCTAGAAATGAACAGGCTGTATTAGAAGGTCGTATTAAGAAAATTGAACAAATGTTAGAAAATTATGAAATAATAGAAGAAACTTCTAAAGATAAAGTTGGTCTTGGAAGTACAGTTTCTATTCGCTATATAGATGAAGATGATGAATCAGATGAATATATGATTGTTGGTAGTCAAGAAGCTGATCCGTTTGCTAGTAAAATTTCTAATGAAAGTCCTATAGCTAAGGCTTTGATGAACCATAAAGTTGGTGAAACAGTTACTGTTGAAAGTCCTAATGGAACTTATCAAGTAGAAATTACAGAAATAAAATAGATAGTTTATACTATCTTTTTCTTGTTTACATTAGAAAATTAAGTTATAATAAATAGCGTATTGGAGGAATTATAATGGCAAAAGAAAAAAATACTAATAAAAAAGAATTAAATATTAAAATTGATGGTGTAGAATGGACTACTGCTGTTGATAAAGCTTTTCAAGAAAAAGTTAAGACTGTTACAGTTGATGGTTTTAGAAAAGGAAAATGTCCTAGAAACGTTTTTGAAAAGAAATATGGAAAAGAATCTTTATATATTGATGCTGCAGAAAAATTATTAGGTACTGCTTATGAAAAAGTAATGGAAGAAAATAAAGATGTTATTCCTGTTGTTCAACCTCGTGTTGATATTAAATCAATTGATGAGTCTGGAGTAGAATTTGTATTTACTATTATTACTGCACCAGAAGTTAATGTAAAAAAATATAAAGGATTAAAAGTAAAGAAAGATAAAGTAGAAGTAACTAAAGAAGAAATAGAACATGAATTATCTCATCTTTTAGAACAATATACTGAACTTGTAGTTAAAGAAAAAGGTAAAGTTGAGAATGGCGATGTAGCTATTATTGATTTTGAGGGATTTAAAGATGGTGTAGCATTTGATGGTGGAAAAGGAGAAAACTATTCACTTGAAATTGGTTCTCATACATTTATTCCTGGATTTGAAGAACAATTAGTAGGAATGAAAGCAGGAGAAGAAAAAGATATTAATGTTACTTTCCCAGAAGACTATGGAGCTAAAGATTTAGCTGGTAAAGAAGTAGTTTTTAAAGTAAAAGTTAATGAAATTAAAGTTAAAGAAACAAGAGAATTAGACAAAGATTTCTTTGATGATTTAGGTATGGAAGGCGTAGATACTAAAGAAAAATTAGAAGAAGAAATCAAAGCTAATATTAAAGCTAATAAAGATGTTGATGCAGAAAATAAATACGTTGACGAGTTATTAGAAGAAATTAGTAAAAATGTAGAAGTTGACATTCCAGAAGAAATGGTAGATGATGAAGTTCATCACATGATTCATAAGTTTGAAGAACAATTAAAGATGCAAGGACTTAGTCTTGAAATGTATTTTCAATTCACTCAAAGTGATGAAAAAGCATTACATGCTCAAATGGAAAAAGAAGCATATCAACATGTACTATATCGTTTAACTTTAGAGAAAATTATGGAACTTGAAAAAGTAGAAGTAACTGATAAAGAAGTTGAAGATGAAATTAAAGAATTAGCTAGTAAATATAATATGAAAGAAGAAGATTTATTAAAAGCTATCGGTTCTAAAGATATGATTAAATATGATCTTGAAATGAGAAAAGTTATTGAAATATTAAAAGAAGCTAATAAATAGTTTCTTTTTTTTTCTAAAAATGCTATACTGAGCATAGTAAGGTGTGATTATTATGAATAAGAAAAAAATAATTTTGATTATATGTAGTATTTTGATTGGACTAGCTATTATTTTCTTAATAGGTAATAGTTTTGGTTTTTTTAAATATATGAAGAAGGGTGATTTAGTAAATATTATTACTATTAATGGTATTAAAGTTGAGATTGTTAATGATAATGATAGTCTTAATTTAAATAATGCTTATCCTATATCTGATTCTGAAGGACTTAACTTAGAACCATTTGAATTTAAAATGATAAATAATTCTAATAGTGATATTAATTATTCCATTAAAGTAGTTGCAGATACTGATAAACTTAGTAGTTGTCAATTAGATGATGGTACAAATTGTCCTGAACTTAGTACTGCTTATATTAAATTTGCTTATAAAAAAGAAGATGGTTCATATACGGAACCCCAATTATTATCTAGTAATAATAATATAGTATCTAGTGGTACTATTAGTGCTAATGGTACTATTACTTCTTCTTTGATAGTATGGATTGATAAAAATAGTGGTAATGAAATTATGAATCATTATTTTTACGGAAAGTTAATAATAGAAGGTTCTCAAGCTTAATTTAAAGTGGCAATATTATCCAATGTAAAAAATTGTATAAATTGTTGCTTTTTTTTTGTTAGATGTTATAATAAAAATTAATTTTAAGGAGGCGAACAGCATGACTAAATTAACTCTTCCTGTATTGGTACTTAGTGATACTGTTCTTTTGCCTTCTAATGAAATTCGTGCTGATTTTGACTCTGAAATAGAAAAAAGATTATTTTCTTTATCAGAGGGTTATTATAGTAGTAGTCTTTTAATTGTACACAGTGGTTTGAATGATAACAAAATTGATATTAATAATCTTCCTCAAGTTGGAATAGTTGGTTTAATTAAACTAAGACTAGATATGCCTAATGGTAAGACTAAAATTGTTATTATGGGTGAAAAAAGAGTTAAAATATTGAATTATAAACAATCTGATCAAGTATTAGAAGCTGAAATAGATGATATAGAAGATGTTATAAATTCAGATGATAAGGTCTATGGTAGAATTCTTTATAAAAAAATAGACAATTATATTGAAGCAAGTGATTTTAGAGAAGATTTTATTAATGATATAAATAAAATTGATAACTTATCTGATTTAACTGATTTTATTGTTGCTAATATGCCACTTTCTCTTTTAAGAAAGAGAGAATATATTAATGAAACTTCTGCTATTAAAAGATGTGAAATGATTATTCAGGATATTAATAAAGAATTAGAAATAGCTAAATTAGAAAAGAAAATTGATGATAAGTTATCTTATGAGATAGAAAAAAGTCAAAAAGAATATGTTTTAAGAGAAAAGATTAGAGTTATTAAAGAAGAACTTGGAGATGTTAATGATAAAGATACCGAGATTCAAGATTTAAGAAATAAAATTGATAAGTTAAAATGCAATAAAAAAGTAAAAGAACGTTTATATTTAGAACTTAATAGATATGAAGCTATGACGCCTAATGCTCCAGAAGTAGGTATGATACGTAATTATATTGATTGGTTACTTGATTTACCTTGGAATAAATATACTAAAGATAATAATGATTTAAAAAAGGTAAAGGAAGTTCTTGATTCTTCACATTTTGGACTTGAACAAGTAAAACAAAGAATAGTTGAATATTTAGCGGTTAAGAAAAATACTAATAATTTAAAAAGCCCAATCATTTGTTTAGTTGGACCTCCTGGTGTAGGTAAAACAACACTAGCTAAAAGTATTGCTGATAGCTTAAATCGTAAGTGTACTAAAATATCAGTTGGTGGTATTAATGATGAAGCTGAGATTGTTGGACATAGAAGAACATACATTGGTGCAGCTCCTGGTCTTATTATTCAAGGCATGAAAAAGGCTGATAGTTCTAATCCTGTGTTCATCATAGATGAAATTGATAAAATGACTAAAGATATAAAGGGTGATCCAGCTAGTAGCTTGTTAGAAATATTAGATCCTGAACAAAATAAGAATTTTTCTGACCATTACATTGAGGAAGAATTTGATTTAAGTCAAGTTATGTTCATAACAACAGCTAATTATTACGATCAAATTCCTACTGAATTAAGAGATCGTTTAGAAATTATTGAGTTATCTTCTTATACTGAATATGAAAAGTTAGATATAGCTAAAAATTATTTAATTCCTAGAGAATTAAAAGAACATGGTTTAACTGATATGGAAGCATCTTTTAGTGATGAAGTTATTTTAACTATGATTCGTTCTTATACAAAGGAAGCTGGAGTTCGTGAATTATCTCGTAATTTAGCTACTGTTTTAAGAAAAATTGTTAAAGATAAAATGTTGGGTGAAGGAAAAGATTATTATAATATTACTGATTATAATATTGAAAAATATTTAGGTAAGAAAAAATATCAATGGACAGATGTTGATATAATTGAACATATAGGTGTAGTAAATGGCTTGGCTTATACTCCGTATGGTGGTGATACATTACCAATAGAGGCAGTTTATTTTCCTGGTAAAGGAAATATTATTATGACAGGTAGTTTAGGTGATGTAATGAAGGAATCAGCTAATTTAGCTCTTGATTATATAAAAGCTAACTATGATAAGTTTGGAATTGATTATTCTATTTTTGAAACTAAAGATATTCATATACACGTACCAGAAGGAGCTATTCCTAAAGATGGTCCTAGTGCTGGTGTCACACTAACAACAACTTTAATATCACTTCTTACTAATACTAGTATTCATACCAATGTTGCAATGACTGGTGAAATGACTTTAAGGGGAAAAGTATTAGCTATAGGTGGTTTAAAAGAAAAAGTAATTGGTGCTCATCGTAATGGTATTCGTACTATTTTTATTCCTAGTAGTAATGAGAAAGATTTAGATGAAATTCCAATTGATATAAAAAGAGAAATTAAGTTTATCTTAGTTGATCGTTATATGGATATATATAAAGTTTTATTTAGAAAAAAGAGAGGTAGAAAAACAAATGACCCAAGAAATATTAGATTACTTGTTGATTAAAGCACAGTTTGTTGGTATGACTAGTGATGAATTACTTGAATGTATGAAATTAGAAGAGAATTTTGAGATATACTGTGATATTATTTGTCAGGTTATTGAACATGATGATTTCTTTTATACTAGTCCTAAGTTAATAGAAAAACTTGCTACTATTGTTCATACTAAAAGATTTGAAGGAGTACATAAAAAGGATACAATAGCTGATTTAAATGAGATGTTGGAAGTAATAAATACTTATAAAAACTTATCAGATTCTCAAAAATTATTATTGACAGCTAATTGGATAAATAAACAGGCAGAAATAAGAAAACTACCATATAGAAAATTTCCAGGCTATGATTTAGAAAGAATATATCAACTTCTTTATAATGAAAAATATTATGCTGATATGATTTTGACGCAACAATTAACCGATGCATCAATATATAATCCATTTTACTGTTTGGGAACTATTAATATGCTCATTAATGAATTCCCTCAAATTTTTGAAAATGGTGATTGCTTATCATATGCTTATTCTTTGAGTATGTTGTTACAAACTAAATTGTTTAAAAATAAATATCATACTTATTCAAAAATGGCTAAAGATACAATGCTTAGTTTGGAAAAGATAGAGGAACAATTTCAAACTCAGGTTACTAAAAAATATCAATTTAATATAGAAAAAAGATAGATTATAGTCTTTTTTCTTTTTTTTGGCATAAGATTTAACAGAAAAGAGGGATATTATGAAGAAGGTTGTACCTTTTACAAAAACAATTACTTTTAAAACTATGATTGCGGAAGTAACTGATATTGAAGTTACACATAATTTAAAATTAAAAGATGATAATGAGATAAGTGGCGATATTTTAGTAGATGGTCGTTATAAAATGACTGATGCTAGTCAAATAGAAGAGGAATTTCACTATAAGCTTCCTTTCGTTATAAATATTGATGATAAATATGATTTGGATAATATGGAAATTGTTGTTGGAGACTTTTATTTTGAAATAATAAATGAAGAAGATTTAAAAATAAATGTCGAAATAGATATTGAAGGTTTAGAAGAAAAACAAATGGTAAGAGAGGTACTAGAAGATAATACTGAAGATTTAGCTATTCCTGTTCCTGTTGAAGTTGATGATACTAAAGAAAAATTAGAATTTAAAGATAATGAAGTTAATCCTTTATCAAAATTAGCTAAAGAAATAGAAGAAGATTTAAATGTTAATGATGAAACACCAGCTCAAAAAGTAGTAGAAACAAAGAAAGAAACAGGAGTAGTTACTCCTACTAGTGTTGGTTCAATTTTTTCATCAATTGCTTCTAATGAAGAAACATTTTCTACTTACTATGTATATATAGTTAGAGAAAATGATACTTTAGAGTTTATTATGGATAAATATAAAGTAACACGAGAACTATTACAGAATTATAATGATTTAAATGATATTAAAATTGGTAGTAAATTAATAATTCCATGTGCTAATAATGAATAGGCAAGAAATACTTGACTATTATAATATAAAACCTAAATCTATAAAACGTAAGGGTATGGCAACTATTATTACTACTGATAATAAAAAATATGTATTAAAAGAAGTAAATAAAAATCAAGATTTTTTTAATTATCTCCAGTTGCGTAATTTTAATAATTTTCCTAATATTTACTCTAGTAATCTAGATAAATTTCAATTAACAGATTACGTTGAAGATAATAATATACCAGTAGATCAAAGATTAGAAGATTTAATATATCTAGTTAGTATTTTGCATACTAAAACTACTTTCTATAAAAATGTGGATGATGACTATGTAAAAGAAATATATGAGAATACTATAAATAAACTAGATAAAATATATAAATATTATAACGATATTCAAGATATGATAGAATTAGAAGTATATATGACGCCAGCCAACTATTTATTAATTAGAAATATTTCTAATATTTATTTAGCTATAAGACAAAGTAGAGAATATATAGAAAAGTGGTATTCTATTATTAAAAATGAGCATAGAATTAGATGCGCTTATATCCATGGTAATTTAAGTAGTAGTCATTTAATAGAAAATAGTGATCTATATTTTATTAGTTGGGATAAATCAAGAATTGATCTTCCTATATATGATTTAGAAATTTTATATAGAAATAGTTTTTTAGATATTTCTTTAGATAGTTTACTAGAAATATATCAATTAAAATATCCACTAAAAAAAGAAGAATTATATTTATTATTATCTCTTCTTCTTATACCAGATAAAATTGATTTAGAATTAGCTGAATATTCTAAGATTAAACAAGTTACTAATGTGGTTTTATATATAGAAAAAATTATTTTCTACTTAAAAAATAATACGAATAAATCCAATTATGACACACCACATCAATATGAAAATTAGAAAAGCATTAAATCTTGTGGTTATGAAAATAGTAAATAAAACTTGCCACATAAGTATAATTAATAATGCAAATAAACATCCCATATACCATAAACTACTTCTTCTTTTTATTTTACATGATTCACATCTACAGAAGAAGCCATGTCCTTTTTGCTTAAACATATACTTCACCTAGTTTAGTATATGTTTTTATATTTTATTTGACATTTATTAATTCGATATCTATAATAATTAATGCATGAGGTAGTATATGAAAAAGAAACAAGAAAAAGTAATTAAAGATTTATATATAGGTGATATATATGTATGTGTATCATTAGTGAAAACTAAAAATATTACATGCATACATACTCAAATTAAAGAGGCTGATCAGAAAATAGCAGAAACTACTGATGGTAGTTATATGAAATTTAGTGATTATATAACTGGTAAAGATAATGAACTATTACTTAGTCCAGAGCATGAGAATGCTTTATTTATTAACAAGAGTTATTTGAAAAAAATTAACTTATAAATAATAAATTTACTTTTTGATAAAATTATAATATAATTATCTTAGTTGTTGCGATGAAATCGAGGTATTTATAGAATTTTTGTAGAGAGCTTATGATTGGTGAAAATAAGTAAATGAATATAAATATGTAGCGATGGAGTATAATTAGTGAGTTTAGTAACTAGTTACGGTACTTACCGTTATTTAAGTAATTGAGGGTATTCTTTTTGAATGAATTAAGGTGGTACCGCGGGTTTGCTCGTCCTTATTATGTAAGGAGGAGTTTTTTTATGTATGAAGAGGCTAAGTTAGCGTTTGAAAACTATATTAGTAATTATGATTTAAAGGATGATTTAATAAGTTTAAAATATTATCATACCTATAAAGTTGTGGATTTAATGGCTGAGATCGCTTATAGATTGAATTTAGATAAAGAACATTTAGAACTAGCTAAAATTATTGGACTTTTACATGATATTGGTAGATTTGAACAAATAAAAAAGTTTAATATTATATCAGATAAAGTTACTAATACTGATCATGCTAATGAATCTTGTGTTTATCTTTTTGATAATGGACATATTAGAGATTTTATAAAAGATAACAAATATGATTCTATTATTTTAAAAGCTATTATCAATCATAATAAATTAAAAATAGAAAATGGTTTAAGTAGTGAAGAATTAATGTATGCTAAGATGATTAGAGATATGGATAAAATTGATATTTTTAGAGTGTTGGCTACTAATTATCCTGATAGTTTTAATGCTAGTCAAGTTACTGAAGAAGTTTTAAAAAGTTTTAGTTTACATGAATCAGTTGATAATAATTTAGTTAAGACTGATACTGATAAAACTATATCTCGTTTATCATTTATTTTTGATATTAATTATGATGAAAGTTTAGATATATTAGTTAGTACTGATAATTTTGACTTGTATTTAGCTACAATAGATGTTGATTCTAATAGTGAAAAGTTATGGAAAAAGTTAAGAGAAGTGTGTTTTGATACAATTAATAAGGGGGTTAATAGAAATGAATGATAGAGGTACATTATGGATTGTTCCAGATGAAAAACAAATAATTCAACCATTATTTAAGAAAAAAGTTGGTGAAGGTATTAGTCATACTGGTGAGATGAAAGAATTTGTTGATACTTATAATATAGGTCTTAATTTTAGAGAAAGTGATTATCATGAAGCTCCATGTATGATTGCTGGTAGTGGTCATTTAGTTATAAAATCAGATGATGATGTTTCACAGTTAATATTTTATATTCCAGAATTAGTTACTGATAGACAAATAGAGTTTTTAACAGCAAATCAAATGGAATTTTCAAAATATCAAGTTATTGGTGGATATTCTATGATTTATTTAGGAGAAGATGGTGTTGCTTGGAAAACATTACATGGTATTAGTGAAATAATAATGGAAATGAATAAGAAAAATGTATTAGATAATAAAAAAAGAGGAGGAAGATTATGTTAGATAAAAAATATGATCATAAGATAGTAGAAGAAAATAAATATGATTTTTGGAAAGATAATGGATTCTTTGAAGCAGGAAAAGATAAAAGTAAAGTACCTTTTTGTGTCGTAATACCACCACCTAATGTAACTGGTAAACTTCATTTAGGTCATGCTTGGGATACAACACTACAAGATATTATGGTTCGTTATAAAAGAATGGACGGATATGATGCTTTGTGGCTTCCTGGAATGGATCATGCTGGTATCGCAACACAAGCTAAAGTTGATAAAAAATTAAAGGAACAAGGTATTAAACCACGTGAAATGGATAGAGAAGAGTGGTTAAAAGTTGCTTGGGATTGGAAAAAGGAATATGCAGAAAATATTCATAGACAGTGGAAAACTTTAGGATTATCACTAGATTATTCTAGAGAAAGATTTACTTTAGATGAAGGATTATCAAAAGCAGTAAGACAAGTATTTGTTGATTTATATAATCAAGGTTTAATTTATAGGGGAGAAAGAATTATTAACTGGGATCCTGTTCAAATGACAGCTTTATCTAATGAAGAGGTTATTTATAAAGATGATGAGGGAGCTTTCTATCATTTAAAATATTATTTAGAAGATAAGAGTATGTATCTAGATGTTGCGACAACTCGTCCTGAAACATTATTTGGCGATACTGCTGTTGCTGTTAATCCAGATGATACTAGGTATAAAGATTTAATTGGTAAAAAGGTAATCTTACCAATTGTTGGTAAATTAATTCCTATTATTGGTGATATGCACGCTGATCCTGAATTTGGAACTGGTGTCGTTAAAATCACGCCTGCTCATGATCCTAACGATTTTGAAGTAGGTAATCGTCATAACCTAGAAAGAGTTGTAGTCATGAATCCAGATGCTACTATGAATGAAAATGCTGGAAAATACTGTGGTTTAACTAGAGAAGAGTGTAGAGAAAAATTATTAGAAGATTTAAAGAAAGAGGATTTATTAATTTCTATTGAACCAATGACTCATAGTGTTGGTCATAGTGAGAGAAGTGATGCAGTAGTTGAACCATACTTATCTAAACAATGGTTTGTAAAGATGAGACCTTTAGCAGATAGAGTTTTAGAAAATCAAAAAAATAAAGATACCAAAGTAAACTTTGTGCCAGAAAGATATGAAAAAACGATGAATCACTGGATGGAAATTACTTATGACTGGTGTATTTCTCGTCAATTATGGTGGGGTCATAGAATCCCTGCTTGGTATAAAGGTGATGAAGTATATGTAGGAATGGAAGCTCCTAAAGAAGATGGTTGGGTACAAGATAGTGATGTTTTAGATACTTGGTTTAGTAGCGCTTTATGGCCTTTCTCAACATTGGGTTGGCCAGATAAGACAGAAGATTTTGAAAGATACTATCCTAATAACTGTTTAGTAACAGGATATGATATTATTCCATTCTGGGTAAATCGTATGACTTTCCAAGGCCTTCATTTTACTAACTCTAGACCATTTAAAGACTGTTTAATCCATGGCCTTATTCGTGATAAAATTGGTAGAAAGATGTCAAAATCACTTGGTAATGGTGTTGATCCTATGGACGTTATCGAAGAATATGGAGCAGATTCCTTAAGATTTTTCTTAACTACAAATAGTGCGCCTGGTATGGATTTAAGATATGATGAAGAAAAAGTAAAATCCACTTGGAATTTTGTTAATAAATTATGGAATGCTTCTCGTTATGTATTAATGAATATGGAAGATTTTAAAGAAGAAAATTATACTTTAGAAAATTTATCATTAACAGATAAATGGATTTTAGAAAAGCTAAATAGAATTATTAAAAGTGTTAGAGAAAGCATGGAAAAATATGAATATCATAATGTTGGAAATGAACTTTATAGCTTTATTTGGGAAGATTTCTGTGACTGGTATATTGAACTTTCTAAAGCTAATATGAATGATACAACGAAGAGTGTACTTTTAAAGGTATTAACATCTATTCTTAAAATGCTTCATCCATTTATGCCTTATGTAACAGAAGAAATTTACCAGATGTTACCAATAAAAGAAGCTAAATCAATCATGATTTCTAAGTATCCTGTTGCGGAAGATTATAATTATACAAATGAATTAGAAACAATTGATAAGGTACTAGAAGATATCGTTTCTATCCGTAACTTAAAACAATCAAATAATATTATGAAAGATGCTAAGGTAAAAGTAACAGTTGATCAATTACTTAAATCTATTTATTATTCACAACTTAAAATAAAAGAAGAAAATTTAATAGATAGTGAAATTACAGATATGTTAAGTAGTAATTATCAATCAAAAAATATTAATATTACTTATTACTATGAAGGTAGTAAAGAAGATGAATCTAAAAAATTAGAAGAAATAACTAAATTAGAAGCTTCAATTGCTAGACGTGAAGGTTTACTTGCTAATAGTAATTATGTTAATAAAGCTCCAGCTAATATAGTTGAAATGGATAGAAAAAAATTAACAGAAGAAAAGGAAAAATTAGAATTATTAAAGAATAATATGTAAGTAAGAGATTACTTACATTTTCTTTTTTGTTTATTTTAGCACTCATACTTGACAATTGCTAAAATAAGAGTTAAGATATCAAATGTTAGGAGATGATTGTTTTGAAAAAACAGTTTAAGGCAGAATCAAAGAAGTTACTTGATTTAATGATTAATTCAATTTATACAAATAAAGAAATATTTTTAAGGGAACTTATATCAAATGCTAGTGATGCGATTGATAAATTATATTATTTATCATTAACAGATAAAGATATTAAAGTTAAGAAGAATGACTTAAAAATTAAATTAGCAGTAGATAAAGATAAACGTACACTTACTATTTCTGATAATGGTATTGGTATGAGTAAAGAAGAACTTGAAGAAAATTTAGGTACTATCGCTAAAAGTGGTTCATCCTTATTTAAAGAGGAAATGGAAAAGAAAAAGAATATTGATATAATAGGTCAATTTGGTGTTGGTTTCTATTCTTCATTTATGGTAGCTAATGATGTAGTTGTTGAATCTCATAAGTATGATAGTAAAGAAAGCTATAGATGGGAATCAACTGGTGTAGATGGATATCAAATAAAAGAAGGAAATAAAGAAGATATAGGTACTACTATTACTCTTACTATTAAAGATGGTAGTGATTATGATGAATTCTTAGAAGAATATAAATTACGTCAGATTGTTAAAAAGTATTCTGATTATATTTCTTATCCTATTACGATGTTGGTTACTCATGAACATAAAAAAGATGGTAGCAATGAAGTAGAAAAAGAAACAGAAGAAGAAACTTTAAACAGTATGATTCCTATTTGGAAAAAAGATAAGAAAAATATTAAAAATGAAGATTATCAACAATTCTATCATGATAAATTCTTTGATTATGAAGATAGTATTAAGGTAATTCATTCTAGTGTAGAAGGTAAATGTACTTATACAACTTTACTATATATTCCATCACATGCTCCATATGACTTTTACACTAAAGAATATGAAAAAGGATTACAGTTATACGCTAATGGCGTATTAATTATGGATAAATGTAAGGAACTTTTACCAGATTATTTTAGTTTTGTAAAGGGCCTTGTTGATACAAGTGATTTATCTTTAAACATTTCTCGTGAGATGCTTCAACAAGATAAAAATTTAGGACTAATTGCTTCTAATATTGAAAAGAAGATTAAAAAAGAATTAGAAACGATGATTGAAGAAGATAGGGATAATTATGAAAAATTCTTTAAAGCATTTGGTATGCAATTAAAGTTCGGAATTTATAATAGTTATGGTATAAAGAAAGATGAACTTCAGGATTTATTAATGTTCTATTCTTCTAGTGAAAAGAAATTAGTTACTTTAAAAGAATATATTTCACGTATTAAAGATAAACAAGATAAAATTTATTATGCTTGTGGTGAAACAGTTGATAAGATAGATATGTTACCTCAAGTAGAACAGTTAAAAGATAAGGGATATGAAGTATTATATTTAACTGATTATGTTGATGAATTCGTTATGCAAGTAATGAATAATTATGATGGAAAACAATTTGTTAATGTATCTACTAGTAATGTAGATCTTGATAGTGATGAAGAAAAACAAGAACTTCAAAATAAGAATAAGGAATATAAAGATGTATTTGAAGTTATGAAAAACACACTTAAAGATAATAATGTTAGTGATATAAGATTTACTCATCGTTTAAAAAATCATCCAGTTTGTTTGGTTACTGAAGGTGATGTTTCAATTGAAATGGAAAAAGTTATGAATGCTATGCCAACTGATGAAAAGGTAAAGGCTAAGACAATACTTGAAATTAATGAAAATCATGATATCAGTAAAAAGTTAGATGAATTATATAAAAATAATAAAGATGAACTTGAAAAATATACAAAGATTTTATATGCTCAAGCTAGATTAATAGAAGGTCTGCCTATTGATAATCCAACTGAAATAAGTAATTTAGTTTGTGAAGTTTTAGCTAAAAATTAATTTTGTAAGGACTGCGTTTGCAGTTCTTTTTTCTTGTATATAAATAATAAATGAGATATACTGGTAATGTAATAAGATAGAATATTCGGGTTGTAGGAGGATATAATGAAAAATAAAAAGAATTTGGTATTATCGGTAATAGCGATAGTTATGTTACTAGTAGTAACGATAGGAGTAAGTTATGCATTCTTTAGTTATACTAAAAAAGGAACAACAGAAAATAGTATAAAAACAGGAACAATAACATTCTTATATACAGAAGTAACAGGAGTAGGAAAAGGAATAAAGATAGAAGATAGTTTACCTATTAGTGATGATCAAGGGAAACTGTTAACAGGAAGTGGTAATGTATTTGAATTTAAGATAACATCAGATACATTAAGTAATACTAGTATTCCATATGAAGTAACAGCAAGAAAAAGTAGTAATTCAACATTAGATGAAAAAGCAGTAAAAGTATATTTAACAGAAGTAGATGGAGAAGAGAGTGAATTATTACTTGATAATTATTCTAATTTAAAAGAAACTGATACAACTATACCAGAAGGAATAGTAGAGAAGACATTATATAAAGGAAAAGTACCAGCAAATACAACTAAATATGAAAAGAATTTTAAATTAAGAATGTGGTTAGATGAAGGTATCGATTTTTCACCAGTAAAAGATGAAGATGGAAATGATACATATCCATATAATGGAAAGACTTTTACTTTAACGGTTAATGTATATGCAAATGCTAATGTAGTAACAGAAAGTGATAAAGTTCAAGCAGCAAATGCTAACATAAAAAGTGTAAGAGTAAATAATAGTGAACTTACAAAAGTAGAAGATAAAGAATATCAATATGAAGCTACATTACCAGAAGGAACAACAGAAGCAGCTATAGATATTGAAACAGAAAATGAATATTCTACAGTTAAAGTAGAGAAGATAGATAGTTTAGCATATAACGAAACAAGATCAAATATTAAAAGACTATCAACTAAAAAGACAGTTGAATTAAATCCAGGAGATAATTATTTTAAAGTAACAGTAACAAGTGAAGATAAAACAGCAACTAATGAATATAAAATTAAAATTAGTGTAGAAAAAGGTAAAGTTGTTTTAAAAGATGAAATACTAAAGGTTAACCCATTAATAACTAAAGAACCAACATTAACTACATCAAGTAATAATACTAGTGATGAAAGTGGATTATATAAATCAATTGATACTAATACTGGTAAACCTACTTATTATTTTAGAGGAGCAGTAGAAAATAATTATGTATCATTTGCTGGATTTACATGGAGAATAGTACGTATTAATGAAGATGGAACAATAAGAATGATAATGCAAAATGGAATTAATAATAATGCTAGTTATGTATTTAATTCAAAATATGATAATTATACATATATGTATTATTCAAATAGCAAAGCTAAAACACAATTAGAAAATTGGTATAGTACTAATATAAAAAACAATACTAATTATTCAAAATATGTAGCAACTGGTAATTATTATTGTGAAGAAGCAAAAACTAAGTTTTCATCTTCTTGGACTTCTGGTAATGCAGAAATGATAGTATATGATAGTTATACTCCAAACTTTAAATGTGAAACTGATGGTAATGGTAAAGGATTGGTTAGTTCTAACATAGGACTTATAACATATGATGAACTAATCTATGCTGGTGGTTATTTTAACCAAGAAAATGATTCTTATTACTTACAAAACGGTACTTTTGCTTGGACTATGAGCCCATCTGGTGTAGGTATAACATATTTAGGTGAATGGCGCATTAATGATTCAGGCATTGTTTATAGTAATCGTACCAATTATTCTAATTTGCTTCGTCCTGTTGTTAATATTAAAGTAGATACTAAAGTTTCAGGGACAGGATCAAGTTCAGATCCATTTGTAATACAATGATTTTAGTCATAAACCGAAGTTTATGACTTTTTTGTTGATAAATTGGTATTAAATATTGAAATGTGATTTTTATAAAAAGATTGCGAACTTTAACTTTTTGTGGTATAATATGTCGACAGTGGTGGTGATATTAGATGAATTATTACAAGAAGAAAAAAGCTGTTTCTAAATTATACTGTAATTTATTTTATTTTGCTTTTGTGTTTTCCATTTTTAGTTCATCAAATCATGAAAGTTTAGCTAGTGAGGCTACCTCTAAATTCTCATTATCACATGTTAACTTTGATAGTTTTACTAATCTAAATTTTGATTTATCTGATTGTATTAACAATAATTATTCTTCTACTATTACATTTAGCGAAAATAATTATTCTGGAATGGCATTAAGTAATGAATTAGAAGATGAAATAAAAAGATTGTCAGATGATTATGGTATACCATATCAAATAGTGCTTACTATTGGTGAACAAGAATCTGGTGGTACTTGGAATACTAATGGCGTGATATCTGCTACTAATGATTATGGATTATTTCAAATTAATAAAGCTAATTTATCTTATATTAATACTAAACTTGGTTTTACTAAAGATGAAATACTAAATGATCCAATAAAGAACACTGAAGCATGTTTATTTTTATTAAATGATATTACTAGTAGAGATGATGTTGATACACTTGATGATATTTTTGGTATGTATAATGGTTGGGTTAATTGGAAAAAGAAAAAAATGTCAGTTGATTATGTTCAAAATTGTAGTAAAATTATGAATGAATATTTTCCAGATTATCAATTAACACAGAAAATTAGTTATTAATTATAAAGGAGTGGTTTAAATGGCATATGAAACACAATGTGGTGGATGCACATATTTTGATTTTCAAGGAGATTGTAGTAAAGGATATTGTAGTTGGTATAGAACATATTATTATCCTGGTGATAGTTGTTCTCATCAAAATCCTAGAGAGATTAGTAGTGGATGTTATATAACGACTATTATTTGTGATGTTTTAGGGTATGCTGATGATTGTAGTGTTTTAGATACTCTTAGATCATTCAGAGACAATGTAATGCAAAAAGATTCTAAATATAGTGATCTTTTATTAGAGTATGATACACTTGGACCTGATATTGCTTATTTTATTAAAAAGGAATATGAAGAAAATAACGATAGAGAAATATGGACACAGTTCTATAACTTTTATTTACAACCTACAGCTAATTATGTATCTGATGGTAAATTTGATGCTGCTGTTAATAGATATAAAGAAATGGTGGCAGCACTAAAAGAATATTTTAACTTAGATGAATATAATCCTGATGTTATTAATTATGATTATACTAATGGTGGACATGGTAGAGTAAAAATTATTGAACAAAATTAAAATATCTGTTATTATTAAATAGTAGTTAAAGAGAAGTATTTGTGGTACTTCTCTTTTATTTTGCATAAACTATATAGTTAGGAAGGTATAATATGAATAAAATTATTATAGTAGTGTTATGTGATGTATTAGGATATTCTAAGGAATGTTTTGTTTTAAAAGAATTAACTGATTTAAATAGTGTTGTTAAGTGTAACCCTAAGTATGAGAATGCTTTACTAGAAGATGATGAATTAGGATGCGTTATTGCTGATGACATAAAACAGACTTTTGATTTAACACATGATAAAGATATATGGATGCAGTTTTATAAGATGTTTTTATCAGAAATAGCTAGTTTGGTTGCTTCTAGCCAGTATGATGAAGCTATTATTAAGTATCAACATATGATATTAGTGTTAAAAGAATATTTTGGTATAGATAGTTTAAATTGTACGGATAGAAAAGTAATGATTAAAAAAGATAGTTGTTTTTGTTGATAAAATAAGTGTTTTTAATGTATAATCTTACTAGGAAGTGAGAAAAATGGATCAAAAAGAATTAAAAGAAATAACTAGCCGTGATGTTGATTTTGCTAAATGGTATACTGATGTATGTAAAAAAGCAGAATTAATTGACTATTCTAGTGTTAAAGGCTGTATGATTATTAGACCTTATGGTTTTGCTATTTGGGAAAATATTCAGAAAGAGCTTGATAAAAAATTTAAAGAAACAGGTCATCAAAATGTTTATATGCCAATGTTTATACCTGAATCTTTACTACAAAAGGAAAAAGATCATGTTGAAGGTTTTGCTCCAGAAGTTGCTTGGGTAACTCAAGGAGGTAATGAGGAATTACCAGAAAGACTTTGTGTAAGACCTACTAGTGAAACTTTATTTTGTGAACATTATGCCAATATAGTTAAAAGTTATCGTGATTTACCTAAACTATATAATCAATGGTGTAGTGTTGTACGTTGGGAAAAAACAACACGTCCTTTTTTAAGAAGTAGAGAATTTTTATGGCAAGAGGGTCATACTGTCCATGCTACTAGTGAAGAAGCTAAAGAAGAAACTTTAAAAATGTTAAATATATATGCTGATTTTTGTGAAGAAGTACTAGCTATACCAGTTATAAAGGGTGAAAAAACAGAAAAAGAAAGATTTGCCGGAGCTGAAGCTACATATACTATTGAAGCTTTAATGTATAATGGTGTTGCGTTACAATCTGGTACTAGTCATTATTTTGGTGATGGGTTTGCTAGAGCTTTTAATATGAAATTTATGGATAAGGATAATACTGAAAAATATATGTTTCAAACTTCTTGGGGAATGACAACACGTATTATTGGAGCAATGATTATGACTCATAGTGATGATCATGGATTAGTTCTTCCTCCTAATATCGCACCTATTAAAGTATCTATTATTCCAATTGGTAAAAATAATACTGAAGTATTAGATAAAAGTTATGAGATAGCTAAAAGCTTAAAACTTGCTGGTATTACTTGTGAAGTTGATGATAGTGAAAAATCTCCTGGCTTTAGATTTGCTGAAGCTGAAATGAGAGGAATACCTGTTCGTATTGAATTTGGACCAAAAGATTTGGAAAATGATTTATGTGTTTTGGTAAGACGTGACACTTTAGAAAAAGTTCATGTTACATTAGATAGTGTAGTTGAAGAGGTAATTAAACTATTATTAGAAATTCAAAATAGTATGTATATTCGTGCAAAAATTAGAAGAGATGAAATGACTAAATCAGTTTTAACACTAGAAGAAATGAAAGCTTTAGCTGAAAAAGAAAATGGCTTTATCAAGGCTTATTGGTGTGGAAAACGTGAATGTGAAGATAAAATAAAAGAAGAGACTGGAATTACTTCTAGATGTATTCCATTTGATGGTGATAATCACGATGGTAAATGTTTAGTTTGTGGAGAAAAAGCTACTCACTTAGTATATTGGGGAAAACAATATTAAAATTGTGTAAAAATAAGTACAAATTTCAAGTACTTATTTTTTTTCGACATTTTTTTTATAACCAGTAGCGTATGCTAATAGTGGTGATGATATGAAGATGAATTTAATTATTCCTATAATATGTGCAGTTTTACTTGGATATTTATGTGCTTCATTTATTTTTAATCAATATGGTGTTAATGGACTAGTATTTAGTGAAAATGATAATATCTATTATTTACAGTGTGGTGCCTATACTAATAATGATGTTAGTAATACTAAGATAGATGGAATTGATACTAAGATTACAGTAAAAGAAGGGGATAAATACTATTCTTATATTGGAATGACTGGTAATTTAAAAATAGCTGAAAATATTAAAAAAATGTATAAAGACAAAGGAATAGATATTTATATTAAACATAGTAATTTGAATAATACTGATTTTATAAATCAGCTTAATCAGTATGATGTTTTACTAGAAAGTAGTAAAAATATAGATGAAGTTAATTCGGTCTTAAAGACAGTTTTAGCTACTTATGATGAAATTGTTTTAAATCCTTAGATATTTTATAAATTATGTAAATAATATAACTAGGTGATATTATGAAGGTAAAAGATTTACCACTAAAAGAAAGACCTAGAGAAAGGTTAATGGAATATGGAAAAGAAAATTTATCTAATGAAGAATTACTATCGATAATACTAAAAACTGGTAATGGCAAACTATCTGTAAAAGAGATTAGTAATAATGTTCTTAATTATTTTAATGGGATAAATAATTTAAAAGATGCAACTAAGGAACAGTTACAGCAGATAAAAGGAATAGGACTAGTACAAGCTCTTACTTTACTTAGTGTTGTTGAACTTGGTAAACGAATTTATATGAATGATAACTTTAGTGATAAGTTATTACTTACTTCTTCAAACAGTATTTATAATTATATGAAGTATCAATTATATGATAAAAAACAGGAGTATTTTTATTGCTTATATGTTAATCAAAGAAAAGAATTGATTGAAAGGAAATTATTGTTTATGGGGACTTTAAATCGTAGTGTAGTACATCCAAGAGAAGTATTTAAAAATGCTTATTTATGTAGTGCATCAGGTATTATTTGTGTTCATAATCATCCTAGTGGAAATGTAAATCCTAGTAGAGAAGATATTCGTTTGACTAATTCTTTAGTTGAGTTAGGACAAGTAAATGGTATTCCTATTATTGACCATGTTATAATTGGTGATAATGATTACTATAGTTTTTATGAAGATGGAAAAATTATTAATTTATAACTAAAGGTGAATTATGTATAATAAGAAAAAAGTAGCTAAAAAATATTTGTTGATAGTTATAATTATTATATTTTTACTAGGATTTATTTATTTAGATAAGAAAAGAACTAATTATTTCTTTTTTGAGAGAATTATAAAGAATACAGTATCACAAGTGGAAAATTTTTTGATACCTAAAGTTAAGGTTGATTATAGTAATATTGTTTCTGGAATAAATAGGGAACTAGAAGATGAAAACAAGGAATTAAAGAAGATGCTGTTACTTGATAGTACTGATTATCAATTTATTCATGCTGACGTTATTGAAAGAAATGATTTATGGTATCAAGAAATTAAAATAAATAAGGGATTTAATGATGGCATAAAGACTAATATGGCTGTTATAGCTAATGATGGATTAATTGGAAAAATTATTAAAGTTTCCAATAATTTTAGTATGGTTAAATTATTAAGCTCTAATGATTCTGATATGAAAATAGCTGTTGATATTAGAACTAATAATAGTGTTTATCATGGTATTTTAAATGGTTATGACAATCTTTCGCAAACAGTTAATATTATTAATGTTTCTAAGGATAGCGATATTAATATAAATGATTCAGTTTATACTAATGGGTTAGGCGGAGTATATCCAGATGGAATCTATATTGGAAAAGTAATTGATATTAGTTATGATTCTTTAGGAATAGAAAAAAATATTAAAGTAAAAAATGATACATCTTTTGATAAGTTACGTTATGTTAGTGTTGTTGATAGGAGTATATAATGATATTTATATTTATTATTTCTCTTCTTTTTGATTTTTTACTTTCATACTTTATTCCTTTATTCAACCCTGTATTTGTATACTTGCCATTATTATTTGTTAGTACGGTTATAGTTTTCTTGATTTACAATTTGAACAATAAGAAAACTAAATATTATTTTTATATTTCTATTATTTATGATTTCTTTTTTAGTAATATACATTTTGTATATATATTAATATTTTTTGTTGTATATATAGAAATAATTTATATCGGTAAAAGTATTAAGAATAAAACATTATTGTTTTTAATTGGAATACTAACTTTTATCTTTTTAAAATATTTAATAATACTATTTCTTTATAATTATCCTATTTCTTTTTTTTATACTTCTATTTTACTTAATTTAACTGTAAATATTATATATGGTATGGTTTTAAGTTACTTTTTAGGAATAAAAAATAAAAAGCATTAATAGTTATTTATTAGGTGATAGTGATGGATGAATATCGATTAGTTCAAAAGTATTTAAATAAAAAAAATGATGATAATCGTGTTGTAACTAAAAAGTATTCGATTTTGGCTTTGAATAGACTTTTGATATCTGGTATTATTTTATTAGTGTGCTTATGTATTATAAAAGTTAATCCTAGTTTTAAATTATGGATTAATAAAAACGTTTATCAAACTAATTTTTCTTTTGCTAAAATTGATAAAATGTATAATAAATATTTTGGCTCTATTTTTCCACTACCTAATTTAACGCCTGATACAGCAATGGTTTTTGATGAGAAACTTACATATAAAGCTAAAGAAGATTATAATGAAGGAGTAAAGCTAACAGTTGATAATAATTACCTAGTGCCAATTCTAGAAAGTGGTATTATTGTGTTTAGTGGTAATAAAGATAATTATGGAAATACTATTATAGTTCAACAAGTAAATGGAATTGATTTATGGTATGTAGGAGTGGAAAATAGTAGCTATAAAATATACGATTATGTAGAAAAGGGTAAGCTGCTTGGTGAAGCTATTAGTAATGAAATATATTTGTATTTTCAAAAAGCAGGGGAGTTTTTAGATTATAAAGAATATTTGGAATAAACTATATTTTCATCCATTATTTTATTTAGTAGCTTTCATTTGCTTATTAACAGGTCATTTTAAAAATTTATTTTATTTTACTATTATTATTTTGGTACATGAACTAGGACACAGTTTAACAGGAATTCTACTAAAATTCAAATTAAATAGAATTGAAATATATCCTTATGGTGGATGTTCTAAATTAGAATACGATGTTAATATCCCAATATTTAAAGAATTTTTAGTTTTAATTATGGGACCAATTATTCAAACTGTATTTGTTTATATTATTAAAATTTCTAATTTATCAGTTCCAACTTATTTTTATATGTACCATTACTTTATACTTTTATTTAATTTACTTCCTATTTTTCCATTAGATGGTGGTAGACTGTTACAACTATTATTATTTTTAATTTTTTCTTATTATTATAGTCAAAGATATATTATTTATTTTAGTTACTTTTTGTATTTAATATTATTTTTATATTTTGCTTTTTTTAGTTGGAATTTATTAATATTATTGATTTTAATCTTACTTGGATTTCAGATTTATTCTGAGATACATAAAGCTAATTTTTACTTTGAAAAGTTTTTGATGGAGCGATATTTATATACTTATAATTTTTCAAAAAAGAAAATTATTTTTGAAGTTAAACAAATGAAAAGAGGTTATTATCATTATTTCATTTTAAAAAATAACTATTATTCTGAGACTATATTTTTGAAAAAATATTTTGAACTATGAAGTACTTTAATCTTTTCTTAAAAAAGATATTTTATTTTTTTGATATCTGTGCTACAATAGTTTATAGTTAGAAGAATATGGAGGAGAGGGCAATGGCATTTGATGGTATGAAAAAGTTTTTTGGTGTAGAGGAAGAAACTACTCCATCAGTAGAGGGAACAGAAGAAGAATTTTATAGTGTATCTAAAGAGGATGCTACAGGTAACGATTTGGGTAGTAACAAAATGATTTTATTTGAACCACGTGCATATTCAGAAAGTACTCAAATTACTGATTATTTAAAGAAAAGAAATACAGTTGTAGTTAATTTGAAAAGAGTTACTCCAGATCAAGCCAAAAGGATTGTTGATTTTTTGACTGGAAGTTTATATGCTATGAATGGTAGTTTACAGAAATTAGGTGGAGGTATTTTCTTATGTGCACCTAATAATGTAAATATTGAAGGAAAAATAACTGATGATACATCAAAGAATGTAAAAGGAAAGAAAGAAGAAAAACAAGAAGAAGAATTTAATTGGTAAAATTTTAGAAGTTCATTAGTTGAGGTGGATTATGAAGAAATTTAGTAAGGAGTTAAATGGCTATAATAAGCAAGAAGTTAATGCTTTTTTAAATGATGTGATCGTACAAACTGAAAAAGTATTAAATAAACTTGAACGCCAACAAAATGAAATTGCTACATTAAAAAGACAAATTATCCACTATCAAGATATTGAAAGAAGTTTGAATTTAGCTTTAACTAATGCTGAAGAGTCTGGTGAAAATATTAGAAGAATGGCTAGAAGTGAGGCTAAAGCTATTATAGATGAAGCTAATCGTAATGCTAATAGAATAGTTAATGATGCTTTAATTAGAAATGAAAAGATCGAAATGAAAAATCAGAATATGGAACGTAACTTAAGAATATTTAAGAACAGATTGCGTTCTATAGTAGAACAGCAATTACAGGTTGTAGAAGAAATAGAAGTTTTAGAGATTGAAGAATAAATTTTGTGTTTATTCTTTTCTTTTACCTTACTTTATATTATAATAGCAATTAAATTGGAGATGATTCTTGTGAATAATGAAAATGAAACTTTAAAAAATATTCGTAAATTGTTAGACGCTGGAAAATGTGATGAGGCCTTGGAAATATGTAATAGCTATTCCTTATCATCATCTAATATTGATTATTTTAAGGCTTTGATATTACTTAAGATTGGTAAGAAAAATAATGATAAAGTTAAATTAAGACAATCTATAGCTATTTGTAATTCTTATAGTCAATATGATAATGGTTTTAAATCTATAAAGTATGATGCTACTTTATTGCTTCAAGGAATCGAAATAAGAAAAACAAGAAATAATTTTCCACATAATTTAGCTGTTAATAAAATATATACAAGAGTTTATTATAACGATATTACTGCTGATGAGATTAAAGAAGCTGATATACCGCAATTTAGAAAAGAAATACTTCTATTAGCTTATTATGAAAAAAATAATAGAACTATGGGCTTAAAGTATATTAAAGAGTTAATGAAAAAATATCATAATGATAAAACTAAATTAAGACTAATTAATACTTTATATGATAAATTTTCTAGAAAAGATAAGAAAATCTATTATAATCTTGGAGCTTATGGAAATATTATAAATGCAACTCTTGATCCTAATTATAAAAAGGCTGTAGATAATAGTGGTCATATAGTTAGTTCTGATTTTAGTGATAAGGTAACTATTACGCAATTAGAAAATAAAAGTGAAAAAGCTAAAATAGTTACTAATCTTAATGTTAATAGTTATGTTTCTTGTCAAGGAAAAAGAATTAATTCGCGTTATGATAGTATTGAAACAGGTAATTATAAATATAAAAATAAAGGACAATTAAAAACAGAGGATAAAGTTTTAATAAAAGATTTATTTTCAACAGAAATTTTAGAAGTTCAAAAACATTTATATTTAAAGATGCAAAGTACTAATATAAAGAATAGACAGGATGCTATTAAGGCTTTTGATAATTTTGAGCTATTGATAGAAAAAGATGTTGATGATAGATTAGCATTAGATAAAACGTTAAAAGTATTAAAAATTCTTAATTTAATTGATGATGATAATAAAAAAATAAAGAAGTATGTTAAATAATTGGTATAAAAATACTTGTTCATAGTATTAAAATGTGCTATAGTATATGTTGTTAAAACAAGTGCGAAAGACGAAATAATAGGAAATATTTAGAGAGTTCCTTATTTGGTGAAAGAGGAATATACAGAATATTATTTAGATCACTTTCAAGATTGTGTTTTATGGATAAGATAGAACCGTATATCTACGTTACAGATTCAAGTGGATAATTTTTATAATTATCAATTAAGGTGGTACCGCGATTATTCGTCCTTATGGAAGAATAGTCGTTTTTTTATTGGAGGGTTTATGGAAAATATAAAATTTGAAATTACTGAACAAGATATTAGAGAGTACCTGAAAAAGCATAAAAGTGATGAAGCTATTAAGTACAAAGAAGCTATGTTTGTTAAGTATATGAGAGAACATCAAGAAATAACTTGTGAGTCATTAGAAATTTTAATGCAGAAATATAATTTTGAAGATGATAGAATAGATGGCATTTATCATAGAGATAATTATGGAATTTTAAAATCTGAGTCTCTTACAAATTTTAGTTCTTATTTAGATGGTATAGAGAACCTTGATGTTAGTGGTATCTGTCATATTTTGATTCCTACACTTGGTTATTATGATACAGTTGATAAAAACTTTTCTTTTATGGCTAATGAGGTTGCTAAAGGGTTAGGAATTAAAAGTAGCAATTTTGATGAAACTTTAAGAATAGCTATTGATAATTATTGTGTTAGTGGTTTGATAAATATTTATCGTGAAGAACATTTTGGTTTTACCTTAGAAAAAATTCACTTGATGAAAAAGGGTCGTTGTAGAAAAGAGTTAATAGAGTACTCTGGTATCTATGGAGAAACTAAGGTTAAACAAATTCGTAAAATAATAAGGGAAAGGGTGTAAATTATGTTTAAAGAATTAAGTAAAGAAAAAAATAGTGTTGTAGAAGAAAAATTAATGAATAAGTTTTTAGAGGAAGACTTATTAAATAAATCTATTGAAAAGGGAAAAGATTATTTTGTTTTCTATGATGGACCTGCTACAGCTAATGGTATGCCAGGAATTCATCATATGTTAGCTAAGCTTTTAAAAGATACTTTTTGTAAGTATAAAACGATGCAAGGATACAAGGTACTTCGTAAAGTAGGTTGGGATACTCATGGCCTTCCAGTAGAAGTACAAGTAGAAAAAGAATTAGGTTTTAGTGGTAAAACTGATATTGAGAAATATGGTATTAAAGAATTTAATGAAAAATGTCGTGAATCTGTTTGGAAAAATGAAGCATCATTTAAAGATTTTACGAATAAAATGGGTCAATTTATTGATTTAAAAAATCCATATATTACTTATGATAATAACTATATTGAAACAGAGTGGTGGATTTTAAAGAAATTCTTTGATGAAGGATTAATCTATGATGGACTTAAGATTTTACCATACTGTCCTAGATGTGGAACAGGACTTGCTAGTCATGAAGTTGCTCAAGGTTATAAAGAAATTAGTGTTAATACAGTAACAGTTCCTTTTAAAATGAAAGATGAAGATAATACTTATTTATTAATTTGGACAACTACTCCATGGACTTTGATTTCTAATGTTGCAGCTTGTGTAAATCCTAATGAAAAATATGTTAAGTGTTTATCAAAAGGACATAACTTCATTGTAGCAGAAAAACTTGCTCATAAAGTATTAGGTGATGAATTTGAAGTAGTAGAAGAATATTTAGGAAAAGATTTAGAATATCGTGAATATGAACAATTTTTACCATTCTTATCTGTTAATAAAAAAGCTTTTTATATAACAGTAGCCGATTATGTTACTATGGAAGATGGTACTGGTATCGTTCATATAGCTCCTGCTTTTGGACAAGATGACTATGAAGTAGGATTAAAATATGATTTACCAATGTTAAATCCGGTTGATGAAAATGGCTGTTATACAGATGGACCATGGAAGGGAAGATTAGTAGTTGATTCCGAACTTGAACTTGATATTATTAAGTATTTAGCAAGCGAAGATAAATTATTTAAGAAACAAAAAATGGTACATAACTATCCACATTGCTGGAGATGTAAAACACCACTTGTTTATTATTCAAAACCTAGTTTATATATTAAAACAACTGCTTTTAAAGATAAGATTATAGAAGCTAATAAAACAGTTAATTGGTATCCAGAATATGTTGGAGAAAAACGCTTTGGTAACTGGCTTGAAAATATGAATGATTGGGCTATTTCTAGAAATAGATATTGGGGTACTCCAATTCCATTATGGAGATGTAGTTGTGGACATGATGAAATGATAGGTTCTCGTAAAGAGTTAGTAGAAAAAGCAATTGAGAATATTGATGAATCTATTGAACTTCATAGACCATATGTTGATGATATTCATATTAAATGTCCAAATTGTGGAAAAGAAATGAGTCGTGTTAAAGAAGTAATGGACTGTTGGTTTGATTCTGGTTCTATGCCATTTGCTCAATATCACTATCCATTTGAAAATAAAGATTTATTTGAAAAACAGTTCCCAGCTGATTTTATTAGTGAAGGAATTGATCAAACTCGTGGTTGGTTCTATTCTTTATTAGTAATTTCTACTTTTGTGAAAGGTTGTAGTCCTTATAAAAATGTTGTTGTAAACGACTTACTTTTAGATAAATTTGGACAAAAAATGCATAAATCTAAAGGAAATGCAGTTGAACCATTTAGTATTTTAGAAAAATATGGAGCAGATGCTACTAGATTTTATATGTTATATGCATCTCCTGTATGGACACCACTTAAGTTTGATGAAGATGGTATCAAAGAAGTTCAATCTAAATTCTTTAATACCTTAAAAAATACTTATACATTCTTTGAAATGTATGCAAATACAGATAAAGTTGATCCTAGAGAGTTTGAAGTAGAATATGATGAATTAGAAGAAATTGATAAATGGTTACTTTCTAAATATAATAAATTAGTAAAATATATGACTCATGCTATGAATGAATATGATTTAAATAAAGCAGTAAGATTAGTAAACAGTTTTGTAAATGAAGAATTATCTAACTGGTATATTAGACGTAATCGTAGAAGATTCTGGGGTAGTAGTCTTGATACTAGTAAGAAGGCAGTTTATAAGACAACTTATCAAGTATTAGAAGGAATTTGTAGATTAATTGCTCCAATTGTACCTTTTGTATCTGATGAAATTTATACTAATTTAACTGGTGAAGAAAGTGTTCATTTAGCTAGTTATCCAGTTTGTGATGAAGCTAAAATTAATGAAAAAATTGAACGCAGAATGGACTTAGTAAGAGATTTAATCTCACTTGGTAGAAATGCTAGAGAAGAAGCTAAAATTAAAGTAAGACAACCAATTAGTGAAGTTATTTTAGATGGTAAAAATGAGGATACTATTTCTGATTTAGTAGATTTAATTAAAGAAGAATTAAATGTAAAAAAAGTTACTTTTGCGAAAGATTTATCATTATATATGAATTTTGAAGTAAAGCCTAACTTTAAGATTTGTGGTAAGATGTTTGGATCTCATATGAAAGAATTCCAAGAAAAACTTGTCTCTTTAAGTGAAGAAGATATTACTACTTTAGAAAGTAATGGTACTATCAAAATGGAAGTTGATCATGAAGAAGTAGAAGTTACTCCTGAAATGGTAGAAATTAGAGTTTCTTCTAAAGAAGGATTTAACGCAAGTCATGAAGGAAATCATTTTATTGTTTTAAATACTACTTTAACTAGTGAATTAATTAATGAAGGAATTGTGCGTGAATTTATTAGTAAAGTTCAAAATTTAAGAAAGGCAAAGGATTTTGAAATTACTGATAGAATTAAAATCTACTATACTGAAAATAATGATTTTGAAAACGCTATTTCTAATTATATTGAAATAATTAAAAAAGAAACATTAGCTTTAGATATTATCAAGAAAGAATTAGATACAGAAGAAGTTAATCTAAATGGCGTAAATGTTAAATTTGATGTAGAAAGAGTAAGTGAATAACTTATTCTTTTTCTATATTTTAGAAATAAAATATTCCTCACTTTTATAATTATTTTAGATTTTAAGAAGCAAATTATTTAAGAATTTGTTTCTTTTTTAACTTTTTTAATAATTTCATAAATGTTAGATGTAGTAGTACCAATCATCTTAGCTAATTTCTTTTTAAATTCAGTTATTTCTATGTCTTTAACTCTAGATGACATATAATGATTATATTCAGATTCAATTTTTTGATACTTTTTTAGAGATAAATGTTTATTTTTTTATTTTTTAAAATATTAGAATAAATATTGTTCAAGGAAATCACTTCTTTCTATAGTTTTGGTGTTAACTTAATTATAGATGATTTACTTGAACTTTTTCTATGTAAATTTATAAAATCACATATGTAAACCTCCTTCAAAAATAATTCGGGTTTTATTTTAAAATGAAAGTATAGTTGAATTTAATAATAAAACACTTGATTTTTAAGTAAATATTTAGTATATTATACCTGTACCTTTTCTAGGACATGGAGAAAACTCCGACCTTGTACTTGGTAAAGGCTAATAATATATAAGGAGGAATTGAAATGGCTTTAACTAAAGAAACAAAGCAAGCTTTAATTAAAAAGTATGCAAGAGATGAAAAAGATACAGGATCTTGTGAAGTACAAATCGCTATTTTAACTGAAGAAATTAAAGAGTTAACTGAACATTTAAAAGTACATACTCATGATCATCATTCTCGTCGTGGACTTTTAAAGAAAGTTGGACAAAGAAGAAGCATGCTTAACTATTTAGCTAAGAAAGATGTTCAAAGATATCGTGACATCGTTAGCAAATTAGGATTAAGAAAATAATTTATAATTAAATCTAGGCACTATTTTTTAGTGTCTTTATTTTTTGATTGATATACTAAATTTATATTATAAAAATTAATAAAGAAAATAATAAGTAAAGGAGTAATATATGAAAAAAGTATTTGAATTTGATTTTAGAGGAAAAAAATTAGTAGTAGAACATGGTGAAGTTGCCAAACAAGCTGATGGAGCTGTATTAGTTAGATATGGGGATACAGTTATTTTATCTACAGCTGTTGTTAGTAAAACAGCAAATGTTTTATCAGATTTCTTTCCATTAATGGTTTTATATAATGAAAAATTATATGCAGTTGGAAAAATTCCAGGGGGATTTATTAAAAGAGAAGGTCGTCCTACAGAAAAAGGAACTCTTGCTGCTCGTATGATTGATAGACCTATGAGGCCAATGTTTCCAGAAGACTTTAAAAATGAAGTACAGATAGTTAATACGGTATTATCAGTTGATCCTGATTATTCACCAGAATTAACTGCTATGTTTGGTTCTAGTTTATCAACTTGTATTAGTAAGATTCCATTTGATGGACCAATAGCCGGTGTGAAAGTTGGGTATGTAGATAATGAATTTATTATTAATCCAACCCCAGATGAATTAGAAAGATCAGAACTTGATTTAACAGTAGCCGGTACTAAATATGCTATTAATATGGTAGAAGCTGGTGCTAAACAGGTATCTGAAGATTTAATGTTAAAAGCATTAATGTTTGGACATGAAGCAATTAAAGAATTAGTAGCTTTCCAAGAAGAAATTATAGCTGAAATTGGAGAAGCTAAGATGGAATATGAAGTTCTAGAATTAACAGATGAGCTTCGTAGTGAAGTTAGAAGCTTAGCAGAAAAAGATTTATCTGATGCTTTAAGAATTAAGGATAAATTAGAAAAATATGCTAGAATTGATGAAATTAAAGAAAGTGTTGTAGAAAAATACACTAAAGAAAACGAAGATAAATTAAAAGAAAAAGAACTAGTGGAATTAATTACTAAAGTTAAACTTATTTTAGAAGAAATTGAATATGAAATCTTTAGACAAATTGTAGTAAAAGAAAAAACAAGAGCCGATGGTAGAAGAATGGACGAGATTAGACCACTTTCTACTGATATTGATTTACTTCCTAGAACTCATGGTTCTGCCTTATTCACTCGTGGACAAACTCAAGCTTTAGCAATTACTACATTGGGTGCATTAGGAGAACATCAAATTTTAGATGGACTTGACATGGAAACTGAAAAAAGATTTATGTTACATTATAATTTCCCAGCTTTCTCAGTTGGTGAGACAGGTAGATATGGAGCACCTGGTAGAAGAGAAATAGGACATGGTGCCTTAGGAGAAAGAGCTCTTCTACAAGTAATGCCATCAGAAGAAGAATTCCCATATACTGTTCGTGTTGTATCAGAAGTACTTGAGAGTAATGGTTCTTCTAGCCAAGCAACAATTTGTGCTGGTTGTATGAGTTTAATGGCAGCAGGAGTTCCTATTAAAGCACCAGTAGCTGGTATTGCGATGGGATTAATTACATCAGGAGATGATTATACCATTTTAACAGATATTCAAGGTATGGAAGATCATTTAGGAGATATGGACTTTAAAGTTGCAGGAACCAAAGATGGAATTACTGCTCTTCAAATGGATATTAAAATCAAAGGTATTACCGAAAATATCTTAAAAGAAGCATTAGCACAAGCTAAAAAAGCTAGATTTGAAATCTTAGATGTTATCACAAAACAAATTGCTGAACCTCGTAAAGAAGTTAGTAAATATGCACCTAAAACAGAAATTTTCTTTATTAAACCTGAGAAAATTAAAGATGTTATTGGTAGAGGTGGTGAAATGATTACTAAGATTATATGTGACGCTTCTAATGTTACTGCTGTTACTGATATCAATGCTGTTAAGGTAGATTTAGAAGATGATGGTCGTGTAACAATTTACCATTCTGATAAAGATATCATTGAAAAAACAAAGCAAATGATCCTAGATGTAGTAAAAGAAGTAGAAGAAGGAAAAATTTATCCAGCTAAAGTCGTAAAAATTGAAGACTTTGGTTGCTTCGTACAAGTATGGCCTGGTTGTGAAGGACTTGTTCATATTTCAGAACTTGCTCATGAAAGAGTAAAGAAAACGGATGATGTAGTAAAACTTGGCGATGAAATTTTAGTTATGGCTGTTGGTTGTGATAAGAAGGGTAGACTTAACTTTTCTAGAAAACAAGCTTTACCAAAGCCTAAAAAAGAAGAAAAAGAAAATAAATAATAATATTTTTGTGAGCGTGATACAATGAAAATAATTAGAAATGGTATATGTTATGTTGAATCTGAAGATATTGAATTTTTAGAAAACAAACCTAGAGGTGTTCTATTAGAAAGAAAAGCAAAAGTTTCTTATTCTACAATTTTTAATTTTGAAAAATATGTTCAAGAACAGTCAGTATTATATTTTCAGGAAAATGAATGTATTATTGATTATAATTCAATATGCAATTTGCCAAATGATGAACTAGATAGCAAGATACAGGAAATAGAAGAACAATTAAATAAGTATACATCAATATATGTATCTGCTTCTTTAGCAACTAAAGAGAAATTAGATCAAAGTCAAGAATATAATTATGGTCTTAAAAAATTGGAACATATTTTAAAAGGTTTAAAAGCGTATAAAGCTAGTAAATTAGATTATGATAGAGAAATTAGTAATTTAAACTTTAAAGGTAAAATTAAAAAAGCTCCATTAAATTATCAAGCAGCATGTGCCAAAATTTCTTCTACAAAAAAAATACCTATTTCTTCTAGCAAACTTGAAGAATTAGATAGAAGTATTAGGGATAAATGTAAGCAAAATGCTATAGAAAGAAAAGAATCAAAAGAAATAGCTCAGCATTACATTGTTGGTTCTACAAGTATGAATATTTATCAAAAGCAAATAGGAAGAAGAAAATAATTTCTTCTTTTTTCTTTTGATTTCTGGTATACTAATACTAAGGAAGGTGAGAATATGAAAAAATCTACTATGATTTTACTTGGTGTTGTTGCAGTTATCGTTATTATAATTTCTATGTTAGGAGGAAGTTATAACTCTTTAGTTGAAAAATCTGAAAATGTTGATAAACAACTTGCAAATGTTGATGTTCAGCTTGAAAGAAGAGCAGATTTAATACCTAACTTAGTTAGTACAGTAAAAGGATATACTTCACATGAGACTGAAATTATTGATAAAATTACTAGTGCTAGAGAAAATCTATTAAAAGCAAATACAGTTACAGAAAAAAGTAATGCTAATGATGAACTAACATCAGCTTTAAATGCTTTAATGGTTGTGGTTGAAAATTATCCAGATTTAAAATCTAATCAAAATTTTATTCAATTATCTGATGAACTAGCTGGAACTGAAAATAGAATAGCTACATCACGTCGTGATTATAATGATGCTGTTACATCTTATAATACTTCTATTAAGAAGTTTCCTACTAATATTTTAGCAGGTATGTTTGGTTTTAATAAAAAAGATTATTTTGAAGTAAGTGAAGGTAAAACAGACGTACCTAAAGTGGAATTCTAAAATGAAAAAGATTATATTCTTTTTTCTTTTTTTAGCTATTTTATTTGTTCCTAGAGAAAATGTACTAGCGTTTGATACTGTTGATCCCACTACAGATTTTTATGTTAACGATTATGCTAATATCCTAGATAGTGATACTAGGCAATACATACAAGAGCATAGTGTTTCCTTAGCTAATAAGACTGGAGCTCAGATTGTAGTAGTTACAGTACCAAATTTGGATGGTGCTAGTCTTGAAGAATATGCCACTAAATTATTTAGAAAATTTGGTATTGGTGATTCAGAAAAAAATAATGGTTTATTATTACTACTTGCTTTAGAAGAAAGAAAAATGCGCGTAGAAGTAGGCTATGGATTAGAAGAAATATTACCAGATGGTAAAACAGGTAGATTTCAGGATGAGTATATGATTCCTTATTTTAAAAATGATGAATTTACTACTGGAATGTTAAATGGATATAAAGCCTTTTTTAAAGAGGTGGCCGAATACTATAATTATGATGATATTACTATTGATGATCCTGAATCTAATACTGATGATGATTTTATTTCTTTTGTTATTTTTATAATTATATTTTGGATTATTATAATTATAATAGTTAATAGTTTTACTTCTGGTGGTAACAATAGAAATGGTCGCAGAAGACGTAGTTCATCATTTTTCTATTATGATGGCAGTAGTTCTTCATCTAGTAGTTCTTTTGGTGGCTTTTCTGGTGGAGGAGGATCATCAGGTGGCGGTGGCAGTTCACGTAGTTTTTAATTAAATATCGAATCATTTGATTCGGTATTTTTTTATTTTGATTAAAGCTAGTTGTTAAGTTAGGATGATACTTTTATATTAAAAATAATATGTTCAAAATTATTGATTAAAATAATCAGTTATTTTTAGTAAAAAATAATATTTATCATCATATATTTTATTAAGGTGATTTTATGTTTAAAAAATATACTTCATATTTAGGAGTGTTAGTTCTTGCTTGTTTTAGTTTTTATTATACTGATAGAGCTGTTGATATAGTAAAAAGAAATGATCCTATTATGAAAAATATTTTAGCTAATTCAGAAAAATTTTATATTGATCCTATGAGTGCTATTATTAACCAGGATGAAATTGTGATTGGTATGAATGGTAAAAAAGTAAATATTGAAAAAAGTTATCAAAATATGAAAAAAATAAATTCTTATAGTGAGTCAATGCTAGTTTTTGATGAAGTTATTCCTAACATTACTATAAATAATAATTTTGATAAATATATAATTAGTGGTAATCCTAACTTAAGTAGAGTATCTTTAGTTTTTAAAGCAGATGACATTTCTTATATTAATCAAGTAAGTAATATTTTATTAAATAAAAATATAGCTGCTACCTTTTTTATAGATGGTAGTGTAGTTGAAAATAATATGAATAAAGTTTTAGAACTATCAAGTAATGGTAATGAAATAGAAAATTTAGGTTATGATGGTAGTTATACCGTTAATAAATTTAATTGGACTAATAATATGATTTCTTCTCTTACTAATAAAGATACAATGTTCTGTTATACGGATTATAAAAATAGTAATATTTTAGACTTATGTAGTAATTATAAAATGTACACAATAAAACCAACAATAAGTGTTAATAACTATCCTTTTAGTACTGTTAAAAAAGAATTAGAAAATGGAAGTATAATTAGTTTTAATTTAAATGATACAACTATTAAAGAATTACCTACTATAATTTCATATATAAAACAAAAGGGTTATGATATAGTTACGTTACAACAATTAATTAATGAAAATTTAGTGGATGAAAAATAGATAATTGTGTTATAATAAAGCGCAAGAGGAGTAGTACTATGGAATTTTTAAGTTATGATAATATAAAAAATATTATTAATGATTATTGTAAGGATAAAATTTTTGTTGAAAGAATGATTACTGATTCTGAAATAAAAAAAGGATTATTAAAACCATTTGTAAGTAATTTAGAAGATGTTAGAATTGGTAGTTTCAAACAAATTATGGCTAATGATTTTACTTTTTTTGAATATGATACTATTAATGATGATAATAAAGTAGTTAATAATGTTTTATTTGTTAAAGAAAATGTTACTATTTTTAAATTAGAATATTTTGATAATAAGGGTTATATTGAAAGTACATATTCAATATTTAAAGATGGTAGTAATCGTTTATCTGATAGGTTATCTTTTAAATCATATTCAATTGATGATTATGAAAATTTAAATATATCTGTACTTGGTCAATTTTCTAATGAAAATAGTGATTATTTTCAAAAGAAATACTGTTTGTATATTTTTAATAATAAAATAACAGCATTAGAAACATCGGGAAATATGTATCTTGAGAATGAAGCTGGTTTTTCAAATGTAGTTAGAACATTTGAAAATTTGGTTGGTAAATTTTATTTAAAATTTGGTCAAAAGTTAGATTGTTTAAAAGGTGAAGAAGTAAAAGAATATCATATTTTAAGAAAGAAACAGGGACAATAAAAGTTCCTGTTTTTCTTGTTTTAGAATGGCTTCTATAGTATAATTTACCTTAGTGGTAAGGTGATAATATGTACTTAAAAGAAATCCAGGCATCTGGTTTTAAATCGTTTGCTGATAAGCTTAGTATTGTTTTAGATGATAACATTACATGTATAGTTGGTCCAAATGGTAGTGGTAAAAGTAATGTTGTTGATGCAGTACGTTGGGTATTAGGAGAACAATCTGTTAAAAGTCTTCGTGGTGATGGAGCTATGACTGATGTTATTTTCTCTGGTAGTAAAAGCCGTAATAGTTTAAATGTAGCTAGTGTTAGCCTTATTTTTGATAATAGTGATAATTATTTAAAGGTTCCTTATAGTGAAGTATCTATTAAAAGAAGGGTTTATCGTACTGGAGAAAATGAATATTTTTTAAATGGAGAGAAATGTAGATTAAAAGATATTACTGATTTATTTATGGATAGTGGTATAGGAAAAGAAAGTTTTAATATTATATCTCAGGGTGAAGTTCAAAAAATATTATCTAATTCTCCATATGATAGAAGGGTAGTATTTGAAGAAGCAGCTTGTGTACTTAAGTATAAAAAAAGAAAAGAAGAAGCTATTCGTAAACTTGATAAAACTCATGATAATTTAGATCGTGTTAATGATATTATAGTAGAACTTGAAACACAACTTGAACCATTAAAAGAGCAAAGTAAAAAAGCCAAAGAATATTTAGAAAATAAACACGCTTTAGAACAAATAGAGGTTGCTTTAATTGCTTATGAAATTGAAACTTTGAATGAACAGTATCAGAATTCTAAACAAAAAATAGAAGATTTAAATAATGAAATAGTATCATTATCAGCAAGCAATAGCGGTAGTGATGCTAATATAGATACACAAAAAGTTAATTTATTAAAATTAGAAAAAAATATTACTGATTTACAGGAACAACTTTTAAGTTTAACTAAAAAAGAAGAAAAATTAAATGGCGATAAAAAGATACTTCAAGAAAGAAGTAAATATGATGCTACAGATAATAGGGTTCATGAGAATATAACGTTATTAAAAGAAAACTTATTAAAGACTAAAAATGATATTGAACTATTAGAATCAGAAATTGGTATAGATAAAAAGGATTTAGAAAGTAATCAAACGGAATTAAGAGAAATTAATAATAAGATCAGTATTAATGATCAGAATTATGATAATTGTTTTAGAGAGCAAAATGCTAAAAAGAAAGATAATTATGATTTAGATAATAAAATAAGTTCACTAACTAATTTTATTGAAAATGGTGGATATTTACCTGCTAGTATAAAGGGAATTATTAATAATCCTAGATTAAACGGTATTCATGATATTATTGGTAATTTGATTGAAATAGATGGTAAGTTTAGTAAAGCTTTGGAGGTTGCACTTGGTGGTAGTAAACAGTTTTTGGTTGTAGACAATGAAGCAAGTGCTAAAGATGCTATTAATTATTTAAAAGATAATAAATTAGGACGTTGTACTTTTTTTCCATTAAATGTTATTAAAGCTAAGTATGTTGATAATGAAACTCTTAGTATATTAAGACAAGAAATGGGATATATTGATGTACTTGCTAATATGACTAATTTTGATAGTATTTATAAGAATATTATTTATAATCAGATAGGTAATGTATTACTTGTTACTGATATTGATGCTGCTAATCGTATCAGTAAGAAAATAAATCAAAGATATAAAATTGTAACAATTGATGGTGAAGTTATACATGTTGGTGGTTCTATTACTGGTGGTAATATTACAGCTACTCGTAGTATTATAAGTGATAAGCAAGAATTAGATAGATTGAAACGTCAAAAAGAAGCAAATAATTCAGTTATTGATGAATTAGATAAAAAACTACAAGAACTAGATAAGTTAAAAAAAGACTTGGAAGATAAAAGACAATCTTTACAAACAAATTATATTCTTTTAAATGATAAAATTAATAGTAAATATCATACTTTAAATGATTATCAAGAAAGATTAACTAGTACTGAGTCAGAATTGAATAGTTTAGAACATGTTGTTGATTCTTCTTTATCTAAGGAAGAAGAAAGATTAATGAATGACTTTTATGAAGTACAAAAACAAAAACAACAGGTAGAATTAGAATTAAAAACAGTTATTAAAGAAAAAGATAAAGTAAAGGCTAATATTGAAGAAATGGAAGCGGAAAATCGTTTAAATAATAGTAGTCTTAATAAGAAACAAAACTTACTTAAAGAATTAGAAATTAATGTTAGTAAAATGGATGTTAAACTTGATTATTATCTAAATACCTTAAGTGAAGATTATGAATTAACTTATGAGAAAGCTAGAGAAAAATATAAACTTGAATTAGAAGTTGATGATGCTAGAAATAGAGTTAATACTTATAAAAATAATATTAAGAGAATTGGTATGGTAAATATAGCTTCTATTGAAGAATATGATAAAGTAAATGAAAGATATCAATTTTTATCTGGTCAAAGAGATGATTTATTGAATGCTAAAGATACTCTTCTTGAAATTATTGAAGAGATGGATTCAGTAATGAAAGAAGAATTTTTAAAGACATTTAAATTAATTGAAAAAGAGTTTGAGGGTGTATTTAGACAACTATTTGGTGGTGGTAAAGCTTCTCTTAAACTTACTGATCCAGATAACATTTTAGAAACTGGAGTAGAAATTGTAGCTTCTCCTCCGGGAAAAAAACTAACAACTATTAGTTTGCTTTCTGGTGGTGAAAAAACTTTAACAGCTATTAGTTTATTATTCGCAATTTTAAATGTTAAACCTATTCCATTCTGTATTTTTGATGAAGTAGAAGCAGCGCTTGATGAAGCTAATGTAGATAATTTTGGCAAATACTTAGATCATTATAAGACTAAAACACAATTTTTACTTATTACACATAAGAAAAAAACAATGGAATATGCTAATACTTTATATGGTATTACAATGCAAGAATCTGGAGTTAGTAAATTAGTTAGTGTTAAACTTGAAAATAAATAAGCAAGAAAGATAAACTTTCTTGCTTTTTTTGTCTATTTTTGAGTATAATATAATATGAGGATATGGTAGTATGGAAAAAGTAGAGAAAATATATATATTGGCAATTACTTTAACAATTCTTAGTGTTGTCTTTTTTTGCGTTTCATATGCTTTTTTTACTGATACTGATGAAGAACACGGTAAGTTAAATATAGTAGCTGGTGATTTAAAATATAAATTTGAAAGCGATAAATTGAATGATAATAAAATAACTATCGCTGGTAATTCTATTCAAAAAATAACTATAAAATTGACTTCTTTAAATGATATTGATTCTAAGTATCAGTTATATTATCAATTAAATGCTAAGAATGATGATATTACTATAGGTTATGATAAAGATTCTTTATATAAACCTGAAGGTACAATTGAAGCTAATTCTTCCAAAATTATAACGGTTATTATTCGTAATAGTGGTGATACTAGTAGTGAAGTTGGTTTTAATTTTATCTCTGGTTTAGTTAATAGTGACTTAGTTTTGTCTACAGGAAATAGTTTTAATAAACAAATTGGTGAATATTTTCCATATAGTGTTGGCCAAGCTATTACTTTAAGTGATAATAGTAAATGGCATGTACTTAGCGATAGCGATGAATATCAGGAAAATGTAGTTTTATTATCAGATTATAATTTAAATAATGATGGTACTTATGATACTGATTGTGGTATGAATATTAATTCAAATCCAATATGTAGTCCAATGACTTTTGATGGTGATAATACTAGTGTTTATGATTCTACTGATAGTAATAATATTGGATATTTTATTAAAAATACATATGAGTCTATAATTAATAGTTCATTAAGAGGTATAACATCTATTGGTCTTCCTACTGTATATGATATTGCCCTTGCTGATAATCAGCAATTTAATAATTTTTATATTAAACTAAATAATAATTGGTTGACTACCACTTCTTATTGGACTATGACAGCTAAAGCTGATACTACTGATTTTCTTTGGAGTATTCATGGAGAATCAGGTAATATTTATGATTATTATCCTAACGCTAATGATGTATATGGGGTACGAGTTAAAATTACTTCAATTAAATCTAATATAGTTAGATAAATTGTTAATGTAGAAAGGAAATAATATTATGAAAAAGGCTAAGAAAATATATATTGTAACGGTAATATTGTTAATTATAAGCATTGGTTGTTTTTATGCTTCTTATGCCTTTTTTAATAATACTAAGGAAGAACATGGTAAACTAAATATAGTAGCTGGTGATCTAAAATATAAATTAGAAAGTGATTCGTTAGATAATGGTAAAATTGTTATTGGAGCTTCAGAAACTAAGGAATTTTTAGTTAATCTGACTTCTTTGAATGAAATAGCCTCTAAATATGAATTGTACTATAGATTAGATACAGATAATTCTGATATAAATGTTGCGTATAGTAGTTCTACTGTTGATTCAGTATCTGGAACTATTGAGGCTAAGGGTAAGAAAACTATAACTGTAAAAATAGAAAATAATGGTAATACTAGTAGTACAGTATATATTGGCGTTGTTGGTGGTTTAGTTAATAAAAAACTTGTTTTGGGTTCTGGTAATAACAGTTTGAATAAGGATACTATAATTAGTAAAAATTATTTATCAAGTGCTGTATTAGCTAATAATACTATAATTACTGATGAACCAACACTTTCAACTTCTTCAAATAATAGTAGTGATAAAAGTGGATTGTATAAATCAATTGATACTAATAGTGGTAAAGCAACTTATTATTTTAGAGGGGAAGTAGAAAATAATTATGTATCATTTGCAGGACTTATTTGGAGAATAATAAGAATTAATGAAGATGATACAGTTAGATTAATTTTACAAGATGGAATTAATAATAATACTGGTTATTCTTTTAATTCTTTAATAAATGACTACAAATATATGTATTATTCAAATTCTAATGCTAAAACGGAATTGGATAGTTGGTATACTACTAGTATAGAAAGTAATTCCAAATATTCTAAATATGTAGTTAGTGGTAAGTATTTTTGCGAACAAGTTAAAGTAAGGTTTGATTCTAGTTATTCTGGTAATAATGCTAGTATGGTTGATTATAGTAGTTATACCCCTTCTTTCAAATGTGGTACTGATGGTAATGGTTATGGTTTGGTTGATTCTAATATTGGGCTTATTACGTATGATGAAATAGTATTTGCTGGATTATATTTTGGATCAGCTAATGCTAATAATTTTTTAAACAATAATAGATATGTTTGGACTATGAGTTCTATTGGATATAAAAATAGTGGTAGTATAGGTGTACATATTTGGCCTATTAATAATGATGGATCTATTGGCTATGTTTTAGCTAATAATGGTGGTTTTATTGTTTTAAGACCTGTTATTAATGTTCGCATTGATGATCCTATAAATGGTAATGGAACTAAGAGTAATCCTTATACTTTAGATAAAGTATGGAATTTTGATTATCTTGGTGATGAGCAATCTTTTGAAGCTCCTTATTCTGGTACTTATAAAATTGAAACTTGGGGAGCTCAAGGGGGAAATTATACATTTAATAATTATGCAGGAGGCTATGGTGGATATTCATCAGGACAGATTTATTTAGATAAGGGTTCTAAATTATTCGTTAACATTGGTGGAAAGGGTGCTAATTCTAGTGGAACTGTTGGTAGAGTAGATGGTGGATATAATGGCGGCGGTTATGGTGCTGAAAGTAGTTTTTCTCACAGTGGTGCTGGTGGAGGAGGAGCTACCCATATAGCTGATAGATCTGGTTTATTATCAACACTTGAAAATTATAAAAATTCTATATATATTGTAGCAGGTGGCGGAGCTGGTTCTGCTTCTTGGGCTAAAAATCCTGGAAGTTCAGGCGGTGGCTATAAAGGAAATAGTACTACTTCAAATTCTGGTACTGATATATTGGGTGGCACTCAGGATTCTGGCTATATGTTTGGTCAAGGTGGAAACGGTAGAATTCCTGATAGCTATAATACGTATGGTGCTGAAGGAACAGCTGGTGCTGGTGGTGGTTACTATGGTGGCTTTGCCCAAACTTTAAATGGCCAAGGAACTGATAGCGGTGCCGGTGGTGGCTCTGGATATATTGGAAATTCACTATTATCAAATAAAACAATGTACTGTTACAATTGCGAAGAATCAAATGAAGAATCCACTAAGACTGTTTCTACTACTTGTACTAGTGAAACTCCTACTGAAAATTGTAGTAAACAAGGAAATGGTTATGCTAGAATTACTTATTTAGGAGATTAATATATTATAAGAAGCAAATTATTTAAGAATTTGTTTCTTTTTTTAAATTTTTTAATAATTTCTTAGATATTTATAAAAAAATAGAAATAATACTATTGTGAGTAAAGACGTCTTACTTCAAAAAATATAAATAAAAGAGGAATGATATGTTAAAAGATGAAATAAGAAACATGAAAATAGATGTAATGAATGATGCATTAGCTAAAGCTCTTTTAAGAAGCGAAGAAGCAAGAGAAGTAGTAGCAACATTTATAAGTAAAGTAGCAGGAATAGATAAAGAATTATTAATTAATGCGAAATATGTAGGAGGAGAAATACCAAAGAAAAAGATATATGAAAAAAATAAAGAATCAGATGTGATGGTTTTAATAGATGAGAATCATAGGATAATAGTAGAAATAAATAGAAATAGTACTAATTATATATTTGATAAGAATTCATCATATGCTATGGCAAGTATTATAGAGATGACTAGGCCAAGAAATACTAGATTTCCAACAGTAATATTAATAAACTTAGATAATTTTAATAAGTATCATACTAAGTTACCAGTATTAACATTTGTACCAAGAGATGAAGAAGGAAATATAGAGACAAATTTATATAAATCAATACATATAATACTTGAAAATATAGTTAACCAAGAGTATACTATAGATAATGAAATAGTTAAGTTTGCGAAACTATTGAGAGCTAAAAGTATAGAAGAGTTAGAAAAAGAATTCAAGGAAGATGATAATTATATGAAAGCGGTAAATAAGATAGAAGAGTTATTAATGGATCCTAATTTTGCTGGAGCATATGATGTAGAAGAAAGAAGAGCCTTTGATATGGAAGATATGCGTCTTACTGGAAAGGATGAAGGTAAAAAGGAACAACAGCTTGAGATAGCTAAAAAGATGATTAATAAGGGTATGGATCTTTCTACTATTTCTGAATTAACAGGCTTATCAATAGAAGAAATAAAAGTTTAGTAAAGCTTAATTCTACTATAGATAACGAAATAGTTAAGTTTGCGAAACTATTGAGAGCTAAAAGTATAGAAGAGTTAGAAAAAGAATT